>NZ_JAAVUT010000029.1 GCF_018449575.1 Sodalis sp. dw_96 | reverse complement strand
CTGTCGGTCAAAGCTCATGCCCGGCGCTATCAGCCGTCCCTCGGCGTACAATGCGCCGGTGGCGGAGGCAAAGGCGGCAGCGCTTTTCCCACCGATACTACCCGCCAAGGCTTTGCCGGTTTGATAACGCTGACTGATTTGGCTTAGCCGGTGTTGTTGCTGGCTCAACCGGCCCAGAGCGTCCCGCTGTCGGTTGAGTGAACGGGTGACCGTCTCGGCATTGTCTCGCAGGCGTTTTTGCTCCGACGACAGCCGACTGGTAGTTATGCCCGCGCCGCTCAGTTCGGTACGCTGGGCTTTCACCGACTGGCGCAGGCTGCGATATTTTTCTTCCAAGGCCGCGACGTTGCGCCGGGCCTTGTCCATTTCCCGAATTTGTTTGCCGGTAGGGTTCTCCAGGGCATGGAACGCTTTTTCCAGCTGCGCGGTCTCTTGCCGGGCCTGCCGCAGCCCGGTCCCGGTGGCGGTGAGTTGCGCTTTGACCTTGCGGAACTTATCGATTTTCCCGGCCTGTTGGTCGAGAGTGCGCAAGGTTTTTTCAGTGATGCGAATATCGCCGGCCAACTGTCGGCTGGCGGTCTGTACGCCGCGAAAGGGCCGGGAGGCCCGGTCCACCGCTTTCAGTAAGACCTGCAGTTGGAGTTTATTATTCATCGGATTGTCCGCTGCGTTTGAGTGCCAGGGCGCGCCAGCCGATGAGCTCGGGCAGGCTCATGGGATAGAGTGCTGACGGCGGCCAGTGGAAAATCACCGCGATATCCGCCATCAGGTCATCCACCGTCAAACAAGCGGGGATGCCGTCTCGTCCGATATCGGCGACAAAAAACCAATGATTTTCCCCGCCAAGGCCACCATATCCGGCAGCTCCAGCAGCGTGCATTCATGGCGGGTCAACTGCGGGAAGGTGATGCGCGGTAGCACGGTGAGCAGGGCATCGACGTCGGAGTTGGCCAAATCCGCCAGACGCACGCCGCGCAAAGTACCCGCATTGGGTTTGATGATGGTGATATCGGTGATACACGTTTCGCCCCGTTGTACCGGCGAAGTCAGGGTGAGGGTGTTATCCATAATGATTTTTTCCTAGTTGAAGTGGAGTTTTATTTGTCTTGTAAGTATTCGGGGGGCCCAAAAATAACGGACTATAGGCCAATGGCGCGGCGATGTTCGGCCAGCCGATCCACGCCGTCGACAATTTCCACCAGATTGACCGTATCGATTTCAATCAGCACATTGCCCCCCACGGTGAGTTTGTAATAGGTGCATTGGGTGGAGACTTTGGTCTCGGTGTCCTCGCCCTGTTTGTACTCACCTGAGTCAATTTCCTTATGGCGACCGCGCAATGCCACCTCGACGGCGGTCACGTCGCCGGTATCGTCGCGCTGGAACGAGCCGACAAACCGTAGCGGCACCGCGTTCACTCCCGCCGAGCCCCATTGGCTTAGCACCCGCTCATCGATGCCGCCCATGGACCACTCCACCGACAGGGCGTCGTCATCCAGGCCCAAATCCACCGGCGCGACGCCGTTCATACCGCCGCCGCGATAATTCTCAAGCTTGCGGGTGAGCTTCGGCAAGGTCATGGAGGTAACCACACCCTGGTAGCTGGACCCATCGTTAAACAGGTTCAGCAGTTTTAATTTGCGAGGCAAAGCCATAAATTTCCCTTAAGTGTTCACGTTAGAGGTAAAGCTCATCAGGTAGCGGTCAGTGATACGCTGGCGGAAGGTCAAATCCTCCAGGGGCGGGACCGGGGTATAGTCGTAATCGATAAACAGCTTTCCGGCTTTCAGGGTGTTTTTGTCGTTGGCCGCATCGTCATACCAGCAGGTGCCGTCGATGATGTACCCGGCGGATTTCAACTCCCGGAACTTGGCGTTTACTCCTTCCATCAGGTCACGAACCAGCGTTGGCGTGACGGGTTTATCCATGGCCCACAGATGCGCCTCGGCCAGGGTATCCGCCAACACCTGGGCGGTGCGGGTGTAGTTTTCAAAGGCAAACAGCGGGTCGTTGCTACAGGTGCGGGAACCCCAGAACTTAAAGCCGTCCTTGCGAATCAGCGTTGTAACGCAGGCTTCATTGAGTAAATCGGCATCGGTGCCGGTAGTCTGTAGATCCCAATAGACATGACGTGAAACACCGATAACGCCGTTAACATCCACATTCGACAACGTCTTGTGCCAGCCGGTGTCGTTGTCGATTTTGGCGCGCATCCCCAGGGCATAGGCGGTGGCATAAGCGGTATCGCTGGTGGCGGTGACCGTATTCCACGCCAGGAAATCCGGCCATATCAGCATCAGCTCGCGCTGGCCGAAGTTGGCGCGGTATGTAATGGCTTCCGCCACCGTTTTGCAGTTCCAAGCGCTGATATAACCGAAGGCCCGCAGTTGCTGGCAAATGGACGCCAGGGCAGTGGCGACTTCCAGGTTATCCAGGCCAGGGACGCCGATGATGCGGGGTTTAACGCCGGTTTCAGACTGAGCGGCCAGCAAGGCGTTCAAACCGGTGTAACGCCCTTCGGCATCCACGCCGCCAATGATATTGGCTGTGGTTGTGGCCTCGTCTTTGCCTTCGGCCGTGCGAACCACGATAGTGACCGGTTTGGCCTGGGCGGCGATGGCGAGCAGTGAGGATTTGAGGGTGCCGGTGCTGCCCGCCTTGGCGGCAACGGTCAAGATATTGGTAATAAGCACCGGCGTGTTGAGCGGGAAGGTGGCGACATCAGCATCGTCTGCGGTACAGACCAGACCGACGACAGCGGTTGATGCGGTGGAAATGGTGCGTGCGCCGTCATTGATTTCAAGGACGCGAGCGCCGTGGTGGTAGTTAGCCATTACTGAATATCTTTGTTATAGAAAAGAAGGTCAATTATGTATGCCTGGACGACTTAACACATATGAGTTTTGATGTGTGAAAGAAGGTACAAGATAATATATCAAAAAAATTAAGGATAACTTTTTTATTATGCAGAAGAAAGGTGTATTTTAAAAATCCGTCTCTCAAAATAAGAAGAGTTTGGTGACAATATTTAAATTAAAAAATAATCATCATAGGCAGCATGAATTAACTCTTCTTATCAAGAAACTAACAAAACGTAACGTCTACATGCATATAATTTATGTGATGGTATTAGAGGTGCGTTTAGGTCTTTTGGAAATATTGTCTAGCCTGATGACTTGATGCCATCTTTATATACTCAAATTTTTTTAAGTGGCATTTTTCTGGAGATTAATTCCTGATCCATCTTTCTAAAAAATCGTCATTTTGAATGTTGTCTTTATTTTTATCATAGTCTTTAATTATTCCGCTTAAATTGGTTTCAGAAAAAATTGTGCTCAATGAGGCTAAGGCGCATGCAAATGTAAAAAAAATAAATAAAATTGTCAGTAGCAACACACCAGCTATCAATGGCGTATATTCAATGATGTTGTCTGTGATAATCAAATTTTTTATAAGCAGTATACTTTTTAGCGATTTTATTATCAGATATAACGATGCTATATAGAAAAACAAAGATGACATTATATTAGCAGTAGCCGTGAATGCTCTTTTTTTAACTGTCGAAAAGGATGGGGAATAAACACCTATCAGCTTTTTGTTAATAAGTTGCAAATGGAAAATGTCTATCCTTTTATTTGCTGAAACATATTTTCGTATCGCTTGCCGAGGCTTTGGATGACTTATTAATATCTTAATATCATCAATGGTTACGTGAGGACAACCATATCTTTTGATGAAAAGGTTTTCCGTAAGATAAGTTGATGGAGTCCTTTCTCTTAATTCTTTTATAAGGTCGATGTCGATTTGATCTTTGTCTTTTATAGTATTGTGTCGATAAATTAGAATAGCAATTATTTGTCCTATGCCGGTTATTACAGCTGTCCATAATTGTAGATTCATTAATTTTCATACTCCAAATATAGAATTTTTTAAGACTAAAATTTTCATATGATCATATTCATAGTCAACTATACCTTTGCCAATTCTGTTTCAAGCCGTTGACACGAAATATCAAAGTACTCCTGACTCATCTCGATCCCGATAAACCGATACCCCTGCCGCAGCGCAGCCACACCCGTTGACGCACTGCCCATAAACGGGTCGAGTATCAGACCGCCCGGCACCACCGGCTTTATCAGCTGCTCCATCAGCTCTACCGGCTTCCCGGTCATATGCAGCTTTTCCGACGGAATAACCCGCTTTGCAATCAGTCCCGGCCAGGGTCCGCCATGCCGGCATTTGGGTAGCATGCCGACGCTACCCCACACCACATACTCACATTGATGGCGAAAATAACCGGTATGCGGCGCGCGGCTGGAGGCGGTCTTGTCCCAGGGCACCAGACCGCGCCAGATATATCCTCCGGCCTGCAAAACATCCGTCAGGCTAGGCAACTGCCGCCAGTCAGAAAAGACCATGGCATAACCGCCGGGTTTCACCAGTCTGCGGGTTTGGCTCAACCACTGCGTCATCCAAAATGACCAGGAGCGTGCATCTCTGTTATCGCCAAAAAATTCATGATATTTAGCACTGTTGAGATATTTATCACCCGGTAATCGAGTCCGCGCGCTGTGATGCAGGCCGCCGCTGCTGTAAGGCGGGTCGGTGATAAGCGCATCCACCGGTTCATTTAACTCACGCAGGATATCAAGACTGTCGCCGCAGTAAAGCGTTGCCGGGCCGATGGTGTGTTGCTGAAAAGGCATGCTGACCTCAAAGAGTAGGGTATCAGCCAAGCATACGTAACGGGTGATAAGCCGTCTCGGGGGTTGCGCCGTGGCAGGTTCAGGACAACAGCGATGCAGCCCCAATAGACATTTTTATTTTCTCAATAAAACCAGACGGTTTCGCCGGTTCGGCTGTTTAAAGCTTAAGCAAGACTTCACAAACATCTGTTTATATCATAACCTGTAATTATATACAGTAATGTGAGATAACAACTATGGCCTTTCCCTCCCCCGCGCAGGATTATCTTGAAAAACGTACCAGCCTGGACGCTGCCTGTATCCGTCATCCGGCATCCACCTTCCTTATGCGCGTGTCACAAGGAGCACATCGGGTCGGCATTTTCCCGGATGCGCTGCTGGTCGTGGACAGGTCATTAGCACCCGTGGACGGCAGTATCATCGTGGCGGAAATAGGCTGCGAATTTGCATTACGCCGCGTGCGGTTATATCCGGTGCGCGGCCTGGAAAAGTTGGATGGCTCCAATCACATCACCCTCTATGCCGAGGGCGAAGAGGTTATGGGCGAAGAAACGATTTGCTGGGGCGTGGTGACCCATGCGGTGAATGATATGCGCACCGGGGAATTTGATGATAATCCGTGTTTGTTTTGACCGGAGAAATATGTCAGCCCGCCGACGTGAACGGGCTGTTTGAAATACAAGGCGGTTTAGGCCTTCAAAAAATTGGCCGAATGAAACCGCCGTGGCTATTTTAATGACGGTTTTAGTTTGCGACTGTTCCCGGCACCGCGGGCCAGATGACAGACGCCGCATTGGCGGTCTCTACCCGGCGCAGTAAAACGCTGTAGGTCTCCCATTGCGTCAGCAATGTTTTTTCCTCCGGGGTGGCAATGCCCAATTTCACCGCCCGCGCCAAGGTGGCAATATGCCGGTCCGCCTGTTCGGTGAGGTGCGTTTTTTCTTTTTCCGCGCTGGCTATCACGGCAGCCTTTTCTGCGTGGGTGTCGGTTTTCCAGCGCTTGCCGGTCCAGATATCATAATCGGTAGCGGGCGGCAATAAGGTAAACGACGGCGGCAGTTCACCCGGTTCGGTAATCAAATGAGCTTGGCGAGTTGCCGTAACATAGGCCGTCTTGCCGCGAAAATCCGGCTGGATTTCCCAGATATTGCCATTTTCAGCGCGCAAGATTGCGGCGTCATTTCCCGGTAATGTCGGCGCGTCTTGATATCCATGCTCCGGTAAGCCGATGCCGAGGGGCAAATACTCCATGGACGCCCGGCAATATTCGCGGGTTAAAGGATGTGCGCCATAGACGGTTATCCAGCCGGCCTGCTCGGCAAGCCCCTGGTCATTTAATACGGCTCGGGGGATGTTCAGTGAATAGTCGGCCATTATGCTGCCCTCGTGATGTAATTAAAGAAAGTAATGTCCGGGCCATCGGCACATAAAAACATGCTTTTATACTTAACGCCCGGGACCGCATCGGTAACCCAAACTGGGTCCTGTACTTCACTATCCGGAGCATTATTCGTTTCCTTGTCGTCGGAAATGCCGACGACCTCAACACTGTTATATTTTAAGGTGGCCATGACAGGTCCGGTAAAAACGCTACGTTGCGAACCCAATATTGCGTAGTCTTTGCCGGGGATACGATCACCGTACCACCCGCGAATAAACTGTCCCCGCAGGTCAGGTATTTTTCCCTCGGGGTAGGCTTTTGCCAGCGCCGGATAACGTCGTTTATCAAAAGAGGCGCCATTGCAATTTAACCAGCCGTCGGGAGGGACCGCCTGTGTCCAGGGCAGCGGTATTCCCGCCAGCTCATCAACAGCGATGGCGTTAACATCCTTGGCGCTCAAGGTGTCTTTTTGCGCCAACAAACCCAGGCCAAGATGGAGACGGGCCGCGACCGGGTCGCCCAGCATTTTCGCCAGGTTGTCGGCGATGCCAAGCGCCAGGTCGTTAACCTTTTTCAGCGCACAGGCCGTTGCCGCCACAGTGTCGCTGCCGGAATCTGTGTCATTGCTTAACTGAACCATGCCTTTTGTCGTCAGGCTGGCGTCGGGGTAATCAGGCGAATCGGCACGCTCTTGCAATTCCCTACGGAAAGCTTCGGACAGCCGCTTGAGCTCTTCCGAGACGAATTGACGCGAGGCCAGGACCACCGACGGGTCGATTTTCAGCATCACCGCCTGGGTATGGCTGACGATTAATATCATCCGCACTATCTGCGTGCGTCCGCTGCCTTCCTGAAGCCGGGGTTTATAGGTTTCAGGGCAGTTGGCGATGGCAATCAAATCGCCGTCGCTGTCATAGAGGCCGATTTCCCGTATCCAAAACCCGCCCTCATTTTCCGGGATGATTTGCTCGGTAATGATTTGGTTTGGGTTGTACGCATCCACTGAGAGTGAGTTCAGCGGCGCGCGGCGCTGCTCCTTTATCAGCATTGTCATAGCCGGGTCCGGGGTGGGAAGGCTCCCGCCACCGTCGCCCACCGCCAGATGGGTAAGTTCCAGCTTTGTCCCCAGGGCGGTGGCATTGGCGAGTTTTGCCGCCCCCTGGTGCGTTAATAGCGCGAAATATTTGATGGTCATAAAGATACTCGTAACGTGTCGATAAGATGCACCCCACCGCCGGTGACACACTGGCCGGCCACGGTAAGGGTGTCGGGGAAATAGGGATAGATGGTGAGCTCGTCGCCGTCATAACTCACCGCGCTTACCGAGATGATACCGGGCGTTTCCAAATGGACGGACAGGCCGGTCAGGTGGCGGCTTACCGGCTTGGCATCATTCACCAGACGTACCAGCTCGCCGTAAATCTCTCCGGTGATGCCGGTCTCCACCATGCCGACATCCAGGCGGAACGTGCCGGGGGCATCATTGGTCTGCCACCATTCCGTCACCTGAATAAGATAGCCGAGCGGCTCCACCACCCGCCGCAGTGCGCCGATGGTGCCTTTGTGTTTATGGATAAAAAAAGAGGCGCGCACCACGGCGCGTTTAGCTTCTTCGCTCCAGCTCTCGTCCCAGCGGTCCACGGAAAACGCCCAGGCCAGATAGGGCAGCAACGCCAGCGGGCAGGTGTCAGGATTCCACAATGTGCGAAGCGGCACGGCCAGTTCTCCAAGCCGCGCACACGCCTCGGCGGCCGCCACTTCAAGCTGACTGGAGCCCACCGGCAGCAGGCGGTTACGCATCGGCACCGCCCAGGGTTATCTGATAACCTTCGCAGTAAGCGGCCTGGGTTTTATCCAGCACCACATCTTCCTGAGGGAGCGATATTTCGACGCGCTCCACGCCTTCCACATGCAAGGCGGCATTGAGTGCCGACAGGCGGATATTGCGGCCCAAACGGCTCTTTTCGGTGATAAAGGCCGTTAAGCGTTTTTCCGCCGCGTCGCGTACCGGCCCCGCCTCCGGACCGGGGAAAAGATAAAGTTTGGCATCGATGCGATAAGGGATAATTTTCGCTGATTGCACCGTCACCCGGTCGGCCACCGGGCGGACGTCCTCATCATTGAGCGCCGTTTCAACAACCGCCAGTAGGTCGTTGGATGCTCTGCCATCGCCCTCCCGAGAAAGGATGGAAATCGTCACGCAGGCCGGTGACGGGCTGATAGCCGAGGCATCTGCCACCCGACCGTCAGCGCTGCGGGCGTGATATTCATACGCGCCGGTGGGCCCGGCCACGCTCAAACCCTCAAAGGCCTGCGGCGTACGCAGTCGCAAATCGGTATCGGACTCATAGAGCGCAGCCACCGGTGGCACCGCCAGCATATCGGCGGGCTGAACCAGCAGGCGGGAGACTTTAAAATTCGCCGCCATCTGGTCCAGGTCCGGTCCGTTGGCGTAAGCCACCATCACCGCCTGCGCAGCCTCGTTGATACGCTGGCGCAATATCAGCTCCCGATAGGCGTTCTCTTGCAGCAGCTTAACCATCGGCTCGGACTCCAGCGCCAGGGTGCGGGCGACGGCCTCTTGCTGCTCCGTCGGATAGAGGGAAATCAGCGTGGCCTTGCGCTCGGCTAACAGCACTTCGTAATCCAGAGCTTCGACTACCTGGGGTGCGGGTAACTGGCTGAGATCAATGGACGGCATGGTCAGTTCACCGGAATGGATAAAGAAATATCAGCCTGGGGACTGACCGTGTTACCGGACAGCTCTACCACCATGTTGCCGTTATAGGTTGTGGCAAAGGTAATGCCGGACAGGGCGATACGCGGCTCCCATCGCAAAATGGCGCTGTAACACACCGCCATGATTTGCAGGCGCAGGGCGTCGTTTTGCGGCTGGTCTATCAGCTCGGATAACAGCGAACCATAGGCCCGGCGCATGGGCCGAGAGCCGATGGGGGTAATCAGGATATCGGCCACGCTTTGGCGGATATGGTCGATATCCGTAAGCGCGCGCCCGTTGTCGCGGTTCATGCCGAGATAGGTGGCGTTGTTCATAGCGGACCGCCCGTCGGCCCGTGCACGCCCAGATGGGTATGGTTATGCACCACCACACCGTTGGAGGAGAGATTGCCGCCGCTGTGGGTCAAGTTGCCGGTGATGGTGCCGCCTTGCTGGATGTCGATGGTTTGGGCGGTGAGCTTTTGGGTGCAGATTACCTCGGGCGTGTCCAGGGTGATACGGGTCGAGGCGGTGCAGGTGATCTGCGGTGCGGTGACCGTTACACTTTCAGCGGCACTAATACTCGCGGTTTTGATGCCGATAACAGATAACGCACCGGTAAGCGGTTCGTATTCGATCACCGCGCCATCCGGGAAGGCTATATGGATTGCATCTGCGGAGGCGGAAGGCGCGGGGAATTCATCGGAAAAGACGCCGGGCAGCACAAAGGCAGTATCGAGTTCGCCGCCGAGGGATAGCACTAAAACTTGCTCACCGATGGAGGGTGCCCACCAAGTGCGGGTACGACCGGCGCGGGCGGTCAGCCAGGGGAGCCAGGTTGTTGTATTATCGCGAGTGCTTATCCGGCACAAGGAGTTGTCAAGATCAATAGAAGCGATGATGCCAAATTGAACGAGGTTATTTAATAGTCTCAAATTTATTATCTGATGTATGTCTATCCATAACTTTTATGATGGATTGATAACACGAAAGTTAACTAATTTTTTGATTTGTTGCGTGACTTACACATCAAAATCATGTTAATAATTACAAAACCATTTAAATTTTATGGTTTTAATGTTTTCTTCTATTGGATAGTAATAAATACCGTCGGAGAAGCATCAATGAAATTATTAGATTTAGAAAAAACAATACCTTACAAAAAAAGAACGATTAAAGATCTTGCTAATTATGTCAAGGCAAAATCTGGGAATAGTCCAAATTATAGCCTTTTTTTAGGTGCTGGAGCTTCCGTTACCTCGGGAATACAATCGGGAACTCAATTAGTAGATGAATGGCGTAAAGAGGTTTATGAATTACTTTCAGGTGATGCATCCTCTGACGAAAAAAAGGCAAAAGATTACCTTCGGGAAAACGAATCAACTTGGTACGATTCTTCAAATGAGTATTCATCGCTATTTGAAAAAGTTTTTGACCTCCCCTCACAAAGGCGCCGTTTTGTTGAACAGCAAGTTGATGGTAAATTGCCATCAATTGGATATTCATATTTAGTCAGCTTGTTTCAAAGCGGTTTTTTTGATACTGTATTTACAACAAACTTTGATGATTTAATCAATGAGGCTTTTTATCAGTTTTCTCGTGAGCGACCATCGCAATGGGCACATGATTCTTCTATAAGGGGACTGTCAGTAAATTCATCGAGACCAAAAATAATAAAATTACATGGTGATTATCTTTTTGATAGTATTAAAAGCACGTTAAATGAAACTGAATCCCTTGAAATAAATACAAAAGATAAATTAATCGAGTTTGCTAAAAAATACGGTTTAATTTTCATGGGGTACGCTGGGAATGATCGATCGATTATGACAGTTGTTGACCATTTACTTCGTCAAGAGGAATATTTAGTTAATGGGATCTATTGGTGCCTAAGGGATGAGGATGAAATAAATTCTGATTTAATAAAGATTTTGCAAAAAGAAAGAGTGTATTATATTGAAATTCAAGGATTTGATCAGGCTCTCGCTGAGTTGCATTTTTATATAAAGGGAGAAGGTCTATCTCTGGATGCAAATTTCAAAACATCTAAAAGAGATATTATATTAAACAATTTTACACAAGATAGCTTTTCGTTGTCCACAAATAAATTCATTTCAGAGGATATAAGTAAATTAAGGAGTCATACTAATAAACTTGATATTTCAAATTTAATTAATGAATTATCTCAAGATAAATATATTGATGGTGAGACATTTACAGAAATTGATTTTAGAAATCTGTTGTCAATTGATAATTTAATAAAACATAATAAATATGATGATGCGGAACAAGAGGCTGAAAAAAATATTATCATTTGTGATAATGAAAATTTAAGGCGAACTTATATATCCAGACTTGTTTCAATTTATAAAATCAAAGAGCAATATGAGAAAGCATTAATTCAGGTCGATAAGCTTATCGAAATGGATGAATTTAGTCCGAGGAACCATCTTTTAAAATCGACACTTTTTATAAATACATCTGATAGATATGAATATATTTCATCCATATTGGAGAAGTTTAAATATAATTCATCTATAAGAAATGAGTTCGCGTCAGCTGGTCTAAGCTATATTGAATCAAAACATCCACCGAAAGAACCGCCCATCAATAAAATTTTAACAGAATTGGATATAAGTCTTACAATAGATCCTAGTTTGGATAATCGAGCTTGGCATATTAAAGAACGAGCGTTGAGAAAAAGAAATTTACTTGTAATTAATGATAAAGAATATAAGGAATCTATGGAAGTGATGCTTGAAAAAATGGCATCAATAAATCCTCATGATGAAGATTACTTAGCATTGAGAATAAATTTCATAAAGTTTGAAAAGACTCTTCAAAAAACAATGGAGATCATTACTGAATTGAATAATATTTATTTGTTATCTTCTTCATACAAAAAAACAACTATACTTCATCTTTTGCTAGACATACACTCTAGTATGAGTAATTTAAAATTAAAAGATGAAAATATCAAAGCCAATATGGCATTATTTGAAAGATATTCTAAAGAGTTTTCTCTTGAAAATGATGCCACTTTGCTTATTTTTAGTGCAGAGCACTTTTTAAGTTTCGATCATGATCTCAAACAAGCAAAACAGTATGCCGTAAAATCCCTTGATGCGAAAAATTTTGAAGAATGCGCATCTAAGATTTTAGAAATATTAATGTTTGACACCATTGATGAAATTAATTGCGAAAAGCTTCTTGAAAAAACTAAAGATGCCATTTCTGAAAAAACTTGGCTAATGCTTAAATGGAAATATTTGGTAGAGCTAGGACGATACGAAGATAGCTATATTATTTTAGATAAGGCACTTTCCCTTGGTATTGAATATCAAGATTATCTTGTTAACTTAACTTATGCCTATCTCCGGGAGGGTGCCTATCAAAAAGTCATAAATTTACTAAATATTAACCGGAATGATTATGAAGATATTCACTCAAAAAATATTTTGATCATAAATAAGGAGTTGGCAAATAAATCATTAAACAATAAGATAAATAAAACAGCATTAATGAATGCAATAGGTATTGATAATAAGTCAGCTGTAAGTGTATGTGCTCATATCATTTTAAATGAAGAAATTCCAGCGCGAAGATTAATTGATGACATCATAAATAATGATTATTCTTTTTATTATACTTTTAAACAATGGCCTGCAATTCCAAACTCATACTTATCAAAATATGAGAATAATTATGTTGGCAAGTTGGCGGAGTCAGCTTAACTAAATTCAATGTAGTTTACTAAATTGTTTAAAATTTGTAGATAAATTTTATTTTTGGTAACAAGATTGAATCCTATTAAAGGCCGTTCTTCATTTTTTATATGAATGTCATGAAGTAATGGCCTTTCCCTCAACCCATAGTGATGCGCCCGCGCTATCCGCTGCACCCTATCGGTAAACTCCACTACCGCGCTATCACTATCACCCCTCGCCTTCATATACCGATGAGTCCGCAGCTTACAAAACATTTCCCTCTTAACACGCCCTTTCTTCTTCCTGAGCGGCTGCGCCTTGCGCGGAACATAGGGCGTACCGTCCGGGGCCTGCTGGCGTTTGATACGCTGCTGCTGACTGGCGCGCATCTTCTTAGCGATGGTCACCGCCAATTTCTTGCGGGCCTGAGGGCTAAGTGCTGCAATCAGCCCTTCCAGGCGTTGGTCAAAATGCTCTAATTCATTCATGCCAGCGGCTCACCAGTTCTTTATGGAGATAAAGCGCCCTTGGTCGGGTAACTTCTTCCGGCATCGCTGGCTCCGGAACATGCTCAATATGCAGCACTCCGTTCTCCTCTTTCACAATCACCCGCTCGGTAAGCTGTAAATCAATACTGATATCACTGAGCGTGTCGCTAAGCACATCCACCTTAAATGTAAACCCGGTGTTCCGTTTATGCTCGGTCGCCATCATGTCCGGCTGATTTTCCCGCAGCCATGCCAGCACCGGCATCATAATCAAATCCGCGTCCCCGGCATAATCGGTGATCACCACATTAAGCTGGTATTGGTATTCAAACGACAGCGACGGCGCTAGGGTGGAGACAATGCGGCCATGGTCGATAAACAGATGCAGATTATCGGGATTGTTTTGCAGCAGCGGCAGGCTGTTCGTTAAAGCCTGCCGTAGCTGTTTAGGTTTCAGCATCCTGTCGCTCCTGACACTGTTTGATGGCGTCCACCTGTAAACCGCAGGCGAGTAAGGTGGCTTCCAGACGGCGGATATCGGCACTTAAATCACCGTTACTGTTCGGCTGGCTCGCCGGTATCGGGCAGCTTGTCACTCTCGGACAGCCAGCGTAAGTAATCTGCGGCGCTGGCAAAGGTGGGGCGTTGGTGCAACCGGCTGACAGCATCAGGCAAAGCGCTGTTGGCCCATTGACGTAATGACTGATTCTCACTGAGTAATCCCTGGATCCGTTGTTCATGGCGTTGTACTGATTGACCGGCTTCGATGAGTGATCGTCGCAGGTCAAGTTCGGCGCGCTGGAGTTGCCGCCGTTCGTCTTGCAGTAGGGTGATGGCTTTGTCGCGGCAATCGATATCCGCTGCCAATGTCGTGACAGCACAGCGTTGTTGGGCCAGTTCGTTTCGTAATAGTCCGTGCTGCCAATATTGCGCAACGAATAAACCTGCCGCTGCCAGTAATAGGGTGAAAAGCACACGCATATCAACCGGCCCCGCTCAGGCATAAGGCCATTTCCGCCTGACGGCGGCGCTCAAGTCCTGGAGAATATACACCGCCAACGTATACCCATCGGGGCAGTTGATGGCAGGCTTCAGGCCATTGCTGTTGATTGATAAAAAACGCCAGGGTAGAGCAGCATGCGGCACGGATACCGACGTTAAAGGCAAAGGCCACCACGGCATCATAGACCGTCTGCGACATCCGGCTGACCGCCATGCAGCGGGCGATACCCTGCTCAATACGCCTCACATCTGTTATCAAGTTCACCGCCGCCTGTCGTTCGGTGATGGTGCAGTCCGGGGTTACCCCTTCGGTATGGCCGATACCGTCGGTCCACAGCCCGGCGGTGCAACGATAGGGAACGAGACGACACCCTTCAAACTCCGCGATTAACCGTAACCCAGCGGGGGACGTTTTTAACGGCTGGCTTTGTAATAGCAGTGCGGCCAGCGCCAAAACGGTAGCCGCGACGCAGTGCTTAACGGTGGTGTTCTTCATACACTCCCCGGCAAAGTCCATGGCGCGCCAGCAAAAGATAACTTTTGCGCCGGTAGTGCCAGTTCACCAAAAAGGTGCCCAGACCGAGAGCCGTGCCGACCAGCAACGCTTTGTCCTCCGGTGACAGGCCACCAAACCAGGCCAATAGCAAAGCAATGCTGTAGGCCATGGCCGTCGTGATTTTTTCCATGTATTAATCCCATAACTGATAGCTTTCACGTACTGCTGCAGCGGCGATGTCAGGCAACTCCACCGGGGTGCCGGTGGGTAAAATAACACCCAGGTCCGCCAGTCCGGGGTTGGCGGCTAATACCTGCTCCACCATGGACTGCGTGCGCCCGTAGTAGCGCCAGCACAGGGCATCCACCGTATCGCCTTGCAGTGCAGTGATTTTCATTACAGCAGCCCGATAATGCAGTGGGGTTTGCCGGCCACGTTGCTGATATTGACCCGTGCGTCGCGCCACAGCTCATCAATGCGGCTTTCCACGTCCTCGGCTTTTTTGCCGCCGCTGGCGCTGGCGTCATAGCCGCGATAACGTTCCGCCAGGGAGGCGGCAGTCAGGGCGGTAATGGCGCGCAAGTAGCAAGACACTTTGACGCTTTCACTGTCAATACGGTCGGCGGGGACATCGGCCAGGGTGCTGAACCTGGCGGCAATCTGCTCCCGCCGGTAGTCCCACAGTTCGCTGTTCACCTCGGCAATGGCATTCTTAATCGCATGCCGCAGGCGCAGCGGGGTAATGGTGCCTTCGTAGCGCAGGATGGTTCGCAGCATTAACGGATCCACTGCGGGCCAAAAAAACGTATTGTCGATAAGCGGCTCGGCCTCACTGTCCGGGCGCGGCGCGGGTATCACCAAAGACGACATCATGTCCTCCAAAAAGGGGGCGGTGAACGACAGGCTTTGCACAGTCCCCGAGGGCTAGGCATAGCTCAACCCTCGGGGAAAGTAGTCCGCCGCCTGTCGTGCCGCCCGGCGCGGGGCGCGTTCGTCAGGGCGACCGGTCAGCGGCTTTTTGGCGCAATTGCCGCTCCAGTCGCTCAATATCTTTAATCACGCCGCAGCGGCTATGCAGCTGCAACGCCCGTTTTAAATGCTCCAGCGCAGGCCCGTTTTCACCTTGTTCCCGCAATACATAACCGGTGATTTTATGCAGCTTGGCCCGGACCTGATCCGGCATGTCTTCCAGCGCGGTCAGCTCCAGGACGTCTAACAAATGATCCCCATTCACCGGCTGTCGAGCCGTATAAGCTCGCATGGCGGCTTCGGCCACATCCTCGGCCAGCAAGTAGGGCGTGGGCCGGGTAAAACTCTCCGGCGTGGCGAGCTTATGGCGCAGCGCATAGCGGGCGATATTCAGCGCGCCGAATAGGTCCCCCGCATCCAGTCGCCAAATCATGACGGTCATCAAAACCGCATCCTGCGCGCCACGCCCTTCGGCCAGGACACCGGCTACCCAGGGGGCATAGTCGGGCAAGAGCTGGCGTTTGAGTTCGGCTTTACGCTCCTGGGAGCGCACCTGCTTAAGCTTGCGTTTGTCTTCGTTGAGCTTGAGCAGCATCAGTTCGTAGCCGGTGGCATGGCGCAGCGGGTTGCCGCCGTGCTGGGAGGCATCCACCGCAGACTGGCGCAAGACATGTCGGCGGGCCGGGCTCAACATGATTTACTCCCGGTTCCGGTGTGTCGAGGCGCGTGCGGCCATAACTGCTTCCACTGCCGCCGAGGCCAGGGCTTTATAGTCCACCGGTTGCGGTTCAGCGGGTTGAGGTTCCGCGTCTTGTTTGACTTCGGGTTCGAGCATCCGGATATTTTCAATCAGCCCGCCACAGCCGTAATCCTCAATCACAAAATCCTCGTTAATGGACTCGTAATTTTCGATACGGTCGCGCTTGGCCACCTCATCAATCAAACGGCGATGGGTACCTTCCTGCCAATAAATGGAGAGATTATCCAGGCGGGTTATCATCAGCGCGTTAGGCGGGAAGTAGGGCACCCGCACGGCGGGCAGGTTGCCGATGCGCTTTTGGCTGATAATCAGGTCGGCGGCCAGGGTTTCAGAATTGGGCTGCGCCTGATTCACCAGGGGGAAGTATTTATCCGCCAGCAGTTGGCGACCGCAGATAACCACCAGTTCCGGATCTTCCTGGTGCCAGGGGGCGATGAGGTGAGTCGTGGCATCCATCACCAGGGCGTCGAGGTTGGCATAATGGCCGCCTTCGCCCACCGGGATATGGTCACAAATCACCGTGCCGTCTTCGGCGGTGACGTTGTCCATCACGCGGGCCGGGGCGTTCTCACGGTATTTTTGCAGCCAACCGACGGCGATATCCTGCAACAGCGGATTGGCAGTGCGGTTCGAGGTGCTTGCACGTTTCACGCCGTTAAAGCCCACCATGATGCGGTCCAAGGCTTGGCGCTTAATGATGCCGTCCCGCAGCCGGGCCTGAAAATCCTGGTAACGCGCCCACAGGTCCAGGGTATTGTAGCGGATATGAAAGTCGTAGTTCACCTGCTGGCAAAAATAGCCTTCGCTGTCCAGCACGGCAAAATCCGCCGTTTCACGCTCTTTTCCGCCGGCGGTGTCGGTGGTGCTGGCGATGGAGCCGGAGATGCCGATGCCGATTTTTTCACCCTTCATCTCGGCCACAGGTACGATATTAATCCGGCTCAAAAATTCCGAAGATTCCTGGGTGCGGTTCATCAGTGTTTGCGTTACCGAGGGCTCGACGCTGAATTTTTTATTCAGGTCGGCGCGGCCGATGCCGTTCAGCTCGGCAAGGCGGGTGAGGAACGCATTAAATTCAAAACGGGTCTGGGTACGCATGGGGTTCCCTAAATATCAATATGAAAGGCTTTAGCAGTCGGTCATAACTTTCTCAGGCGCGCCACTGCCGCCGGTTGCTAGGGGGCGTAGTCGCTGGTAGCAATTATCGGTTTCACTCAGTTGGGTGGAGAGGGCATCAAACGCCTGCCGGTCGGCGGCCACGCCCAGCTCAAGCCGGTACAGCCGGTCGGTCAGTGCTTCATCCAAGGATTGAATTTTTTGTGCCTGCGCAGTCGTGGTTTGGTGCAAATGCTCGGCGATGGCCTCCACCGCCTCGAAAATATCGCCAAGACGTGCGTCGTCAACGGCCTGTTTGCCGGTCAGCAGGGCTTTAACGCGGTTAAACAGTGATGCGCCCGGCTCGGGAATTTCTTCAAATTCCAGGGCCACCTCTACTGCCGCTGAAAACAGATTACCCGGCGCGGATTTGCGCGCGGCCAGCGGGTTATGTTGGGCGTGGGCGCTAAAGGTCAGCATTTCAGTGCCGAGACTGGCCGGGTCGTCGGTGATGGCCAGCCCAACCAGATAAGCCTTGCCGCTGTTGGCAAAATTGGGCTGCACTTCCATCGAGGTATAAATCTTCTGGCGAGTCTTATTCAACTGCACCAAGTCATCGGTGGGGGAGATTTTGGCGAACAGTGCCCATTTGCCGTTAAGCACTGAATCGTCGGCAATCTGCTCGGCCTTCAGTGCCAGCACGTCACCGTAACGACGAAATGCGCCGTCGGGCAAGATGCCTTTCAGGTGCTCCAGGTTGACGCGACAGCCATAGACGCGAGTATCAAAGGTGGCGGCCATATGCTGGATATCATCGGCGTTAATGCGCCGACCGTCGCAGGTGTCGCCCTCGACGCCGATACGAAAAAACTTAGAGACTCTTTTTGTCATGAAAAACGGCTCTTAGAGGTAAATAGTTCGGGGCTGAGTGTGCGCAGAATCGGTAAAAGTCTCAATAAATCAGCGTCGTAGCAAAGGCGGCACAACAGACGGCGCGAGCCATTATGCGACTCTGTCGCGTAGGCTTTGCGCCATGGAGCCTTTACTTCAACCTATCATCAGCGACCCGCGCCGACAGGCGGCACTGCTTTACTGGCAGGGCTTCTCCGTGCGCCAGATTGCTGAAACCTTGGGGCTGAAAGTGCCAACGGTGCAGAGCTGGAAACAGCGCGATAAATGGGAAGCTGTCGCGCCGATTTCCCGTATCGAGACCAGCCTTGAAGCGCGCCTTATCCAACTCATCATGAAAGGGCAAAAAGAGGGCTGCGATTACAAGGAAATTGATCTGCTAGGCCGACAGATTGAGCGGCTGGCGCGGGTGAATCGTTATGCACAGACCGGCAATGAAGCGGACCTCAACCCCAACGTGCGCAACCGGAACAAGGGTGAACGAAAACCGGTGGCGAAAAACGTGTTTAGCGATGAGGCGGTGGAAAAGCTGGAAAGCGAGTTTCACAACACGGCTTTTCGCTATCAAAAAGAGTGGTACCGAGCCGGGCTGCAACACCGCATCAGAAATATTCTCAAATCCCGCCAAATCGGGGCCACGTTTTATTTTGCCCATGAAGCGTTGCTCGATGCGCTGACCACCGGGCGCAATCAAATCTTTCTCTCGGCCAGTAAGGCCCAGGCTCATGTTTTTAAAAGTTACATCATCGATTTTGCCCGCTTGGTGGATGTTGATTTAAAAGGCGACCCGATGGTGCTCGGCAACGGCGCGCGGCTGTTTTTTCTCGGCACCAATGTGCGTACCGCACAAAGCTATACCGGCAATCTGTACCTGGATGAATACTTCTGGATCCCCAAATTCCAGGAGTTGCGTAAAGTCGCCTCGGGCATGTCGCTGCATAAGAAATGGCGCACCACCTATTTTTCCACTCCGTCGAGTCTGGCGCACAGCGCGTACCCGTTTTGGTCCGGCGACCTGTTCAACAAGGGGCGCGCCAGTAAGGCCGACCATATCCATCTGGACCTGAGCCATAGCCATTTAGCCCGCGGTGCATTGTGTGCCGACGGCCAGTGGCGGCAGATTGTGACGGTGGAGGACGCGTTAACCGGCGGCTGCAACCTGTTTGACCTGGACCAACTCCGGCTTGAGTACAGCCCGTCGGAATATGAAAATCTGCTGATGTGCGGGTTTGTGGACGACCAGGCGTCGGTGTTCCCGTTCGCCGAGCTGCAAGGCTGCATGGTTGACAGCCTGGAAGAGTGGCAAGACTTCAACCCTTATGCCATCCGGCCCTTTGCTTATCGTCCGGTGTGGATTGGTTACGACCCGTCCCATACCGGCGACAGCGCGGGATGCGCGGTGATAGCGCCACCCCTGGTTCCCGGCGGCAAGTTCCGGGTGCTGGAGCGGCATCAATGGAAAGGCATGGACTTTGCCGCCCAGGCAAAATCCATCAAAGGGCTGACCGAACGCTATCAGGTGGACTACATCGGTATCGATGCCACAGCCATCGGGCAGGGGGTATTCCAACTGATGCAGCAGTTCTTCCCGGCGGCGCGGGAAATCCGCTACACACCGGAAATCAAAACCGCCATGGTGCTCAAAGCCAAAGACACCATCACCAGCGGTCGGCTCGAATATGACGCCGGTCATACCGATATCACCCAATCCTTCATGGCTATCCGCAAGACCATGACCGCCAGCGGTCACCGCTCGACCTATGAAGCCAGCCGCAGCGAAGAGGCCAGCCATGCCGATGTGGCCTGGGCGATTATGCATGCCTTGCTCAATGAACCGCTCACTGCCGCCAACGGCGGCCACAGCCCCAATATTCTGGAGTTCTTCTAATGAAAAAACGTAAAGCAAAATATGGCGCCGCACATTTAGTAAGGCGTAACGCAGCGCCGCAAAAAGCATCTTTACCCATGGGGGAGGCCAGTCCGCCACAGATGCTCACCTTCGGTGAACCGGTGCCGGTACTCGACCGGCGGGAAATGCTTGATTACATCGAATGCACCGGTAATGGCAAATGGTATGAGCCGCCGATAAGCTTTGACGGGCTGGCAAGAAGCCTGCGCGCAGCAGTCCACCATAGCTCACCAATATATGTAAAACGCAATATCCTTGCCTCGACGTTTATTCCGCATCCGCTGCTAAGCTCGCAGGAATTCAGCCGCTTTGTGCTCGACTATCTGGTGTTCGGCAATGCCTTCCTAGAACTGCGAAAAAATCAGCTCGGTCAACCACTACGTCTACAATGCTCGCCGGCCAAATACACCCGCCGGGGTGTTGAGCCGGATACGTACTGGTTTGTGCAGCCCGGAAAGGAGCCGCACCGCTTTGAGCCGGGCAGCGTTTTTCATCTGCTTGAGCCGGATGTTAACCAGGAGTTATACGGCCTGCCGGAGTACTTAAGCGCGCTGAATTCCGCATGGCTTAACGAGTCCGCCACGCTGTTTCGGCGCAAGTACTACCAGAATGGCGCGCATGCAGGTTATATCCTGTATATGACCGACGCGGCACAAAACAGCAGTGATATAGAGCAGATGCGCAAGGCGATGCGTGATACCAAGGGGCTGGGGAATTTTCGCAACCTGTTTATGTATGCGCCGAATGGCAAGAAAGATGGGATTCAGATTTTACCGCTGAGCGAGGTGGCGACCCGGGATGACTTTTTTAACATCAAGCGGTCGAGTCGGGATGATTTATTAAGTGCGCACCGAGTGCCGCCGCAGATGATGGGGATTATACCGGATAATGTCGGTGGGTTTGGGGATGTGGAGAAGGCGGCGGGAGTATTTGTCAGAAACGAATTGTCGCCATTACAAGAAAAATTTTGTTATTATAACTTTATATTCAATGAGTTGATAATAAAATTTAAGAATTATACATTGACTTAATCTTTTGTGATTCTCTAAATTTAAGTAGTAAAACATAAAGAAAATTGAACGTGATATGAATACGAAAAAATTTAAATCAAATTTTTTATGTGAATTTTAATAAACCCAGTTCGATATAACAAATGCAGTTTTTATCAGACGAGTAAAATGCTTGGTAAAATTTAAAATCATTTCTATGATAGACCGAGCATTTCTCTTTGATTATTTTAATAATGCGTAACTTGTCTTCTGGTTTGGTTTTAATGCCGAAAATTATACCTTTTAAGGAATTAAAATCATAACTGAAAGTTCGATTATCAGAATTTGGGAAATCACCGAATTGGTCGGATAAAATTATTCTATATTCTTTTTCATATTCCCAATCTTTGGATTTTTTGGTAATATCACGATAGAACTCTTTCCGGTAAACGGTTCTCCAATCTTCTATAGATTGATCCTTATCATCTGCACAAATACTACGTTTACCTTCATAGTTGTACCACTGTGAGTCGACTTTTTCTCTTGGGAATATTTTTAACATCCGGAAAAAATCGATTGTGCTAAAACCTGGTATATATTTTATAGGGTGGAATTGATAATCCTTATAATCATGACCGTGATTTGAAGAAATTTCAGATAAATTTGCATTTAAATTCAGGAAGTTATCATCTTTTATTCTTTTAGTTTCGAAAATTAAGCAAGCTCCTTTATGGTTATCTCCATAATGCCCCCATGCAGATGAGTTTTTGCAATCAGTCATGAAGCAAGCTGTGTACCAAGCTGGGAAAATAAGACTTTCAATTTTATTGATATATTTATCAGGAAATTCAATTAACAGGAAATTCTTGTTGAAATGTGAAGCGTTGATATTGCCGTTGTATCTATTAATTAACTCCAATTGCATTTGAGAATTCTTTCTTGCAAAATGGAAGGCATTAAGAGTTTTTCCACCATCATCATTGTCTTTTATTAGTTGCTCAAGTGAATTTATGTAATTATTATCTAATAAACATTTAATATTTTTTTCAGAATCACTGAATATTTGTTGCCTTGGGGGTATGAAGCAATGCAGTTCATATACAGAGAAAATGCACTCTAGTGCAAAAAAATGTGAGCTATTTAAATATATAGACAACTCTTCTCTTCTTATAGGAGTTGTGCGATTAGCAATTTGAATTATCAATTCCATAAGCCATTTGCTATCAAAAAATTTTTTTGAAATTTCTAAGCTTATACTACGAGATAGATCCGTTGGAAGATCACTTTCATCTTCAAGAAATCGTATTTCATCAATAAGTATTTTTTTTGTCTCTCCAAGAATTGCTCGCTTGTAACAGAACGTTTGGAGGCAAAAAATATAACGTTGAAAGAAATTTTTCCAAACTACAAAATCACCATTCCAAAAAATATCTCTATAACCCTCCATCGGATCGTTTAATTCCTCAGGTGCAGAGAAGTGAATGCTTTGACGCCGTAGCTCATCGTACTTATCAAGTAGATTATCTATACTGCGCAATCTAAAAAAATTTGTACTCATAAAATTAATGTTAGCTCCTGAGGATAAAGTAATAAGGTAAAAAAGTATTATAAAAATATTAATATACTCATTTCATAGAGTTGTCAAATTCATAGTTTTGCATGAGCCTCGCAGGCAAATTTTTAATTCGCAGATTCTTTACTCGGCTTGGTGGTAGCAACAAAATTTACTGGTGCTGTTATGGCTGTTATGGCTGTTATGGCTGTTATGGCTGTTAGAGTGCAGCAAAGATCGCTTTTGCACGCAATGCTACCCCCTCCACGCCTGCTCGCTTCCTTAAACACTTTTCAGGCACAGTGCAGGAGAGATCATACCCGCATCCCGATTGGCTCAAAAGCGAGAAATGAACCTCAACGCGAGCATGCGGATTGATGCACTATGCATGCAAACTGAAAATGACGATCGAAGCAAACTTTATACATAGGTAAAATATTCACCCAAAACTTAATTCAAATAGTGATCATTCTTGTATTTGGTTATTTTCAAGAATAAGTGTTTAGCTTAATAATGGATGATATTATTCAAATTAAAATTCTAAAACGGTCATTGCAATAGATATTGGAAATAAGTAATATGCATTGCGCATCAGCTCATCTGATGTCAGGACTATCAACCTGGTGTTTTCCTCTGCGACATAATAATTATGTATGTTATTATGTCGCGGCCTTTTTTACCTTGAATAAAATCAATGGTGGCTTAGGCGGGGCAGCACTTCGGTGCTGGCCGGTGAGGATCCGGTGTTGATAGACCCGTCTAAGCTACCGCCATACACTGATGGCGGCTGTTTTCTTTATAAAGGCTGCATCAGCTTTCACCGTTATCACCCTTCAACGGCTGATCACCGCTGCTATGCGCCTTATTCTCGTAAGGATGCGGCAATGATTAGATTATTTAAACCAGGACCTGCCAATATTGATGACGTGAGATGTCAATGCCTCGCATTGAGCTATGCTGCATATCATATTGAGGTTAAAGACGTTCGGGAGATGTTGCTTTTTACCTTGATGGAAAAACAATACCTACTTGATGAATTGGAAACGAAGAGCGCAATTGCATGCATTATTCCCTCATCAAATAAATATCCTTAAAATCTAATTATAAAAAATGATGATACTATGCAAAGATAATGGCTGAAATTAAAAGGAGCAGCCCGATCGCTGCTCCTTCAATGTGATAGGTATACTTTCAGTACGAAAAAATTAAAGGCTATCAAGGATCCTTTGCTGCGCGCCAATTGTCTCTTGGCGCTCTTTTAGTACCCTTCGTAAGCTTTCAATGTCCCCAGCCCTGATGAGGACCATGCCGCTTTCTTGAGAGTCCCAACGCTTAGCGCGCTCTTCAGATATAATGACATTACCCTTTCTGACTTTGTCAGGAATTGGGGAACCATCACTTGACGCTCGTGCGTTTTTTTTATGTTTTGTCATAGAACTCTCCCACGAGGTCTGTATTTTTGGAATTGATATGGTTTAAATCTTTCATACAATAAATTGTTAGTTCAGCTATGTCTAATTGTTTCATTAACAAGGTTCTATCACAAATTTTCTTGATTTCAAAGAAATTATTCCTGTTTATCAAAACTTCCGCTTCACTTGGTATAGATGAATAAGGTGAAATATACCTTCCATCATTATGCAATATTAATAATTTATAATTTTTCTTTTTGTAAAATTCGAAATCAAGATTACATGATGTGCTTACAAATCCTGGGCAAAAAATTATATCTCCGACTTGAGGCGGTTGTGGCAAGTGATCGAAATTTTGCCATCTGATTAGCAGCTTTGATTCGTCAACTGGAAGCTTTGATAGGGCTCGCTCAAGCTGTTGGACAATCTTAAGATGCGATTCATCTTCCCACTGGTTTGTACGCAAAGCATTATTGATTGTCAGTGATCTATCAGTGCTGTAATAATAGATAGCAATCTTATCATCTTCTGTTAATAAATGGTCATATGGCCCTTTGATATGGTCTGCAATGTCTGATAAATCTTCGTAAAGAAATCTTCCTAACGCTTCTTTCAACGCGATCACTCCGATATATACTTGCTTGCTATTTAATATAAAATGATTAAATTATAAATGGTCTTATTTAATTGTATTATTCCTTATCACTCTGAAGAAAAAGTTCATATAAGATAGCATTTCTCTGTGATTGAGGTAATCGTTGGGATGCTAAATCGCTTATAAGAGACAGTACAATTTTCATTTCTGAGCTCTCGCATTGGGTAGTTAATGCTAACTCTGCTACTAATTTGACTCTGTTTAGCGTTAAGCTTAAATTTTCTAACTCTTTCATTAGTTATCTCCATTTTACTAATGTGCATATTCTATAAATTGAATCTGTTAAATGAAACAGTAATTTTCGCAGGTGTATAAAAAACTTTAAAGTAATTGTATTATGTAATGTTAATAGCCCCATGTGTTTAGAGAATTATATTGAATTTGATTATTGTTAATTTTTACTTTTGCACCGCGTGCCAAAGCTTCTATTTCATAAAGAGCTAACGAGATACCCTTAATATTCAATTCGGTTTTAATCTTAACCATTCTCCGTTTGTCGTCATGGGTAAGCCTCGCCGATGGGGCCCGTAAAAAAATTGGTGGCGAGTGGGATGTTTTATTTTCTAGATGTTGTTTCTGTGCTTTCCTGACGTACCGGGCTAAACAAGCCACGATCTCGTCATCTTTCCAGTCGATAAAGATAGGTGGGCGCTCGTCTTCCAGGATATGAACAGTTCCTAAAAGAGTACCGGCGTCGTTAATCTTGAGCGTCTTTAGGGGCAACCCACAGTTATTGACAGGACTCCAAGGCGCGGCAGAGCCGCTTTCTAACGTCAACGGCGCCGGACCGGTGGATTTTTCAACAATGCGCCATTCTGTGGTCCGTGTTTTATAAACCCTTTCTGACCCGAGGTGTGGCGCATAAATGCCGACGACTTTCTGTGTCTCCTCGTCATATTCGTTTGGGTTCTCCCTGACGATAGTGGCCACCCGTACCGTCTGCAAATCCCTGGCGATGTTGGCACCCCCTTGCAGTTCTATGTACGCTGCAAAGTTTCCGGAATCGGCCGCGGCCCGGACAGCTTCCACCGCATCATCAAAATTATCGTTAAGTTGAGTTTTGCGTATGCGCCGGCACTCACGGTATGCGCCCATAGTCGGTAATCCGATAGGGCGGAACTGGGGTATTCGCCATGTGGATGCCCAGGCGCTAACAGCAGCGGCGGCGTCTTTCAGGGGCTTGCCGGTTTCATGGTCGATTTCTCTATCCAGGGCGTAACCGTCGATGTTTTTAGCTATGTATTTGGCAATATAACCGGTAGCACCGCCTCTATTAAGGTGCTTGCAGTCAAAGCGGTTCTTCGCCGCGCCACGCTCGGTACCGTCCTCACGCAGGGCATAGGCACGCATAATATCAATAACCTGCTGCCGATGCTGCTTTTGGGTGAAGAGCATCATGTGCCAGTGAGGGGTACCGTCATGATGAGGTTCAACCACCCGCATGCCGTACACTTTCAGCCCTTGGTCTTTAAAGGCAGTACGGATGTTGCCCCATAATTTCACCAGGTAACGCTGCCCGTCTTTCGGCGTGAAGGCGTGGTCATCCCATGCTCTGTTAAATAGGACCTTCTGGTTTTTGCCTTTACCAGTGATTCGATGCGGATGGTACTTTGAAGGTGTTGTAATAGTGATGAACATCCCAATGTCTTTTTTCTGACAGGCATATTTTTCGATACCGGCGATAGTATTCATCAACTCCATGCGCCGGATCTCGGGATTGGAGACACTGGACAGGAATTTTTCAATCAGGTCGAATCGTTCCCCTGTTTCTACGTTTTCAATCTCGCAGCGCTTGAGGTATTCCATATTGGCCTGACGCCGGGCGCGTACCTCCCTGATAGCCGATTTGCTGGCATAGGGGGAGGCATTACGATGCACTTGCCCCACAGCAATCAGCAGTGCCTCGCGCCAGCGGTCACGCTGGGCAATAAGCTGGCGTTTCCACCACTGGTCATTCACTAAACGGCATATGCTGGCAACCGCCCGTCGCATGGTTAGCGCACCGCTGCGATAAGAGCGCCAATGGACGGGGATGACATTAAGCGAACGGGCCATTCCGGCAATTTGCGCAAAAAAAACGACCTGAACCTTATCGGTAAAAAGAATGTCCTTATCACCGCCGTTTTGATTTATCTGCTCATCGCTTAACGCTTCGTAGGTTTCATTCAACTGGCTGGCGATATGCTCGGCAAACTGACCGACTTTCTTGTCACTCATATCCGGGAGAAGGCGATAATTATCAGCTTCCGATAAAAATCGGGATGAATAGGCCGTATTGATTCCAGAGCGGCGCGTGACGGCGTCCAAGCGCGGCAACAAGCGCTTAGCTACCGTCAGCATTAAATAACGATTGGCGCTTGGTAATCCCTGGTTTTTCAGCAGGTAATCGAAGCGTCCCTGGATGATATTTTTTATAAATCGGGGTAGCTGCTCGATGCGAAGCAAGATTCCTTGCCCCTGAAGGTATTCCGCACGGGTAAGGGATCTCTCTTGCAGGCCTATTGCTTGACGGGGCGCGTTCCAAGGGTAGGGACCAGGATTGAGACGCGGTGCCGCGTCCATAAACGGTGGGGGAGGTGAAGGGGCAACCCGGCCCCGGTTATAATCTTTCATCATCTCCCTCACAAAAATTACCCTCCGCACGTTTATCACAACGTCATCATTAAATCAGGCGAAAAGATCCACGCCTGATTTGTTATTAATAAATCAGCTTTTGAGCTATCAAGCAGTGTTAGCAATAACAGTAGAAATGGGTGCTTTTTAAATCTCCATGCGCTTGTGCTTGCCGCTGAAACTCCTCATAAACCAGCAGAGTAAGCGCCTTATAAGAGACATATTCGATGGCATAAAATCCGGCATAGAAAAAAGTCCCGGTATTTATATCGTCCCTGACACCTTGCGACCAGCCTTCCACATAGGCAGCGCCATAATAACGCTGACCATCGCGCCACATAATGTCTCCCGGATGGCTATTTCCTAAATAAGCGGTGCCGTAGCGGATGCGTTGCCGCCGGTATTCAGTGCCGGTAAGTACTCTGAAGTTATCCATCTGTTGGTATATTATTGAAGATTGCTCGGAGAGCATTTTCTCGTCTTCACTATTGTCCACAACATGCATTTTGATAATCAAATCTTTAAGCTTATAACGAACATATTCTCTATCAGTGATCAGGCTGATCTTAGCCATACGTAATTATCCTTTTACGCATTAAATCAAAAGTTATATTAGATGTTAGTTATGGGGTTTTTTAATTCATATTCACTGGGCTTAACGGCTGTGATAATCACCGGAGCATCATCGAACATCTGACATAGCTCTTCGAATGCGCAAAGCACTGTGAGGAAATAGGCCGGGCTTCTGCCTTGTGTCCAGTCGTAAGAATTTTCGAGCTCAATCGGCGTCTTGCTGGCGTGAAAATAAAGGGTTTTGCGTTCACTCAGACTCAACGCTTCTACCAACGCGAAGCGGTCAGGACCGCGGTATGCGTAATCATTAAAAGCACAGCGTATCTCGTCCAGTGCCATAACAATTTTTTCCCGATCGATAATGTCCATTTCAACAAGACCGAAAGTGCATTGCTGTTTTTTCAGACCCGCATGGAAGCAGACCGTTGCCCGGTAGCGTTCCGGTAACTTGTCATAAAAAGCACAGGTGGCTTGCCAGCGCTGGGTAGCGAAGTATTTACCGATAACATTGCGAATACCGTCTGGCAAAGTGCGGATATGGTAGGATTTGAATAAAAATCGATTGTTCATAACTTATCCTTAAGCTATTGATTGAATTAATGTCTTGTTGAGGGGAAGTTCGTTTTAGAATCCTTAAAACAATGTTGTCTGAGCGCATTGGCATAAGACATCGCGCCATGCCCTGTCTCGCAGGTTAGATAAACGTCGGTATTACTCGTCTCATTCAAATGAGCATTTTTGACAATGAACTTCATCGCGCGTCCCGGAAGCATAACGGCTTTGGCTGAAATCCTCATTGCCCGGTCCGGCAGGTAAATATGTTCTAAGGAGTTGCTAATATCGTTAGGCGTAATGATGCCTAACTGCGCGAGCATGCCGTCCAAGAGGGTGCAATCACCTGATTCATGGGTGAGATGGATAAGCTCAGCAGCGGTTAGTCGTTCGAGTCTGCCTGGATCCAACTTTTCGCTGAGAGATTTGAGATCCAATCCGCAATTTTCCGCAAGGCGTTGAGTGTCGTTAGTTTGAGCAAAATGCTGAAGCGCCGCATCCCATAAGGGATATTTGCCCGTTCCTTTTTTAAACATATGGGTCTCCTTTTAACAAATCAAAACGATTTCACTGCGCCGCTCAGGCGCGCATCAAACCCAGACTCATGGAGAGCGCGTAGGGTCTGCTCTACCATGTTGATCTCAACTTTGGCTTTAACTTTGATCCTGCCGGTTTTCGAATTGAGGGCGTCGGCCTTGTGTTTGATGGTAAGGCGGCCATCGCTCACCATCAGCAGCACGGTTGACTTGGCATGGCCTGTCAAACGGCAATATTCTTCAATTGGAAGATATGGCGCCGGTACGACAAGGTTTATTGAGATTATTGGCTTCATAAGGCATTATTCCTTTCGACGATGAAGAGCAATTAAGCTAGACTAGCTCAAACGAGATGTTGTGGCGAATTTACCACCTCGTTTGAGTGAGGTCAAATGGAAGATTTCAAATGAGACGATTTGATCCAAACGGTGGCGGTAGGGAAGCGATAGAGCGGGCGATACAAGCGTATGGCCTTAAAAAAAGGGCGGAGTTATCACACCTTACCGGCATTAGCAATAGCACTCTGGGCACTTGGTGGAACCGCGATTTTTACCCGGCGATACTGTTGATTGGCTGTGCACTTGATACCGGCGTTTCATTACACTGGCTGGCTCATGGTGATGGCCCTATGTATGAGGATGCTAAGGGAGAAGTGATCTCGCTTAAATATAGCCTGCTTAATAAAGGTAAACTTGAAGATAAGGGTTATCTTGTAATCGATAAGAAATTTTTTGATGAAGGGATCCAGCAACCGCGCATCGTCGGACAGGATGCAACCAAATACATCCTGGATGATGCATTTGAGACGGTGCTGGATGGGAAGTGGCTTGTTGAGATAGAAGGTCAGGTCAGTATCAGGAATTTAGAGCTGATCCCCGTCGGAAAGGTCCGCGTCAGCGGCAGTGAAATCAAAGAGCCGTTTGAATGCGCCTTATCGGATATCTCAGTTTTAGCCCATGTGGAGAGTATTTTACAAAAAGCGTAGGAAAGGTATGACAATCAGGAAATTAAGCACAGGGAAATGGATTTGTGAGTGTTACCCGAATGGCCGTACGGGAAAGAGGATCAGAAAACAGTTTGCCACCAAAGGTGAAACGCTGGCATTTGAGCGTTTCATCATGGAGGAGGTGGATGTCAAACCCTGGTTGGGCGAAAAAAGAGATAACCGCACGCTTTCTGATTTAGTGGAAATATGGGCCGGTGCTTATGGCGTGTCGCTGAATGGCTACCAGAACCGGTTGAAGGTATTAATGAATCTGTGCCGCGACCTTGGCGATCCCAAGGCGGTAGATTTTGATGCCAAGGCGTTTTCCCGCTATAGAGAAAAACGTCTCAAAGGGGAAATCCTGCGCGGCACGAGAAAGAAGGGCGTATCACCCAGGACATTAAATATTGAACTGGCCTACCTGCGTGCGGTATTCAATGAGCTTATGCGCTGTGGAGAATGGAAAAAGGACAATCCATTAAAAAATATCAGGCTGTACAGCACCACCGAGCAGGAGATGTCTTTCTTGACCAAGCCGCAAGTTGAAGAACTACTCAATGCCTGCGCTCGAAGCACTGTCCCCGAATTAAGCCTTGTGGTGAAGATATGTCTGGCTACCGGCGCCCGCTGGTCAGAAGCAGAAAAATTGACCCGTTCGCAGGTTATTCCTCACAAGGTTACTTTCACGAAAACAAAAGGCAAACGCAATCGCAGCGTGCCCATACGCGAAGAACTATATAACCAATTACCACAAAAAAGTGGTCGCTTATTCCCGTCATGCTATGCGGCGTTTCGTTCAGCCTTGAAACGCACAAGCATAAAACTACCGGCACGGCAAAGCTCCCATGTGCTACGGCATACGTTTGCCAGCTTTTTTATGATGAATGGTGGAAATATCCTTGTATTGCAGAGGGTTTTAGGGCATACCGATATCAAGATGACGATGCGGTATTCGCATTTTTCACCAGAACATTTAGAAGATGCGATACGATATAATCCATTGATGTCAGTATGAAAGGATGATATGAAGTGTTCATTAAATCTAAGAAGAGCCCTAAAGATTTAAATATAATTACTAGTAAAGAATATGAAAGTAATAATACAAACATAGCTAAAATTGATATGCCAAGTATTTTGTTATTTGATCCTTCTCTGGATGTTGAGATTAAGTTGGCCTCGATGGGTTTGAATTTTACTACCGCAAGTTTAGGCTCATGTGTAACCCTTCCAGTACTACTCGAACATCAATATCAAGAAGTTTTGTATGAGCCGTGTGTTCCACCTAATTTGCATGAAAATGATGTTTTTATATTCGATTTGACCAGCAACAAGACAGTGGAATTTGAAAATAAAGAACGGACCGATAAGGATATTGTGGTAATTTGCGAACATCCTAAAAGTACCTATAACCCGAAACCATTCGCATTAGACCTTATTGCAAAAGAGTTTGAAAGTATATTCAAAAATGAGAAGATTGTAATTGTCTTTTTAGGGTCATTTACCAGTGAAGTTTATAAGATGAGGTATTATACAGGTACTAAAGAGCGAGTCGATCAGATAGGACCATTGGATAATATAAGCGTTTTAAAGAAAATGCCATCGAGTCTCCGGCGCTTCGGAAAAAAAATGAAATTAACTAATGATGAGACGTTTATAGATCAATTACTTCAAAAGCATGTTTCAAATGGTGCGTATTATAACGTATTTCAACATCCAATGCAGTATAGTAATATTGGTGAATTTGAGAAAGCTTCATATTTTATTCCATTGCTTTTGAATTCTAACGATGAGATCGTTTCGTTTGTGTTGCTAGCAGGCAATAGTACCTTGTATTTCTTTCCAGATATTACTAATAAAAGTGATTTTTTAGAGGAACTACTCGATGTCTATTTACCTAGCGTTAGCCCTAAGATCTTCCCGTATTCAGGGCAATTTAAATGGTTAGAAAATGATGACTATTTCCTTCCAAATGAAAAAAAGTTATTGGAACAAAAAAATGAACTTAAAAATAGATTTGTTCTTGAAAATAAAAAAATAGATGAGAAGATTAATACCAATCATGAAAATTTTAAGTTTCTTCATGAGATGATCTTTGAAACGGGTGATAATCTAGTTAGTGCAGTATCAAAGTTTTTGAATTGGCTTGGCTATGTTGATATTATAGATGTTGATAACACAAACAATGAATTACTTGAAGAAGATTTACAAATTGAGACTGATAAAGGATTATTAATCATTGAAGTGAAAGGGGTTGGTGGAACTTCAACGGATAATGATTGTGCTCAAATCAGTAAAATCATGCATAGAAGGTGTAAAGAAAGAAACAAATTTGATGTAGACGCTTTATATATTGTAAATCATCAGCGTTATATCCCGCCAAAGACAAGAATTAATCCTCCTTTTACTACAACTCAAATCAGAGATGCAGAACTTGCCGAAAGAGGATTGCTTACAACATACGAACTATTTAAATCATTTTTTTTAATAGAAGCCGGCATATTAAATAAAAAAAACGTAATTGAGCAATTGCATGAAATTGGTCTCGTTGATCTGACCGCTAATTCGTTTTTATCGCTTGGGAAACCATCAAAATTATTTAAAGAAGGTATGGTGGCTATAATTGATGACATAAATGGCATCAGAGTAGAAAAAGGTATGGAAATAGTAATACGAGACGGAGATGTTTATCAAAAAGCAATTCTAGAAGACATTCAAATAAATAATAAATCCGTAAGTTTTGCAGAACAGGGGGAAGTTGGTTTATTATTGAATCAAAAAATTAAAAAATCCACAAACCTACTTGTTAAAAAAATGGCATGATTTCGGTGATAATAATTTCGAGTTTGACTTATGGCGATCAAATGGCGATAAATCATCATTTAAAAGCTTCATATGGTGGTTTATCGTTTCTAAAGTAAAGATATATTGTGTAATGTGTTGATTTTAAGTTATTTTTATCAAAAACTCTTAATCAATTGGTCGCAGGTTCGAACCCTGCACGACCCACCAACAATAACAACTGCTTGAACCACCTTCTTTAATCCTTTTTCCTGCTTGTTCCTTATTTGTGCTGTTGTATGAAGTATCTCATGAATTTGCTTCGCATGCTCAGATAAATGAATCGGCGATAAATGTGTATATCTTGTCCCTATTTCGGCCAATTTTCATCCATCCAATTCTTACCATGCAGATAATTAAATACCGGATTTAATTAACCAACTAACTCAAGTCGTTTCTAATCATGAAAACGTAGGTTTTCTATTCCTACCCGTCGCAAAACAGACTGCCAAGCTTTATTACTGTCAACTCTTGTTTTTCTTACTGTCGAAGCTGTATTACCATCGGCTTTTATATACGACGTTTGATGAAAAAATATCCAACGACGATGTTCATATCCTGCCGGGTTGACCAATTTCTCCTACATTGCCAAATCTGTCATATACCAGTTAATAATTTGCGCTCAAGGTACCGCTGGCGATCTTTTCGACGCGCAGTTGATTTTATCCGTGCCTACAGGTATCCAAGCCTTTTTGCACACGCGCCGGTGGACTGATAAATAAAGAGTTTGTCCCTGCTTTTGCCGCGCTGGAGTTTTACCGGCAATAACCGGATTCGAAGGTAACGACAAGTTGAGGGATGGGGGTCAAACGCGGCATGGTTATGCTGGAGGAACACAAATACCTTTTATTATGGAGAAGGCGTGCTCTTAAGCGTATTTGACCTAAACCCCCACTGCTAATTGCTGCACCTGTGCTATTTAATGCGATTGTTTTGGCCTGCCTGCGCTGATATTTATTTACCTAATCAGTGACACAAAAAATCGACGCTTTCCGACCTGTTTAAAGCCACAGGACCGATCGGCGAGACGCCAGGGGAATTCAAATGGCGCAATGTCAGAGACCAGGATAAGACACTTATCGGCCTCAAACACCGTTTGTCAGTTTGCCCGGCAGCACTATCAAGAAAGTCAAACAAGAGGCGAAGGACGACAGAAAATGAATCAAGATAACTTTCGATTTGCCGCAAATCTGACGCCCTCTCTCGCTGCTCGTTGGTTTAAACTCCTAACCGACACCATGGATGAATTCGGTATAGACACGGGATTGCGTCAGGCTGCATTCATAGCGCAAATCGGAACGGAATCAGCCGGATTTACCACCTTGTCCGAGTCATTTAATTACTCCGTTGTCGGATTAACGATCTTTGGCGACAGGTTAACCGCCGCGCAACGCGAACAGCTTGGCCGAAAAACCGGGGAGTTGGCGTTATCGCCTCAACGGCAGATGGCAATAGCAAACATCGTTTACGGTGGCCGCTACGGTAACCAGCTTGACGGAGATGGCTGGCGATATCGGGGCCGCGGACTGAAGCAGGTCACCTTCCATGACAACTACCTCGCTTGCGGTCAAAAGCTCGGCCTGGACCTGATTGCCAACCCTGATTCTCTCCTTGAAGACGCAAACGTTGCTCGTTCCGCCGGGTGGTTCTGGGATGCCAATGGCTGCAATGCATTCGCAGACGCTAAAGATATGCTGGGGCTGACGAAGCGCATCAACGGCGGAACAAACGGTTTCAACGATCGGCAGGCCCGGTATCAAGTCTCCTGCAAGGTGCTGCTCTGATGCCAATCCTTGACGTGTTCAACAGCGCCGGCGACGAACGGCCTTCATTAAGCAAATGGATGAAGGGTCTTGGCTTCATTACGGTGACCGGCGTTATTATCTGGCAAGCGTACAGAGGTACGCTTACCGACACCATGCTCATTGCCTATTTTGCCGCTGTCATTGCAAACGACCAAATAGGCAAACGGCAAAGCATCCACCATGACCTCGAAAATAAGCGGATTAGCACGGTCAGCAATGAAATGACATCGCAAACCCCAGGCGGGAACCATAACGGAAATATTTCTCATCCTTAAAACATACCTGGCGGCGGCTTTGGATTTTACTGGTACTGCCGGGCTTGGTGGTAAAGAACACGTCACAGTCGTGGGCGGCTCTTTTCGTCACCTCTATAATGGGGGGCGTTATCACAAGGTCTAATCAAAATTAGCCCTTGTGATGATGGATTACAGTAGACGGTTGATTCTGCCGAGCGCGATAGTCGCGGCAACTTTTACTTCTTTTACCATGTCGTTAGATAGGAGCAAAAAGCGTTCAATAATCTCAGGCTCGGGATCGGCTGATTCTGCCAACGCTTGAATGGCCGCAATTTTCACTTCCCTGACATTATCATTCGTTAATGCTAGTAATCTTTTTTTGACCTCTGGCAACATATCAACTCTCCTGTGTGTTAATTTTTAATATCAGCCTTTATCTTTCTTTTGACGAAGCATTAGGAATAAACAAAGGCAAAACCGGACTAGGGGTAGCTCAAAAAAATTCCTCGCCGACTATGCCAAAACGAACATCTTCCCAAAGCCATGGTGGGGGTCCAAAGGAATCAACTGCGCTACTGGACGCCGGTACATTAAGCTTCCTGAAAAAATAAAACTGCGCACTACTGCGCAAAAGTAAGTGCGTACTGCGCAGGTGGCGAAATGTGCAGAAAAGTCAGATAGAAAAGGGCGGTTTGACCTTCCGATTTTCTACCGAAGTATGGCGAAGATATAAGTCTATGTAATAAGGTTTTATCGCAGCTCTTTTGGATCAAGATCAGCTCATTGAATAATTATCAATCCCCGGATTATTTATAACATCTTGACTTTTCTAAACATAAGATATTCATATAGGTTTTCCTTGGCCCTAGTTTTGTCAGTTGACTGCTTTTTTCAGCGAGGATGAGCGGCGGTTCAAAAAAATAGATTTTTCCCAAGGCTCTATGAAGTATTTTCATTTCAGAACATATCTGCATGTGCTAAAAAAAGTATAAATATTGCCTGAATTGGTTAATGATTCTGAATCTAATAATGAATATTATATTTTCTGCTGATTTATCTTTAAAAATATCCTTATAGTATTTTTTCTTATAATCTGCGCAATGCGGGAAAAATTATAGAAATTGTTAAGGAAAACTATTCATAATTTCTTGATTAAAATCATATTATTATGATTTATTTTCATGATTTGTAATCAGGAATATCCTAATTTAGATATAGGTCATACAAGTTTAATAGTACCGCCGCTATTATGGATCACAGGATCCCTTTCGGACAATCATGCACACATATGACTAACCACAGCGGTCGTATCATTTATGACCAATCTTTACCCTCTGAAGGTGTAACCTCCAAAGTTGAGCGCTGGCGTTCCGGTGTGAATGCTGCCTTACTGCAGTCTGATTTTACACGTACTGAAGCGGAGACGTTTACCTGGAGCGTTGAAGCGCACCATTTTGATGTTTTTATTTGCGGGCATATTAGATCGAGCGAGCAAAAGTTGATTAATCTGCCATATAAATATGATAATTTAAATGATCATTTTATCATGATGATTATGATTGATGGCGGAATTGAAGGATTAGCCGGCCGGTTGGCTATACAGCTTGAGCCCGGTGATATTATCATATTAGATTTGCTCCAACCTATTAAACTGGGTTTTAAAACAGGGCATAAATCAAGTTTTGTGGATGTTATTTATGTAGCGTTTCCGCGAGTATTATTATCTGATATAGATAACAGCTGTCAGTTGCATGGTAAAATTATTCGTCAAAAAGATTTCCTTAGCCGGCTAATCGCATCAAATCTCATCGCGCTAATGAACCACAGCGCTAATTTAAACAATAATGAAGTCAATAAAGTTGCCAGGCCCGTTATAGATTTTATTATAAGCGGCATTAGGGCATCCCACGCGCCGATCCAACCCATAATGATGGATGCGAGATTACATGTTATCACGAGGGTCTGTGATTTTATCCTGGAAAACCTGCGGCTGCCCGCACTCTCCTCAGAATTGATATGCCAGAAATTCGGCCTTTCCCGCTCCTCTTTGTATCGGCTCTTCGAACCCTTTGGCGGTATAATCGCACATATTCGCAAAAAAAGGATCGTGGCGGCGACTCGGATGCTGCTTAGTCCACATTACCGTCAGTGGAAAATAGCCGAAATTGCCTATTATTGGCAGTTTGAACCCGCGACCTTCAACCGTCTTTTCCTGACAACCTACGGCATGACGCCTAATCAAGCCAGAAAGGAACACCATGAACTTTGGGCCTTGGAAAATATGAATGAGTCGCAGGTGATCTGGCTGCGTTCCCTGTAATACATTGGATGATTTTTTTGTTCCATAAAAATGCATGCCTTTATGGATAATAGGTGAGCGCGTATTGTTTGCAGGGCAAAGAGAGCTTATTCCTGTCGTTTTTTTAACCTGATAAACAGCACTCGCCCCTCGGTAGCGGAAAGCGCCATATTAAAAACTTATGCTAAAAAAAATTAGGGTGCGGCGGTGGAGGCGCAGGAGCAATTGATTAAGCTTGTGCAGGTACATCCCCCCACATTTTGTGGACTGCCTTGTGGCACCGGCGCGGAAGTATGCCGAGGTTCGACACAGCCTGTAAGTAAAGAACTCGATAAGGCTAGACAGACGACAAATAGTATCCTGTTCATAGGCCACTCCTGGTGTTTTTTTGATTATAGGTGATTTTGTCTACAAGCAGTATTGATGATATCATTTAAATGATAGGAAAAAGAGATATTTAGCGTGATAATAATTTAATCTAGACCATACCAGCGCTGCCAGAACAGGATGAGCAGCCAGGCGGCGATGGACCAGCAAAGTACGGCGCTTATCAGTGCATAAGGTAACCTTAATGACCCGATAAGAAAGTACAGGGAAACAAGATATACCAGATAAGGAATAACCGCCCATATGCCAAATAAGATTGTGGTTCTTAGTGCATCCAGACCACGTTCGGTGCCAACGATATAATGGGCAATCAGGGCGAATGTGGGGAAGAGGGGAAGCAGGCCTGCCAGATAATAGTTTCGTGTTTTCGACAACAAAGCGATTAATAGTACAACAAGGGCGCCGGTTAACGCCTTGAGCAGCAGGTTCATTATCATTAGCCTATGGGCATATCCTGGCGGACAATGTAACACAGTTAATGTTTGGCTGGACACCCACATCGGGCATACCGTGGCTTGCGGAAAAATTGTCAAGACCACGGCATCCTTGCCGGCAGCGCTACTGTCGGTATGCGTATTTGATCTGCTTTATGGTGTTGTTGAATACCTCGGCTTGTGCTGGATCTTCAAGCTCCGCAATGTACTTTTCCATTTTGATGATAACCTTGCCAGCATCAGCCTGGCCCATCGCTTTCAATATTAATGTCAGCATGGCTTTCAGGCAATTCACTTCCTGTGCCAATGTGTTTGCGTCATTGTCGGTTAAAAACTCAACGTTACCCATAGAGTCGCCTCGTTGCGTTGTTGCCGTTACGAATGTGTCGTCGTTACGGATGTGTTGTCGGTACGGATATGGCGCGAAATTTCCGGCCACCCTTCCTTGATTTCAGCGGCGATTATAGCAGAATTTGTTTGGGAAATTTAACAAAACCGAACTCGCTTGTCAGCAAAGCGGCGGCTCTTTCAAAAAATTTGCGAAGATCTCTTATTCGCATGATGGAAGAGGGGACATGGGGAACGGGGCAAATTAACTGCCGGAGAGATTATTTCATGGGTAGATTAAAAGTAATAACTAATTAAAATGGGTTATTAATTTAATCGATAGCGAACGGCAAAATCTATAATAAACCTCAGAGTTTTATTCTACTAATAACCCATTGTATTAATTATGTATTTTCTATTAATATTTTGTTTTCCATCAGGAAAAATTATTTTAGGAATTTAAAACAGGCATAGGTACGGGTAGGGCGGTCTTACAGTAAAGTGAACCGGTCAACTGTTTTTAACGAAATTCCCTTGCGGTGAGATAACCTATCTGTCTAAAATGAAGGATAGCAGATGGCGATGCTAAATTTTATAGTACAAGTGGATAATCTTTACTCATTATTTACTTAAAAAGTAGTAATATTAAGTCTTAAATATTTGATTCGCTTTACGTCACTCCCTCATTTTGGAGATTTTATCTTTGATAAGCGTTTTTCTCGTTGATGACCACGAATTGGTGCGTGCAGGAATACGACGCATTCTTGAAGATATCAAAGGCTTTAAAGTCGTTGGCGAAGCTCAGTGCGGAGAAGACGCGGTGAAATGGTGCCGGACGAACTGTGTGAATGTTGTGTTAATGGATATGAACATGCCCGGCATTGGTGGGCTTGAAGCAACTCGAAAAATTATACGCTTTTCTCCAGACATCAAAGTCATTATGCTGACCATTCACACGGAGAATCCACTACCTGCCAAAGTCATGCAGGCTGGAGCTGCGGGTTACCTGAGCAAGGCCGCGGCACCCCAGGAGGTGATCTGTGCAATACGTTCCGTTAATGCGGGCAAGCGCTACATTGCTTCGGACATAGCACAGCAGATGGCACTCAGTCAGCTTGAGCCCCAGACTGAGACGCCTTTCGAATGTCTTTCGGAGCGTGAATTGCAGATCATGCTGATGATCACCAAGGGCCAGAAGGTAAATGAAATTTCCGAACAGCTCAATTTGAGTCCCAAGACGGTCAACAGTTACCGTTACCGGATGTTCAGTAAACTTAACATCGGAGGTGATGTTGAGTTAACGCACCTGGCGATTCGTCACGGGCTGTTCAACGCGGAGACATTGTTAAGTAGTGACTGACAGCTTCAACTCAAAAGAATTCCTCAAAACCGTCACCAGTCAGCCCGGCGTCTACCGTATGTATGATGCTGCGGGGACTGTCATCTATGTCGGCAAAGCAAAGGACCTGAAAAAACGTCTGACGAGTTATTTTCGCCTTCAGGTTGGCAGCCGTAAAACCGAAGCCCTGGTTAAAAACATTGCTCAAATAGATGTCACCATTACCCATACCGAGACGGAAGCTTTGCTGCTGGAGCACAACTATATAAAGTTGTACCAGCCCCGTTACAATGTCCTGCTGCGGGACGATAAGTCCTATCCGCTGATTTTTCTCAGTAGCGACACTCATCCGCGGCTGGGTTTCCATCGCGGCGCCAAACACGCCAAAGGTGAATATTTTGGTCCGTTCCCCAACGGTTATGCCGTCAGGGAAACACTGGCATTGCTGCAAAAGCTTTTCCCCATTCGCCAGTGTGAGGATAGTGTTTATCGCAACCGTTCCCGTCCCTGCTTGCAATATCAGATTGGTCGCTGCCTCGGGCCATGTGTCAAAGGGCTGGTGAGCGACGAGGAGTATCAGCAGCAGGTGGAATATGTGCGTTTGTTCCTCTCGGGCAAAGATCAACAGGTCCTGAATCAACTGGTGGAACGGATGGAGCTTTCGAGCCGGGCATTAAACTTTGAAGACGCTGCCCGCGCCCGCGACCAGATCCAAGCGGTTCGGCGGGTAACCGAAAAGCAGTTCGTTACCGGGGATCATGAGGATCTGGACGTTATCGGCGTGTCGTTTGAGGCGGGTATGGCCTGTGTGCATGTGCTATTCATCCGGCAGGGCAAAGTATTGGGCAGCCGCAGTTATTTCCCTAAAGTGCCGTTGGGTACCGAGCTGTCTGAAGTGGTTCAGACATTCGTCGGCCAGTTCTATTTACAGGGTAGCCAGATGAGGACCTTGCCTGGCGAAATTCTGCTGGATTTTTCACTACCGGAGAGTGAATTGTTAGCCGAATCCCTGAGCTCCCTGGCGGGACGTAAAATCCATATCCAGTCGCATCCGCGAGGTGACCGCGCCCGGTATCTGAAACTGGCTCGGACCAATGCTTCCACCGCTCTGGTCACTAAACTTTCCCAGCAGTCCACCATTCATCAGCGGCTGAAGGCCCTGGCGGAACTCTTGGGAGTGGAAGCCATTAACCGGATGGAATGTTTTGATATCAGCCATACCATGGGTGAACAGACCATCGCCTCTTGTGTGGTGTTTGACTCCAACGGGCCGGTGCGCGCTGAATACCGGCGCTTTAATATTGAAGGCATCACGCCTGGTGACGATTACGCCGCCATGTCCCAGGTCTTGCGCCGGCGATACGGCAAGGCACTCGAGGAGAGTAAGATTCCGGATGTGGTGATCATCGATGGCGGCAAAGGCCAATTGGGCATGGCCATTGATGTTTTCAACGAACTTGACGTTCCCTGGGATAAATCCCGCGTTATATTACTTGGCGTGGCCAAAGGAGCAGACCGGAAAGCGGGTCTGGAGACGTTGTTTTTGAAACCTCATGGCGAAGGGATTTCCCTGTCCTCCGATTCCCCCGCCCTGCATGTGATCCAGCATATCCGTGATGATTCGCATAATCACGCCATCACAGGCCATCGCAACAAACGTGCAAAAGTGAAAAATACCAGCGCTCTGGAATTAATTGAGGGTGTCGGCCCCAAACGTCGTCAAACCCTGTTAAAATACATGGGCGGTTTACAGCCTTTAAGGAACGCCAGTCTCGAGGAGATTGCTAAGGTGCCCGGTATTTCGAATGCATTAGCAGAAAAAATATTTAATGCATTGAAACACTAACGGCAATGTAGCAACATACTCGTTAATTCCACTCCAGCCAGACAGTTACCTATAGTGCTATGCAATTGAATATACCGACTTGGCTTACATTGTTACGTGTCGTAATGATACCGTTTTTCGTACTGGCGTTTTATCTGCCCTTTTATTGGGCACCGCTGGCATGCGCGCTAATCTTTATTTTGGCGGCGGTAACCGATTGGTTTGATGGTTTCCTTGCCCGGCGCTGGAAGCAGACTACCCGTTTCGGCGCGTTTCTGGATCCGGTGGCGGATAAGGTCATGGTAGCCATCGCCCTGGTGCTTGTGGCCGAACATTTCCATTCGTGGTTAATAACCTTGCCGGCCGCCACCATGATCGCCCGGGAAATTATCATTTCCGCGCTGCGAGAATGGATGGCAGAAATCGGTAAGCGCAGCAGCGTGGCGGTTTCCTGGATCGGTAAAGTCAAAACCACTGCCCAGATGCTGGCATTGGTGGCCCTTTTGTGGCGTCCGGATCAGTGGATAGCGGGTATAGGCATTGCAGCATTGTACGTTGCGGCAGTATTGACATTTTGGTCAATGTTCCAGTATTTGAACGCCGCCCGCCATGATTTGTTTGAACACTGATCTAAGCGCCGTAAAAATCAACAAACGAGCTTCGCGGCGCGATAATTCTGTTGACTCGTAACGTCAGGTCAGTAGAATGCAACGCATCGAAAGCAACGACCGATTGCTTAAAGATAATAGTAAAAACAGCAAGTTTGATTGCTGGTTTGTCAAGTGGTTTCATCGATGCGGGAATAGCTCAGTGGTAGAGCACAACCTTGCCAAGGTTGGGGTCGCGAGTTCGAGCCTCGTTTCCCGCTCCAGATGTACAACGAAGCCTTGATCTAAGGCAGTAAAGGCGCGTTGGCAGAGTGGCCATGCAGCGGATTGCAAATCCGCCTACCTCGGTTCGACTCCGGGACGCGCCTCCAAGTATTGAATTTCCCGACGCCCGGGTGGTGGAATCGGTAGACACAAGGGATTTAAAATCCCTCGGCTTTATGGCTGTACGGGTTCAAGTCCCGTCCCGGGTACCACACAGAATTCGTAATAAAAACAAAGCAGTATGAGTAACATTGATGCCGTCGAGAGACGGTTTTTTTATGCCCGCAATTTCTCAAAATCCCCGAAATGACTACAAAATGACTACAAAGTGTCTACGCCTATTTTTTATACAGCAAAAACAGAAAAAAACTGGCCTGAAATGGCCTGAAAAGTTGCGAGGGCGTGCGCAATTTGATTTTAAAAAAACCTGCTTTCGCAGGCTGTTTTTAAGCAGTGATAAGGTTCTTATTTTTGGTCGTGGGGTGGGGAATGGCAGGATCAGTTATACCTGGAGTCATAATTGAACGTGTGAATGATTCCATAGTTACAAATGTATGGCCGCAATTAATGTTCGTGCATTGGTGATAACGTTCCTTGGTACTCTCGCTGAGGTAACGACTGGATCGGGTGTGGGCTACCCGTCGGCAAATAGGGCAGTGCATCATAAATACCTCCTGGAGAGTGGCTAATGTTCTGTGGATTTTATCATTAAGTTCAAAATTGTGAATTGTATTTCAATTATTTACCCCGATTTCCATAGCCCCTTCATGCATACCTGACAAAGAAACTTCCATATTTACCGACGTCGTGTAGCCTCTATCGCTCAGTTGATGAATGACCTTGGTTAGAATCCATGGCTGCTGGTCGATGACTGACTTAAATCCTCTTACCCGCACCGGCGTTTCTGGGTAAAGATCAGCACGTCCCAGGGCAAGACAAAGAGAGAATTCAGCCACACCTCGTTGCAGCTTATTCCACTTTGCCTGGGCTGCACGTACGGCAGCGGCCTTATTGGCATAGACGGTATAAATGGCGTAAACATTTTCATCGTCTCCCGCCAGATATTCTCCCGTTCTGGCCTCTGGCGTTTTCGACGAATTTGGTTTGTTCACTTTACTCTTTGGATGTTGCAGAGCCCGTAGATGGGGTTGTTTTTTAACACGCGTCACTTTAACTTTTGGGGCTTTGGATCTTTGGTCTGCAGCCACGTTGCGGTCACGCCGGTATAGGCTTCCCGATCAGAAATGGAAAAACTATGCCGGTCCCCATCACGACGCTGTATTAATATTTGCGGTATGGGTTTTCCGGACGCAGTCTTACCATAACCCGGCAGAATTAACATAAGTCGTCCGGCCTTTATCGCCGCCACAGCGCCATTCATCTCGGCAAGGCGGGTAATAAACGCCGCGTCGCTTTCCTGCGTCTGGTCTATATGTGGGATAGGGATCGCCGCCAGTGCGTCTGACACCACAGGCTCCAAATTATTTCTGGCGGCGATTTGGTTGATAATCTCGCCAAGGGTGGTTTCGTGATAAGAGATCTCGCGGCTTGAATTCAGCGAACCGCGAAAATCCGCGCTGCGACCGCGGATAGTCAAAATATCGGGCGCCCCGCGGTGCTCTATTTCATCCACAGTAAAACTGTCTTTGCCGATCAGCGCTTCACCTTGCCAACCTAAAAACACCTTTATTATCGCGCCGCGTCCCGGTAGCTGTATTTGACCGTCAGCGTCGTCCAGCTCAATATCCAGTTGGTCCGCTTCAAGCCCGCGATTATCGGTAAGCGTCAGCGATAACAACCGGGGCCGCAAATTGGCAGTTATGTCCTTTTCATCTACTGTCAGCCGAAAATCAGGGGCCAGCGTATGATCGGCTGAATAGGCGGGGGCAGTGGATGATACTGTGTTGCCAGTTAAGACAGGGGAGGGGTTTATCATGAAAATATTCCGCCCATGCTGGTTTTAACTTTATCCGCCAACGTTCCGGCCCGCTTCATTAACGA
>NZ_JAAVUT010000028.1 GCF_018449575.1 Sodalis sp. dw_96 | reverse complement strand
CCAAACATCATACTGGCAACTTTTGCGAGGCCATTACTCAATATTGCTAACGCCGTATTACCGTTTTCATCAGCAAAAGCGTGAACAATCCCAGGCGCTGATTGCACCACCGGTATAATAGCCGCCACCGCATCCACCGCAGCCTTGCCAACAGCATCGGCTACAGCGAGAGCGGATCCGGCGTTATTGAGATAATAGATAAAGCTCGAAGTCGCGCCAGTTCCTTGCGGAACACGGAAGTATTGGCCGGAAGTGGTGGCAGCTAACCCTGCCGTGGTTGATGCGTAAGTTGCCCCGCCTTCTGAGACCGCCTCTGCATGAATGGCATATCCCTGCGCCGCATCGCGGGCCGCCAGGGCATCAGTAGCGGCAGTCTGGGCCGCAAGGCGCATGCTCTCTACCGTCGCCACGATAACCGGCGTAAGGGCGTCCTCGCCTGGCGTGGTCAGGAAATCATTAAGCGTCCCGTTTACTGAATCGGCGAAGATCTGAATGTTCCCCACCAGTTTATCAGGCTGGCCGTAAGCCGATATCGTTACCTGATACTGCCCCACTTCTGCCGAAATAGAATAATTCCCGCTGGCGTCAGTTACAGTTTCCGATTCGAGCTGAGCGACAACAGCCGATGAAGTCGCCAGCGCCTTCAAATTAATGCTAACGCTCGGCAAAGCGCTGCCGTCGGGCGCGGTTAATACGCCAGAGATTACGGTCATGGTTTACTCCAAATGAAAAAAACGGCCGAAACGGCCTATTTTAATATTGCGCCGACCAGTCTGAACCGGTATCACGACAAGCGACCATAATTGCGGGTCCTGCAATCATGGTTCCCCGGTTTATTTTCGAAACTCGTATCGTGATATCCATTTCCGTTCCGGCTGGAACATTGACAGCTGCACCAAAAGCGCCATTCGCGGAACTGGCTTCGGCGTTTATATATGGTGTTTCGATTGTCGCTGAACCGATACTGACATTGTTGGCGAATATCTCGACAGATAAAGAGCCTGGCCCGTTAGCGGATGCTCCGATGCTCATCGGCCCGACGATAGTCAGGACGCGATTTACATATGAGTTTGCCATCAAGTTTTTATGAAAATCCTGTGTATGGGTCGCGTTACCGTTGGGGTCTGAAACGCCAGTTAAATCAATGCTGGAGTTGGCGGCCGTCCCTCCCGATATTTGGGCGGCAGTCAGAGTCCCTAAAATATTGCAGTTTTGCGCGATGGTGACATTCTGGAATGTGCCCGCGATAGCGTTAACCTCTCCTTCGATCACTAAGCGGTTATTATTGCCATCCCAATAAAGTTTTCTCTGCAACGTGCTCGGGTCGGTAACGGCAAAATAGTTTGCCAGGATATCAACCACGGATGCGCCGGGGCTGGTCGTTATCGCTATGCCCGATACTTTCCCCTCGTTATTCACGACGAGATACGCACGGTCTGAAAGCAGCCCTACCGCTGAGGTGTTTACCGCAACTTCCTGGGACAAATCCCGCGCCCATTCGATATCAGGAATAGCGTCGCTGATGACCGTCATGATGTCGGTGGCGTCTTTTTTGGTCGCGATGCTGCCGGTTACCAAAGCTGAGCGCCCGATATTATTGAATGCCCTGACAGCATACCAATAGGTCGTTAGCGGCGTCAGGCCATCGTCGAGAAATTCATAGCCCTGCCCGACATAGTTCGCCATGGCGAGGGCCTCGCTTAGGCTGGCGCCGCGGTAGAACTGATACCGGGTGCCGAGCGTCACCACACCATTCACTACCGGGACAATTTTGATGCTGAAATTCGTGCTGTAGAGCGACAAGGAGGACGGCGCCAGCGGCGGCCCTATGGTCATGTCCACTTCGGACTCTTCGCCAAGCTGGCCGGCGGCGTTCATGCCGCGGATGAAGACCGAATAGCTGCCCAGCGACAGGTTGCCGACTGTGTATTGCATGTCCGCCGTGTTGGCGCGCAACACCACCACATCGCCGCCGGCGTCATGGCGGACCAGTTTCAGATTGAAAGTGATCCCGGTGTAGATTTTTGCCGTATCCCAGGTGATGCGGATCTGATAAACATCATTCGCCACAGAGTCATCGATGGCGATATGTTCCGGGGCCGGTATGGAGCTGCCATAAAGCGTCGTGGTGGGAGTATCGAACTGCTCGCCCAGGTCCACTTCGGCTTGTTTATTCGGGTCATGCTGCAATGCGGTAATGCTGTATGTGCCATCATCAACATTATCGGTTATCGCTAGACAGCGAAATAACCTGGTCGCAAGGCTACTTTTGGAAATGGTGAATATGCCCCATTTGCGCAGCCCGGCCGGCGCGCTGGCCAGGGTTATCTGGCTGCCTGAAACGGGTGCGGCAATCTGGATTTTCACCATAGCGGCCGCGTCGTTCAAATAGGAAAAATAGGCCGTTTCAGTTTCGGCAATTTCCACCGGCGCGTCGAGCGTGACTGACGTACCCGAAAACGCTATCACGCGGCCACCCATGCGGGCGCCGGCATAATCATTGTCCGCCACGGTAATGATGTCGCCGGGCAGGTTATTAAGCCCATCGCGGCCCACATCAAACGTGACCGTTTGGGTTTCGAGCTGCTCAGTTTTGAGGATCCAGCGCCCTACCCGGTTCGCCTGGCCTCTGGAGGTGCAGCCGAAAGCCGTTACCTGCGACACATTCAGACCATAGCGGGCAATCAGCGAATCGTCAGAGACGTACTCGATATCGGATGCCCAGTCGTTGTCAGGGTTGACCCAACTGACCTGTATCGCCGTGTGGCGCGCTTTGCGGGCGCTGGAGGCGTATTTGAATCCATCTACGGTAACATTGGCATTGGTATAGGCCCACACCGGATCGACAGGCCTATCCTGCACGACAGTCATCTGCAACCCGTCCCAGATTGGCATTCCTCGGAACGAAGAGGCCAGATCGTTCAGGACGTCATAGGCCGCCCGCTGGTCGGTGATATACAGATTGCAGGCAAAGCGCGGCTCTTGTCCGCCGAATCCGTCATCGACAAGCGAATCGCAGAACTGCGCTATGGCATAGAGGGCCCACTTGTCGCAACCGAACTGTCCGAGACGCTTACCCAGGCCATATCGGGTATTGGTGACCAGGTCGTAAAATACCCACGCAGGGTTATCCGTCCAGGCGTTTTGAAATGTCCCATTCCACAACCCGGCATACGTGCGGGCCACCGGGTCGTAATTGCTCGGGACCTGGACGATAAGCCCTTTCATATCGTAAGTGCGGGCCGGGATGCCACTGAACTGGCCGGTATAGTCAATCGTCGTCCCGACTATAGCGCTGTTCGGATAGCTCAGTTTGGCGTCAATGATTTCGGTATAGCTGCTGAAATAAGTCCCGTTTTGCAGCTTCGTTGAAGTGCTATCTACCTCCTGGCGTACCACTCGGAAAGACCAGGGCGTGTGCCCGGGCGCGTTGATGATGTGCGATTCGAGATACTGGCTGGTCGTTTTGCCTGTGATGGTGATGTTGTCGACGGTGTCCCACGTTTCGGCAGTGTTTTGTATCTGGATTTGCATATGGACGGTGGCGTAATTCAGGTCACCGTCATCGTCCTGCGAAAGCAGGGAATCAACGCCTACAGTTAGCCGCACCCGATTAACATCCGCGTCTGTCACGGTCTTCACGATGGGCGTGGCGTAAACCAATTCAGTACTGACGCCAATTTCGTTCTCAACGTCCGAATAGCCGGTCAGATACGCCTGATCCTGTGTTCCCGAGGTCCATTCGGCATCAACGCCGGTAAAATTGGCATTGCCATTGGAATCAAGGACAGGAGTGTCATTCAGGTAAAAAGATTTAAGGCCGTCCACCGGGCCAAATATCGGCCCTTCCGAAATCAGGTCGATAATCTGGATGCGCTGTTTTGATTTGAGGTTATCCGCCTGCTCTGTCGGGGTTTTGCTGCTTCCGCCGCTGCTTCCGCCCATGGATTACTCCCATAAAAAAAGGCCCGCCGAAGTGAGCCGTAATTTTTGATTGATTAACAAAATTCGAATTGAAAGCAGCCTATGGCGCGCCGTGAGCCACAGGAGTGGCAACCGGTACTGTCGCCGCTTCCTTGCTGCTACTCATATAAGTCACTAACCCGAAAAAAATCACTACAATCAAAGTGACTATTGGTTTCCATTCATTCATCTTCATAGCGCTGAGTCCGCGAGTAATACTTCGCCACATCCTAACACTGGGGGCTTGCAAGGGAACGCAATTTTGAATGAGCTTGCTTAGGATTTGTCGGTTATCAATCCCTGTGAAATAACGTGCGAGCCGACACGCATACGGCCATAAAGTAGCGGGACCGGATCGCCTTGGCCGACTACGTTCTCAAGGGATGAGAAATAGTTGTTGGTGGCCCCGTTGTCAGCACTGGATGACGTGCTGGTTTTGGGCGTTTTGGTGAGCATCTGGGCGACGCCGCCGGCAGCAAGGCCGATACCGGTAGCAATTAAGGGTGCTCCAAATGGCGTTTCTGAAAAAATCACTCCTATGACTATTAAGGCGGCTCCTAAGATAGTCTGGAATAATCCCCCGTTTTTTGCACCGGCAACAACCGGCGTGATGCGGATTTCGGTATGTCGTTTCAAGCGGGTATGCATCCCTTTTTTCAGCGTGTCCATGGTGAGTTGTTTCTCCCCTACGCGGACCTTATAACGGCCCTCGCTGATGTGCTGGCGTAGGCCCGGGATCTGGATGAGTAAAGCCCGCAGCGCTTCCGCCCCCGTCTCTACCTCGAGTTGGAACTCGCTGCCAAATCGTTTAAGATCCCCGTAAAATCTGACTGTTGCCATTTTTGATACCTCCAGGTTGAATGCGTAATTTTTTGCCAGAAGCCACCATAAACGTCGCGCTTACTGAGCGCATTGGGGCGTTGGTGCAAAATTTGTTGATTGCCGATATATATTGCCGAATGGGTGGCTTTGGGAATGGTCTGGCCGGCCAGGTCCAGACACATTAGGAAAACGTCACCTGGAAATATTTCCGCGCCGTCGCCCAGCCGAACGAAGCCGCCGGCGGCCATGTTCTCGAAGTACAAATCCGCTTTGCCCTTCCACCAATCATCCTTGCGCTCGAAGTCGGGCAGGTCATGGCCGCACAAGTGATATGCGTCGCGCATGATCGTGTAGCAGTCCATTACGCCATGCTCGAACTTGCGGCCCAATAGCGGTGGTGCGCAGCGAAATTTGCGGATCGCGCCATTGCATACGAGCCACCAGGGCAAGCCGCTGCGACATTGCATAATCCGGTCAGCTTCGCTGAGAAACGGTACGCCGCCAGGATGGCTATGCACCACCGCCTGAATGTCTCCTTTATCTTCAGCGGCAGACCAATCATCAGGGTGGATTTCAAAGCTTGATTCCGGTGTACCGGCCATGTTCCGGCACCGGACATACTCGTCGCCCACCACCAAACCGCAGCACTCTTCCTGAGCGCATGCAGAGGAGTGAGCCAAAATGTCATCTTCAATCATGGGGCCTGCTATTTAATCTTGTTTGCTGCCGGGAAGCCGCCGAAAGAAAGAACGCCTGCGCTACCAAACCGAAGCTTGCAAGAAGCCAATCGCTTGCCGCACTTATCTTTGCTGCTGTCAGATGTGGGAACGTCAAACTCATCCGCCACCGGCCCGCCGGTATAGCTGCAATCAGCAGACCGATAAACCCATGAACAAACGTCAGCCAGGATAGTTCTCGTCGGCAACAGCGCGCCGTCGCTTTCTGATGGCAGGCACAGCGTGTAGGAAACAAATTCGGTTTGCAGGTTGGCGCATTGCTCAATCACATAGCGCGTTACTGATTCCATCGTTGGATCTGCCTGAGAGTTGCCGTTGGGATAGTTCACAGCGTCGAGGTATTGCTCGTACACCTGCCGCCGGGTAACAATGGCGCCCACGGCGTCGTCATAGTCCTGGTTGATGCCGGTTATCAGCCCACTGATATTGGCCAGGGTGAGCGTCGGGCGGTTACTGGTGCCGGTGCCGCTAACTTCGAAGCCTGACGCCTCAACCGGGTAAGGCTGATATGTTTCGCCCTGCCACACAACCGGCTGTAATCGTCCGTTCAAGCCGGAATGGAACCGGTAAATATCGCCGCCAAATTCTGTTAGATCGACTTCGAAAAGCTCTAATAGCGCTGGCTGCTCGATTTGGGTGACGTCGATTCGCATCGAGTCTGGAATATCTCGCATGAATTACTCCCATAAAAAAAGCTCGCCGCAGCGAGCATTGATATTTATGACAAATTGATTATAAAAAATGTTCTATTTATTGTTTTGGTGCGTTTGATACCTTTATGGATACAGGCGAATAGCTTGCTATAAATGAAATACCATCTTTTTTACTCAAATACATAAAAATGGTTGTCAACTCGCCATATTCATCCAAGCCCCACATGTAAAATGAATTATTTATTTTCCCTGACATTCCACGATACTTACCAATTTCTGCAACCAACTTTCTATAATTATTTTGGTTATATGGATAGGTAGCTCCGACAGATACAAGGTATCCATTAAAGCCACAGTATTTAACATTTGTTTTTAAGTTTATTGTTTTGAATAAATTTATATCTGGCAGTACAAAACAAGACTCACCATTAATTGTTTGTTGCCCATTTTTTAATTTTAAATCTAATTCATCGGTTCTTTTTCCGAAGGGAAACGAACCAAGTGATGTCACAAATGGTAAGTTTTCAGGTGCGCCCCTCCACTTGAACCCATCGAGATTAAATTTAAATTGAATCTCTCCATCTTTAAATACAGGAACCTCTATAATTACACCTTTTGATAAAAAAACATCATCAGCAAATCCTTTAGGTCCTACAATAAGGGCAGTGTCGGGATTAGATTTACTTATTATCATATTCAAGTTTATAATTCTACCATCATCAAACTTAGCATGCGCATAACATTTTTCATCATCTGCACAAAACATCTGGCCTTTTGTCAGGCTAATTCCTGCTTTATCAACAATTTTATTGTCATTACTGATAAAAACAATACTCAAACTTGAACCACCATTATATGGATAATTAAATTCCACAGAATTCAATGATGGCAAATATGCAGAATAGCTAACCGCATTCCTCATTTCATCTTTTTTCTGGCTGTATACCCAATCAGAAGCAAATGATGTCCATGGAATCATACAAAATAATAAAAAAAATATCCTAATTCTTATTTTTCTCATCTATCACCTCATTATTTTGTACGCCACATTCTATATTGTCCCCAAAAGCCATTTTCAGCGATATACTGCTGCTCTGTTCCATTAGCTATAATATCAAGCGTCTTTCTCATGCCCATGGTAAGAACATTGCATTCATTGCTTACCTTTAATTTATGTGACCCATTTGTAATATAGGCGGTCACAAATTGATTCTGTTTTAAAAGCGCGACGTCACTTCCATCAATGGTCACTAAAAATTTACACATCCCTCCGCTGCCACCACCTATGAATTGTTTATTCCTTGTAACGGTAATCTTGGTCTGCTGTTCTCCAGATTTGGGTGACACAATATCTTTATTTAGAACTTGCTCTGCTGGTCCGTAAGGCCTGGCACATCCAGCTAGGCCAAAGATAAAAAATGCCAATATAATTTTTTTCACTTCCTTCCCTCGCCAGTAACATTTTGCAACAGCATATCACCAGCGAAGCGCAAAACAACGCAAATCATGAGGATGCTAAGCAACGACTTCCTGAAACGTCGCCGTGAGCGTTTCCCAGAGCCCGTTAATAGCGCGCGTCCAGGTTGCGCATTTGAATGTCCGGTTAATCCATTGGTCCTGTGCCTTCCAGGTGAATGCCTCGACGGCCCCGCGGTCAGTCAGGAAACGCTCAATCTCATCGACATATTCACGTTCACCGGTAAACGTCAGCGAGTACGAGCGCATGTCGTGATGGATGCCATTCTTCTGGCGTTGCTCATAACCGTCGCCGTAGCTCACTACCCTTACCAGCGGCGCGGCGGTACCGGTGAAATTGTCCTGGTCGGGTAGCCATTTAAACTCGTACATACCACGCTCCGTTTAATTATTGAACCCGGGCCGCTGCATTTCCATTTTGAAGTTTGCTAATTTAGCATTCATAAGTTGGTTGACGCCCTTCAGCAAGGCGTTGTTGTTCTGCTGCTGCTGGTCATTCGTGTTTCCGCGCTGATCGATGTTCATCTCGATATGCGGCGCAAATGCCACAGTTGCAGCAGATCCGCCCTTCGCGCGAACACCCAGAGATCCATCCGAGCCGCGGGACAAGGGCAATATTGCTTCCGGGCCCGCCTCGCCCATCACGCCCCCGCCTGCGGCGAACGCAAAGAGCGTCGGTCGGTCAACCACACGCCCACTATAGGCGCTCAGGCTGGGGGAATCATAGACGCCGCCTTTGGCGTTCAGGCTCAGATTGCTATAAGCGCCAGAAGAGAAGCTGCTACCAGAGGCAGAAGCCGTCGATGAAGATGCGCCGCCAATTAATCCAGACGCAATACTGACCACGCCTTGCAGAAAAGAGGATTCCGCGCTTTTAATGGCGATCCGCGCCAGGTCATTCAGGACAGACGTGGCGAAGCTGGAAAAATTCAGCTTGCCGGTCGTGACAAACGAGACCAGCGCATCTTCCATGCCGCTGAATGCGTCGGTGAAGGCTGTTTTCGTCTGGCCGGCGATATCTTTGGCCGAGTCGAGATAATTTTGATACGCGGACGTGGCGCCGTTCGTCCAGTCGCTTTGAAGAGCATCCAATTGAGCATAATAGTCGCTCTGCTGCTTCAGGCGGGCGTCCAGTTGCGTTTTGATATTGGCCGTTTCCTTTTTGTACGCGTCAGAATTAAGCGCATCCGCCGGCGTGCCTTTATCAAGCTGTTCCTGGTAGCGCTGGTACTCTTTATAAATGCTGGACGTGTCATTAGTCCGTTGCTGCTCAATATCACCCTTCCCATAGGCGTTGAGTTGCCGGGCATACTGATCGCCAGCGTTTGAATAGGCCGAGGCCATAGTTTCATTGAGTTGAGCGGATCGCTCTTCAAGCTTTTGGATATCCTCGCGCTGCTTGGCCTGCTTTTCCAGCGCCACAAGTTTATCCAGCTCGACATCCAGGCCAGCCTGGTTAGCCAGAAGACTTTTCTGATCTGCCGTGAGGATTGTCTTGCCCTGCAGGTCGGCCATTTGCTGATTGAAAATAAGCCGTTTTTGCTCCCAGGCACCGAGCTTGCTTTGTGTGTCGACCTGCCCTTGCAATGACGCTTCCTGTCCCTGTAGCTCGAGCAGCATGCGCGTTGCGGCGCTATCGGTTACGGCTTTGGGCGCTGCGTCTTTATACTTGTCGTTGATCTGTTTGACCAAATCATCATAACTGACACCGGCCGGCAAAATAGCCCCGTTCGCCATGTCCTTATTCAGTTTATCGATATCTTGCTTTCGCTGCTGGGCTTTCGTCAGCACCGCGGTATAGAGGGTATTTACCGATTTGGTGGCCTGCACCGCCTGATCGTTGTAATAAGCTGTAGCCTGATTACTGGCGGCTTTATTCAAGTCACGCTGATTGGTCAGCAGCGCGCTGCTCAAATCGTTCTGGGCGGTGATTAATTGCTCTTTTAATCTGGCCTTTGCGTTGGCAACCCCGCCGGTCAGCATGCCACCCTGCGACGTGTCGATTGAGTCCAGGCCGGACAGGCTTGATTGAATATTGTTAACGGTTGCGGTGGCAGTTTTGATTTTATCAGCCGGCGTTTGGGCCCGGCCGATATCCATCATTGCGTCCCACGCACCCTTTGCCGCCCGGGCAACTGCATCCCATGCCGTCTCTAAGGCACCCATATTGTTCTTTACATCATTGGCGGCGTTCAGTTCTGCGGTAGCGTATGCGCTGACAGCAACGGCGGCCGCCTGCTGGGTATCGCCCTGGCGCTCCAGTGCGGCGATTTGGTCGTATACCGAAGCGGTCAGATAATGGAATTGGTTGTTCAGCGACTCGGACGCACTGACCGGGTCCTGTTCAAGTCGCTGAAACTCGGCAATGGTCGCATCAATCGCCTTGCCGGTCGCGTCCTGCATTGCTACAGCGGCCTGAGCAACCATTTTTAACTGGCCACCGCTGAATTGGCCGGTGGACAGCGTATCGGTGAGCGCTTTGGCTGCCTGCGACGTGGTGCCAACATTCGAGCTAATCGATTTAGCCATATCAGCCAACTGATCTGCTGAAACGCCCGCATACCGCCCGGTAGTAATGATGGCCTGGTTGTAGCCATCCATTTCAGCATTACCCTGCTTGAAAGCGATGGTCAGCGCACCGCCGGCAACGGCAATGGCGCCCAGACCCAACGTTACAGGGTTGATGAAGCTAAGCATCGCCCTCGCCGCATTACCTATACCACCAAAGCTATCCTTTATCTGCCCGCCCTGCTGAATGGCGATCAACCATATCGGCATACCCGAAGCCAGTGAGGTCACCACGTCAGTGATCTGCATAGGCAATAAACGCATGGCCTGGGCGTATTGCCCAGCAGTAATTCCGCCGGTGCGCATAGCGACATTTTGCTGCGATAGTTTAGCGATTAGAGGTTGCGCCTCAGCCGAAACGCCCAACTGTGCGGCCTTATATTCCAGCAACTGAGCCGATGTCATGCCAAGAGTTTCAGTTTGCTGCTTCAGGCTGTTGATGAATGATTCTTTTGCTGCGATTGACTGCTGATCAGCTGCTGCTGACTCCCTTGCAGCCTTTGCCGCTGCTTGGCCTTCTGCCGTTGCTGCATATGAGGCCTGCTCAAGCTTGGTGCGCATTGAATCAATCTTTGCAGCGTATTCCGTCAGATCATCACCATCGATAAGCCCTGCGGCGCTGAAACCCTTAAGCTGCTTTTCCATTTCATCCAGGCGGCCATAGGCACCCACAACCGGATCAATCTTTCCAAGCAACGCCACCAGCGCCGCTTGCTGGCTTGCCATATCAGAGGTAACGCCATTGATGCTTTTGGATGCGGCAGTAGTCTTCTGTGACATCGCGGCAGTCTGGCGGCCATACAGATCTACACCAGCAGCGGCGGTGCGCGATACCGTATTGGTCGTTGCCATTTCACTGGCAAGATTGCCTGCCGCGTTCTCGGCCGCCACGCTTGCCGCCGTGAGGTCTCCCAGAGCGTCAGCCGCTTTCGCTACGCCATCCTGCGTGACCTTGATTATCAGGCTGCCTGTTTCTTGCGGCATGTGCTTATCTCCGGGCTATTTGATGAAGCTATCTTTATTTGTAACTTTATGGGCATAGACTTGCCGCAAGTCGGCCAAATTGACCGACACAAACATGCATGAAAGGAATGAAATGAAAAAAGTAATTGCGTTATTTTTAATATTAATTTTTAGCGGGATGTCTGTTTCAGCAATAGCTTGCCCAAAAGGCGAGCACCCTCATGGAGGGACAGGGTCACATCACAAGGGAGGATATTGTTCTGCTGATTAATCACTCGGGCACTCGGAAATGGCCGCAGGAATGTTCTCTCCGATAGTCAGGGCTATAACTTCGGTATGTCTTTCGTGACCTCGAAGGCCATGTCCATAATGATTTCGACTTCCGCCGGCGTCGGCCGGTTGCCGGTTAATTCCGTCCAGGCTTTCAACTCTGAAAACGTCAATTCGCCGCCGGAACCGCGCATCAGGTCGATGAACCAGCCCCAGAGGTAGCCCGTTCCTTCCGGCAAATCAGGTGGGTCAATCATAGCGTCCGGCGTGATACCTAATTTCATCGCGGCGTGGTAATGCTCTCTTAGGCTTTTGCCGTCTTTTTGCCGCTTGTCGAGCTTTCGCTGGAAGGCGGTGTATCGGACGAGGCCTGCGGCTTTTTTTTGAAAAACTCTGCCCGGTTGGCGGCGAAATTGTTCACGCGCTCCCTGATATTTGGCGATTCAGTGAGCAACAGCTTCAGGTTATCCGGCGTGAACTCCTCATCCAGCGACCAGTTGATAACCAGCGCCTGGAACTGCGTGAACTCGGCGTCCTCGTCGAATTTCTTGATAAAACCTTTGTCGTCCAGTTGTTTTTTGTCCAGTTCGAACACGGCCCTGCTTGCGGCAGTCTTGGCGGCTCGGAACTCATCGCTATCAATGCCCCGCACCAGCAAGTATTCTTCGGTCGGTGTGCCGTCCGGCAGCAGCAGGAACAGTTTTTTCCCTTCGTTGGCTTCGGCCCGGGTGGCGAAATCGCTTAATTTCATTTAATGCTCCAGTGGGCCCGGTATTGCCCGGGCAATTGGTTAGGCTTCCACAACGGGAACGCGGGCGATCTGCAGCAGGATGCCGGTGTCTTTTGTCGCGAATGCGGTGTAATTGAATGTCAGCGCCTGGAATGCGTCGGCCTCCGCCAGCGCCTCGGACGTGAATTTGATGCGCGGCAGCAGGAAGGTATATGCGCCGGCCGCACCGCTTAACGTGAACTCCAGGGAAATGTCCGCATTGTCATAGAACATCTGGGACAAGTCCTCGTCCTGGTAGAGGAACGTGATTGACCCGGTCGTGGCCGCATTGGTTGAGCCGCTGGCCGCAACGCCGCGCTGGCCGTAGACATGCGACTGAGAAATCCCGTTATCCATATTGAGCGATACGGACGTGACCGCATTGCTGGCCACGCCATTCACTAAAATGGTCGCGGTCAGCGTGGCGTTTTCGCCGGTAGAATCGAACGGATCGTTATTGGCCGGCTCGGTATAAGTCGCATCGGTAATGGCTGTCGCGTCATACAGCACCGACGCGCCCATGATGCCGAAATCAGCCGTCACGATGGCGTTGGGTGTGGCCGTGAGGGCCAGCGTATTGACCAGACAGCCGGGATAGCGCCGCAGCGTGTTGATATCGGACTGCTTGCGCTCAAGTGTGAACGGCTTATGAGTGGTGCCGATAACGAGAACGTCCTCAACCCACGAATTGAACATCAGGCTTTGCAGCAGATAATCGAAATCCGCAAAGGCAAATTCAGTGTTGAGCGTGCCGGAAGAGCTTTCCGAGCCACGGCCAGAGAACAACGTTTTACGATTTTTTCTTACCTGGTTCGAGCTCAGCGCATCGCGGGTCAGGGTTAATTCGCCAGGTGTTTTCGGTATGCGGATGAATGCGGGCGTCGCCGGGGTTGTGCCCTCAACGACTTCAGGCACCATCCAGTAATCGACCTGTTTGGCGCCGGCGGCAGTGATCATAGCCATAATTTTTAGCTCCGTGTTTCGTATGATGACCAGTAGAACGTCAGATGAGCGACCGCCCAGCCATCGAGAGACTGCGGATCGGTGTAGTCGCGGTTTTTGATTGTGACGCGGGTGTTGTTGTAAGTGAGGACGGTCCCGATTTTGAATTGCGACCGTAGCGTGTCGAATATCGAGAGCATCACGCCATTGACGCCAGCGCGTATTTTGCAAACGACATCAACCTGGAAAAATCCCGATATCGAATCCAGGCCGCCCGGGCCATACGACAGCGCGTCATCGCCCGCCGGCGAAAAGTAAAATCGCAGATAGTCGCCATCAGGCGGATCGAATGCTTCAAGCGGCCAGGCCACCGGCAAAGACAACGCAGCGGCTGCCGCTATCATGCGCGTGCGCAGAGCTGATGAAATGTCCTTCACGGGTTTACCTTACTTGATGAGAACCATCTGCTTATTGAGGATGGTGTTTATGCGGGCCATGTTGCGGCGAACCATGCCCGCCGGAGCTCGAATGGCGAAACCGTTAACGGTTTTTGGGCCGTTTGCCGGATTGCCGTTTTTATCCTTCCATTCGCCATATTCTGCGACCTGAGCGTAAGGCAGGTTATTCGCCAAATAGACGGTGAAATCTTGGTCCAATGCGTTAACGGTTGCCGTCATCTTTTCGACGGTTTGCGCTCCGCTAATATCAGTATCAGCAAGTTGCCCTGTCGCTGGGGAGTCAGCCGTTGCCTGCCAATTGGCCCGTAAAGTTCCTTTATCCACTGGAGTATCGTTAATGACGCTACCGAATAGCTCGATCGCCGCTTCTTTTCCGACGTTCTCGGTGCGCTGGATGGTATCGCCAGCCCACTTGCCGATAGACATTGAGAATCCACCCATTTAGCGCCTCACTTGCAGCTGATAGCAGAGCGTCACGTCAGCGGGTGTTTTGTCGCTGATATTGATGATCCGCCATTTGGTTGTGCCGTCTTGCAGAGAATCCCCAATAAGCGGCGCAGTCGCCGCGGTGATGGTCACCTTCTTATCGCTGGCCAGAATGAGCGTGCCGTCGACTTCCAATCGGTTAAAGTCCTGTACCACGCCAATAACGGGCAATGATTGCGGCGGTGAAGTCGTAGCATCGCCGGTCACCGGGTCGGTAACAGACGTGCCGGCGCGCTCCAGGTACATCGTTTTGCCATATTTCGTCAGCAACTTGGTGGTCGTGGCCTGCATGCGTGGATAGAAAGCAGCCATATCATCCTCTCACGATAGCTATCTGCCCGGCGCCGACGCACAGGCCGCGCAGCAGCGCATCAACGGCAGGAAACGAAGGCGCAATGTCGCGGCTGAACTCAGAATACGTCACGCTCACTACTCCACTGACCGCCTCGGACAAGACCTCTTGACCGTTCTGATTTGACGCGAGCAGATCAATCGTCTGCGCCTCAACCGCCAGGCGGCATTGCGCCTCAATTACTTGTTTCGGGATCACATCGCTGTGGATGGTGTAATAGTCGCGTTTTACGTACGCGCGCGGCCACGCCAGATTCTGGCCGAACACCCGCGGTATCCCTTTCCACTTCCGACCTTCTAACCAGTCCATGGCCTGAAACAGTAGCGGTTCGACGGCTGCATCGTCCGCCGGCAGCGTGAAGCCGCGAGCGCTGGCATATGCCCGGCAGTCATCAACCGAAGCATAGCTGTTGAAATCCGGCGAATTCATGTCTGTTACGAGCATAACGCCCCCTGTTACTCTTCAATGCGCCAGCCCTGGGCCTTCCAATTTTCCACTTCGTCAGGGTGGACATCGGCTTCAGTCGGGCCACCGGCATGATCAGGCGTTTCCGTATACATCCGGATTGGTTGTTCAGGCTGTTCAGGCTGTTCAGGCTGTTCAGGCTGTTCAGGCTGTTCAGCAGCATCGATGCCATCTTTTGTCTTTGCCATGGTTTTTTATCCAATAAAAAGGGGGCCGAAGCCCCATTTGCTGATCTGGATTAGCCCAGAAGGATAGTTGAATGCTGAGGCGCGATAGATGCGACACCCCAGGCAAGGCCGACTTCATAACGCACCTGGTGGTATTGACGATATAACGCCACCTGAAACGAGATATTGGATACCGGGTCAGTAACGGTCATCACATCGTCAGCACTATCGCCGCCTTGAGGCATTGCCGGGGTACGGGCGGCCAGCAAGAAGGCGTTTTTGCTGAACGCCATGTTTGCGGTGAATGCGCCGCCAACAGTGATAGCCGCATTATCTGCAACAGCCTGTCGCAGACCGGGATAGGCCAAAGTAATCACCGTGGCGGTTGATGCGGCAACCACATATTTGTTGGTATCCCCAGCGAAGGTGATCGGAGTGCCAATGGGTACGGTACCGGTTCCGGTATCAACGGCGATAAGGCGGTCACCGATATTATATCCAGCAGCGTTATTAACCAGATACCCCGCGCCAGTAGCAGCAGCGACACGCTTCACGCCAGCCGAATTATGGATGTTGAAACCCTCCACCTGGCCGATGATACCCTGACGCAGCAATTCATCAGTGCCGGCTTCGTTTGCCTTGAACAGCAGCGATTGTTTACCGCGAATGTTGGTAATCGCATTAGAGCCGAGGACCATTTGCCGACCAGTTTTCGGTGCGCCATTGTCGTCGAGCACTTGGTTGGTATTGGCAAAGTCGGAGAAATCCTCTTTCACGCCAAACGGTGCAGTTCCGGCCGTACCGACTGCGCGCGAAGAGCCGAAGTACAGTCCGCCGAGATCTCCTTCAACTTCGTTAGCTAAAGCGCGGAAGGCTTCTTGGAATTGATCTGCCAGGATAGTGTTGTACGTACCGGCCGGGCCTAATCCGAGTTGTTCCTCGCCATTCCATTTTACCGGGACCATTTTCGATTTGGTAATGGTAACGCCGACCGTGCCGACCGTCTGTTCACCGTTATCCGGTGCAGTAGCGCCGGGAACAATATCCACAGCGGTGGCAGGCAATGCGACCGGTGCAGTAACGGTCTGTCCTACCGCAGCAGCATCAGCCTTGGTATTGCGAGATACAGCAGGGATGAAGCCGATTAATTCGCGAGAAACCACGTTTAACGCGGTATAAATTGTCGGGATTAGTCCCGTTAAGGTATTTCCAGCCATGATTTATGAATCCTTGAAATATTGGTTAGGGAGGGTTTGTTTTGGCTATCCAGCCATGCGCCGATCCCTATCCAGGTCCCGGCAAAATTGAGGTGTATCAATCAACAACAGTAACGCCGCCCTTTAAGGCTTCGTTCTTTCCAACCATATCGAGAGCATCGAAATCAGTGCGCTTTATCGTTTTCTGTCCGGCTTGGTGCTGACTTTGTTGCGCGCCGGTGCCCGTCGCACCTGAGGCTTTCAGAATGTGGTCTTTCTGCGGATATTGCTCGATGAGGAGTTCCAGCGCTTCATCGAAATCAGCCAAATCACCGAGTTTTGTTCGAGAGAGCACTTTATTGCCCGATGGGTCATAAGCAACGACCTTGCCGTCTTCAATTTTGAAGGACTGACCGAACCGGGCCTGTACAAAATCAGCCGGGATCGCGAGTTTTTCAGTAATGAATTTTGAGCTGCCAAAGCGGCCGCCGATCATTTCGTTATAAAGCTGCGACTGGAGCGTTTTGTTTGTGCCGGTCAGTTCATCAATCTGGGTCTGGAATGCTTTGGTGATTTGTTCCTTAACCTGGTCAACGGCGCCAGCGTCGATTAGCTTTTTCTGGTCGATTTTGGTCAGTGTCTGCAGAGCTTCCAGCGCTTTGGCCGGGTCGTCAATACCTGAAAATTTCTTCAGGTTTGCCTCTGCCGCTTCTTTGGCTTCGCGGTGAGATTTAGCCTCACCGTTGAGTGATGCAATTTTGCCAACGGCCTGGACGGCGTCGAAAGGGATCTCTTTACCGTCATCATGGATATAAACCGGCATGCCGTTTTCGACAACAACATGACCGTCTGCGTCTAATTTCAGTTTCATTACTTTCTCCAGCCTTCCGGCCATTTATTGGAGCATCCGCCCCGGTTCGCCGCCGGCATCCGCCAGACGACAGGCATAAAAAAGGCCGCCAAAGCGACCAGGTTAAAATGGGATTGATTAAACGCCGGCCCGAATGAATGCGTTTGGAGCTAATTGCCTCATTTCGTCCAGGGTAAGTGGCTGAAAATTCTTATCGAGCTGCAGGGCTGCGAATTGTTGAGCGCTAAGGCCACCATCACGCAGCAGCGTGGCCCGCATCTTGCCGATGGCGCTGTCCTGATAGTCGTCCGGCTGACGTTCGAGCCACTGGTAATATGTTTCATTTGCTGGCACATAACCCGTCGCTGATGACCGCGTTGCGCCTTCACTGAAAGTGTCGTCATCCAGCACCGGACGAGTTGTGCTTCGGCAGCCAATGTGAAGTGGCGGCCTGGGCCCGACATTAATCGGATATTCCGTACCATCCAGCGATCGGCATACAGCGGTAGTTCTGTTATCGAGGGTAGCGACAAATCGTACCTTATCGATCACATCGTCATTAGCATCATAGAAAGCTTCTCGCGCCACACTGGACGTGTGCTGTATCGCCGTCCGGCCAATCATGTCGGCGTTCTGAACGTACTGGCCGATAATACCGTCGGCGCCGTAAAGCTTTTTGGTGCCTCGCAGCATGGTGGTGAGTTGCTGGATTGTCTGGCCTTCGCTCCAGGCCCTCAACACAGCATTGTTCGCCGCGGTGAGCGTCGCCGTTTCCCAGTCTTTGATGAACGGGTCGAGCATTAACTCACCGCGCCAGTTGCGGATCGACATCGGCGTATTGTCGAGCTGGCGGATGATTTTATCAGTATCGGGAATAACCAGCGCCGGCATGCCGGCAACCGACATCAGCGAGTGATATTCCAGATTGACCACTTCGCCGGAAATCTGATTGCACAGGTCGCGCAGCTGCTGGCCATACGCATCGACCGGCAGCTCCATGGCCTTGGCGAGCAGCTTGGATATCTCGTCGCGCTGGCCCATCGTACCGATTATGCCGTCATAGTCCTGCAGGATGTCGCCGGCAGCAGAGCGCAGATCATTAAACAGGGTTTTGAGCTCGCCGCTCTGCCCAGCCTTGATGCGCTCAATCAGAGACTGAATGAGGACGGCATTATCATGCAGTGACTGGGTCATGCGTGTAAGCTCCCATTCCCGGTACGCTGGCGGCCAGTTCGGCGATCACCTCATCAACATTAGCGTCAGCGTCAATCAAACCAAGCGACTGCAATGCGCGAACTAAATCAACCTTACGTATAGCGCCGGCCTGGTAAGCAGAAATGAGCGCAACAACGCCGGGAGCGTCAATGGCAAGCGACGCCGTATCCAGTTCGGTATGGATCTCAACATTGCCGCCGTCAGGCATTCCGCGCCAGTCGGCCATGAACTGCAGGACGTTATCAATTGCGTCTTCCAGGGAATTAGCCATGGTGTACAGCGGGCTATCTTCCTGCATGGTTTCCTGGCCGACCTGGTCGACCGACTTAGTCGACGTGTTTTCTTGGCGCAGTAACTTGGCTCCAGCCATGCGCATCTGCTCGACCAGATCATCAAGCGAAGCTTGGCCGGCCTCGATACTGGCGCCGGTATGCTCGGTATATTCGACCCCTTGCTTTGACCGGTCAGAAAATTCCATGGCCACTGACGCGCCGAGAGTTAATTCCTGGCCTTCTTTCAGTCCGAAAACCGAGAGTATCGGCACCCGGGCGACGTGCAAAATGGTGTCCTGATCGCTCTGGCTCTGCCAGTGCTTGACGTTCATATGCGCCAGATTGAGCAACGGCGGCGAGGCGGTCATGAAGCCGGTACGCTTGGTGTAGAGCGTCACCAGAGGAATGGTGTCCATCGTGGTCGTCCATTCATCCGTTAGGGCCCATACGGCCTGATTGTTGGCGTCCTGTTGCTTTTGATAGAGCGCGCAGTAATACGGGCGTAGTAACCGGATTTGCAGCACGTCCTTTTCGCCCCAATCGCCATCGGGAACGGTCACGCATTCCATAATGCGGATCTCGGTCAGCGTTTCGCCTTTGGCCGTTCTCGCCGATTTCCAGCCGATAAGTTGGCGCGGATCGACGATGATGGCATACGGCCTGGCGCCGCTGGCTTTCTCCTGGGCAACGCTGTTTATGCCTTCAACGCGGGGATAATCAACCAAGGCATGGCAAAGTCCGCGTTCCATGGCTTTATTGAAAAACTGCTGCGCCCAGACGTCCAAGTTATTCCCGGCCAGGTCAAAATTTTCTGCGTATGTCTTAATGTCGTCCGGCGTGTCAGCGGAAAGCGTGGTCTCGTCTGCGAACACACGCCCGTTCATGCCCTTTATCGTCTCTTCGAGCGCAGGAAGCAGCGTGGCCACTTTCAACCGGCAGCGATAAGCATCGATATCTTCGTTCGGCCAGCGCGGTAACCGGGCTTCACCAGCGGCTCGCATGGCCTTCGTGCCGCCCATCAGGGCGTCGATTAAATCCCAATCTTCGACCATGCATGAATAGGCTTTAATGGGCGTTGAAATGTCGGCCATGATTACATCCGTAGTTTGTGAACGGTGCCTTGCGGCTTGATTGGATTGTGCAATACGCGATATCGAGTACCGTCCCAGTCGTGATCTTCCTGAGTGGTATCGACATCATCAGAATTCTTATCGTCGCGAACCAGGACGGGAATGCGGCTGATCCAGCCACGGCAGCAGTCGAATACATAGAACGCCGGTTTTTCCGGCATACCTGATTCGGTTTTCTTGCCTTCCACCACCGCCTCGAGCATGTCAGCGAAAAGGGACGCGCCATTGATTCGAGAGCCGGGCTTTTTATTCGCTTCAACCCATTTCACGCCCTGGTTTTCCATTTTCTGCGCGATGGATAACTCTTCGTCGCCAGTGTTATAAATTGCGCCGTCCGCGGGGCCGGGAATTACCTTTTTGCAGATACCGGGGACAATATGCATTTGCCCTTTTCCGCGCGTTTCTTCCGGTTCCGGCAGGTCCTGGCCGGCCAGCCGCGCATCGACCCATTTCACGCCCTTGGCGACATTGGTTGACGACATATTCAGGCCTTTATTTAGTTCGTCAGGCGGACAGCCGTACCATTCACCAATGAGGATCAGTGAGCCGGCCGGCGGGCAGAATTTCTTTCCATCCGGCAACGTAGCTTCGGTCCCGTCCGTCTGCGCCCACCACAAGTTCGCAAATGGCTTCGATTCGCCCCAGTCATGTGAGCGATCGACCGTCCACGAATCAGGAATGTGAAACGGCTTGATAACGTGTATTGCTGCGTCCCAAAGATGGTCAAACCGTCCACCGCTGGTTACGTCCCATGAACCCTCGACCCATGCCTTGCGTTTATTCGGGTCTTTGATGTTCATCAGGCCGGCGATATAAACAGGATCGAGGTAGGGATTTTCTTTAAACGAGCCGTGGATAGCGACGCGCGTCAGGGTGATCGGCTCTTCCTGGCGCGTCTGCGGGTTTGGGACCATCTGCGTCTGGCGCACTATCGTTCCGCGCGGCGCCGGGTCGATGAAACGCTTTTTTACCCACGTATGGCCGATACCAAACGGGTTCGTTGTGCTGAACGTTTCCAGCGGGATATTGGGCAGCAGCGAACCGTCTTTGTGCGGATAGTTTTCTGGCCGGAATGATGACCGCCGACAGGAAAACATCGATTCGTAGAAATCGGAATTTGGCTGTTTTGTCAGCTCATTGAAACCAATGAACGGGAATTCCTGCCCGTGGTAATCCCAGTAGTCGGACTCTTCCTTGCCGAACCGGAATAGCAGCTCTTCGCCGGTTGGCCATATCCAGCGCAATTCTGATGCAGACGCTAGGAAGCGAGCGCCGTCCTGAAACAGGCGATACATGCGCTTCGACTGGGTGATGATGTCTGCAAGGTTTTTGTATTCGGTATCGAAGATAACGCCGCGCCAAAACGTGCCATATCCAAGCCCGACAATGCGCCGGAAGCGCGCAAGCTGCGCTGCTGTCTTGCCGGGCCCGCGCGTTCCCTCAAATAGAATTTCATCACAGGGGCAACTCAGCGACAGCGACTGCGAACCGGGCAAGGGCTTCCAGACAACGTTATAACTCATTTGCCTAGAACCTCGCTTTGCTGTTGCTGAGCGGCCGCCTCCCATTCTTCTGCGCTGGTACAGCTCGGTACCGGCATAATGTTGTGCGTCACAGCGCCAGACTGTTCAACCTTTTGCTTGTTCGTATAGACATCGCCCAGCTCTTTCGCGGCCTGCTCCATGAGTTGAGCGGTCATGGCGTAATTTTTCACGCTCTCGGTACGAACGGCCATGCGGTTGAGAACGCGCAACCGATAGGCTTTATTCGCGATCGGGATATCGGAAATTTCATTCTGAAATCGTTCCCGGGTAGCGTTGAACATGTCCACCCATCTTTTCGCCAAGCCTTTGCCGCTTACCTTCGTCGGGTCGTGGGATTCGACCTGTTGCCGGGTAATTTTTATCCCAAACTCTTTTTGGACCGACTCCGCAACCGCTGACGGTGTATCAAAGCACGCAAGCGACTGAATGATGAAGGCTTTCACTTCCGATTTTAAAGCCGCCATGATTCACCATCCGTCCAATCCAGTCCATAATTCACGCCAGTTTCAGCAGGCAAGTTCCGCACGCCCTGGCAATGTCGATATGCCCTACTTCCGCCGGCAGATTTGCTGCATCCACCAATTCTTGCACCTCTCTGCTTGTACCGTACCGGCGAACCACTCCCACAAATTCCTCGACATCATGACCTCGCAATCGCAATACCGGCGCGCCTTCTTTGTTGAATTTTGGCGAACCGAATTCATCCAGCGCCTGGGCAATATGATAAAGCTCATGCTCGACCAGAGCGCAGAATTCGAGATCACTACATTGCGAGCAGTAATCTGCAGCGAGTGTGATAATGAACGTCGGCACGCGCCCGAACCATTCGTGCATCTGCTGTACCATCCTGGCCTTCTGCCAACCGCCAGCACGCATCGCCACTTGTTCAGCTTGGCCCAGGACTGTTCTGCCCTGCTTTGCAAAAGCAGATGACGCCCACAGAAAACACAGGTCTGCATCCTGCAGATGGATATGGTCAGGGTTATGCAGATCACCGCCTTCTCTGATAATTTGCGCGTTGATCCACTCGTTAACTTCGTTGGCCGGCATCAAGCGGGTATACGGGACGAACTCTTCAATAAATTCAACCGGGGGGAATGGCCGGTCCAGGCTATGCGTATCATTAGCCATAATTGCTCCATAAAAAAAACCGCCCAGAGGCGGTCATGATCTTTTGCCGAAAAAAGATGCTATTAAAATTTGAGGTTTTTTATGATTTCATCGGCTAACTTATCCTTTCTTTCTATTTCCTCAATTTGCTGCTTTTTTCTCTCTTTTTCTTCAGCTATTTGTATTTCTAACTTTTCGTCTGCTCTAATGCAAAGCTCATTAAATATTTCTATCTGTAATTGTATTTCATCGTCAGGGCAGGCGACTAAAATAAAATTATTAGAAACATGAAAACTTCTCTTAGCGGTCGAGTGCGTTGATGCGTGTACGCTATTCAATGCTCGAACCCAATCACCACTAGGAAATTCTGAAAGTTGTAGCGCTTTATTGCCAGCACCCTGACCAAAAATGGATCTAGCCTTACTAATTCCAACTATTTTCATCCTACCCATCCCATGAAGTTAATGATAAAGAATCCTCATAAGATATCGCTTTAGCGATGGTATTCATTGGCTAACATCATAAATTTGCTTTTCAATCTGCCATTTTTTGTTCGTGCGCACATTTTTCGGCTTTGCTGGCTTCCCAGCGCCCCAACCTAAAGTCGCTTACCTGCCGCACTTGGCCTTAATCATCGGCAGGAATTTTTCCATGATGCGCTGAACGAGATAGCAAAACGTTTCGTTCGTATGGTCATTGGGAGTTGGTAAGCCGACGATGCTGCATATCTCAAATGCTACGTGACTGGCTTCATGCGCCAGGGTGGCCGGTGAAGCGTTGAAGACGCCCAGCATGATTGTTCTGCGGTCTTTTACTCCACGTTCCAGCTCAAACCCGTCATAACCGCTGAAATCGAACTCTTCGCCCGTCAGCTTTTTGATGTATTTCGTCGCCTGTTCTCGGTCGCGTAGTAACACGATGCGAGCGCAGTTAAATAGTGGCGTTCGCATCTCTGGATGCTTTTTCTTTTTAGCCACAGTTAACTCCACGCAAAGCTGAGGTGATGGGAAAACCAGATAAGCCCCTCAATTACATGTAACGGCTCGCAATCGAAAACAGTCGGACTCGCAATCAGCGCATATTTCGACTCACATTAACTGCAAATGAAAAACACCCCCGGCTCACATTAAATGATAATGGGCTCGCATTTATCCGGCCCGGCTCGCAATCCATTCCACCGGGCTCACAATAACTGCAAATCAACATCGTCATATTGGCAAACTAACCGCCAGCATTCTGTCGCGTAGTTCGACTGTGCGGGCTGGGTCTATCTAACGAGAAAGCACCGACTCTGACAGTGTGGCGATTATCGGTTTCCCATGTGTTTGGTATCCTGCTTCCATTGCCAGCGTCTGGTATAAATGTATCTTCTGGTCCTTAACCAGGCCCGTTATATGCCGGGTTCCGACCTTATGTCACTGGCGTGTCGCCTTGCTGTCATGGTGGTGTCGTATACGGTGCCGGGCTGATGTGTAAGTATTATCACAGGCATTGCAGAGAACGGGAACAATGATGACTGTCGCTGAAAAGGTGAAAACATATCGTCTTACAAAGGCATGGTCGCAGGAACAGCTGGCTGAAGTGGCCTCTCTTTCTGTAAGGACCGTGCAGCGAACTGAAAAAGGCCAGAAACCGAGTCTGGAAACACTCAGTGCGATTGCTTCAGCCTTTGGTGTAAATGTTTCTGATCTCTCGGAAGAGACTTACGTTGCCAGCCAGGCTCTTGATGAACGCATCAGCGAAGCCAAAATTCAGGTAGCGCAGGAAACCCGGTTTTATCGGATTCTGGTTACTGCTGTTCTGGTATGCATAGCATTAATGATAATTAACTATCTGTTAACTCCGGAAAGTTACTGGTCCGTTGTGGTAGCTGTCATATGGGGAGGACTTGTCATATTCAGGGGAATACGCGTGTTTATCATGCGAGGGAAAATCGCCTTATGGCAACAACGCAGGTTGCAGAAAATTCTTCGGTCAGGAAATAAAAAATCGGATAACAAAACCACCGAAAAGTAATGGTATGCCGATTCACCTGTACTGAAAAAGATTAACTTTCGTAACTGGGACAACTTATGGATATTGCACTCTTTTTAAGAGATACCCCCGTCTGGGTATGGATCCTGCTGGCTTTTTTACTGCGACGTGGCTTTGCTGCTCTTTATGACCGGGAGATGACAACCGGGCGGTTGTTTTTTCTTCCGGTGATTTTTCTTGTCTGGGGAGCATATGGTGTTATCACTGAGACAGCACTTGCTGGCGCAAGCCTTACAATGATGGTAGTTGGACTGCTCGCAGGTACCGCTCTTGGATACAGGTTGTGGCGCTCACAGCCACCGCTGAGAAATTCAGATAATCCGGGCATGATTATCAGGGCCGGGACGCCGCTGACCCTGGGGCTGATTGTGATTACTTTTTGCATGAAGTTTATACTTACCTCAGCCATTTATCTGCAGCCGGGATTACGGTCATCCGCAAGTTTTTGTATGTTGTTTGGCGGTGTGACGGGACTTGTTGATGGCGTATTCTGGGGGGGGACCCTGAGACTTTTCATACCCTGGTACAGCAAAAAATGATTAACCGTAACTGCCTGTAATTGAAGCCCCTCCGACCCGCTATCAATTGTTGTTGGCTTACGCCAGATGAAACTGAAATTTTCTCCTGTGGTAAGCGATGGTCGTCCAGTTAGGGTAGACCCAAAGCAGGCAGTCCGGTGAGACAGTTTTTCTGTCTCATTTGGGTTGTTTTTGTCTCATCCCGGTGTTACGTTTTCATCATCTAGAGTCAAACGAGACAGTCTTCATTTTATGGCACTTTACGGCTATGCCCGCGTTTCAACCAGCGACCAGGATCTTACCCTTCAGACACAAACTCTCCGCGCTGCCGGTTGTGAAATCATTCGTGCAGAAAAAGCCAGCGGAAGCAGCCGGACCGGAAGGAGCGAGTTGCAGCTGTTGCTGGAGTTCCTGCGCCCCGGTGATACGCTGATGGTGACCCGCGTGGATCGCCTGGCCCGCAGCATTAAGGACCTGCAGGATATCGTGTACGCCCTGAATCAGCAGGGCGTAACACTCAGGGCAACAGAACAGCCAGTGGACACGCGTTCAGCAGCAGGCAAAGCCTTCCTCGATATGCTGGGCGTTTTTGCTGAATTTGAAACCAATCTGCGACGTGAACGCCAGATGGAAGGGATTGCCGCGGCTAAAGCGCGGGGCGTGTACCGCGGAAGAAAGCCCTCAATAGACCCTGCAGAAGTCTGGCGCCCTTACACCCATTCAGAAGATGTTAAATCTATCACGAATGTAAAGGAATGTAAGCACTCAATTTATTGCCTATTGCAATCATTATCAGAGCCCATCAGGAAAAGGTAATGGGCTCTTGCAGTGACTACGCTTTATGCGGCAGGCGTGAAATCAACGAAGTAATCTTTGCCTACTTCAAATTGTTCTAATGCCGGCGGGTTGCTGATGGTCATTGAAATCTGACCGCTGGGCGTCCATTTTGACCACGATTCGTTACCTTCCCCCATCACCGCCGTCAATGTAACGAGCTGCGTATTGGGGTCAGCAGCGTAACAACGGAACTTTGCACGTACAGCCATGAGTTTCCCCTTATAGATTTTTAGCCAGCGCCCATGAGCAGACACCATGGAGTGATTACAGATATTTGCCTTTCAGCGCAACGAGATCCGCTTCCGCGTCAGCGCCCAGCACAGAAACGCCATGCTCAACGAAAGCAGCGAAAGCCTCGAAATCAGCGCGCGCTTTTTCGAGAGGAGATAACGCCGGGGCGGCGGGCGCCTTTGTACCGGCGATAGCGGCGGCGTCAAGGGTCCCGACGATAGTGGTATTGCCAACCTCTACCACCGGTTTCGGCGCCGCCGCCAGGGCCACAAACTCCAAATTGACCGATTGCGACGCGGTGCCATCCCCCAGGGTCGCGGTGAACGTCACCGGCCCCGCGGCAGTATTGGTCACGTTGACGGTAACTTGACCGTTCGTATCAGTCTGAGCGGACGCCGGCGTAACGGTACCGGCATTCACGCCAAAATTGACAGCTACCCCAGCTACCGGCGTACCGCCGCTGCCGGCGACATTAACTTGAACAGAATTGGCAGCGGTGCCATCGGCAGGCTGGCCGTTGCGCAGAACAGCAAGAATTAATTGAGTCACGGTTTTATCCTTCGAATCGTTGAATAGGCGTTTCAGCCCGGCTAAGAATTTATTCATTTCGTTGCGCTCTGAAGGCAAACATTCCGGATATAGGATTGCAGTCCGCTTACTTGACTGGTAAGAGCGCCGAGTCTGTCGATGAGGGTGAAATAATCCCGTTGAGCGGCGTCATCCAATCTGGCGGTGGCTGCATCAGTTCCGCCGACGGTCCCGGCGGGATCGGACACTGACTTGCTATTACCTGTGGTTTTGCAGGTGGCGTGGAGCTGCAGCTTACGCTTGCCAGCGGCAATATCAGCGCGCAGAGCATCATTCTGAGTTTTGGCATTAGCTAAGTCCTGATGGTATTTAGTGTCAATATCTGCTGCGGCCTGTTCAGCCGATTGCTGCTTGGCGAGGGCCTGGGCTAATTGAGCGGTTGCGGCATCGTCCACGGCTTTTTTGTAGACGTCGGATGCCTTTTGAATGGTCGCGATGTCCTGGTCTTTGCGCAGGCCCTCTATGTACCAGCCGCCCGCGAATGCCACGGCCATCAGCGCTAGGAAGGCCCACAGCCGCCAATATGTTTTAAGGGTGAGAAATATTGCCGCCATGGAGTCCGCCCGGAGTTTGTGGTGTCATTGCATCACTGACCGTGTCGATCCGCTTCTTTTCCAGATCGTGATGAATGCTTTGTCGTTTGCCTATCTGGTCGTTTGCGATGACCGCGGCAAAATAGGCAACGAGCATGGTGTCGGTCAGTGTTCCTTTGTACGCTTCCCAGCCGATTACAGCAGTCACCGTGATGAAGCCAAGGCCCTTCATCCATTTGCTGAGTGATGGCCGTTCGTCGCCGGAGCTGTTGAATATGTCGAGCATTGGCATTAAAGGAGCGCCTTCCTCGCGATTTGATACCGAGCCTGGCGGTCCGGTAAACCATTCAGGCCACCGTTAATCCGCCGCGTCAGCCCTAACATGTCGCTTATGTCAGCATATCCGTTGCATTTGTTTGCCTGCCAGAACCAGCCGGCAGAGCGGGCGGCGTTAACGTCCTGCAGCAGCAAATCCGGATCCCCGACGACATCAACGTCCAGCGCGGCCGCGCATTCAAAATAGTTGTCATAGAACGTGACTTGCTTCAGCCCGCGCCCGCGGTATAGCCAGCCATCACCGTCATGCGTATTACCGTAACGTCCGCCATAAACGATGTTGGCAATCTGCTGCTGGCGCTCGACCGGTACTGTTTTTTCGCCGGGCTGCCGGCCAAGGGTGGCGCGCTGTGCGTCGGTGAGCCGGTTCCCGAATATCGCCAGTCCAGCGACCGAATAATTGAACGACTCGGACAACTGGCTGAACCCTTCCGACTCCGTACCGATCTGCGCAATAAACGCGGCCTGGCGCAGGGCAGTATCAATACCAAATTCCACCATTGCGTCGGTGAGCGGCTGGAACCAGCGCGCAGTTAACCCGGCGCTGATATTAGCCGCCTTCTCAAATTGATCGGATGTCATTTTTCGTCCTTCAGGGCTGCCGCCGTTTTTTCAGCGGTCTTTGCGGGGAGTTGCGCTATCGATGCTTTTATTTCACCGGTTGTCTTGTCCCTTGCATCAGCGCGTAGAGAAAATTTCGCCTGGGCGGTGCTGTAACCTGACTGGAAACCCCCGAGATAAATCCCCATGGCGGTCGCCGCGACAATTAGCCACATACGCCAGGTGATACTGATTTCAGTGTTCTTGAACGTGAAATGGATCATCGGGAAATCTCCAATGCTGAGCGCAACTTGGTAACTTCAGCTGCCAGATGCTGATTGGACTCGGTGAGGGTGGCGACTTGTTTTGAAAGGGCTTCGTTCTGTTTCTTCAGATAATCTTGAGAGCTTTCGATTATCTGCAGGCGCGCCTGGGTTTCGGTGATAGTTTTCCAATATTCCCGGATCGTCTGCTCCCTTTCTTCGATATCGACTTTGAGGGCGTTAATCTCGGTCTGCATGCTCTCGCGCACCTTTTCCTGCCACTCGAGCATATTCACTTGTTGTTTATCATTAGCGCTTAACGCCTTGTTGGAACTGAGCTGCCGACCAAACGCCAATAACCCAGCCGCTCCAGTGGCGACGGCACTCCCAAAACCGACTGCTATTGATGTCCAATCGACGGCCATATTCCCACCGGTTTATTTTTGTCCGGGTAATCTCCGGTGCGTGTGTAAAAGCAGCCGCGCCGACCTTTGTAGGTAAGGGAAATCCTCGGCGGGCTGAAAGGAGTTCAGTTCCAAGTCGTAAGGCGCATTTTGATTGGGGAGGGTGATCGTCAGATTTGACATGGAACTGAATATGGTCAGCCCGGCAGGATTCGAACCTGCGACCCGAAGCATCCAAGGCTCCTACGCTACCAACTGCGCTACGGACTGAAATAGAAAAGGGCCACACCGAAGTGAAGCCCTTAAACGCAAAAACCCCGGCATTTGCCGAGGTTTCGATGTTCTTTGCTGTTCAACGGGCTTTAAAATCCCATCGTTGGCGTTACGTTAGTCCATTTCACCCAAAGCTGCAATAAGTTTTAACGGGTTATGTTTTCGAGCGCGGCGCCGGCGTCACTCTCCTCCTTATGGCACTGCGTTATCAGGTCCTCATAGAATGGCTTTAATGTGCGCGACCAGGTTTGTTGCGGTATGTCCAGGCCGATGCCGGCGAGCGCGCGGCGAACTGTTTCAGCGGGAATGCGGGAATACCCACGGCCCTGGCATTTGCTGCAGGTCTTATAAACAGGAATGCCGCCCTGCTCCGCTGTTTTCTCTTTGTCCACCACCTCGCCCCGGCCGTTGCACCGGCACGAATTGCTGACCACTTTTTTACCGTTGCAGGTCGGGCATACCAGGCGGGTGATATCGTAATAGTTGAGCTTTGCCAGCATTTCACGGCCCGGCATCTGCTCAATGCTGGCGGGCAAATCCCCGCGCTCAAACATGGAAACCGTCTCGCGCGTTGCGGCAAGCTTGTTCATGACAAACTGACGATCTTCGAGAAAGCCCTCCCCGCCGCAGCATTCACATGTCCGGACGCTAGCGGCGCTGCGGGCGTAATCCTGATAGGCATAAACTGCCAACAATCTCAGCGTCGGGCGCTTAATGTCATCCTGCAGCTTTTCAACTGCCCGGTACCGGTGGGCCTGGGAAAGCGCGTATTGGTAGAGGTATTCCAGGGCGCCATCCGGTTTGCTGATGCCCTCCTTGGACAAAAACAATTCAATCCCTGGTTGCGCCCGGTGCCCAACCATTCCAAGGGATGCCATCACATCTGTGATAGATAGAGATTCGGTTGCAGTGGCTGGTGAGCTATCACCCAAAAGCAGACATTTTGGTGAAAAAAATTTCGGTAATGATTCGAGCTTCATGCTGCCTCCTCCCGGCTCTCTATGAGTGCCTTACGTTTCGCCTTATACTCGTCACGGATCCGTTGATAATCTTCAATGCGGTAGCGCTTTGGCTCATGCGGGCCCTCGAGCCATTCGACATAATCCTGGCCGAATTCAGCAACGAGATTTTCCCGGTATCGCTGGCTGACGGTGTGGTTTTTGCGTGTGTAATGCCCGGCGCCGCCATTGCACCTTTTGCATTGCCTAAAGGCGTTTTTTTCTTCGAAGCGCAGCTCTGGATGCGAACCAACAGAGAGGAAATGCCCGCAATCCCATTTCCCGCCATGCAGATCCGGCGGATTGATGTCACCGCAGCTGATGCAGGGGCGGTCAAAATCGCGCTCACGGATATACCCGTTGAATTCGTCTTGTGCCCTCTTCATCCATTCCGATTTTGTCGTTAATTTGTCCTTTCGTTCCCGCCAGGCGGCGCGCTCTTCTTTCTGCTGGTCGCGCTGACGCTGCTTTGCAAGCTGCGCGGCTTTCGCCTTGGCTTTTTCGGTTTGTGCCCGGCCATATTCTGCCGCACAGGTATAAGTGCAGACAATCTGCCCCTCGCGCACCGGATGGAACCATCCTCGGCACCAGGCGCATTTCCGACGAGTAGGTTTTTTCATGCCATCCGCCCGAAATAGTCGTCCGTGTAGCGCACCTCGCGCAGCTTGACGCCCTTTCCAACCGCGAACGCCTGGGAGTATTCAATCAGGCTGTTCATGCGCCGAATGCCCATCTTCGCGGTGCTCTCGCGAATTGGGACGAGCTCGCCCTCGATGCCGGTAATGACCTCGCCGGGTTTGCCGGTGACCACGGCGTGACCTGACACCAGCAACGCTTTCCATGACGTTAACGGCCATGCCCGGCTGGCGAATGGGATTTGCTGCTTTTCGAGGTCACCGCAGAGGACGTGAAAGAGGTTGTTTTGTGGCAGGGTGCGATCGGGATCAGAGAATTTCACCACCAGGGGGAATTTCGCATCCGCCGGCAGCGCTTTGATATATTCGATGAGGTTGCGGCGAATATTATCGTCGCGCAGATAGAAGGTTGCATTCATGCGTCACCGCCAGGGGTAACCGCAGAATGCAAAAAATTGCTAGCGTCGTTAAACGTCAGTCGCTGTGAGTCAATGCTTTTTTGTGACTGCGCCATGGTGTTCTCCAGTGGCGCAGCAGGTCAGGCTTGTTCAGGGCCTTGATTTAATAGTATCAGAAATTTAAGTGACTTTGTAACCGGCTTTTTCAAGCATTTTCGTGAAGAGCGATGGGGTGCCGATTACCTCATCCTGGCGCAGCGGCAGAAAAGAGGTTCCGGTCCCATGACGGTACATTACTGACCTTTCGCAATCAGGAAAATCAGCGAAAGTCGCCACAACGGTTTTATCGACGCAGCGCACTACGGCATATCCAGATTCTGGTAAATCATCCATAAGAGGCACAATAATCACCGATTAACTGTATAAATATACAGTAATTATTATCGCCAATTCGTTGCAATTGCAACGAAAAAATTACCCATTCCTTAACCTCTTTGGCGACAGAAATCACTTTTTTCTGATCGAAATTATGCATTTACGAAATCGAAGGCGGTCCGGTCATATCGTCGTTCCATTAACTATTCTTAGCTTTCCGCCGACCGGGATTATGGGGTCTAACGGGTCCGCGACACTGCGACGATTCCACGCCCGGATGGCATCGTGCTTTGTCCTGAAATAGAGTGTTATTGGAACCACCAGACAATCCTTATTCAGACAAGCGATAAAACAACCGTCGCCGTCCGGCTCGATCTGAGCGGTGCCGCCGCAAAACGGGCATGGCAGCAGGGTCATTCCCGCCGGTAGCTTGGTGTCGATTATCATGATGCACTCACCTGCTTAGCCTCAAACGCAGAGGTGAGTTCTTCCAGTTCGCAGATCAGCCCCATAAAATGGTCTTCTTGATAGAAGACAGAGCCGTATTGTGCCTGGTACTGGTTCGCTGCCCTGGCGCCCTCCATGAACATCTGAAGGCGCAGTACCCTGGCATTGAAAAGGGCAATTTCATAATCGTTAATCACGCTGCCTCCTCGGCCTTCGCCTGGCAAAGCTCTGGGAGATTAGCCCGGACCAACGCCTCGGCGAACGGCGGCGGAACTGCGTTGCCGCAGCGTGCAACCTGCTTATCCTTGGCGTATTTGGTGCCTTTGTAATCCTGATCGATGATGTACCATGACGGGAAGCCCTGAGCGGCGTATAGCTCATGCGGTTGCAACATCCGCATGCCGATATCGACAATCTGATAATCAACTCCTTCGACCGTGACCAGACCAAAGCGGTCCCGGTTGGTTACCGTATGAAGTGGAGCGGTAATATCCAGCCCCTCTTTTTCATTACCGTAATACTTCAGCAGAAACGCCCTCACCTCGCCGATATGCATCCCACCGGCGGTGATGGTCGGTATTGGTTGTGTGACTGGCTGGCCGTCTTTGCAGGTCCCGCGCAGTTTAATCAGATGGGAGGTAACCAGCGCAGAATCCGCTTTCGCTGTCACCGTTTGCAACGGCTCGCTGGCGTCGCGCGGACGGCTTTGCCCTGCCCGGCCACCGCAACCCACCAACTGCGCGGATACCAGGGCATGATGATCGACTGTCGTCACTGTGTGGGCTGGTTCGCTTAGGCTGGCGCCCGGGCCCGTGTAATTGCCACCGAAGTGTTTTACCAGAAAAGCTTCAACAAGCTGGCTTTTACCGCCACCGCCGGCCGTGATCGTACCGTTTGGCTCATCGACGCCATGGCCTATGCTGTTGCCGAACTGGCGCGAAATTATCGGTGCGACAATAGCGAATTTATTGCCGCCAGCAGTAACAGTCCCGAGGGGCTTTTCCACATCCAAACAGCGCGGTGCCTGGCCGACTCGCTCGCCATAACCCATCTGAATTAACGTGGGTGTTACCAGCAGGTGTTCTGCCTTGCTGGTGACGGTTGTCAGCGGTTTCACTGTCTCATAAGACATGCGGTCACCACCAAAGCCAGTCTGGCCGATGCGGGCAATAATCGGCGAAATTACGCATGCGTGATTTGTGTTGCACAGCGTATGCATCGGATGATCTACTGGGCGCGGCTTCGCTGAATATTTCGGACCGCCGGCGCCGGCAATGAAAGGCGACAATTTAGCCTCAACCATGCCCAGGGCGTGCCCATTCCCGCCAGGGCGTTCTGAGCTGCCGGCGGTGATAGTTGATAGCGGCTCGTCGCATTCCTGCCCGGTGGCGCCAGTGCGGAATTTAGTGATATGGGGAGCAACCACGGCATAACCATGGCGACCGGTTACAGTCTGTAGCGGTTCATCTAATGGCTGACCGCGAAAATCGCCACCAGAGTGATTGCACTGAACGATAAACGGCGTCGGGTTATCGATGACAAAACGTTGGATGCCGCGGGCAATGCGCTTCAGTGTGTTCTCGGCCAGTGGCCGCTTGCGCTCGAAAATACTCGGGCATGGAATAGACCAGTCAATACACTCCGCCGCGGTGCGCCAGGGTTTAAGTTTTCCGCTCTGAACCTCCAGTGATTTCGGATCTCCGTGAGTCGGTTCGGGCCAGACAATTGGCTGCGCATCGCAACGCATGATCATGAAAAACCGTTTACGGATGGTCGGCGCGCCGTAATCGCAGGCGCGGAGTTCTCGATAATCGACCTTATAACCTAACCCCGCAGCCAGCCTGCGCCGGTCATCGCTATCCGATGAGATACCCAAAACCTCGCAACATTCGTCAAGGGCCGGATGATCGGCGGCAATGCCAATTGTCAGCATCGCCACGAATGCCGAGAACGTTTCGCCGGCCCGGGCAGAATCGGGATATTCGAAACCATCAGGACCAGTCACCAGTGGCCCCCAGGTTTTAAATTCTTCAACATTTTCGAGCATCACCACGCGAGGCCGTACCCGAAGCGCCCAGCGCAAGACGATCCAGGCCAAACCTCGTATTTCTTTTTTCACCGGCTTACTGCCCTTGGCCTTGCTGAAATGACGGCAATCAGGACTGAACCACGCTGCACCAACGGGTTGTCCACCAGTCGCCGCAACCGGATCGATATCAAAAACTGATTCGCAGTAATGCAAGGTTGATGGATGGTTGGTCATGTGCATCGCTATGGCGTTTGGGTCGTGATTAATCGCAATATCCACGCTGCGACCGGTTGCCATTTCAATGCCCGTCGATGCGCCGCCACCGCCCGCAAAATTGTCTACGATGATTTCCCTCATGCTGTTGCTCCCATGGCTGCGGTTAATTTAACGGTTTGTTGGATGATGGCGTCCGACGTTAAACCATCCAATTTCATGCGATTAATGTGACTGCGGATTTTGTTTTGCAGCTCAGCAGGAAGGTTGCTGGCGGCCGAGACCTGATCAAAGAGGAAATGAACCTCGGCGGGCCAGACTGTATCCGGCACCTCCGGCATGAGTAAGGCCTCGAGTTCGATAATGCGTCTGGTGGCGTATGCCAGCAGGGGATCGGATTCGGGTTTTGCTGTAGATTCGTCCTTGAGAAAGGTCAGCCAATGGGTGTCTGACCTCTTGCCGGACTTATGCCCCACCACCGGCTTATGGTCAGTCAGCGCGAGAATATGACTCACCGAAATATGTGTTTCGTTCCATTTAAATATCAGTACGCCGCCGGGCCGCAGCACCCTGAACGCCTCACAAAATCCGGCGCGCAGGTCCGCCTGCCATGTCTCCTTATTCAGCACACCGTATTTTGCTCTCATCCAACTACCCCCCCCTGCGCGGGCCATATGCGGAGGGTCAAACACCACCAGGCTGAAAGTGGAATCGGCGAAAGGAAGATGGCGAAAATCGGCTATCAGGTCAGGGCGAATCTCCAGGGCCCGGCCGTCACAAAGTGTATGGCTTTCGGCCCTGTTATCGACGAATACGGCCCGGTCATCATCATGGTCAAACCAGAAGGCGCGCCCGCCGCAGCACATATCAAGAATTGGCGGATTTTTCATAAGTCATTTGCCGCCTGAGTGAAAGCGCGATCGATTTTATCAATCGCTGCCACGCATGCCGTACGAACGGTTTTCTCGTAACCTTCGGTCATCTTGACGTTCGATATGTCAGAACGCATGCCGATAGTCACTTCGCCAATGAATACCTCTTTGACGTCGCCCTGGATTGAAACCCTGACAACGACTTTCGGATCGGTATTATTCGGCATGTTCGCCCCCTTCCCTAACTTGAGAAACGCGGCGGTTGAAAAAATCCACCATGCGATTAACGCCATATTCGGCTGATGGCTCGTCACCAGAAATCACCACGTAAAGCCTTTGCCCGTTATTAGCGCCGGTGCCTTTTACGCAAATGATCCCCGCCTCTTTGAGCCGCTTCACGGCTTCATGAACTGCGGAATCGCTCAAACCAAGTGCGCGATAAATCTCGCCCGCCGTCTTGCCTTCGTTGCGCTTGATGTAGCGTAAAACACGTTCTTTCGTTGATAGTGCGGTCATTGGTCAAATCTCGATTGATGGTTAATTACCCTGGCGGAGATTGAATTTCTTTCGAATTTCCGCGATTTTATCCAGTCCTTTTTCCTTCGATAAAGGCGGGCCGGATGTGCTCAACGGGAGTTGCGCCACCGGTGCCGGGATGATTTCGCCCACCTCAATTCGGCGCGCCATGAGGTTTAATTCCCGACGCGCCTCGCGCCGCAGCTCCAGCACGCTCCAGTTCCCGCTGCGCATTCCGTCGTATAACCGGGTAACCATCCAGTACGCGGCATGGCTGGTCCAAGAATAGGATTCGGCTGTCTCGTACTGGCTGCGTTTACGGGCATACACCAGCACCATAGTGACCAGGCCCTCGTCATCCGGCAGGCCGGCCTGCTTAAGGGCGCCAACTTTGCACCAGGCGATGAACTGCCCGGGCGACGGCAGGAACGGCTTTTCCTGCTGGCGGGCCATGGCCATGCCGGCGTTAATCTGGGCGATGGTGCGGATACCGTTTTCACGAAAAGCCTGCGTCCACTGCCTGCGTAATTCGTTAAGTTGCGCCTGGTCGCTGATGGTCGCATCGATGGCCGGCATCACGGCACGCAGCTGGCGGAACAGCTCGTTGAACAGGTCCACGGCGTCCAGGCTGCTCACTGGCGGGTTATCGGCCGGCATCATGCTCTGCAGCGCGCCGCTGTCGCGCTCATGTATCGCTTGCTGGAGTGTTTTCATAGGGTCCCCGGCGGTAATGAGTCGGCCCAGTCGCGGTTATACCAATCGAGTTCAGCCTTAGCTGGGCGAGCTTGGGGTGGGTTGGGCTGTTGGGATTTCTGAATGGTCAATGTGTTCCACTGCTTACGCAGTTTGTCGGGGCTCAGGATGTTACTTTTCCAGAAGTAATGTCGGCTGGCCCAGTCGTACAAAGAACAGATTTCCGACAGGGTTCGGCCATCAATCTCCCGCATCAGGCGGACTTCGTTGGCCCAGTCCGGCCAGTTTGGATCTTTGACGGTGGAGTTGATTATCAACACCCTGCCAAAGATAAACTTGGCGGTTTTCAGGTCGTCAGCCGTTCCCCACAGTTTGCCAGCGGGTGTATATATCCCGCCGATGGCGTCAGGATGCCTCGATAGAAATTTTTCTGTAACGTCGTTGGGGAATTCGTCAGAATTCTCCGACGAAGAGATCTTTTTATTCTTGTTATTACCTTCTTGTTCATGGTGCGCGGTGTTGTGCTCGCCGTTATGCGCGGCATCACCCTCTGAGGCCGCGTCATCACTGGGTTTGTTATGCTCGCTGATATGCGCGGTGTTATGCTCGGGTAAATTGCCTATTTTTTCGGCATATTCGGCGTAATTCAGGATGGTGATCAGCGTTCCTTTTCTGTGTACGGTTTGTACCAGAATCATTTTTTCCTTAACGAAAAACGCCAGCATGCGCTCGACTGCATGGCGCCCCGTTGGGATCCCTTTTCTATCGCATAATGCCAGCCCCAAATCATCTGAGGTAACGACCAGTTGACCGGGTTGAAGTTTCCATGAATTACCTTTGAAAACCGCTGTATAAGGCTGTCTTGCGGCATCCAAAAGCAGGTTATCCCAGAGAGCGCGAAGGTAAACGTCTTTGGCCCATAGCTTCTTCTTGATACTTCGGTACAACGGGATATAACCGGTCTTCTGGTTCTCCATCCTGTTGCTCCTGAACTGATCCTGACGATCAGGGAAGTTGAGTATTTCTGCTGTATTCACCGCTCGCCATCCTTAGCGTCAACGGATGGCGCCGGCTCGGTCGTCATTGCCGTCAACGTGCTCTTGTAATTATTCAGTACCCGCAGTGCTGCCCGGCATTTTTCCAGACGCACAAACCGGTTTTTTGTGCGCGATATTTCCTTCCCGAGCTCACGCAACGTCGGGACCTCTATGCTCGTAGAGGGTTTAACGAAAACGGGAATTGATTTCATGAATTCAGCTTCGCGCTCGCCCGGACCGGTTGGTTGCTCGTCCGGAATTTTTGCCGTGATTTCTATCGGCGGCAGCTCGAAAAAGCCAGGGAGCGTATCGGGATCATCGTCCGGTTGCACCGGTGGCTGTTTAGGTAGGCAGTAATAAAATTTTCCATTGTCGTTCCGGCGCAAGACCTGGCCCCGGTTGGTGGCTACTGCGAGAGTTGAGGCTATCCGCCTGGCGGTTGCGCCAGTCATCTGCGCCAAACTCTCTGCAGTTTGCGGCCCTTCGCGGGTAATAATTGTAATGAGGTTATTGGCCGTAATCGCTACTTGTTCAATACGTTGCAAGGGAATTGGTGCAGAAACAGGTATTTCGGCAATCGGCAATTGCCAAAGACCCTTCACCTGACAGATTTTCCCAAGGTCTTCGTGTTCGCGCAGCATTTCAAGCGCGGGGCGAATATCTATCTGCATTCGGACGGCGATGTCCCGCGTGGTCGCCTTTTCCATCTTCCCGATGACATCCAGTAAAGTTTCCATTGGATCCCCTGTTGTTTATTTATTGGCGCCGGCGCGGTGCAATTGCCGCTTTGGGCTTTTGCTTTCTTGCCGGCAGGCCGTATTTTTCTGCCCACAAACGCGCATGCCTGAGCACGTCGTCATAGATGCGCCCTTTCCCGCTGCCCTGTGACATGCGCCGATAGAGGGCGATAGCTTCGTCTGCCCCCACCTGCGCAATTGCCGGGGTGTAGCCCTGCTTGACCAGGGCTTCGCGGACATTCTTTTCGATAAAGGATTCCCAACTCATTGGATGGTTTCCTCGTATGGTCTTTGGTCAAAACTCGATTAAAAGCACTTTCTGAACTTCACCGCGGCGCTGGCCATCACCGCGCCCCACCGGTCGGGCGGCGCCAGGCGCACAAGCGACTCGATGCCTTCCATGATTTCCTTCTCAATCTCTTTGCCCGGCGCATCCAGCAAGACAGCCCTATGAGCTTCGGCGCACTCTTTTGTCGCCACAGCAACGCGTGCAAGGCGCTCATCCGGTTCGGCAAGACCGGCTCGAAAATCGAGCGGCAGGACGTCGAGAATGTACGGTGCCAACGCGGTGACATAGCGTCGGTACCGCGGCGAATCGCCATCTATCCAGCGAAAAATCTTCTGGGCGTTGCGTGAATGGTTTTCATGGAAGCCGAAACCCTCGCCGCCCAGATCATGACAGGCTGCGACTATTTCAGCGGCCACGGCTTCTTTGCTGCGCCAGCCGGCAGCCCAGGCGCGAACGGCGCGGCGCAATTTCTCATGCGTGACGTCATCACTACTGATGCTTTTGACTGCTGGTTTCTGATTGCAACAAATCACATTGCCCAGATTGAAGTTGCTATTATTCAATGATCTAGCGCGCATCGTTATGACTCCTGTTGTTGTGGCTGAGGGACCCCGTCGGTTGAATTGGGGTAAAGGTCTGGGCGTAGCTCATGAGGAGTTACACCGGTTAAATGAAAAATCGGGAAAACGTGGTCTGATGGAATTACGCCGTTATAACGGTTCTTCCAATGACTTATGGCCATCGGTGAAAGTCCGAGTTTTTCGGCCAACCGGCTGGCATTACCCGCTTTGCGTATGGCCTTATCTAATGCATTCATACTTCACTCCCATGGGTAGACATCGAGATTAAACAATATGTTTATATAAATGTCAACTTTATGAGATTTCTACGATGTAAACTTTTGGTTTAAACTCACAGCATGAAAGAAAATAATCACCAGACAGATCATCCGCAGATAAAGCGACTAAGCGAACTGATGGAGTTGAAGGGTATCTCTAAGGCTGAGATGGCCCGCATCGCTGGCGTCAGCCCGCAATCAGTCAACAATTGGTTTTCTCGAGGAACCGTTGGCAAAAGCTCTGTTCTGAAACTGTCTGATGCACTTGGTGTTTCTGTCGGCTGGTTATTGGGTGAAGAGGTTGACGAAGAAAACGGCCTTAAGCCCCGCGAGCATAAGATGCTTGAACTGTTTCGCCAGCTCCCCGATACCGAACAGGACCGCATGATCGACCTGTTTCAGCTCCGGCTGAAAGAGCTGGATGAGTACATGGAAAAGTATCTGCGGGGAAGATATAAACCAGCAAACGAGTAATTGAGACCATCTAAACGATATTCTGCTACAAAAAACAATATTTCAGCAATTTCAAATCTGAAGGAAATAGAATCTAGGTGAGGAAACAATAAAAATGGAACCAGAAAAAATATTTTTCGTTTATCCTACCCTTATCCGAGCAGGCATGGCTGCAAATGGAACTTATCTACCTGGTATCTCGATAAAATTGAACCAAAAAGGTACCAGGCACCTTATGGTTATCACCGCCGGAATAATGTTTAGGTCTGTTGGTATGTATTTTACTGAGATTGATATCCAGCACGAAGAAAAATCTATTATAAGTAATCCTACTAAATCAGGGAAAATGGATCTTTTATTTGCAGATCAGACTAAAAATTACCTGCAACTTAATATTTATTCCATGTTTGCCAGTTCTTTAAACCTCGATGAAGATGGTTTATATCGCGTAATCGTCAAAATCTATCATTCTGAAAATGGCGATAAAACAGGCGAGCCAATTGATCAAAAGGACTGTTTCTTCTTTGTTTCCCATGATGAGGAGACAGTAAAATGAGTAATCTTTACCCTTTTCCTCTAAGCGATGGAGATGTTGCAAAAACAACCACCGACCCCCATAATCTTTCACATGGTAGCGGTAATGGCGAAGGTGATGGAATGTCTGATATGACTAGAACTGAACTTGATGCCAAGCTAGGTCAAAACAAGGCCGAAGTCGAATCGGTTGCCGCTTCTATGCGCCAAGAAATGGCAGAATTCCGTTCCTTTCAAACACAGCAGTTCTCATCCCTAACCACGACCCTGGCAGATATAAAAGGTGACATCACTGGATTTAGAGGAGAAGTCACCGGGACAAAAGATGGTTTGTCTGGAAAAATTGAAGGAATGCGAGACGGTTTATCTGGACAAATTGATGGTCTAAAATCCTCAGTTTCTACAATGCAATGGATGATCGGCTCTGTGTTGGCTTTCTTGGCTCTCATTGCTGCCGTGGTAGCTATCCCCGGCATTGATAAAATACTCCATTAACAAGAGACCTTTCCCATAACCCGCCCCGCGCGGGTTTTTTTGTGCCTGAAATCCCCCCATCCCATTCAGCCTATATGCCGCCAGAAAAAGCGTCGCATAGCTTGTCATGCATATTTAAACTCATTTAGTTGACATTATTATAAACATTGTGTTTAATAACTTCCAACGCAGCAACGAGTCATCCAGGCAGGACGCCCACGCAGTAGCTGCCGGCGGCACACGAACCACCGGATGAGATGGCAGACACAAACGCGCAGCAGGTCAAAACAATGTTCCGCCAGCCGGGCGACAACGGCCAGAGGGTATATGCCTAAATTCATCATGCTTCACCAGTGCAATGTTGGCACAAACGAGCAACTGCCCGGCGCGCCGATCACGGTGTTAGAACCTGTTTTTATCAATGCGGACCGCATTGAAATCATTTTGTCAGGCATCAATTCGGTCGTTTCGCTCTATTCAGGCGAATGCCTGGAAGTGAAAGAGAAACCAGGCGAAATCATCGAGCTCATCCATGGGTTGCAGTCATGAGCCGCAACGGCTGGCGGTCCCTGTCCATCCTGATGCTCATCATGACAGTGGCTTATATCGCGCTGGGGATGATGGTCTGGTGGCTGAAATGAAGGGCAAAGCGGCCATGGCCGCCGCTGCGCGCAACAAAGCGGTTATCGCCCGGTTTTTGGGTGATGAAAAAATGTGGCGAGAAGCGCTGGTCAAATTGGGCCAGGCGCTGCGGAGGGTTCAATGAATACGTTATTCGCACTGGTTATCAGCATTTGCAGTACGCATGGCGCCTGCACCGACGCGGTGGTCGATGTGTACGAGTCTGAAGCGGCTTGCCACCAGGCTGCGTATGAGCAGCGCATTGATGGTGCCTGCTATCCGGTCGACGGCGTTATGCATCAGATAGACGAACAGCCGCCCCAATAACGCAAAAACCCGCCGAAGCGGGCCTTACGCCGAAATTGCCGACCAAAGCAATGACGGAATCGAGTTTTGACCAATAACCACACCCAAAGGCGCATTCACTGGCTAAGGGGATTCTACAACCTGTTGGAGGGAAATGCCACCATGCAGCCATACCAAACAATAACCCGGGAACGCCTCGCAGAGCTGCCGGCCGGCGCAAAGCTAAAGCTGGGCGCGTACGTTGTCGAATTCATTCGCCGCGGCGCCATGCAGTTCCCGGACGGCCACGAAGAAACGTTTGTAGAGTACATCGATATCCGTGGCATCGCCGGCAGCTTTGAAGAAAGCATATTCCTGCAGTCCGCTACCGAGCACCTCGACGCCGTACGTTGCACGAACTGCAACGCGCTGCGGGCGAAAGCAGATTGCATCACCCGCGTGATCGCATTTTATCGCGATGTCCGTTTCGTCCATTTTTGCGCTGACAGCGATTGCGCAAAAAGCTATTTCGCTCGCCACCCCGAACAGGTCCCTAAGCCGCGCCGGAGGATTTCATGAACAGCGATATCATGGTGCTGATCGCCCTGCTCTGCCTGCGTAACGGCGTGACGCCTCGGGAACTGGATGAGCTGGCGCACCAGCTCGCCGCATTCGAAGCAATCAACGATGCCCGGACCGGGAGGGAATATGTTGCGTGTAATTGATACTGAGACAACAAGCCTCGAGGGCGGCGTGGTGGAAATTGCCAGCGTCGATATCGTCAACGGCGTTATCTGTAATCCGATGAACGATTTCGTTAACCCGGGCGAGCCTATCAGTTTTGAAGCGATGTCCATTCATCACATCACCGAAGAAATGGTATCCGCCGCTCCGACGATTCGTGAAGTCATCGGCCGCTACCTGGGCGCGGATGCATACGTTGCGCACAACGCCAAATTTGACCAGTCAAAGCTGCCCCAAATCACCGCGCCCTGGATCTGCACGCTGAAGCTGTCCAGGAAGCTTTATCCGGAGTTCGAGAGCCACGGTAACCAATATCTGCGTTATCGCCTTGGCTTAAAGCCCGCGCTGCCCGCCGGCCTGCATGCCCACCGGGCGCTCTATGACTGCTACGTCACGGCCGAACTGCTGATTTATATGGGCAGCCTGGCGAAGTGGACCATGCGCCAGATGCGCGAAATCTCCAACGCCCCGTCCCTGCTGCACACCATGCGTTTCGGCAAGCATAAGGGCAAGTTGTTTTCCGAAATCGCCGTTATCGACCCGCAATATCTGCGCTGGCTGCTGAGCACCAGCGACCTGGACGAAGACCTGCAGTTCACCATTCGCCATTGGCTGGGGGCCTGATATGGGCACTCCCGTTCTTATCCTGGGCGATTCCGGCGCCGGCAAGTCGTACAGCCTGCGCAACTTCAAACCGGATGAAGTGATCTTGCTGCAGTGCATACCCAAGATTTTGCCGTTCCGCGCCACCGGCTGGCACCTGCACGGAAAGCTGTTGCCGGATGGCACAAAGCAGCGCGGTAACGTTCTGCGTATGGATGACTGGGAACAGGTCCAGGACACCATCAACCGGATGGTGCTTTCGAAGACACGCCAGGTCCTGATCATTGATGATTTCCAGACCGTCATGCAGCACGAAAATATGATGCGCGCTTACCAGACCGGATACGGGAAATTCACCGAAATGGCCGATCACATCTGGCGCATCATCACCGCGGCCACCCAACTGCCGGATGGCTATCGAGTGTATTTCCTCGCCCACACAGAAGAAGTGGAAGGAAAAGTCCGGATGAAAACCACCGGCAAAATGCTTAATGAGAAGCTTACCCCGGAAGGCTATTTCTCTATCGTCCTGCGCGCCATCAAGAAAGACGGGAAGCACGTTTTTTTAATCAAGGGCGATGACAACGACACCGCCAAAGCGCCGCCCGACCTGTTCCCGGGCATGACCGAAATCGACAACGACTTAAAAGCGGTCGACGTCGCCATTACTGAATTTATGACTGAACTGTGAGGAAATCATGAACCAACCAATGAACTTTGTATGGAACCCCGAAGGCGCCGAAATGGCTAAGAAGGCTGGCGCAGCCAGCGGCATCAGCGAAACCGGCGCTTATGAGGGTGTAATTACCGCGGCTATTTACACCTTTGGTCGTGATGGCAGTAAGTCACAGGCGTTGGAATTGAGCTTCGATTCTAACGGATTGAAAGCCAACTACCTGCGCATCAATTTTATAGGCAAAGACGGGCAATCTACGTTCGGCGCTGGACTGGTTTACGCATTGATGTTTGCAGCCGGCGTCAAAAAACTGGAGCCAGCTCAGGTGCAAGGCGAGCAAGGACCGGAATGGCATTGCCCTAGTCTGGTTAACAAAAAAGTAGGGCTCTTCCTGCAGAAGGTTTTGTACACGAAAACAACTGATGGCTCGGACGGTTATAGATTCGAGATCCGCAATGTTTTCCAGCCGGGAACGAGAAAGACCTATGCCGAGTATTCGGAAAATGCCCCGGCGGAAGATATCGCCGCGCTTGAATTATCCATGAAAGATAAGGACGACCGTCAGAGAACGCCGCAACATTCCGGTCCTGCCGGGGGTGGATGGGGACAGCCTGTAAATCCTTACACTGCGCAAACTGCGGCCGCACAAAATGGCGTTCCTAATTCACGCCTGCAGCAAGCGGCAACGCAACATGCAGCGGCGCAAAACGAACCGCCGATGGATTTTGACGACGACATACCATTCGCCCCATTAGGTTTGCAATATGGCCGGAATTTCATTTATGCAATCAGTTAAAAAATGCAACAAATGCAAATTGATTAAACCTATTACAGAATTTTATTGCCACAAGGAAATGGCTGATGGGCATCTTAATAAATGCAAGGATTGTGCGAGAGCGGATGCCAATAGATATCGTAGTTTTAATCTTGAGGCATATAGGGAATACGATCGCAATCGGGCAAAAAACCCTAATAGAGTAGCGGCAAGGGAAGCTTATCAAAAAACAGAAAATGGGCGTAATTCAATAAATAAGGCTAAGAAAAAATTTATTTATAATAACCCATTAAAAAGAAAAGCGCATTGCCATATCAGTAACGCGCTTAGAGACGGGAAGGTTATTAAGCCTAACCGGTGTCAGCTTTGTAACGTTGAATGTCGTCCGGAGGCGCACCACCGTGATTACGGCAAACCATTAGAAATAATGTGGCTATGCAAAAAATGTCATGTTAAGTGGCATAAAAGAAATATGCCACTTAATGGAGATATCCAATATCAAATCGAGCAAATGAAAATAGCTGAACGTAATAACACAACGAGTTTTGACCAATAATCATAGGAACACCAAATGTCTACATATTCGTTTCTCATTAAGGGCCGGGCCAAATCTGAAAAGAAAAGCCTGTTCTGCTGGTTCGAAAGCAAGTCCGATTCCCGCGCCGAGCGGGAAATCATGAACATTCTGGAAGATAACGACATCGCCACCGGCCGCGGTGCCGATTACCAGTTACCCGTCCGTACGGACTTTCCGGTCTTCGATGATTTGCCGACAGAGTTTGTGCTCGATGACACCTGGTGCGATCGGTACGAACTGGCGGAAGACGGCAAAACATTCCGCAAAATCGTCGTCGCGCCGCCGGCGCCCCCGGAACAACCGGCCGCCACAGCGCCCTTAAACGAGGGCGCAAAACAGGAAGCGGCGCCGACAGTCATCACAGCCAATGATGCGAATTTCTATCAACGCACGCTGGGCGCCTGGCTGTTCGGCGTGTTCAAATTTTTGACGCCTGAACAAATAGGTGAAGTGAACCGCCTGCAGATGGATATGGACGCCACCTACCCCCAAAACGTTTTACTGGCTTTGGGCAACATCACACAGTTGCGCCACTGCTTCCCGGAAACGCTCTTTGATTTGATCGCGGCTATCAAAGCCGTCTGGCCAGAAACTGGCAAGTCTCCGGAGTTGGGCCATATTCTATCGTTTGCCGAGGAATGGATGCAGGCGCACAACTATGCCATCCCCGGCGATGATAGGCCGAACCGGATGGACGTAACGGCAAAATGGGTTGCTAAACACAATCCGCCGCACGCCGCGGCGCCCAAACTGGACCGGCCAGCCGGGTTTCCGTTCACGCTCGACTCGCTGGATATTGAGATCGCCTGCGCTCTGCTTCCCATGGATTTTGATATTCACGAAATCCCCGGGCCGATTGCGCGCCGCGCTAAAGAAATGGTGGAAAAACGGGAGGAACCCTGGCGGCAATGGAGCCAGAAGTTGCGCCAGGTGCCCGACATCCTGACGTATCCCCGGGCAACGATTTTCCCGCTCATCCGGGACGGTAAACCCGATCTCTACCATTTCCCGACGTCACACCAGACATGGATTGATGCGCGTCTGCGTGGCGAACTCCCCACCACTATTGACACCATAGCTGGCGAGGATCCGTTGCTGGATAGCCCTGTTTTCGCCACCGCCAGCCCGGCCGCCCAGCCAGAAGTCAAAAGCCTGGGCGACGTTAGATTTTCCGTTGATTTGGAAGTGCCGGAACGCGAAGGCCCCTTCTACCTGAAAAACCCGAGCACCGGGAAATGCCGCCAGATTTATAACCCGGTGAAACTGCGTGCGCTCCTCGCAAGCGGATACGTTGAGATGACTTTTAATGAATATCTTGATGTGTCGTTTGCCGGTGGCGTGGAAGAGGTAGAGCACGCTCCCAATACGGAGAACACCGGCAATGTGCAGATGGAAAAGACGGATAGTCCTGAAGGCAAAAATAGCCCTCAACTGCCGGCGGGCGAAAGTAATGATGCGCAGCAGGAAGCGCCGCCCCTCCCCCTGATCGCGCTGGACAATCTTGAGCATCGGCTCGCCCTGGTGGAAAAGAAATTGGCGTTCCTGGGCGATATTGGCATCGAGTTTCAGCGCATCGGCCTGGAGTCGCTCGAATGAAATTAATCATCCGTGACACCAAATCACCTCTCGCCCGGCGCGCTTGCCGGGCGGCATTGGCCGAACACCATGACAAGTTAGGCAATTACGGCCTGCAGAAGGTCCACACCGAATATCGCGTGGAGGTGGACGGCATGATCATCACCGTCGAAGTGGTTAACCGTTACGCCAGTTACGTGGCCACCGCGCGGAATGGATTCCGCCGGCTGCGCAACCTTCCTGGGCAGGCATTCGCGGGGGCGTTATGAGAAAAACTTTAACTCCAGAAGAAATTGAAAAATTACGCACTAGTGCAAAATGGGATTGCACTTTTGGACGAGTGACGATGACTAAATTACTCGACCACATCGACGCCCTGGATCACGCAGACAAAATCCAAGTGAGGGCTATCGATAATTTGAATGCGAAAATCGATAGCTTAGAGGCAGAACTCGCCCAGCGCGATGCGCTGGCGGGTGAGCCGGTGGGGTATTTTACTAAATTTTGCGGTATATGGCATGAAGTTCACGCTCCAAACGGAACCGCACTCTACATCGCATCGGTAGTGTCAACCATGTGTCTGCCCTCAATTTATGCGTTAAATGAGCATGAAAAAACGCGGCTAATTGAATTCGCTGAGAAATATATTCAGCGGCAAAGCAAAATAATCGCAAAATTGCCGACCGATATCTGTCAGGAAAAATTGATCGGTATTGCGTTGGAGACACTGAATGCACCGCCAGCGCCAGTCACCGGCATTAACGCAAACCACAGCGATCCCGATTTATCTCCCGGTGAATATTCCGTGAATATCAGTACCAAGGGTGGCGCGGCGATCATAAACGGAGCGCCTGTAGCATCTGTCTTGCTGGATACCGCCAAGATTCTCGATACCCCATTCCTTGAAGGTGATTCGATTTATTGGCAATTGGTGACCGGATTGGTCGACCAAGAAAATGAGCAAAGAGAGATATTCGCCGCTGAAATAGTTAGGGCCATTATCAATGCCGCTGGTATGCAACCGGTTAGCGCGGTGCCCGTTGTTTTCACCCCAATTCTCACCGAGCTCGAACGCGCCATTCGCAAATTCCCGACCTGGCCCACTGACCCTATTCATGCCAGCAAAATTCTTGATGAGGAAGTTGGAGAGCTGAGCAAGGCGGTATTGCAGGCCACCTATGAGCCGCACAAATCAGGCCCGGATGAGGTCAGGGCTGAAGCAATCCAAGCTGCTGCAATGTGCATCCGTTTTATTGCCAGCCTGGACCGTTACCAGTACACGCCAGCGACACAACACGAACAGCCAGCATTAGCCCATGGCCACAAGGCGGTGAATCATGGATAAGAAAGCGCTAATGGAGCGTTGCGAAGCCGTTATTAAGCTGCACGAAGACGCAGCTAAACACAGAACGCCAGAGCCGACACATATTGCTGAGCTGGAAATCTACCGCATCGCCCTTGCCGCGCTGGAGGCTGAGCCTATTAAAAGGGTAAACGCGCATCAAATGCAGTTAGTGTGCTTGGAAGCCACTCGGCATATCGATAAATACGACTCCATGGCCAATGAAGTTAATAAACTTCTAGGGCGAACCACCCCGCCCGCAGCAAGCCGGGTGCCGGATGATTTAAGTGAAGGTGCAAGGCAGTTTATTTTTGACTGGTTGGATGGCTGTGCTGATGCGTGCAGGGAAAATGATCCTGAAGTAGGGATATTTCCTAACTATGAAGTGGCTGACGAAATTGATGCATTCCGCTCACAGATGGAGGGCTAGACCAATGTCTGAAACCAATATTGAACGCATCCAGCCAGTAAAGCCGCAGCGCGATGAAAACGGTTGGTGGTCACATCCAGATTATATCCCGGACCTGGAAGAAGACGCGCTGCGTGTCGAATTCGATGTGTGGCTTGAGGTCAACGGCGTCGAATGCGTCGCGCGGCTCATGGAAGACGATTTGGAGCCAGGTAGCCCAGAGGCCGTCGCATGGGAAAGCCTGGACTGCGATTGCAGCGCCTGGAACCCGAAACCGCCCGAGGGTACAGGCTGGTTCCTGGTTTCTGTCCACGATACCGAGGACGGACCCTCCGCAGTGTGGCTGCGCAAATTACCCGACGCACAGCCAATCACGTCCTACGACGCCTTGGTGCGTTTTTACAGAAAACTGCATGACGAACACAGGGCGCTAGATGGGGAGACCCAACGACTGCGCCACCGCTGCGACTATCTCGATAGAAAGCTTGAAGAGCTGAAAACGACTCGCCGAGCGCCGATGCCCGCGCCTAAGGTTTGTACCTGCATCAAATGTGGTTGCAACGACGATCACGCCTGCGTTAATGAGAACGATACACCCTGCCATTGGGTGAAAGTGGACCGTGCCGCCGGCACCGGCATCTGTTCACAGTGCGCGCCCGAATGGGTGGAAAAACTGGCGGAGGACATGTAGCCATGGCCAAAAATATTCACATCGGCTTATCGCCGCTTACCGGGACCATTTTTGCCGGTTCAGCAAAACCCATGAAGGGCGGCCCGGCCGGCGCCATGCAGTTTACTGGTGAAAAGGTTGACGTCACCTCGCTGGCTCTCTCTGCTGTTGCTGAAAAATTGGTTAAGGAGGACCGGATTATCTCTTGGACATTAGCCGATGGACGCACTTTGCAACTACGGGCCGATTACGTACAAAAGCTTGAGCCACCGGTTGTCCGCCGTTGCCCGCGCTGCGGCTCGTCTCTGGTAGCGACCGAACGCCGGCCGGATGGAAATTCAACGTGCGATCAGGGCCATGTATTCCCGACGGCGTCGTGTAATTGATTCCCGAAAATCAATATTGCGCCGGCGACGTTTGCCGGCTGCTGGAGCAAAACCGATGAGCAAAGTTAACGTCCACATTCAGCCGGTGGTGATAAACCGGGAAACAATCCAGGCGATGCTGGGCGGTATTTCCCGGACTACTTTCTGGCGCAAACGCCAGAAATGGGCCGCCGCCGGTACGCCCTTTCCGGATCCAGCGCCCGATACCAACCCGGCAAAAGGTGGCGAGCAATACCGGTATAGCGACGTTATCAAATTCTGTAAGCGTCAGGGCCTTATTGATGAGCAGGAATGAATATGGCTGGCCCACAAATCAGCGGCCTGCTGTTGTTCTTCAACGTAATCGTGCTGGTCATACACAGCCAGCATGCCAGTCAACTTGTGCCCCAGTATTTTTTCTGATACATGGGGCGCAACGCCTAATTTTGCCATCTGCGTTTTACACGTTCTGCGCAGGTCGTGCATTGTCCAATCGGTAATATTCATGACTTCGCCAACTTGGTCGGCCAGCGACAGTAGGACATTGGCAGACATAGGGCGATCTACTTGAAGCGTCGCCGGCGGGAAAACTATCTCAAAATCCGGATAGATTAAAAACGCCTGTTCCAGCAGCTCTACCGCGGCGGCCGAGAGCCCGCGCACAAATCCCCTTCTCGTTTTTGAAATTTCTTTTCGTATAGTCCAGATGCGACGACCAAGGTCAAAATCCTTTTTTTTCGCTAGACGTAACTCTACGCCACGACACCCAGTCAGTAGTACCAGGCGGACAAAAAGCTGATTCTGCTGGCTCATCTTGGTTTTGCCCACGGACCGCCAAAATATTCCCACTTCCTGATCATCCAGGAAGCGTTCTCCGTTCTGCGCCAATTTACCTACATCATTGAGCTCGAGCAGTAATAGCGCAGAGGATGTTATGCGCCGGCGCCGAAGCCCATACCTGATCACCTGCTTCATTTTGACCAGCACATTCCCTGCCTGCACCGGTGAACCGCCGTCGTTGATACGCCGGAAAATTTGTTCCCAGTCTGTCGGGGCCATTTCATCCGCCAGCATCTTTCCGTACCGATCTGTGACGTGCAAAGCCAGCATGCGCTTCCAGTAATCGTATTTAACAAGCTTAAGCGCAGGAGGGCTATCCAGCCATTCAGCAACAAGCATGTTGATATCTGGCGAAGCAACGGCCTCGGCTTTGGCCATTCGCATCATCGCGGCCGGGTTACGTCCTTCCGCCAACCATTTCTTGCATTGCTCCATTGCTTCCCGCGCCTCGCGCAAGGAGATTTTACCGTATATGCCAAGGCGCAACCGAACGGGCCGGCCGGCGAAACGGTAGCGAAACTGGAACGCGATATTTCCCTTCGGGCTTATGCGCACAGATAATCCGCCGGCGTCGGCCAATTCTTCCGGGCCGTCGTAGGGCTTTCCATCAATACGCCGCAATTTAGTATCATTGAGCGGCATTTTATCCCCATAAATTTGGTACACGATTTGGTACACAAATCTTATGGCACAAACAGGATTAGATTGAAACGGGATGGAACAACAAAACTGATTTTTTGTAGGCAGGACAAAGAGGTAGGGTTACGGATTGAAACAGCGAGGAATCGAGGGAAACGGCAGTTTTGACTTACACGCAAGATCACATACAAGGCTTAATTCATTAATAAAATCAATGTGTTGATGGTGCTATCTCGTTATACTTTACGAAATACATACACAGCGGCGTACCCGCTTTCAAATGCACCGCTGAATGACACGACAACTTATCGGAATAGTAACACCTTGATGTTAGGGCTATCTACAAAAAAAAATCAATGCTGGCGATGATGCCTGAAGTTGCCGGCGAGCGCGCAGTTCACAACCTTTTTTTTTCAGAAGATATGAGAGGTAAGGCTTCACGCTTCAGAACGCCTTCAGAACGCCTTCAGAACGCCTTTCACTGGAAACTGGCCTAGGCGAAGCACCAACATTCAAGCTTTGAATGCTATTAACTCTATTGATGCAGGTATCAAGTTCTTGCCTGCGAATTCCTCGCATAAGTTAATCACTGGCTTTATGTGAGCTTTTATTATTATTAAATTCAATAAATATATTCAATAATATAATAAATTATATTTTCAAAAAATAATATCAACCGCATAAAATATCTCTTTCAAACAAATAATTATTTTTTAATTGAAATTTACATGCTTCGTTTATTTCTGGTTATTATTTTTATGCCAAATTTAATTTAGTAAATTTTTAGAAATTTATTAAATTTTAAAAAAATAATTATTTCACTCATAAAAAAGGTTTTACATATGGAAGAAAGAATTGTAATGACTTGTGGTGTAATTGTAACCTATACGCCGATATGCAAAATACCAAAGCCCATTTTTCAACTACCATTTCCCGTTCCATGGCGACCCGCCACACTGCCGGAATAAGGCATAGTGCAGCCAGACCAGAGGAGCAGGCCAGGAAGCATGCGCAAAAACAGCAGCATGCCATTGCTCGGCAAGTGACGGATATTACAAGCATTAAAGAAGATTATGAGCTTCATCTGGCAAAAATACAGGGTGAGATTGAAGCTACATAACGCCATATAAAATGAAACTTCCGGTCTTAAGATCGACGGTTTAACCCCATTGCAACCCACCCTTTAGGCTGCTACATCCGGCAATTAAATTCGGTGCGATAAAATGTTCTCTCTAATTATAGTAGAGCCTCACTAACCGAGGTCATTTTTAACATGCTAAAATTATCAGATTTTCGTTAATATTATTATGTCTGTCCTCCACCGAGATTTTTCAACTTCTAGCACTGTTTTAAAAAAATAAATTCTATATATAATATTTTTTTCCTAAAAGAGTTGAAAATAATGGACACCATAAAATTAGCAGCACAAACAACGAATAATTATGTAAATAATATTCAGCAATTATCAATTTCATCGAATACTCCGCAACGTCACATCAGGGAGGCTATTGCAGTGAAAAACAGTCCGCAGGACATTTTCCATCGCATTCCGGCTATCACCGAAGCCATAGCATCGTATTTGAAAGAGCCTGACTATTCCCATTTTGTCGCTGCGGTAAAGGGAACGTCCTTGCGTCCGCTACTGGAAATTTATCGTGAATACCAGGAAATAAATTTCTCTCTCACCGCTTTGCGTCCACATGAAAAGCAATTATGCATAGCATTGCAGCTTCAACAAAAAGATTTATCCGACGAATTAAAAAAAACTGTGATTGTAGAATTAACGCAAAGCGGACAAAAGCCCTATACCCCTTTTCCCCTGGGCACCATTGCGCTGGGTTGTATCATTCCCCGACAAGATGACCAGGCTGGCATTGCTCACTATATAGGCTACTATGATGGCGAAAATTTCCCCCTTCACCTTGTGGGCAACAACCCCATAGCCACAGCGCTGCTTAAGTGGAGGAAGGCGGTGATGGCGCAAAGCGATGCAATAAAGCGAATATTTGCCGGCGCAAGCACCATAAAGTTACATAATCTTCAGGAGGGAAGTGATATTCTCACCATTCCTATTTATAAAACCGAGCTGGATAGTGAAAAGTTTGGTATTTTACTTAAAATGGCCGATCGATATTCAAGCAACGCGCCATTGGCGGAAAAATATGGATTAGTATTTGTGATGATACGGTTGGCAATCTGTCTTAAAAAAAATAACCTCAACAGACTCAGCGAAACAGAGATAAACGAAGCGTTAAATCGTCATCCTCGGCTACTTGAAACAGGCAGGGATATTCTTGGCGTATTGCCGGGAAAGACTCTCTACCAACGGCCATGATGGAATAGAAGTAAGAGATGTTAATGAGACGATCGGGACTTTAGCGATTTCACAAAAGGATTAACATCCTCTTAATTCGTGCTCAACAGCTCTTTATCATGTGAGTGTGGGTGTCAAGTGAAAAATCTTTGCTTGCACCATAAAGCAGCAAACCCGCCGAAGCGGGTTTGTGGGAATCAGCTAGTCATTATGGAGTTTTTTACACCAACGCAGTAACGACAGCGACCCAAAAAGCCATACATATCAATACTATGCTGGGCAGTGTTAACCGATAGAAATAATCCATAACAACCTCACATTTACCTGACATCTTTTAAGAATAATCCTACGACTTTCCCGGCTAAAAAAATAGGATCTGGATCAGTTTTTAGACCCTATTTCCCGTCAAATACATGTGTTGGATCACATCCCACTCTAGGATTTACCGCAACAAACAACCCTGTAACGATGTTAACCCTTAATGTTACATCGGCACATTGGTCTTGAATAACACGCCAGTTAATCCCACCAGCACGGCCAGCAAAAGCAGACTAATCCACTTCCAACGTTGTTCAGATTTTACACTCATGGCATCCCCCGTCTTAGTTGTCTACGGATATATCGGACACCGCCAAAAAATCTTTAGCCATTATTTTAAAAAACCGGTAAATGACTTTTTACCCTAAAGAGCCGGATTACAAAGGGTGTTATGCTGGCGGTCACATTGGTTGCAAGGAGAGTATTATGATACCGATAACCACCCTGACCCTGGCCCCGTCCCTGGACAGTGCCACGACGACCGACCGCCTTTATGCGGAAGGAAAGTTGCGTTGCACCGCTCCGCTGTTTGAACCGGGCGGCGGCGGTATTAACGTGGCGCGGGCGATTGTGCATTTAGGGGGAGACGCCACGGCGTTGTTTCCCATTGGCGGCCCCACCGGACGCCATCTGACCGAGCTGCTCAGGGCGGAAGGAATCACCACCGATGCCATCGAAACCAAAGACTGGACCCGGCAGAACCTTCACGTACATGTGGAAAGCACCGGCGAGCAGTATCGTTTCGTTATGCCCGGCGCGCATCTGACAGACGATGAATTCGCTCTTTTTGAACAACGGCTGTCCGGTTTGCCGAAAAATTCCCTGTTCGTTGTCAGCGGTAGCCTGCCGCCGGGCATCAGCGTGGAAAATCTGCAGCATTTGCTGCGTGAAGCCCAGCGCTGCGGTCTGCGCTGCGTCGTCGACAGTTCAGGTCCGGCCCTGAAGGCCTGTTTGGATATCGGCAATCTTGCGTTGGTCAAGCCGAATCAGAAAGAGTTGGCGGAGCTGGTGAAGCGTAATCTGGACGATCCCGATGCGGTAAGGCAAGCCGCTCTGGAGATTATCGCCCAGGGCAAAACCGAGCGCGTCGTGGTTTCCCTCGGTCCGCAGGGGGCATTGGCCGCGGATAAAGATCGCGTGTTTCAGGTAGTGCCGCCGCCGGTCAAAAAGATGAGTACCGTCGGCGCCGGGGACAGTATGGTGGGGGCCATGACGCTGAAGCTGGCTGAAGGCGCCGATCTGCTGGATATGGCGCGTTACGGCGTGGCGGCGGGCAGCGCGGCTACCCTGCATAAGGGCACCAGGCTATGCACCCTGGACGATACACTGCGCATTTACGACTATCTCCGCAAGGATCTTACCGCCTGAGGGCCGCCATAGGGCGGGTGTGCCGGGGCTCAAGCAAACCGATCAAAGCCGCCCGCCCCGGCCAAAAAACGTACAAAGACCCTCAATAATCTGTTGACATTGTGGGGCTTAGCCCCAACACTCATTTCAAGCGCCACCAGTGAGAATCCCTTAAGTGGGATACATTGGGTTTCCCTGGCGCGCCCTTCTCTTTTGAACCCGGTTCGAGCCGATATTAACGGCCGAGGCGTTACCGGTTTTGTTCAATCAGCTGTCGCCGCCCCATCATTGGCGGGTAAGCCGATGCGACTATAGTCAGTAAAGCGATTCGGACTTTAATCGGTAGAGCAACCTTAGGGGGAAATGACGATGTGGCACGCCATTGACAACATGCTGGCCGAGAATTTTACCCGTGATGAAATACATGAACGCAGGGAGTTACCGGGAGGAGAATTACATCGCGCGTGGTATCTCCGCTACGGTTCCCATGAAATCTTCGTAAAAAGCGACAGCCGCGAACTATTGCAAAAATTCACCAATGAGGCGGATCAATTAGACATGTTGGGACGCAGTAAAACCGTGCGCGTGCCGAAAATCTATGGCGTCGGCAGCGAGCGGGATAATAGCTTTCTGATCATGGAATATATAGCGAAACGACCTTTTGACGCCCATGGAGCCTATTGCCTCGGACAACAGTTGGCGAAGCTGCATCAATGGAGCGAGCAGCCCCAGTTCGGACTTGACTTTGATAATGACCTATCCACCCTCACCCAACCCAATGCCTGGCAGCGACGCTGGTCGATATTTTTTGCTGAACAGCGTATCGGATGGCAGTTACAGCTGGCGGCGGAAAAGGGGCTGATTTACGGCGATATCGACAGGATAATTGCCCGGACAGAAGAGTTGCTCCATGAGCATCAACCGCAGCCCTCCCTGCTGCACGGTGATTTATGGCCCGATAACTGCGCCAATAGCGCCGGCGGCAGCTTTTTATACGATCCGGCCTGCTATTGGGGCGATCGGGAATGCGATTTGGCGATGTTGCCTTTATATCCTGAGCTGCGGCCGCAAATTTATGACGGTTATCAGAGCATCTGGCCGCTGGATAGAGGTTTTATCCGCCGGCAGCCTGTTTACCAGCTCTATTATTTGCTTAACCGTGCCAATTTGTTCGGCGACCAGCATATTAACGTTGCCGGTCAGGCGCTGGATCGGGTATTAAGCCATGATGAATAGCCCGGGGAATCATTCGCCCCGGACAAGGTTTTGCCGTTACAGCATGCCGAGCAGTTTGAGGATAAAATAACCCACTACGGCGATAATGATGGGTAAAATGTACAGGGGAAAAACCTGCAGCAGGATGGTATGGCGCGGCATGACAATTTTTTCCTCCAGCTGCGGACGGCTAATGCCTTCCGTCCCTTTCGCACGTTCCAGCACCATTTGATTTTCAATCCCTTCGCGGATAAACCGGACCTGACGCGACATCCGGGCGCCGGAGGCCTGTAATGCCAGTCCGACAAAAATCAACAGATAAATTATCCAGAAACCGATATTGCCGAAGAAAAAGCCATTATCAAACACCGGCTGAGGAGAATTGAACCAAAACACATTCAGGAAAGAGGTATTAAAACGCATCATATCAATGATTACGTGGAAAAAATCGGCCATTACCGCATTGATGCCTTTATTTTGCTCACTATGCTGGTAAAGGAATTTCAGTATGGAAATCAGTGTGGAAATTAAAGCCGGTATAAATATTATCCATCCCGCAAGCCGTTTTATCACGGCCAGGCGACCAGCTTGTTGATACGTCATGTGCTCCCCTCGTTAATCGACGCCAACCAGAACGCTTAAGTTTATCTATAATTTACCTTTTTTGCTGCGTTGTTTTTGATGAATCTGTTACAACCGATCGCCATCCCATTTTTTCGAGAACAATGCTACCCTGTTTCACTGATATTTTAGCCATACAGGAGCATGTGGAATGCCCACAACAATACCGCAGGAAGCCCTGATTTTTGATATGGATGGACTGATTATTGATTCAGAACCCCTCTGGCACCAGGCGGAGCTGGATGTGTTCGCCGCCATGGGGGTGGATACCGCCAATGGAGAAAATCTGCCGGATACGTTGGGATTGCGTATCGACCAAGTGGTGAAATTATGGTACCAGGCCAGCCCATGGCAAGACGTCTCGCTGGACGACGTCACCCTGCGGATAATCCAGCGCGCCGTTATGCTGATAGATAAACAGCGCCCGCTGCTGCCTGGGGTGCAACAAGCCTTGGAAACCGCCCGGGACTGTGGGCTGAAGATCGGCTTGGCCTCGGCATCTCCGCTGTTTATGCTCGAAAACGTGCTGGAGATTTTCGCCTTGCGCCATTATTTTGCCGAACTCGCGTCGGCGGAACATCTGCCCTACAGCAAACCACACCCTGAAGTCTATCTTCAGGCGGCGGCCAAGCTGGATGCGCTGCCTGAGCGCTGCTCCACCCTTGAGGATTCGTTTAACGGCATGATTGCCACCAAAGCGGCGCGCATGCGCTCCATCGTGGTGCCCGATCCCGCTTACCGCGCCGATCCCCGCTGGGTGGTCGCCGATACCAAGCTTGACTCGTTGCTGAACCTGACCGCTGAACATATTCTTTGAGGCGCTATCCGCCCTGAGACAGCCGGGGCGGAGCGTAAACCGAGAGGATGTTATGAGAGAAAATCAGCCCGTTTGGGTGTAAATGTATCAATCAGCACGCTATTATCTTCCAAGGCCACCACGCCATGCATCTGGTGTTTCACCGCCCGATAGGCATCCCCGGTTTTTAATCGCCGTTTTTCCCCGTCAATCTCCACGTCGAAACTGCCGGCGGCCACATAGGCAATCTGGTCGTGGATGTCGTGCCGATGGGGGATGCCGACCGCCCCCTTGGCAAAATGGACACAGACCATCATCAAATCATCGCTCCAGGTCATGACCTTGCGCTTTACACCGTCGCCGATAACTTCCCAAGGTGTTTCATCATCGATAAAAAAGGTTTTCATACCGCTCCCGCTAGCCAAGGGCCATCATTTAAAGAAAAAATAGTCATGTATTACGCTATTGTAGAGGATAGCGACCGGAAGAAAACCTGAAAGCGCCAAAATCATGACCCCTCTCATAAAATAAATAAAACATTATTTCATTTTTATTGAATTCGCATCCCTCTCGCTCTATGATTCCAATATCAATAGAGAGAATACCCTCTTCCCTAACATGTTCTGATAGAGAGGCATTACCATCATGCAAGTCCGCCAAAGCATTCACAGTGACCACGCTAAACAACTGGACACCGAAGGGCTGCGCAGCCAATTTCTGATTGAAAAGATTTTTGAAGCCGATGCTTACACCATGACCTATAGCCACATCGACCGTATCATAGTCGGCGGCATTAAACCGGTGGCGAAAACGGTAAGCATCGGCAGCGAAGTGGGCAAACAGCTGGGCGTGAGTTATTTTCTCGAACGCCGGGAATTGGGCGTTATCAATATCGGCGGCCCGGGGATTATCGTGGTGGACGGCAAGACCTATGAAATCGGCCATCAGGAAGCGCTTTATGTCGGCATGGGCGCCAAGGACGTGCGATTCTCAAGCGTGGACGCCGCCAAACCGGCCAAGTTTTATTATAACAGCGCCCCGGCACATACCACTTATCCGAGCCGGAAAATCACCCTGGCGGAGGCTTCGCCGCAAACCATCGGCGACAACGCCACCAGCAATCTGCGCACCATCAATAAATTCATCGTGCCCGATGTATTGCCCACCTGTCAGTTGACCATGGGTCTGACCAAACTGGCCGAAGGCAATTTGTGGAATACCATGCCTTGTCATACCCATGAACGGCGTATGGAAGTCTACTTCTATTTCGACATGGACGATGAAACCGCGGTATTCCATATGATGGGTCAGCCGCAGCAAACCCGTCATTTGCTGGTACATAACGAGCAGGCGGTTATTTCGCCAAGCTGGTCTATCCACGCCGGCGTCGGCACGAAAAACTACACCTTTATCTGGGGCATGGTGGGCGAAAATCAGGTATTTGACGATATGGATCACGTCAAAGTCAGCGAAATTCGCTAATACCGTCCTTCGTGCCGGCCTGTTCCGGCGTTTTTTTGATATGTCTTGGCGGCTGGGTTTGGTCGCCATCAATGAGGCAAGGTATGATTTTAGAAACATTTGATCTTAAAGGAAAAGTGGCACTGATCACCGGTTGTGACACCGGTTTGGGCCAGGGTATGGCTATCGGCCTGGCTGAAGCAGGCTGCGATATCGTCGGTGTCAATATTGTCGATCCGGAAGAAACCATCGCCAAAGTCACCGCACTGGGCCGTCGTTTCCTGAGCCTGACCGCCGATTTGATGAAAACTGACGGCATCCCCGCGATAGTGGAAAAAGCGGTGAAGGAATATGGTCATCTAGATATCCTGGTGAATAACGCCGGTATTATCCGCCGCGAAGATGCCATCGAATTCAGCGAAAAGAATTGGGACGATGTCATGAACATCAATATCAAAACCGTGTTCTTTATGTCCCAGGCCGTGGCCCGTCAGTTCATCAAGCAGGGCAAAGGCGGCAAAATTATCAATATCGCTTCCATGCTCTCCTTCCAGGGTGGCATTCGGGTTCCTTCCTACACCGCGTCAAAAAGCGCGGTGATGGGCGTGACCCGGCTGTTGGCCAATGAATGGGCTAAGCATAATATCAATGTGAACGCCCTGGCGCCGGGTTATATGGCCACCAACAATACGCAGCAACTGCGCGCGGATGAAGAACGCAGCAAAGAAATCCTTGAACGCATCCCCGCCGGCCGCTGGGGTTTGCCCGCCGACCTGAAAGGCCCGGCGGTATTCCTCGCCTCCTCCGCATCGGATTATATCAACGGCTACACCATCGCCGTGGACGGCGGCTGGCTGGCGCGCTAGGCGCTATCACCGATCGTGCAACAAAT
>NZ_JAAVUT010000027.1 GCF_018449575.1 Sodalis sp. dw_96 | reverse complement strand
TTAGCCCACTGATCGTGAAGTCCACCGTGGTTTTGATGGGCGAGCAGACATAAACCAGTGCGGTGACCGGCTGCAGGGGAAAAATATAATCTGCCACCCGTAATTGGTCGCCGGTTGCCTTCCCGGCGGTATAGGTTTCTTTCGTGGCTACACCGTCCGTTCCTATCGGAAAACCGCCATCATTGTTGGCGTTGTCGCCATCCAGCATGATATACACGCCCACCGTTCCGGCCCCCATCAGGCGCGGTGCCACCCATGCCCGTGTTACGCCTGACACATCCAAAGCCCATCCCTCATAGTCATTGCTATTGCCGCCTTGAGGGGTGTTCTGGTAAGCAAGCAGCATGCGGGACCTGAATGCGTCTTCCGTTTCAATATCCGCCCCGCCGGTGATCACCGCGGTAGCCGTGACCTGGCTGTTAATCCCTACGGCAGCAGCGTCCAATGTTAATAATGTCCCGAGAGGTGCATTACCCGTCTCACCGCCGCCTGTTGAATCATCCGATGGGTCCGGGAGAACGGCTGTAATGGCCCCTAAGGCCGCCCCGTCGGAGCCGATTGTGATCCCTGCGTCCAGGGTATATTGATATCCGTCACTGCGATTGAGGACAGCACCGGCAGCCAACGTTGCGCCGGTTGTTCCGGTAATGGCAACCGTTGGGCATGTGGCCGCCGTGGCGGGCTTCTGCGTGATGCTTTTGAGTGCCGCCCACGCTGCTAAATATTCATCCGTGGCCGTGTAGGGAACGGCCTGTTTTGCAATCCAGTCCAGGTATCCATAGTGCAGATAGGCCATGCCGGCATCGGCATCCCCCAGGATCCCCATATTGGAAAATCTCAGCAGCGCGCCGATATTTTTAAGTTCTGACTGAATAAATGCCTGGTTGCGCTGGCGCAGTTCGGTCAGCGTCGGTCGATTGTAGGGCATGTTTTATTTCTCCCAGACCCAGGAATATTTGAACGCCGGCGATGTGCCGTCTGGTTTAAAGAAAGCGATTTGCATATTTAACCGGCGGGGGTAGACAATCTGCGTGGTGATCGTGACGCTGCTGACTACACTGTCATCAATCAGCCATTGCAATGCCTCAGTAGCATAGGTTTCGGCCCGGGCGGCGGTGGCCGGCGTTAATTTCTGGCGCCGCAACAACCATAACCGGGAGCCTATGGGGTAATCCGCGCCGGTGTCTCCCCACCAGCCTCGGCGGCCAACGGCATCATAATCATCATCGGCCCGCGCCAACCGATCAGTGAAAAGGCTAATTAGGATGGCCGTTTCCAGATCGTTCCCGCTGAGCAAGTCTCCCTGGCCCGCCTGCCAGTCGCCGATCGACTGTTCGCCATCCCATAAAGTGGTAATGTCGGTCATTAGACGGGATCCCCTGTGGTTTGGTTGACAACGGTCGAGTCTCCGCCTTCAACTTCTTTAACCTGGTGAGTATGCGCATTGTAAGCATCGCGCAATTGTTTCAGGGTGACGGCGTTAGAGCCGCTGTTATCGATAATATCGCCGGTGCAATACAAAACAGGCGTATCCAGGGTAACGCTCACGGTCGCTGTGGCTTTAAGAGTGGTCGCATTATTGACCGTGACCGGCTGGCCATTCGCCTCAACGACGATCCCGGTTTCCGTCAGTTTGACGTATTGCCCCCACTGGCTGTAAATCACCGTCTCGCCGGGCTCAAGACCTGTGTGCCGTGACCCCTGGTGGTTGGAGGCAATGATCACCGGGCTTGACCTGTCACCGCCCAAAAATGCAAGTACGACATCAGTTCCCATCGGCAGACCAGAAGAGAAACCGAATTCCGCTAGGCGATTGGTTTTATCGCGCACCTCCATAGAAGTTTGATATTGGACCTGCTGAACCACGCCACCATCTGACAGCCCGGTTATGCGCCCAATGCCTATCATCATTTTTACCTGGCGATAAAGCCTCGAAAGACTGTCATTAATGTCCATTATTCACCAGCTCAGGAACTTCCTGATAAAATTGGTAAGGTTGCACGGTAAAGGCTTCGGGAGGCATCAGGACCATATGCGCTACGGTTCCCCTATCGTCCTTGACGTAAGTCACCTCAGAGAGCAACCAGGACACATTCTTCAATCCGAAGATAGGTATGTTAATCGGGATCAAGGTATTGGGTGTCCACAGAACGCCGGCGCTATCTCGCCAACTATCAACGGTGACTTGCAGCTTTTTCGAGCGTCCATAGCGGCGATTCATCTCCCAATTTATGCAGTCCTGCGCTTTATCATGGGCAACCATGGTGCTTTCGACTATCACAATATGATTGCGATAGCGCATGGTCAGCGCTTCCGGATCTGTGGCTGTTGCCTTGGTGACGGCGCTATAGTCCCCTGTCATGGGGGTTACCGACAGTGAGACGCCCGTATAGTTTGAAAAACGCTCGTCAATGGATGTCTCATAGGCAGCGTCCTGAATGTTGGCGCCTTGAGCTACGCCGCTGGCCGCTTTTTTCGTTCCCACGCGGGTGAGAAATAGATTTCCATCAGGCAGATCGTAATAGAGCAGCGCCGCCCATCGGGATATCCGGTCGATAATTTCTTGGGAGGACTCGCCCCAGTTAAGGGTAAATTGCGGAACCATAGCCAAACCGGACACATCGGACGAGACGGTAATACCATAGGGATCTGCCAGACGTTGCGCTATCTGAAGGGCGTTTGCATTGCTGATAACGTTGTTGGGCCACTCAGCGGAGCAGTCCACCAGGTCTTGACATTTACTGCGCCCTACCGCCCTGACTTCATGACGTGCGCTGGATATCATCGGTGCCCACCGGTCGACATAGCCGGTTAAGACCGGGTCGGTACCAATTTTGACGACGCAGGGATCGCCGGGCTTTACCAACTGCTGTTCAGGATTACCAGGGTAAAAGTTGAGCAGAGATAAATCGAAATCACTGGGTAGGCGCTCAATACCTCGCGTCACGCGGACCTGATCCCGCCCTGATATGATTTTACCGCCAATGGTCAGGCTTAATTCATCGCTCATGATGTCAACGCCTTAAATGAAGTTGGCATAAACGCCGGATGAACAGGATCGGCCATTTTCATTAAAGATTCGGCGCGAGCTGCATCCTGATAAAGCCGATTGGCAAGATAAAGTGCCGGCAGCGAGCGGCTAAAATTCATCGGCTGAACATCGGCCAGATTGGCGCCGGTACTCTGCAGGGTGGTAACGACCGCCTCCCTAAGGGCCTGCATTTCCCGATAGACATCGTCATAGCCTGTATTGGCGACCGTTAGGGTCACAGAATCAATCACGGCGATCACTCGGGCCAGCACATTCATCGCATCATCATAACTAGACGGCGAGTACTGCGCGGCAGCGTTGGCCATGGCGCCCGCAGCCAGAACGACAAAATAATAATTTGCAGCTGCGGCAATCCCACTGTCACTGACCGCCGGGCGGTATGTAGTGTCCGTGAAAGCGGCCAGGCTCTCCCAAACACGGATCAGATCGCTCAGGCTTGCTATCCCACTATTGATGGCATCCGCAATCGCCTGGGCATTTGCTGAATACGCCTCGATAGTGGTTGAATCCAGTAGGGCTGCTGTTGAGGCGTCTATGGCGGCCCGGTTTTCGATTGATGTCGCAATTTTTTCAGCCACAAGACCATCATAATCGTCCGTGTCCGCAGTCGTGCTCACATTCCCTGTCGTGCCCGATACGCTCCCGCCTACATCACCATTTTCATATCGCCCGTATCGTGTGCTGCCGAATGTCGATTTGAGGGTGTTATTTAGGTTGGTGGCCTCATCGGCAGTGCTGGTCACCATGCTGGACCAAAACTTGCCGGTGCTTTTTAGGGTCTTGATAGCCTGAGTGACTGTACGTAAATCGCCCTTTACTTCAGAAATAAACGTGGCGGCAATTTTTGATACCAAAGAGAGATAAGAGGTGGTTACCGTCGAAGTGGCGCTGGCGGCATCAGTCAGGGCAAAAACTTTCAGTCCCGATTCAATCACCGTCAAGGTGAATTCAAATACGCGGCCGGCCGGGCCTTCTGTGATTTTCAGCCCACCAGCCGGAATGCTGACCGTCAACTCGCCCAGCGTGGGATGAATAAGCGTACCAGGCCCGGAAGTTTCGCAGGCGGCCACCAGCGAATCGCGCTGGGTCATCACGTCGCCAGCCGTATAAAGCAGGCTGCTTTGAATGATGAACCCGCGCAGCGTCAGCTTACGGGTTGAGCGTCCCAGGTCTTCAACCCAGACCGAATCTCGGAAGGGGTATTCATGCACCGCCTGGCGGCGGCCGAACTCACCATCACCGGTTGTCACGGCGAAGGGGACGCCGCGGAATGAGGCTGCATGCAGATGATCGGACCAAATCCAACTATCTCCGGAGCCACCCAGCAATGAGGATAATTCGTCACTTAATATGGACATGCTTTACTCCATATAGCAAAAAACCCTCCGAAGAGGGTTTTGTTCAATGATATATATTTTATTATTTTAGAGTGATGCCACACGCAGTCACAAAATCGGCAACAGCTTTTGAAGACCCTTGAGCATCGGTTGATAATGATAATTTCATCCCAACAGATGTATTCTGAAGACCTAATAAGATTTTATTTCTTGCTGATTTTATTTGCGAGAGTAGCGTTAGGATCAGGTCTTTATCTGCCGCTGATATCGACATGTAAGTGTCATTGCGGCGCCCCATGATAGCGTCAAATTTAACAACATCCGCTGAATCGACCTTCACGAGCATATCAATAGGAGCCGGGGGTATCTCAGCTGCCGTTGTTTTTTCAAGGTAAGAGATCGACAAATTATCTGGAGAGCAATCAAAAACGAGTAAAGAACTCGCCGAGTTCAAATCACCAAAGAGCATTGCATTTTTTTTGCCTGAGAAAATGTCATCATCAACTTTTGTATACCATGCCGCGTGACAAAGTGTTGAGAAAAAAATAGCCGCCATGATAAGAATTGTTCTTATTTTCACCGTTGGATGCTCCTACATTATTTTCCATCATACCGATGGCAGGATTTATAGTGCTCCCTGTTTTATTCTTAATCCACCGAATTTTAGGTACTTACAATAAAAAATTACGGAAAGCTCAATGACGTTGTGACCTTCGGTCCTGACTTAGTGAGAACCTGTTTTTGGCCGGTCTGGCTGTTGACGATGGTTATCTCTAATTGCATTTTGTTATCCTTCAGAGCTGAAGCGATGACGTTCGCTATGTTCTGAGGGGGCGCATCTGCACTGGCCGTGTCTGGCGATTTTGGTGTATTAATCCTATAGGGAGGGGTAACTTCCGGGACGCCAGAATCCGTCGATCCGGACCTGTATACTGGAGAGTATGAAGGTAATCCAGGCATAACTTTGTCGTAAGCGTCGTCTCAGTGCCGTCTGTTAATTTCTCGTCCAATTGTCAAAGATGATGTCCATCATTTTTTTTAACGGACGCTACCCATGAAACAACCCCCCGAAAAACCCTCAAGACGTCGTCCCAATTTCCCCCTGGACTTTAAGATCAATCTGGTTGAGCAAGCACTCCAGCCCGGCGTATCCATCGCTAAGCTGGCACGAGATAACGGTATCAATGATAATTTGCTGTTCAACTGGCGCCAGCTCTACCGCCAGGGCAAGTTCGGCGTACAGCCTAAACTCCCCGCGACAAAGCAGGCTGAACTGTTGGCGGTCACGCTGGCCACCGGGCCATCACGTTCACCTTCTGCCGAACAACCGGTTACCTGCGACATTGAGTTCACCGATACCCGGTTACGTCTGACCGGCAACCTGACGCCGGCGCTGTTATGCGCCCTTATCCATGAACTCAAGGGTCCGCAATCATGACAGTCTTCCCGACGGGAACCCGTATCTGGCTGGTCGCCGGTCACACCGATATGCGAAAGGGCTTCCAGGGCCTGGCCGCCCAAGTTGAGGTCACCCTGCGCGAAGACCCGTTGTCCGGTCATGTCTTTGTCTTTCGGGGCCGGGGCGGCAACCTGATAAAGGTGCTCTGGTCGACCGGCGACGGCCTGTGCCTGCTGGCAAAACGCCTTGAGCGGGGCCGCTTCGTCTGGCCGCAAGCCCAGGACGGCAAGGTGTTCCTGACACAAGCCCAGTTGTCGATGCTAATGGAATCAATCGACTGGCGGCAACCAAAACGCATTCCGTTTAGACAATCGATATTGTAATCGCGCACCCGCCGCCCTTACCATCCCGGCATGAAAACGAAAAACCATGCCCTGCCCAATGATGTGCCTGCACTGCGGGCCTTGGTCGCGCAACAACAGGCGACCATCGCATCCCTGCACGACAACCTTAACGCACGTAAAGCGGAAATCGACCATCTGCAAGCGCAACTGGCAAAACTGCGTCGTCTGTACTTCGGGCGCAGCTCGGAAAAGGCCGGGCGGCAGATAGTCCAGCTGGAAAATCGCCTTGAAGCGCTGCTGACGGACGATAACGTCCCGTCCGCGCGGGTCGCTGACCCGGCGGCGGTACGCCCCTCTTCGCCCCGTCACCCCTTGCCGGCACACCTGCCGCGCGAAGAACGCTGTCTGGAGCCGCAGGAGCCGGCCTGTCCCGCCTGCGGCGGTGACCTCAAGCCGCTGGGTGAGGACGTCAGCGAGCAGTTGGAACTGATTAAAAGCGCGTTCAAGGTGATAAAAACCCGGCGTAAAAAGAAGGCCTGCGCCCGCTGCGACGTTATCGTCCAGGCGCCGGCGCCGTCGCGTCCCATCGAGCGCGGCATCGCCGGTCCCGGCCTGCTGGCGCGCGTGATGACGGCGAAATACGCGGAGCACCTGCCGCTGTATCGGCAAGCGGAAATTTTCGCCCGCCAGGGCGTCACACTGAGCCGGGCCACGATGGCCGGCTGGGTGGGGCTGTGCCGCAATCTGCTGGCCCCGTTGGCCGACGCGGTATGCGACTATGTGATGAATACGGGCAAAGTGCACGTCGACGACACGCCGGTGGACGTGCTGCAACCGGGCAAAGGCAAGCCGAAAACCGGCCGGCTGTGGGTCTATGTGCGCGACGACCGCAATGCCGGTTCGCGACTTCCGCCCGCGGTGTGGTTCGCCTACAGCCCGGACCGCAAGGGGGTTCACCCGCAAACGCATCTGGCCGGGTTCAGCGGACTGTTGCAGGCGGATGCGTACGCGGGCTTCAATCCGCTGTATGAGGAAGGCCATATCCGTGAAGTCGGCTGCATGGCCCACGCCCGGCGCAAAATCCATGATATCCACGTGCGTACCCCGTCGCCGACCACCGCCGAGGCCCTGCAGCGGATCGGTGAACTGTATGCAATCGAAGCCGACATCCGGGGGTGTGGGGCCGAAGAACGAAGGCAGGTGCGCGAAACGCGCTCCCGGCCGATACTCACCAGCCTGGAGCATTGGATCCGGGAAAAGTTAACGACGTTATCGCGCCAGGCCGATACGGCGAAGGCGTTCAACTACCTGATGAACCACTGGCAGGCACTGTGTTATTACAGTACCGATGGCTGGGCGGAGATCGATAATAATATCGCCGAAAACGCGCTGCGGATGGTGAGCCTGGGCCGGAAAAATTATCTCTTCATGGGCTCGGACAGCGGCGGCGACCGGGCGGCGCTGATGTATACGCTTATCGGCAGTTGCAAACTGAACGGCGTTGAGCCGGAAGCGTATCTGCGCCATGTGCTGGCGGTTATCGCGGATCATCCCATCAACAAAATCAAAGATCTCCTGCCGTGGAACCTCACATTATCTGCCGGATAAGCGTCAATACGCCAGTGAGTTGACGCTTACACTTTGTCTAGATAGTTTCTGGTTTCAGCGGGCATTCTTGCCAAACCATACTTATCCACATTCTGTCCACCCTCATTATATGCAGCTACGGCTTTAGCTACATCCCCCTGATACCGGATTAACAAATCAGATAATAGATGAGCGGCAGCTTCTGAAGATTTGTTTAGGTTCAGCCTGTCTTCACGATTATTTAATCCATACTGCGCGCCTGTTTCTGGCATAAACTGAAACGGCCCCTCTGCACCTTTGGGTGAATAAAGGTGCCTTCCTCCGCCAGACTCTGCTTGGTAGACTCGATTGAGCAACCCTGAAGGAAGCTGATATTTAGCCTCAAGTTGCGGAAAGAGGTTTCCACCCTGCCCGCCGCCGTTGCTCTGTGAATTGTAAGCAGGGGGTTGAACACGGATCTTATTGACATCATCGTTCAGCTGCTGAGCCTGCCAGACGGGGCCGTAGTACTGCTGCATTTTTGCACGCAAGGCGTCAGAAGCGTACCCCAAGTAAAGATCTGATTTTTCCTTGAACGAGAGGGTCTTTTTGAATTTCTCATCCCCTTGCGGAACGCGCCAATGCCGTTGTGAAATGCCATGGAATAGAGGGCCGCCCGCTCGAACGCGTCTATCGGGACTTTCACTTCGCTATCAACCGTTTTTTTGACGGGTGCCAGATCTTTCTGTAATAGCGCAACACATTCAGAGTCGGAATAATATTTGCTGGGAATGACGTCCTTACCCGTGTGGCCGTCGCATATAGTTTCCACTCCAGCACCGTCTTTGTAGGCGTAATGCCGGGTTCCCTCTACGCCATTTGGGCCAGGGAGATAAACGCCCATGATGGCAATGGCGCCACCAGCAGCAGCGGCCAGGACGCTTTTCCGTAGAGCGGGCGACATAGCCATTATTCTGGCCTCGGAATAATCGTCTTACCCTCGCGGGCCGCCGCCTCAATCGCCCTGGTCTGGCGGCGCTGGAAATAGAGATTCGTGAAATAAGTAGCGATACCGATCACTATCCCGATAATGATCGCTGCCTGACTCCAGTCGACATGGCGAAACCAATCAATGAATTTCCCCAGCGCAATCAGTAGGCCAGATGACGAATACGCCCCGACGGTCGTTATTTTTTCAGGCATTTTAAGCATGCTCCGGCCTCCTCGATGTCCCGAGGGTAGTTATTTGGTAATGAGGATCGGCCCCGATGCCGTAGGCGCGGGATCATTTAGTCTGTTCGTCAGATTTGGCAAAGAGGCCGAATTTAATTAGATAAATAATTAGATATAGGTTGACGATATTAGATAATTATCTTATTATCTAATCATCCCAAGCGGATATGCTCTTTAAAAAACGAGGAAATATGGTAAAGGTCCGATGGTCTAGGAAAGCATTGAAGCAACTGCTTTCGATTGATACCAGATACCGAAAAACCATTGAAGAAAAGGTAAATAGTTTAACCGCTTTCCCCCAGGTTCAACTCGATATCAAAAAGCTCCAGGCGACAGATAACCAGTACCGAATGAGGGTTGGCGATTACAGAGTTATTTTCCAGATTGACGATGGTGAGCCGGTAATCTGCACAATTCAGGCAGTGAAGCGTAGAACCTCAACAACCTATTAGGCGGGGAAACCCGCCAGTTTCCTCATAGACGACATAACGCGAAAACAGAGAAACCCGAATATGTCTAAAATTCAATACATCAATGATACCGCCGGCAAACCTCAGTTTGTCGTGCTGCCCATCGCTGAGTATGAAAAATTGCTCAGTGATGGCTGGGAAGATGTTCCCTACCAGGCCGACGAACACGACGACGAAACAGTACCCGGTGAAGTCGTGTCCATCATGGTCAAACAGGACGTCAGCCTATTGGCCGCCTGGCGCATTCACTCCGGGCTGTCACAGTATGACGTGGCTGAGAAACTCGAAACCACACAATCCGCTGTTTCACAGTGGGAATCTGTGGACTCGAAACCCCAGAAAAAAACCCGCGAAAAGCTGGCGGCGTTGTACGGATGCCGTCCGGAACAGTTGACGCTCTAAGATGCAGCCCCGCCAGGGGCTAATCTGCACTTTTCCGGCAAGGAATCTCTACTGGAGTAATCATAACCACAACGGCAAATTAAAGGAGATAACCGCATGAATTTACTTGAAAATAAAACCGATTTTCTAATATTTAATACAAGTATTCATCTTCTTGAAGCATATGAACAAGTGGCTATTACTGCTCGTAACTCTTCATTTCAGTGCGAACAAGGACAGAGCATTGAAGATATCTGATGTCGCCGAGAGATATCTTGGTATGAAACCCGCGACTGCAGATAAAAAAGCTGGCGCCGGTGACCTGCCGATCCCGACCTTTCGTATCGGGGACAGCCAAAAAGCACCTCGGCAAATTCACGTCCAAGACCTGGCTGATTTTATCGATAAACGTCGCCAAGAAGCTCAGGACGAACTGGAGCGGCTCAAATATAAGCGGCGAGAAGCGGCAAAAGTTGAACTGGCCCGAGCCAGATAAACGCATATTTTGGGGTGATTATTGCAGGCATCAGCACCCCAATAGCACCCCATAACATTTTAACGTGTTGAATTTTATAGCCAGTGCATCCCATCCAGCATCGGCGCGACGGAGAAGCGCTGGGAGGGGAATTGAGCCGTTACCGGTTGAAGCCGGCCGGGAGAGCATTGCGGGAATGTAGTATTGTCGAGCATTTCGGACCATTTATCGTAGTGGCTTTAACAGCACCCCCGGCCCAGTTGAACGAGACCTACGGGATAAAAATACAAAGGGCATGATAGCATATAAAATCGGCTGCCCGCCGCCATTACCAGAGCCCCCCTTCAAACCATTTATACGGTTTTCACGAGGGCTACCCATGACCTGACGCCTTTATCTGCCGTCGCTGCTAAACTTTATCGCTCGCTTTCCTGACGATTATTATCTGATCTATGTAACAGATTTGGAAAATTTACTTTACAGAATTTCCTAAACCATCGAATATTGTCGACAATATGCAATATATCCGTTCATTTGTTTATAGGGGAGCAGTTTATGTCATTTCCTGATTCTCAACAGGCTGCGATGAGAGCCGATGAAGGCGTTACTCGCGTCTTGGCCCATTATCTGGTGGCATCCAGGGCGGGGGATTTGCCGGAAAAAGTCCGCATCCACGGCATCTGTTCTTTCGTTAACTGGCTGGGCTGCGCCGTCGGGGGAAGCGGGCATCCGGCGGTGGATATGGCTTACTCGGCCCTCGCGCCCTTTGCAGGAGCGGAACAGGCTTCTCTGCTTGGTCGGAATACGCGTACGGACATCATGACGGCGGCGTTGCTCAACGGCATCGCCTCCCACGTTTTTGACTATGATGATACCCATCTTAAAACGGTCATCCACCCGGCGGGTCCGGTGGCATCAGCCATTATGGCGCTATCGGAATTTCGCGGCATCAGCGGCGCGGAGTTCATCCATGCCCTGATACTGGGCATCGAGACGGAGTGCCGCATCGGTAACGCGGTTTATCCGGACCATTATGATATCGGCTGGCATATCACCGGCACGGCGGGTGTGTTTGGCGCGGCGGCGGCGGCGGGAAAACTGTTGGGGCTTGATGAGCAACAAATGGTGTGGGCGTTGGGCCTGGCCGCGTCGCAACCGGTGGGGCTGCGGGAAATGTTCGGCACCATGACCAAAAGCTTTCATCCGGGACGGGCGGCGCAAAACGGTTTGACGGCCGCGCTGCTGGCGGCGAAGGGTTACACCAGTTCGGAACAGGGCATCGAGGCAAAACGGGGCTGGGCCAACGTGACCAGCACCCATCGCAACCTGGCGGAGATAACCGAAGGATTGGGGGAGCGTCATGAAAGCCTGCTGAACACCTTCAAACCTTTCGCCTGCGGCATCGTGATCCATCCGGTGATTGACGGCTGTCTGCAGCTACGCGATGAACACTCTTTGCAAGCCGCCGACATCGACGGCATAGAACTGCGGGTTCATCCCTTGGTGCTGGAATTAACCGGCAAGCGCACGCCGAAAACCGGTCTTGACGGTAAGTTCAGCGTCTATCACTCCGCCGCCGTGGCACTGATCCAGGGGCGGGCCGGTGAAGCGCAATACAGCAATGCGGCGGTACAGGATGAACAAATCATGGCATTAAGGGATAGAGTCAGCGCCGTCATCGATCCCGCCCTGGCTGCCGATGCCGCGCATATCGTCATCAGATTGCATAACGGCCGACGCCTTGAAATATTTGTTGAACATGCCATAGGCAGCGCGGCCAGACCGATGACCGAGCGGGATTTGAATAACAAGTTTAATGACCTGGTGGTACCGATAGTAGGACAGGATCAGGCGGCGGCGCTATTACGGGCATGCTGGGACATCGAGTCATGCCGCAATATGGCGGAACTGTCGGCCATGACTCAAGGGGAGCGACGCTAAGCTTTACCCCGACGTCGACGATATTCTTTTAGCTTTGGTAGGTCAGGGAATATAACAACGTTAATGATACAGGCGGAGGGCAATCAATGTCCGGAGAACTGAGTGGCCAGGTGGCGGTGGTGACGGGCGCGGCCCGTAATATTGGCCGGGCGATAGCCCTTGAACTGGCGGCGGCGGGTGCGGCGGTGGTGGTCAACGCCAAGCAATCCGCCGAAGCGGCGGCAGAAGTGGTCCATGAAATTGAACGTCAGGGCGGGCAAGGGTTATTGTTTCTTGCCGATATCAGCGAACCGGAGGGCGCCCGGGATTTAATGACCGCAGCGCAAAACCGCTTCGGCAGAATTGATATTTTGGTCAACAATGCCGCTATACGCCGCGAAGTCCCTTTTGCTCAATTGGACTGGGCGCAGTGGCGCGAGGTATTGTCGGTGATTCTAGATGGCGCTTACCTGTGTGCAAGCGCGGCCTTACCGGCGCTGCGACAGTCCGGCAAAGGCTCCATTATCAATATCGGCGGCATGTCCGCCCATGCGGGATCATCGGGCCGGGCGCATGTCATGGCCGCCAAAGCCGGGCTGCTGGGATTAACCCGCGCCCTTGCCCATGATTTGGGCGCCGACGGCATTACGGTGAATTGCGTGGTGCCGGGCATGATCAATACCACCCGCGGCGCGGCGGCGGGTAATACCGAACCCGCCCATCATGCGGTTCACAACACCTTATTGGGACGACGCGGCACGCCGGAGGATATTGCCGATCTGGTGCGTTTCCTCAGCGGCCCCCACGCCCGTTACCTGACCGGGCAAGTCATCCATGCCAATGGCGGCGCGTTTCTCCCTTGAAAACCCATCTCATCACAGGCGAATTTATGTCTAATACAGCTGATTCCATTATGGTATTACGTTCGTCAACCCTTTGTGATCTGGTGCAGGAAGAGATCCTGCGCCGTATCAAAACCCGGCAACTGGTGGCCGGGATGAAACTCAATGAAATGGAGCTGGCCGAGCATTTGCAAATCAGCCGCAGTCCGGTAAGAGAAGCTTTCCGCGCCTTGGAAGAGGCCGGACTGGTGTCACTGGAAAAAAACCGGGGCGCCTGGATCAGGGACATTTCCGAACAGGAAGCCGCCGAACTTTATGAGGTGCGCGCCGGCCTTGATGTCATCGCCGGTCGCCGTCTGGCGTTGATTATTACTGAGGATCAGCTGCGGGAATTACACGGAATGCTGGACCAGTTGGAGTCCAGTTCGCTGCATGACGATGTGAATAATTATTTTTTATTAAATATCGCCTTCCACGACCGGGTGGTGGCAATGGCGGGCAATGCCACATTGTTGACGCTTTATCGCCAGGTTATCAACCGTATGCATTTAATACGGATGCAAGGCCTTGCCTTATCCGGAAGCTCACAGGCTTCCCATGCCGAACACCGTATGATTTTAGCGTCGCTGGCGGCACGGGACCCCGATGCCGTTGCCCGCACCATGCGTCAGCATATTCAACAAGGGTATCAGCGCGCCTGCAGCGCGCAACATTCGGCGCTTTAGCACGCGAGAAGACATGCCGATGTAAAAGTGCGCGGGCCGTATTCTATAAGCAGCGCTTTAGCGCGCGCGATGCCTTAGTCGATCACATTCTGCACCGGGAGTGTAAACCTTATGAATGGTCGCAATATGGATAATAGCTCTATTGCCGAACGGCTTGCCCATTGGATCCTGTCCCAGGATGCCCGTGGCTATCCGCAAAAAACGGTAGACACCGCGCGCCTGCTGTTGATGGATGTGATGGGCCTATGCATTGCCGCGCGACGTGAATATTACGTACAGTCCGCCCTGTCGTCGACGGACGGCAGCGGTTTATGTACTGTATTGGGACTGCCGGGAGGGCTGACAGCTTATGATGCCGCTCTGGTGAACGGCACCGCCGCCCATGGTGAGGATTATGACGACACCTTTGAGGGCGGCCCGGTTCATTCGGGAGCGGTGATTGTGCCGGCGGTAATGGCGATTTGCGAACGTGAAGGGTTATCCGGGGAAGCATTGTTGCGGGGCATTGCCGTGGGAGCGGAGTTAATGTGCCGTCTTAGCCTGGTGGCGCCAAAAGCCATCCATCGCGCGGGGTTCCATCCCACGGCAACCATCGGCTCCGTTGCCTCGGCGGGAGCCGTTGCGGCGGCGCTGCGGCTGGATTTCGGACAGACAACATCGGCACTGGGTATTGCCGGAAGCATGGCGTCCGGGATTATCGAATACCTGGCCGAAGGGACCTCCACCAAACGCATGCACGCCGGTTGGGCTGCGCAATCGGGCATTCGCGCCGCCTTGATGGCCAGGGGAGGATTAGACGGACCCCGTACCGTGCTCGAAGGGCGCCATGGTTTTTTTCAGGCCTTCGCACCTTCGGTCACGCCTGATTTCGCCCCGCTCTTATCCGGCCTTGAGCAAGACTGGCTGATGCAGTCCATCGCCTTCAAGCCTTATGCATGCGGCACCATGACCCAGCCCTATATCGATTGCGCCATCGCCCTGGCGCGCCGGAAAATCAATCCTGCCGATATCCGTGATATTGTCTGCCGGGTGGGAGAAGGCACCGTGCACCGGCTGTGGGAGGATTTGGCGGTCAAACATCGCCCTCCCACCGCCTATGCGGCAAAATTCAGCACGCCGTTTTGCATGGCCGTGGGTTTTTATGACGGCCGTGCCGGGTTGGGGCAATTCACCCCGGCAAGAATAAACGATCCCGCGGTGCTGGCGCTGGCAAAAAAAATCCGCTATGAAATAGATCCGCAAAATCCCTACCCGGCACAGTTCACCGGCCACCTGCGGGCAACGATGAACGACGGCACCGTGTATGAGCATGTGCAGCCCTGGATGCGTGGAGGCGCGCAACAGCCGCTGTCGCCGGAAGAGCTGGCGGAAAAATTCCGTGATAACGCCCGCCACGGCGGCTGGAGTGACAGCCAAAGCGAAAAGATGCTTCACCTGTTCCAAGAGATTTTTACCCAAGTTGATTTAATCTCCCTGCAGCAGGGAAGAGTGTAGCCTTTAAAGCAAAACACCTAAAACGGATAAGCCTGGTATTTTTTAACAGGCTCTTCCCCCTGTCCAAACATATATATTATCTCAATTATGACCTATGCATTTTCAATAAAAACGAGCAAAGAAAATTTTTATTAATAGTTATTTCCCCATCATATTCAAACCTCTCCTCAGTGCGTCTGGCATAAAATGACACCGCGTTTTTTGAGCACACAAAATGAGGCTGTTTCCAGCCAGGCGGACGTGAAGCCAGGCGGTGACGGGAGAAAATTTTGCCCGCTTTAGGACCGTCGGCGCATGGTACCGAAACCGCGCTTTAGCAGCGAAGTATTAACATTCGATAAGTTTTTTTTGAAAAATATCACACTGCGTGCCAAATAACATACATTCCGTCCCAATGGCTTTAATGGCGATTTACAAACTCGTCATAATCCTCTATCACATGGATTTAGCGCATCCCCTTCGTAATTATTGAGTGAAAGGTTAACCTATGATCATTTACAGCGTGCTTATCACGATTTTGCTGATGTTAGCCATAATCAGCTTAATTTTGCATGTTAGGGAAAGCAGACAAAGAAAGATCATTTTTAACCGAACAAGCAGATGATAAACAAATACCATAAGTAATGTTTTTCGTATTCCAAAGAAAATTTATAGAACGCCTAAAAGCACTCTCTCCCTTTCAATAACATTAACTATAGATACCGCGATTATTATGACAGTGTTTATTCTTGATCCTTGCGCATACACCAGATATGCGTTGAAAAGCTCTCTTGGCGCAAATGGTGTCAAAGGAAGTATTCGTACACTGGATAGCTTGTCAACATTGAGGAAAAAATGCGAAACCGCATCTCCCTCCATTATATTTATCAATCAGAATTATTTTCAATATCAGCACGATAATGAGGAGCTTAAGTCCGTAATTGAGCAACACCCCGCGACGCTCTTTTTTATCTTTATTGGTAATGAAAGCATAAAATTCTATGATTTCATCCCAATTAAAAAAAATGTTATTATCACATCGAAATTTATCAAAATCAGCACTATCAATATGATTATCCGTTACTATCTGGATGTCAGAACATGGCTGGATGATAATAACAAGTTGGGATTTTCACCACTGCGCTTTAGTAAAACGGAAGCAGAAATCCTCACCATGTGGATGTCCGGCTACGATACGATACATATTTGCTCGCATTTACATATTAAAGAAAAAACCCTTTCTTCCCATAAAATAAATATTAAGCGGAAAACCCGGGCAAGCAACAAACAGGTTATTTATCACTTAATGACCATTGCCAACAGCGTCACGGAAGGCATCAATATCCATTCCCCCCGGGAATTGAATATCGCAGGCCACGCCTGATCGCCTGAAATATCATGTCCATGCTGTTTTGCAGCTAGCCTGGAATGCTATGCTTGGAATTTTATACCGGAAATGCGGAAATTAAGTTCAGACGACATGCCTGGATTCGGTATTTTACCGCCATCATGGTAAGATGATGAGTAGATAAGCTACGGGGATTCTCTATGAAAAGCATGACTAGTTCGCAATTGCTCAGTCAGGCTGAACAATTGTGTGAACAAAGGAATGTGCGCCTGACGCCGCAACGGCTCGAAGTATTACGCCTGATGACGCAACAGGAAGGTGCCATAAGCGCCTATGACCTGCTTGATCTCTTGCGGGCCACTGAACCCCAGGCCAAACCACCGACCATTTATCGTGCGCTGGATTTCCTGATGGAACAGGGATTTATCCATCGTGTCGAGTCAACCAACAGTTTTGTTTTATGCCATCATTTTGAAGAACCCAGCCACACATCGGCTTTTTTCATCTGCGATCGCTGCGGACAAGTCACCGAGCAATCCACCGAGGGCATTGAGGAGATTTTACAGCGAATGGCTCGTGCTGCCGGTTTTGCCATGCGGCATAACGTTGTTGAAGCACATGGTTTTTGCGTGAAGTGTTCCGAGGTACAGGCCTGCGATAGGCTGCATCACTGTGAGCATGACCATAGCATGGCCATTAAGAAAAGGTAATATCAATATAGCTACATAAGTTGGCGGGCGTGAGGTACGTAAGGTATGAAACGGGTGGTACATCCTTGTACCTTTGGGTAGGAACCCATAACATAATTAATTTTCTAATAATCGTGATAATAAGCCGGCAATTAAGTCATTCCACTACCAGCGATATTTGTTCTGAGTTTCCCAATTCTTGACTTCCTTTTCCGCTGCTTCTTTGCCGTAACCATAACGTTCTTGAATTTTACCGATTAACTGGTCACGCTTCCCTTCAACAACGGTCAAATCATCATCAGTAAGTTTGCCCCATTGTTCTTTCATTTTACCCTTGAATTGCTTCCAGTTGCCGCTTGCTTGGTCAGTATTCATTGTAAAACTCCTTCGCTATCGTTTAATGAGGAATTTTAATCATTAACCTGAATATAAGAGGTAATGAATAATCGGATTCGTTAAAGAAAATAACTAACAACGTTAATTTGTAAGCTAACCCTATGAGAATAAGTATAGCAGCGGATTTGGTGAAAGGTTTATTTCGCAGAGGATTTGACGCCATTACGGCACTAATACCCGTAATTTTTGCCAGAAGACGATATAAAACAGCAGTTAGCGTAGGGGAAGTTAATGGTCTCAAATGTAACAAGATATGAAAAAAATGCGTTTTCCTATTTGCCGGATGATGGCCTGTAAGGGGGATTTGGGCGCGGATTGATTAAATGACGACAAGGTTATTGATCGGTACAATTTATCACTAAAAAAAGCCATCTATAAAGAACGCCCTTCGTGAAGAACGTCATCTGTATAGAACGTCATCCTTGAAGAATGTCATCGGTACAGAACGAAGCGTATTCGCTCCTCCAAAATACCACCGCCGCCAACAGTGATAATCCCGACATACTTCACGTTGCAGGAGCGTTGATTATACTCGGCCCTTCCCTGGGCCTAGTCCCTCTGGCTGCTGCCAGCAGCGTTCTGATCTGCTCCAGGCGGATTGGTCGCTGCGTCGCCGCCTTCCTGCAACCCGAATTATGTTGGGTATAACCTGTGCCGAAAACCATACCGGGGGAGAATGCGGTAAAACGAGTCACCAACACATTAACGCAACAGAAGACTCAAGGTTAGATCCAATTGCCGTTGCGAATGACACCCACCGCCAAGCCTTCGATGGTGAGCTCCTGTTGACGTAAATCCACCACGATAGGAGAGAATTCACTGTTTTCAGGTAAAAGCTCAACGATATTGCCTTGCTTTTTCAGGCGCTTTACCGTGACCTCATCGTTAATCCGTGCGACAACCACCTGGCCGTTACGCGCATCCTGCGTTTTATGCACCGCCAGAAGATCTCCATCCATAATGCCGATATCTTTCATCGACATGCCGCTGACGCGCAGCAAAAAATCCGCATGAGGTTTGAACAAATCGGGATCAATTTTGTAATGGCTTTCAATATGCTGCTCCGCCAATAATGGCTCACCCGCCGCCACGCGGCCAATCAGGGGCAAACCGCTCTCTTCCTCAATCAGTAAACGGATCCCGCGGGAAGCGCCGGAGACAATTTCAATCGCCCCTTTGCGTGCCAGCGCCTTCAGATGCTCTTCGGCGGCATTTGGAGAACGGAACCCCAGCTGTTGGGCGATCTCCGCGCGCGTCGGCGGCATGCCGGTTTGCGATATGTGATCGCGGATAAGTTCATAAACCTCTTGTTGTCTGGCGGTTAACGCTTTCATTCCGTCCCCTGTTTGTTTATACAGTCTTTATGTGAGTATATACAGGTCGAGCTCAATTGAAAACCTTCTGTGCTGCAAAACACGATAAAAACGGCCTTATTTCACTGCCATATAGAAAAGACATCATTGCACCAACCGCCACAACAGGCTTATCCAGATCCAGGCCGCCAAAATGATGGCAAGCGTAACCGCCAACGAACCGAGATCCTTCGCCCGCCCCGAAAGGGGATGCAGCTCGGGTCCGATGCGGTCTACCACCGCTTCTATGGCGCTGTTGATGGTTTCAACCACCAGTACCAGCCACACCGAGCCAATCAATAAAATACGCGAAATGGGGTCGGATTCGAGATAATATGCAAGAACAATCGCCAGGACGGCCATCACCGCTTCCTGACGGAAAGCGGCTTCATGACGCCAGGCCGCGGAAAATCCTTGAAATGAATATCCCATGGCTTTATAGATACGTTTAAGTCCACTAATTTGGTTTGCCATAAATTTGCGCGCTTTAGGAAAATTGCGCCCATATTACCGGTTCTTTGCGTTCTCATCACCACAGATCTGTTGCGCGGTTTCTGGTATTCTTGTGCCGCAATGCTAACAAGAGGCTTCACAAAGATATGTCAGGTTGGCGTAACATTTATTATGCATTATTGGATTTGCCGATAAAATTATTGGTGAAAAGTAAGGTTATTCCGGCTAATCCACGGGAAGAAACCGGCCTGGATCCAATGCGGGCCATGATGTACGTGTTACCTTATAATTCCAAAGCGGACTTGCTTACCCTGCGCGGGCAATGCTTAAAGCTCGGGTTGCCGGATCCGTTAATCCCGCTGGAAATTGACGGGGTAAGCCTGCCGCGTTATGTCTTTATCAACGACGGCCCGCGGGTTTTTTCCTATTTCACCGAAAAGCCGGAGTCGGTTAAATTATTCCATAACTACCTGGATTTACACCGTAATAATCCGCGTCTCGACGTACAAATGGTGCCGGTCTCCGTGATGTTCGGTCGTGCCCCGGGGCGTGAAGCACAGCCAAACCATCCGACTCCGCAGCTGCGGCTGTTAAACGGTTTTCAAAAATTCATCGCGATTCTCTGGCTGGGGCGTGACAGTTTCGTCCGCTTTTCCAGTCCGCTGTCAATGCGGTATATGGCGACGGAACACGGTACGGATAAGACCATTGCGCAAAAGCTGGCCCGGGTCGCCCGGATACATTTTGCCCGCCAGCGCCTTGTGGCGGTGGGACCGCGTTTGCCGGTGCGCCAGGATTTATTCAATAAGCTGCTGGCGTCAAAAGCCATCGAAAAAGCCATCGAAGATGAAGCCCGCAGTAAAAAGATCTCAACCGATAAAGCGCAGCAGACCGCCATCCAGCTGATGGAGGAGATTGCGGCGGATTTTTCTTATGAGGCCATTCGCTTATCGGATCGTATCTTGAGTTGGACCTGGAATCGCCTGTATCAAGGACTGCATGTCCGCAATGCCGAGCGGGTACGGCAGTTGGCTGAAGACGGCCACGAAATCGTCTATGTTCCCTGCCACCGCAGCCATATGGATTATCTGCTGCTGTCCTATGTGCTTTATCACCAGGGCCTGGTGCCGCCGCATATCGCCGCCGGCATTAACCTGAACTTTTGGCCGGCGGGCCCGATTTTCCGGCGCCTGGGGGCATTTTTTATCCGCCGAACGTTCAAAGGCAATAAACTTTACTCCACCATTTTCCGTGAATACCTGGGGGAACTCTTCACCCGCGGCTATTCGGTGGAATATTTTATGGAAGGCGGGCGCTCTCGCACCGGACGCCTGCTGGAACCCAAGACCGGCACGCTGACCATGACCATCCAGGCCATGCTGCGGGGAGGCAACCGCCCCATTACCCTGGTGCCGATTTATGTCGGTTATGAACATGTCATGGAGGTGGCCACCTATGCCAAGGAATTGCGCGGCGCCACCAAGGAAAAAGAGGGATTTCTGCAGATGCTGCGCGGGCTGCGTAAATTACGCAATCTGGGCCAAGGTTATGTCAACTTCGGCGAGCCTTTGTCCCTGAGCGCCTATCTGAGCCAGTCCGTGCCGCAGTGGCGAGACTCCATTGATCCTATCGAAGCCCAGCGTCCCGGCTGGCTGGCGCCGGCTGTGGACGATATCGCCGGCAAAATCATGGTACGCATCAATAACGCCGCCGCGGCGAATGCCATCAATCTTTGTTCAACGGTGTTGCTGGCTTCCCGTCAGCGTTCGTTAACACGTGAACAATTGCTGCACCAGCTGACTTGCTATCTGGAGCTGATGCGCAACGTTCCCTACGCAGCGGATGTGACCATTCCGGATACCACGGCGGAAGGGTTGCTGGAGCACGCCCTGGCGATGAACAAATTTAACGTCGAGCAGGACACCATCGGCGATATCATCTATTTGTCGCGGGAACAAGCGGTGCTGATGACCTACTACCGTAATAACATCCAGCATTTATTTATCCTGCCGTCGCTGGTAGCCAGCATCGTTATCGGCCATCCCGGCATCGACCGCGCTACATTATTACACTATAGCCACCTGCTCTATCCGCTGCTTAAAGCGGAACTGTTTATGCACTATGAGACGGAGGATCTCGGCCCGGTCATCGACGCGCTGATTGAAGAACTGCTTCGGCAGGGATTGATTATCGAGGAAGCGCAACAATTATTGCTTAACCCGGTCCGCGCCCATACTTTGCAATTATTGGCCGCGGGGATACGGGAAACCCTCCAGCGTTATGCCATTACGTTCTCGTTATTGCGCTTTAACCCCCAAATCAATCGGGGCACGCTGGAGAAAGAGAGCCGGATCATGGCCCAGCGACTCTCGGTATTGCATGGTATCAATGCGCCTGAGTTTTTCGATAAAGCGGTATTTACCACGCTGGTGGCGACGCTCCGCGATGAGAACTACATCAGCGACAGCGGCGATGCCATTAGAGAAAAAGTGCTTGAAATGAGCGGGATACTCGGTGAACTGATGACGCCGGAAGTGCAACTGACCATAGAAAGCGCCAGCCTGCTGGTTGCCGCCCCCGGACTTCAACCCCTGCCGTTGCCGGAATAATACACTAAGCATTATCGGCGGTCCCTGCCGGTTTTGGCGCAAAACCGGCAGGGACCGCTGTATAAGGATGTCCGCGGCCGGTGAGCCGTTAACTGCGAATATGGCTGCGACTATGGTTGCGGCTGCGGCTGCGGATGATTACTTGTTAGCCGTGACGAGCAGGCTCAGCGCGATGCCGAGAAAAATCACCATGCCCACCAGGTTATTATTCAAAAAGGCTTTGAAACAAGCCTGTCGTTCACGTCCGGCAATGAGCTTTTGCTGATAAACGAACAGTCCCCCCGCCAGCGCCAATGCGGTATAGAAAATACCGTTCAACCCTAAGCGCCGTCCCAGCACAACCAATAACAACAGGGTAGCGGCTTGTAAAACGCCGATGATAAGCCTGTCATAGCGCCCGAACAGAATAGCGGTGGATTTTACGCCGATACGAATATCATCATCCCGGTCCACCATGGCATATTGTGTGTCATAAGCCACGGTCCACAATACATTCGCGGCGAATAACAGCCAGCATGAAAGTGGTAAGGACTCACTTACTGCGGCATATCCCATGGGTATTGACCAGCCGAACGCCGCACCCAATACCAACTGCGGTAAATGGGTTACCCGCTTCATAAACGGATAAACCCACGCCAGGACCAATCCGGCCACCGACAAAAATATGGTCATGGTATTCAGGGTCAGCACCAGGCCGAAGGACGCGGTGACCAATAACAAAAACAGGACTTTCGCTTCTTTTTCACTGATGTGTCCGCTGGGCAATGGACGAGACGCGGTACGCTTAACCTGGCCGTCAATTTTACGATCGGCGAAATCATTCACCACACACCCGGCGGCACGCATTAAAAAGACCCCAAATATAAAAACCATCAGAATGCCGACATTCGGGGTGCCCCGTCCCGCCAGCCAAAGAGCCCATAATGTCGGCCAAAGTAACAACAGAGAACCAATGGGTTTATCAATGCGCATCAACCGACACCAGGCCTGCCATTTGCCCATTGTGGCGCTGTGTTCCACTTTTCTCTCCTTTACTTCATCAAAATGCCGCCGCTCTTAACCATACAGCGGGGCATCGGGTAAAAACAATTCGGTCAATAACAAAGGCTTTCCATTCGGACGCAAGCAAGAGCGACGCGCCCACAAACTCCCGGTCCGTCCCAATTGTATGTAGTCGCGGGCCGGTATACCGTCGCGGAACAACCATCGCCCCAACGGCATATCCCCCAAAGTTGTAAGCGCATACTCCGGCCCGTTCAGCATCGATTCCGGTATCACCATACGGCCCGCCAGCCAAGGCGCGTCATCGCCGTACAGTACCACCTCCCGCAGCCAGTAACGCTCGCTGGCGGGCAGCAAGGCAAGTTCATCGCCCGACTCATCGGCGGTGACCAAACCCTCCCATCCGCGCCGCACGCTTATCCGCCGGCAGTGGCGCTCCAGGCGCCGGGTCATCGAACCACACTCCATCAGCCAATCGCGCTCAGTGGGATTAGGCTGCGGTGACTCAGCGGTTAACCATTGGATAGATGCCAGTAATGAGATATAAGGATCATCCGTCATCCGTTCCCCATTGTTTGAAAAGTAGCGGGTGTCATTATTGTAGCCCAGAACTTCGGCTTAATGACCTGTCTGCGGCGGGAGAATTATCGGATGGGGATATCCCTTCGCCAATATCGCCCGCGGCAGCCGGCAAGTCAATAAAATGGCCTCCCGGGGGAGGCCATGACCGTGCGGATAACCTACATCGCCGGAACCTTAGTGCAAGGCTGGAGTACGCTCTTCGGTTAAGCCGTAAAGGTAGTATTTACGCCCGACCATTTGTCCGCCGTCGCGGGTCAGCGGTACCCAATTGAGCTGAGCGTTGGTCCGGTTCGGTGTCACCGTGAACAAATCCAACGGTATCGACAGATAGAATCCCTTGGTGAATGACCCTTCGCCATATTCTTCTTTGGAAACGTTGGTGAAGGTGGCGAACGCGCCGGCGGTTATTCCGCTGTCAAAGCGCCGTGAGATATCGAACGTCACGCCTTTGTCTTTAGCCAGGTAACGCCCCACGCTGGCTTTCACCAGCACCCCGTTCATGAAGCTGGGTTGCCAGTAACCGGTCAGGTTGCCGGTGGCGACGCTGTAGTCGGCGAACTGCATCATATCATTCCAGTCGCGCTGCTTGACGTAGTTGCCGTCCAGCCCCACCGCCCAGTTAGCATCCAGCGGCCGGTATAACACTTCACCGCCGACACCGCCGTACATCATCTCCAGGTAACCGCCATATAACTGACCGTACCAGCCGTCACCCAAACCTTGCATATACGTGGTTTGCAGATTGCTGATGTAGACGTCATTACCGACATATTCCCGGATCCGGGTACGAACCCGCGGCAGGTGGGAATCACTGGGCGGATTGGTAAAGTTGAATTTATCGTAGTTGTTGATGATATTACCGAACACGCTGCCGGAAGTGACCCAATGATTGGTCATCCAATAACTGGCGGTGCCTTCCACGCCGAGTTGGTACATGTAAAAGTCTTCGGGACCGCCGACGGACTGATTAAGTACCGGAGACCAGCTCAATTCCAGGCGATTACGGTCAATATAATAGCCCTGTTCGGCATGCTCCGGGACATCCGGTTCGGTACGGCGCTGTATCAGCGGCTTCTCTTGCCCAAGCGGATAACCGCTCAAGGTATTCTGCAAACTCTTGACGTCGGTCTCGGTGGTGGCCATCGGCATGTTCAACCGGGTGTCGGTCACTTTAAGGGTATCGATATTGGCCGGCAGATTATTCACCAGGATACGGTTGGCGCGATCCACGCCCTCCGAGCCATCCCGGTATTTATCCTGTTGGCCGGTCATATACATGGTGTTGCCCTTGACCTGGATGTGCGGCGCCGTATAACCCGCATTGCTGTTCAGGTCCTCCAGCTGCTGCGCCGCAATCTGGTGCTGCAACATATCGGACTGCTCATGGGGCTGATAGGCCGGTTTTTCGCTGTCCAGGTGCCGTTGGCGCAAATCGTCAAAATTGGTGCGCAGGGTAAACCCGAACATCATGGTATTGCCGCGTTCATAGCTGAGATTGACATCCGCCCAGTTGGTGATCCGATAGATCGCCCCGACGTTCACCGGCGTTTTCGGTTTCAAATCGCCGGCAAAATCGTCCTGGTAATTATTGCCTTCGTATTCCAGCTTCAGGCGCAGCGGTTGCCACGGCGTCTGGTACTCCACGCCGCCGAATACCGCCGAGGGACCGTGAAAAAAGACGCCGGTGTTAAACGAGCCAGCGGTATTATTGCTATTGTTGCGATAACAATATTTGTCTGAAATTTCGCAGAAAGGATTTTTAACGTTCCCCCTGGTACCCAAATAACCCCAGCCAAGGCCGATGGAGAAGTCAAACGGGCCCCAGGCCTTGCTGGCGGCCACAAATTCACTGTCGAACAGGCCGGTACCGCCGAAATCGCGGATGCCCAAAGAGACTTCAGGCAAATAATAACCCTCTTCCCACAGGCGCACCTTGGCATCGATGCCTTTGTCTTTATAGGTTTGCGAGCCGCTGAAATTCGGGTCATTACTGTACAGGCGGGTTCGGACATCGGTGTAACGCAGGGTGGTTTCCAGCCAGGGGAACAGCTGAATATTGGCCGACCAGAAACGATACTGATCGTTGTCCCGGTAGTTGAGGCTGAATTCGCCGTCCCGCGACATGCGGGCGGTAGGAGTCTGCAACAGGCCGACGCCGCCCTGGTCCATCTGCGAAGGCCCCAGCGGCTCGGTATAAGGCTCAGCTTGGCAAGCGGAGGCCACTGACAACGCGATGATGCTGAAAAGATATTTTTTTTTCATCAGTCAGGGATCCGGTGAGTCAACAAGGAAACGATTTGTTCATTTAAGCCCTGATAAGCACTGGGTAATGACCAGGAAGAAAAACCGACAAAAATAATACTGCCCGGCGCCGCTTCGTTATGGCGCCGATTCCAGTAAGCCACCGGAACCTGCCGGTATTGGCCATCGGGTTGGATTAGCCAGGCGTAGCTTTTTTCGGCGCCGTCTAAACGCTCATGAGTGTCCAGATAATCGTCCACATCGCTACCCACCTGATAAGGCTGCGACCCGGCGGGCGTTACCGCGCCGAAGACATGGACACTGGTGGGCCGCGCCAGTGCATACACCGTATAATCGCCGCTTAATTTATGATCGGCCCCGTCTTCCAGCCGGATGACATCCGGATCCATGGAGACGAACTGGCGGCCGGTGACTCTCAATCCGGCAATCTGGCTACGCACCTGATCAACGGAATTTGCCAGCCCGTCGTCATTATCCTCTCTAAGTTCAGCGCTCCACGCCCCCAGGCGGGCCACCAGTTGCCGTTGCTGCTCCAGCTGTGCGGCGGTAGCCAGTTTTTCGGCAATGACGGTGCCGGGCCACCAGGTATGGCCCGCCAGCGCCGGATTGAGCGCAATTTGTTCCAGGTGGGTTGCGCCATTGACCATAACGGCCTGGGACTGTCCCGGTAAATAGATAGCCACCCGGCTGTCGGCAGAGGCGGACGCAATAAAACCAGCACACAAACTCACTAGCAGTAAGAGTCGTTTTTTCATGGCTTATAAGGGTTTAAAGTGATGGTTTCAATCGGGAAGAAATCCGGTCCGATAAATTGTTGGGTTTTTTCCACGGCGCCGGTGCTTGGATCGATCCAGAAACGGTTGCGATAATGGGTATTTAATTCCGCCACGGTGACATCTTCATCAATGATGCGATAGGTATGGGGGACGTTCAGCACAGTCAAGGTTTCATTACCCTCGAGACTGAACCGGGAAATAAAGGTGGCGGAATACGATTGCTTATCTTGGGTCCAGGACTGAACGCGGGTCCATTCGGTGCCGTCGGTAATCCTGTTGGCCTGAGCCAGCGGATCCGTGGTCAGATTGGTCACCTCAAGGAGGTTGTCGGTTAAACCCAGGGTTTTTACCAACCGGCCGTTATGGGTGACAAGCATGGCCTTATCGCGGGTGACCCACTTCAGGAAGCCATTCTCGGCGTAGGCCAGAACGACAAAAATCTGTGAGCCCTTATTGACCCTGGCATACATGCTGGCATACGGAAGGTCCCGAATCTGTTCGGGTGTCATTACCACATCGGGCGTGCCGAACACAGCTACTTTGAACGTCTCGCCAATACCTTGTTGCGCTGGACTGCACGCGGCCACCAGAAAGCACACCACCAATAAAAAGAAATAGCGCACGTCGTTCATCCCAAACGAAAGGAGACCAAAAAATAACCACACTAGCGTGTGGTTATCGAGTAATTATGATTTATCGAGTCGTTGTGGTGGTTCCGGTACCTGTACCGGTGGTGCCTCCGCCGCTTGCCGCGCTATTACCGTTATCATCGTTGTGAGAACTGATCAGCGCGACACCGGCAATCAGCGCAACCGCACCGACACCCACTGCTGTCGCGGCACCCGCGCCCAAACCCGAAGCGGTAGCCGTACTCCCTGTCGTGCCGTTGGAGGTGGTTGGCGCTGCAGCGATCGCATAGGAACCACTAGCCATCAACATCGCAGCTATTACAACATTAAACAATTTTTTCATATTTATTACCTTAGACTTGTGAGGATGATGACTATAAAGCAATGGAATGTTGATTTGCCTTATATAAGCATCATAAAGCAATATAATGCAATAAAATATATCTTGCATTCATCCGTGGGAATTGAGGTTAAAAAATCCTAATTAAAAGTCTGCGGGGGAACAAAGCAGTGTCTTTCGCTATTTGATGGTTAATTTATAAGATTAAACGCTAATATTGACTGGGAATAGACATATTATTCAATGTCATGAAAGTTCGATGACGATTATAAATCAGAAAATTCTCACGCTTGTAACGCCACCGACAAAACGAAAAGTATCGAGATCATAACAGGCTATGCGCTTGAAGTAGCGCGCTTTAAAATTTTAAAACTCTTTTCGGCATAATCGCATAGAAAAATTGTTAATAGGCTCTTTTTTTGCGCCTTTTTAGGATTAACCTTACTAACCATTTAAATGTTAATTCAAAACAAGCAGATACCCTTAAATAAACGCTAATTAAGCATAACGGCAGCCAGTCCCTTGGCAGCTCGTCCGATCATTATACCCGTCATACTTCAAGTTGCAGGTGCGTTGGCAATACTCGGCCCCTCCTTGGGCCTCGCCCCTTCGGGGCCGCTGCAAGCAGCGTTCGCCGCCTTCCTGCAACTCGAATTATTTAGGGTATGGTAATCAGTGACGCCAAGCTTTAAAGCGGTTAATCAAACCGTTGGTGGAGCTGTCATGACTGGTTACGCTATCGTCGGCGGCCAATTCCGGCAGGATACGGCTCGCCAGCTGTTTACCCAATTCAACGCCCCATTGGTCAAACGTGTATATATTCATGATGACGCCCTGGGTGAAAATTTTGTGCTCATACAGTGCAATCAACGCACCCAGGCTGTAGGGAGTGATCTCTTTGATCAGAATGGAGTTGGTGGGGCGATTGCCTTCAAACACCTTAAAAGGTGCCACGTGAGACACCTGTTCCGGCGTTTTGCCCGCAGCGGCGAATTCATCTTGCACCACTTGCAGGGATTTACCGAATGCCAGGGCTTCGGTTTGCGCAAAGAAATTCGATAATAGTTTGGCGTGATGATCGCTTAACGGATTATGGCTGACCGCCGGCGCAATGAAATCGCAAGGTACAATTTTAGTACCCTGGTGAATTAATTGATAAAAAGCGTGTTGGCCGTTGGTGCCGGGTTCACCCCAGATAATCGGCCCGGTTTGGTACGTCACCGGATGCCCGTTGCGATCGACATATTTGCCGTTGGATTCCATATTGCCCTGCTGGAAATAGGCGGCAAATCGATGCATATATTGATCGTAAGGCAGGATGGCTTCGGTTTCGGTGCCATAGAAATTGTTATACCAAAGACCAATAAGCGCCAACAGCACCGGCAGGTTTTGTTCCGCGGGGGTTTGGGCGAAATGACGATCCATTGCGTGGGCGCCGCTGAGCAACTGTTCAAAATTGTCGAACCCGACGGATAAGGCAATGGACAGGCCGATGGCGGACCACAAAGAGTAACGTCCTCCTACCCAATCCCAAAATTCGAACATATTTTCAGTGTCGATGCCGAACTCGCTTACCGCTTTGCCATTGGTGGAGAGTGCGGCAAAATGCTTGGCGACATGTTTCTCATCTCCCGCGGTGGCCAGGAACCAGTCACGGGCGCTGTGGGCATTGGTCATGGTTTCCTGGGTGGTAAAGGTTTTGGAAGCCACCAGGAACAGGGTAGTAGCAGGATCAAGATGTTTCACCGTTTCCGCGATATGGGTTCCGTCAACGTTGGAGACATAATGCATGTTCAGTTGATTTTTAAAAGGTCTTAACGCCTCGGTGGCCATATAGGGCCCGAGATCCGAACCGCCAATGCCGATATTCACCACATCGGTAATAGGTTTACCGGTGTAGCCCAGCCATGCGCCGCTAATCACCCGTTCGCAAAATTGTTTCATTTTGGCCAGTACCGCATTCACTTCCGGCATGACATCTTTACCGTCCACCACGATCGGCGTATTGCTGCGGTTGCGCAAAGCGACATGCAGTACCGCCCGATCTTCGGTACGGTTGATTTTTTCACCGGAGAACATGGACTTGATCGCCCCGGAGAGATCGCACTCTTTAGCCAGGTCCTGTAATTTCGCCAACGTCTCGCCGGTGATCCGGTTCTTGGAAAAGTCCACCAGCATCTGGTCGTCAAAAGTGGCGGAGAATTTGCTGAAACGATCGCTGTCTTGGGCGAACAGATCGCTTATCTTCACGTTTTTCATCTGATCATAATGCTGTTGCAGCGCTTTCCAGGCCGCGGTGTGGCTAGGGTTAATATTTTTCATAGCAACGCTCTTGTTGAGAATTAAAAAGATCCGATAACGGTGATTGTATCGCTAAGGCCACGGCTTGCGATGCCTTTTTATTGCGAAATACCCTTCATACATCAAGCCGCAGGTGCGTTGGCAATACTCGGCCCCTCCTGGGGCCTCGCCCCTTCGGGGCCGCTGCACGCAGCCTTCCTGCAACTCAAATTATTTTGGGTATGATCATCCGCCGGCAATGCCGATCGCGCCATGGCCTCGCGAGGCGGGCGCCTGTATTTCAGAGTAACAGAGTCAAACGGATTTGCGCTATCGCCATGACTTTCCGGCAAAATGAATATCGCTTCGCGCTGCTCGTTGACAGGAACAGAATTACCCGCTATTTGTAGTGGCCTAGTTGCGCATTCAATACCCTAAATAATTCGAGTTGCAGGAAGGCGGCAACGCAGCGAAGCCCCAGGAGCTTACTCAAGTAAGTGACTGGGGTGAGCGAGGAAAGCCAACGCACCTGCAACTTGAAGTATGACGGGTATATGCGTGAACCAGAAGAGGCGCGCCGCCCAGGCAAGGTTCCGGAGGATCCGTTTTCCGTTGAAAGAACCCGAGGGGGAGCGGCGCCGAGGTGGCGGTTAACATACGGACTTCCCGCCACCGACCGCATGGGCTGAATCCCGTGGGTTGTCACCCGCTTTTTCGCCATTGGGCGATAGGCACGGTGGGGCGCTTCTGGGTGTATCGTAGGTCATCTACGTCTGCTCCCTGTTTTCCGCTCTTAACGCGTGCCAGGCATCATTTAACGTTGTCATCATGGATGGCATCTTGACACGAGGCATCAAGAGCATGGCAGAAACAGTTTCAAACTCCCTGATTGTGGCAAAATTCGGCGGCACCAGCGTCGCTGATTTCGACGCCATGAATCGCAGCGCGGATATCGTGCTGTCCAATCCCTCGGTTCGGCTGGTGGTATTGTCCGCCTCAGCGGGCGTCACCAATTTGCTGGTGGCGTTGGCGGAAGGGAATGAACCCGATCGTCGCGCCTTCCACCTGGATGAAATTCGCCGCATTCAATACGCCATCATCGATCGTCTGGCGGAATCACGGGTCATTCGTGAAGAAATTGATCGCATGCTGGATAATATCGCCATGCTTTCCGAAGCGGCGGGCCTGGCGACCTCTCATGCCCTCACCGATGAGCTGGTGAGCCACGGCGAGCTGATGTCGACCCTGTTGTTCGTGGAAATATTGCGCCAGCGCCAAGTGGCCGCGGAGTGGTTCGATGTGCGCAAAATCATGCGCACCAACGATCGATTCGGCCATGCCGAGCCGGATATCGGCATATTAAAGGAGTTGACGCGGAACGTGCTATTGCCGCGGATTTCCCAAGCGCTGATTGTCACGCAGGGCTTTATCGGCAGCGAGACCAAGGGCCGCACCACCACGCTGGGACGCGGCGGCAGCGACTATACCGCCGCGCTGCTTGGCGAAGCGCTGCATGCGGCGCGTATCGATATCTGGACCGATGTGCCGGGCATCTACACCACCGATCCGCGCGTGGTGCCGGAAGCCCGGCGCATTGATGAAATCAGCTTTGAGGAAGCGGCGGAAATGGCCACTTTCGGCGCCAAAATCCTTCATCCGGCCACCCTGCTGCCGGCGGTGCGCAGCGATATTCCGGTCTTTGTCGGTTCCAGCAAAGATCCCCATATCGGCGGCACGCTGGTGTGCAATAAGACCGCCAATCCCCCTCTGTTCCGTGCCATCGCCCTGCGCCGCCGGCAAACGCTGCTGACCCTGCATAGCCTGAACATGCTGCAGGCCCGGGGCTTTTTGGCGGAAGTCTTTAATATCCTGGCCCGTCACTACATCTCCGTGGACTTGATTACCACTTCGGAGGTCAGCGTGGCGCTGACCATGGATACCACCGGCTCCACCTCCACCAGCGCCAGTCTTTTAACCACATCGCTGCTCACCGAGCTTTCGTCCCTGTGCCGGGTGGAGGTGGAAGAAAACCTGGCGCTGATTGCCCTGATCGGCAATAAGCTCTCCCAGGCCTGCGGTGTGGGCAAAGATGTGTTCGGGGTACTTGATCCCTTTAACATCAGGCTGATCTGCTACGGCGCCAGCAGCCATAATCTATGCCTGCTGGTACCCGGGCAGGACGCGGAACAGGTCGTGAAAACCCTGCACCATAATCTGTTCGGGTAATGCTTAGACAATATGGGGAGCGTTGTGGCGATCGTCCAGATCGTCCGCGTCCTCTTCTTCCAGTTCCAGCACGTTGTAGGCCACCGAGCAGAACAGCGAGTTGACGCGCTTCATATCCCCCAGCAGGCCGAGATGAAGGGAGCTGGTTTCCAGGCTTTGAACGTTTTGTTGATGCAGCCGGTCCACATGGGCGTGTGCATAACGGCGATCGGTGATGCGGAACCGGTGTTTTGCCCGCCGCAGACGCCGTGCGCTGGTGATATCCCCCGACAGGAATACCGACAGGCTCAGGCGCAAATTGGATACCAGCTGTTCATGGAGGGTATCCAGTTCCTGCAACCCCTCGGGGGAAAATGCCCGGCGGGATGCCAGGGATTTGGCGGCGATATCGCCGGTCATGCGTTCGATAATGTCCCCGGCCTGTTCCAGATTAAGGGCCATCTCGATAATTTCCGCCCAGCGACGGGAATCCGACTCATCCAAATCCTCTTTGGGCATCTGCGCCAGATAAAGCTTGATGGCGGTATACAGCACATCCACATCATCATCCAGCCGGCGGACCTCCCGGTCTTTGTTCGGTTGACCGTGCAGCACCTCGCGATGCAGCAGCAGCATACTCTCCACCACATCCCCCATGCGCAGGGTTTCGCGTGAGGCATTGGCCAACGCCAGCGCCGGGGTATCCAGCGCGCTCACATCCAAATGACGGGGGCGCACGCCGAGTTCGCTTACCGGCGTATCGCCGATCCATTGCGTACAGAGACGGGCCATCGGGCCGGCAAACGGCACCAGGATAAGGCAGCGGATAATGTTATAAAAAACGTGGAAATAAATTACCAGCTCGGCGGCGCTTACCGGCAGACGGCCCAGCAGGGACGCCAGCATTGAAATGGCCGGTAACACCACCACGCAGCCGATTAACTTGAACAGCAGGCTGCCGAGAGCCACCCGCTTGCCTTCGGCGTTTTGTCCGCTGGCGTTAATCATCGCCAGAATGCCGCTGCCGAGATTGGCGCCAATCACCAGGCACAGGGCAACTTTAAAGGAGATCACATCGGTGGCGGTCAGCGTGGCGGTGAGCAATACCGCCGCCAGACTGGAGTAGCTGATAATGGCGAACAGGGCGCCGGTGAGGGAATCCAGCACCACGTCTCCGGTCAAGGAGGAGAACAGGACCTTCACGCCGTTGGCCTGCGTGATGGGGGTCGCGGCGGTGACAATCAGCTCCAAGGCCAGCAGGATCAGACCCAGGCCGATAAACACTCTGCCTATTTGCCCGATTCGCGCCTGCTTGCGGCCGAGGAACAGACAAACACCGACAAAAATCAACAGCGGGGAGAGCCAGGATAAATCAAAGGTCAGTACCCGGGCCATCAAGGCGGTACCCACATCCGCCCCGAGGATAATCACCAGGGCGGGGGTCAATGCCACCAGTCCCTGGGACACAAACGAGGTCACCAGCATTGCCGTGGCGTTGCTGCTTTGCACCAGCGCCGTAACGCCGATCCCCGCCATAAACGCCATTGGTTTTTTTTCTACGCTGCTACTCAGCACCTGCCGTAAACGAGCACCGTACACACGCATAATCCCGGTGCGGACAATGTGAGTGCCCCATACCAGTAATGCCACCGCGGAAAGCAGATGCAACAAAGTTAACACGCGTTTTGAAACTCCTTTATTACCAGTGGTGAATCGGCCACCCAGCCCCTTGAGCATGCCGCAGCAGGACGCCATCCGGATTAACGGCATGGGGATTGCCAACTTGAATCAGCAAGGGCAAATCGTTACTGGAATCGGAGTAAAAACTTGCCTCCGTCAATACCGATAAATCTCCCCCCAGCAGCGCCGATAAACGGGCTACCTTACCTTCCCGATAGGTTAATATGCCTGTGGTCTTACCGGTATAGGAATCGTCTAGCACCTCAGGCGTAATGGATAAGGTTTCACCGACGCCGAAACGTTGCGCAATGGGCGACACCAGGTGCTCACCGGAGGCGGAGATGACGATAACCCTGTCCCCCCGCGCCCGGTGGGCATCAACACAGCGGCCGGCCTCTTCCCGCATGGCCGGGACAATCACGGTCTCGATAAACCGGTCCACATGGTGCTTTACCTCGCCGGTTGACCGGCCGATTAACGGCTGCAGGGTAAAGGCCATATACTCATCCATGGAGAGCGTCCCCTGGGCATATTGCCGCATCAGCGTCTGCTCCCGCTGGACAAAGGCGCTTCCCTCCGTCCATCCCAGTTCGAACATATAACGACTCCACAAGCTGGCGCAATCGCCATTTATGAGGGTTTCATCCAAATCGAATAGCGCCAGCCTCATGCCACCTCACATAATGTCGCTAAATCTAACTGTAGACCAATCTGCATATCATTTGGATGAAGATCGGCCACCGAACGGTTTAAAACATCCACCAGCAGTTCAATGCCTTGCGTTTGCACGCGATAACGGATCACATTCCCCAGCAGGCTGTGGCTGATGACCCGCGCGTCGATGCCCTGTCCGGCCGGAACCAGGGTAATGGACTCAGGCCGTACGGCCACTTGTCCCTGCCAGGGGCGTCCGGTCAGCAAAGCGGCCTGCTGCGGGCTCAGCACATTGTAACTGCCGATAAACCCGGCGGCGAAAGCATTCACCGGCTGGGTATAGAGCATTTCCGCGCTGCCGTTCTGCACGATTTTGCCCTTGTTCATCAACACCACCCGGTCGGACAGGGTCAGGGCCTCTTCCTGATCGTGGGTGACGAATATTGCCGTCAGACGCAGCTCCTGCTGAATACGGCGGATTTGGTCCCGTAAATGTTTACGAATACGGGCATCCAATGCCGAGAGCGGCTCGTCCAGCAACAGCAGCCGCGGCCGGGTCACCAGCGATCGCGCCAGCGCAACCCGCTGGCACTGCCCGCCGGAAAGCTGGTGCGGATAACGGTGGGCGAACTCCTGTAACTCCACCAACGCCAGCACCTCGTCCACCCGCCGGCGGATCTCGGCGGACTGCAATTTCTGCATTTTCAGGCCGAAGGACACATTGCCGTCCACGGTCATATTCGGGAACAGGGCATAACTCTGAAATACCATGCCGATGCCCCGTTGCTGCGGCGCCAGCGGCACCAGGTCTTCACCCTGCAGAACGATTTGCCCGCTGTCCACCGAGGTGAGTCCCGCCAGGCAACGCAACAGAGTGGATTTTCCACAGCCGCTGGGGCCCAACAGCGTAACAAATTCACCCTCATCCGCGCTGAAATCGATATTCTCGAAGACCTGGGTCGGCCCGTAATGTTTATTGAGTTGTTTAACCGCCAGATAAGACATGATTAATCCTTGTCCTTGTTAACGGTATTCGCCGCCAGGGTCAGCAGCAGTACCACCAGGAAGTATGAGATGACCAGCGCGCTGGTTAAATGACCGCTGCCGTTACGCAGGTTGTACAGGTAGACCTGCAGCGTTTCAAAGCGGTTGCCCACCAGCAGGTTAGCGAATACAAACTCACCTATCAGAAAAGAGAAGGACAGCAGCAGCGCGATCATGCAGCCTTTACGCAGATTCGGCAGTACCACCAAAATCGCCGCTTTCCAGGTGCTGGCCCCCAGCAACTGCGCCGCATCCATCAGATCGCGCAAATGAATGGCCTGCATATTATTGGTGATGGCCCGGTAGATAAAGGGCAGCGCAATGGTGAAATAACAACCGATCAGAATCCAGGGCGTGCCGGTGAGAGCCAACGGGCCGTCGGAATAGAGCTGCAGCAACCCCACCGATGACACCACCGGCGGCACGGCAAACGGCAGCAGGATCAGGATATTCATCACCGAATCGAGCCGAGGAAAATAGTAAGCAATTACAAACATTAATGGCAGCACCAGCACCACCGATAACGCCAGGGCGCCGAAACAGATGATCAATGAGTGCTCCAGCGCAATCAGAAAGCGGGGATCCCGCAACAGCTCTGTCATCCATTTCAGCGTGAAGCCTTCCGGCAGAATCGTCGAGCCCCACTGGCTGGAAAAAGCGTAAATCAGCGTGGCCACCAACGGTGATAACAGGATAACCAGCATTACCGTGACCACGCTACGGTGATAGAAAGTTTCAATACGCGACATCGTAACCTCCTGAACAACCGGCCGGCGATACATCAAGGTTGGACATGGGTGTAGCTCCGCCGGATGATCCATTGATGCACCAGGGTGATAAAGACCATCAGCACCACCAGGAACATGCCCAGTGCGCTGGCCATATTTGGATCCAGGTCCAGATCCCCCGCCACCAGGGCGGCGATACGGATGGGAATAACGTTGAAATTACCGCCGGTCAGCGCATAAATCGTGGCGTAAGCCCCCAAGGCATTTGCCAGCAAAATAACAAAAGTGCCCAACAGAGCCGGCGCCAGCACCGGTAAACCAATGTAGCGCCAATAATGCACCCGTCCCGCCCCCAGCAACGCGGCGGACTCGCGCCAATCCTCGCTCAAGGCGTCGAATGCCGGATAAAGCAACAGCACGCCCAGCGGAATTTGAAAATAGGTGTAGAGCACCATCAACCCGGGTTTGGAATAGAGGTTGAAATCCCCCAGCACGCCGTAACGGCGCATAATCAGCGTGACACAGCCGTTGGTGCCCAACAGGATGATAAAAGCGAACGCCAGGGGTACCCCGGTAAAATTACTGGTCATATTGGTGAAGGACATCACCGCGGTTCGCAAGCGGGATACACCCAGTTGGCGCAATGAATAGCTGCACACCAGTGCAATCAACAGGCCGAACGCGCTGGACCAGAAGGTTATCTCAAGGGAAAAAACGATGGCCTGACGGTAAAACGGCGAGGTGAGAATCTCCTGATAATTGGCAAATCCCCAACCGCCCGCTTCGCTGTTAAAGCTGTTAAAGGCCATCCAGATCATCGGCGCAATCTGGAAGGCGCAGAAAAACAGTACAAAGGGCAACATAATGGCCGCCGCCAGCCATTTACCTTTCATTTGAGCAGCCCCGCACATACCGGTTTATCATGTTCTACCCCCAGTAAGGAACATACGGTACCGCAAAGTTCGGTTTGCCGCACCGCCGCCGGTGATTGGCTGAACGCATCGCCGAAGACAAACAGCGGCACCTGGCGCTCTTCCGGCAGAATACCGCCATGGCTGCGGTCATCGTTCATACCGTGATCCGCGGTCACCAGGACCTGATAACCCTCCGCCAGCCATTCCGGTAAATATAACGACAACAGCCCGTCCGCCACCCGCGCCGCGTTACGGTATTGCGGCGTGGATAAACCGAAACGATGGCCGGCATCGTCGATATTCATCGGATGGATTAACATGAAATCCGGCTGATAACGCAGTCGCAGGCTTTCAGCGTCTTCGAACACATGGGAATCGGGATAATGATCCGCATGATAAAAATGTCCGTACTGAATCACCGCCTCAGGGTCGAGGGTGTGCCGGTCCCGCGCCGCATCGAACGGCGCACGGTTATAGAGTTCGCTGACCCAATGATAGGCCGCGGCCGCGGTGGTCAAACCGGCGGCGCGGGCATAATGAAAAATACTGCGATGACGGGAAAGCCGCACCACATTATTGTGGACCACGCCGCTCTCCACCGGCGGCATGCCGGTAAGAATGCATTCATACAATGGCCGCGATAATGACGGCAATTCACATTCCAGCGAATAGAGGCATCCGTGCCCCGCCGCGCATTCCGCATGCAGATAGCCCATGGCGTCATAGGCCACCTGATAGTTTAATCCGTCCAGTATCACCAACACAGTTTTCATCAGGACTCCTTGACTTACTGCTGCATGGATATCATGACATTTTCCTGCCACAGGCGGGGTAAGGTTTTAGCACTCTGCTCCCAGGCGGCCTGATCGGCGATGGGATGGGCATTTTTATATTGCCCGATGGGCAGCAGCTTGGCCTTAACATCCGCCGGCAGGGTTAAATGCTCTATCCGAATCGGACGGGCATAACCTCTGGCCAGGTTGATCTGTCCGGCGTCGGAGAAGATATATTCCCGGGCGAATTTAGCGCCGTTGGGGTGTTTAGCGTATTTATTGATGATGGTGGTATAACCCGAGGTAATGGAACCGTCGGAAGGAATCAGCACTTCGAAACGGGTTTTATCAATGGTATCGCGATAGTTAAGACCGTTGAAATCCCAGACGATGCCCACATCCACTTCCCCTTTTTCCAGCGAAGCGATGGTGGGATTATTCAGTCCCAGCCGCCCGGCTTTGGCCAGCTTGGCAAAGAAATCCAGGCCCGGTTTCAGGTTCTTTTCGTTGCCGCCCATGGCATAGGTCGCCGCCAGGACGCCGTTAACCGCCTGCGCCGCGGTGCTGACGTCACCCACGGAAACCTTATAGCTGCCATTAAGCAGGTCGGCCCAGCTATGGGGTATTTGTTTTACCGTCTGCTTATTGACGATAAAAGCAATGGTGCCGGTATAGGCCAATGCCCAGTTACCGTCCTTATCCTTGGCCCAGGCGGGCACCTGATTCCAGGTACTGGGTTTATAGGGTTGCGCCACCCCTTTTTGTACCGCCAAAGGTCCGAAAGACGATCCCACATCGCCGATATCGGCGCTGGCATTATTTTTTTCCGCCAGGAACTTGGCGATTTCCTGGGCCGAACTCATGTCGGTGTCGCTGTGCTTCAGGCCATATTTACTGGATAAATCCGCCCAGGTGTCTTTCCAGTTTGCCCAGCTGTCCGGCATACCGACACTATTAACCTCGCCTTCTTGTTGTGCTGCTTTTTGTAGCGCCGCCACATCGGCGGGCGCGGCGTAACCGGCCTGACTGGCCAGCAAAACGGCGGTAGTTAACACTGAAGCGAACAAAAGTTTCATATGTGATGCTCCGGATGATAGTGTGTGAATGAAACAGTAAACTGGTCTAGTCCAGCAAGAACCAAGCCAATCTACTTAAGAAAGATGAATATTTGATGTCAGTAATTCTTTTAGCCTGTTTTTTGTTATGGTTTCACTACCGCATCCGCAAAGGCGGAAAATCATGCACTACGATAATGCAGATGGGTGACAAAAATGCCTCAAAATGACGCTTCTTTTCTGCAAAGCCTTTCCCGGCAGAAAACCGTTACCGCCATTTGTCAGGCGATTACCGGCTGGATGACCCAAGGTGTATTGACCCATAACGACCGTTTGCCGGCGGAGCGCATCCTGAGCGAGCAATTCGCCACCACCCGCATCACCTTAAGAGAAGCCCTGGGTCAACTGGAAGCACAAGGGATGATTTATCGCGAGGAGCGTCGCGGCTGGTTTGTCAGCCCGCCGCGAATTATCTATAACCCGCTTCAACGCAGTCATTTTCATGCCATGGCCAGGGAACAGGGGCGAAAACCCGGCACCGAAGTCTTGGATGCCGGTGAAATCGAGGCGCCGGAAGCGATATGCAGCCATCTGGACCTGCCGGCGCGGGGGCGGGTATTTCGCATTCGCCGGGTGCGGCGCATTGACGGGCGAGCGGTACTTTATGTCGAACATTACCTCAACGTCGCATTTTTCCCGGCGATACTAAAAGAGGATCTCACTTCCTCCCTCACCGAACTCTACGCTAACCGCTATGGGATCCGTTATGGCAAGGTACGCTTTGATATGTTGCCCACCACCTTTCCTCTTGCGGCATCACAGGCGCTGAAAGTGGCGGATAACAGCCCGGCACTGTTCATTACCCGTATCAATCGCGATCAATACGCGCGTATTATCGATTGTGACCTGGAATACTGGCGTTACGACACGCTGCATATAAGCGTGGAGGCGGAATAAGGGTGGAAAACATTGCGGGTAAAATCAGTCATCCTCACCTGGGGTTAATAGCGCATCAAAAATAAGAACCGAACATACCCCGTCGGTGAGGGATGGCTGAATAAAATGTTCTCGAACGTAAAGATGATGACGGTGAATAAGATAATCTTCCAGCGCCGCATGGTCAGCAAAATAGAGGCTCACCTTGTGTCTGAAACCTTTATCGTGTTGCTCGCGGCTGATATTTTCGTGCCATGTGGCCTTGATAATACCCGGAATAAACCGATCCATGGTCAGCAGCGCGACGGCGATGCGACGGACCTGTTCCTCACTGAGCGTCCCTTTGAACCGGAACAACACGTCATGTTGAATCATCTTAACCTCTCACCGTCATAGAAGGGGTTTCCTTCAGGAACGTGGCGCTGTTTTCTCCATTCCTTTACCGGGCAGATAATTACGCTTCATATATCGCTGCGTTGTTCTGAATGCAGCCACTAAATTTGCCAGGAAAATCTTCTCTTCATGTTGGTCCATATACCACCCCAATTTGCCATATTTATGAGTCCAAAAACCATTAACGCCGCCGGTTCATAACTGCCGATAACGGGAATTATCTCCCGTTATCGTGAAATATATTATGTCCTATGGGTTAATCGTTAATATCTGCCGACCGCTCAGACTGCTTCCAAAAAAATAATAATTTAAATAAAGATATGAACAATTACATTTAATATAATAATTAGCGTTTTGATTATAATGCCGCTTTGCTTAGATCAATCTAACGCCGGCGGGAGAATAGGTAAAATAATTATATTATTAGCCACAATTAATTAGCGGTGTATGATTCTTATTATAAAATCAATATTGCTAATAAATTCAATGTTAAACATTCTGACCATGGTCAATAAATGGGTATTTTAAGAAGTAAAAGCAATCCCGAAGGATTGCTTTCCTGCCCCCGATGAGAAATCTTCAGTCGGCATCGTAGCCCAGATTGGGCGCCAGCCAGCGTTCAACTTCCGCCACCGGCATATTTTTTCGGGCGGCATAGTCCTCCACCTGATCGCGCTGAATTTGCGCCACGGCATAATATTTGCTGTCGGGGTGGCTGAAATACCAGCCGGAAACCGCCGCCCCAGGCCACATGGCGTAAGATTCGGTCAACCGCATTCCGGTATTTTCGTCAACGTTGAGCAATCCCCAGATGGCCTCTTTTTCCGTATGATCGGGACAGGCGGGATAACCCGGTGCCGGGCGGATACCCTGATAATTTTCCCGAATCAGCTCGTCATTACTGAGATTTTCCGTGGCGGCATATCCCCAATACACTTTACGCACCCGTTCGTGCAGGTATTCGGCAAACGCCTCGGCCAACCGATCGGACAAGGCTTTGACCATGATTTTATTGTAATCGTCGTTCTGGGCGTCATAGTCCGCCGCCAGCTTGTCTTCTTCCAAACCGGCGGTCACGGCAAAAGCGCCGAGATAATCCGCCTTGCCGCTGGATTTCGGCGCCACGAAATCCGCCAGGCAGTAATTGGCGAACTCGGTTTTTTCAGTCTGTTGGCGCAAATGATGGCTGACGGCGATAACCTCGCGGCGGCTTTCATCCCGATAGATTTCAATATCGTCCCCCACCCGGTTGGCGGGAAACAGTCCCACCACGCCACGCGGGAGCAGTGATTTTTCGGCGGAGAGCTTATCCAGCATGGCGTTGGCGTCGGCAAACAGCCGCCGGGCTTCTTCGCCGATCACCTCGTCCTGCAGCAAGCGCGGGTATTTACCCGCCAGCGACCAGGTCATAAAAAACGGCGTCCAGTCGATATAATTGCGCAAGGTCTCAATGGATGCCGTCACCGCCTGTACGCCCAGACGGTGCGCCACCGGCGGAGTGTAATCTTCCCAGTCCATGGCGGCGTCGTTGTCCCGCGCGGCCTGTAAGGTCACCGGGGGAGTACGGGGTTTTTTACGAGCGTGCTGGATACGCACCGTGTCATACTCGCTGCGGGTTTTCCGCACAAATTCGTCCCGTTGCGTATCGGACAGCAGTGCGGAAACCACCCCAACGCTACGGGACGCGTTTTGCACATATATCGTCGGTCCGCTGTAGTTGCGCTCGATTTTCACCGCGGTATGGGCCTTGGAGGTGGTTGCACCGCCAATCAGCAGCGGCAACGTAAATCCCTGCCGTTCCATCTCCTTGGCGACGTTGACCATTTCATCCAGCGACGGCGTGATCAAGCCGGACAGGCCGATGATATCCACGTTCATTTCCCGGGCGGTTTTCAGGATCTTATCCATCGGAACCATAACGCCCAAATCGATGATTTCGTAGTTATTGCATTGCAAAACCACGCCGACGATATTTTTGCCGATGTCGTGGACATCGCCTTTCACCGTCGCCAGCAGGACTTTGCCCGCCGCCTTTTTTTGCTGCTTGCCGGCCTGGATAAAGGGTTCCAGATACGCCACCGCCTGCTTCATGACCCGCGCCGATTTCACCACCTGCGGCAAAAACATCTTGCCTGCGCCAAACAGATCCCCCACCACGTTCATGCCGGACATCAAAGGGCCTTCGATGACCTCGATGGGCTGAGCCGCCTGTTGCCGCGCTTCTTCGGTATCCGGCTCGATAAACTCGGTAATCCCTTTTATCAAGGCGTACTCAAGGCGTTTTATCACCGGCCATCCGCGCCATTCCGCCTGCTGTTGCTTGCTGACCTCGTCGGCTTTGCCGCCGCGGTACTTCTCCGCCAATTCCAGCAGCCGTTCGGTACCGTCGGCGCGGCGATTAAGCACCACATCCTCCACCGCCTCGCGCAACTCCGCCGACAGGTCGTCATAAATGGCCAGTTGACCGGCATTGACGATGCCCATATCCATACCGTTGCGGATAGCATGATAAAGGAATACCGCATGGATGGCTTCCCGGACCGGTTCATTGCCGCGAAACGAGAAAGACACGTTGGAGACGCCGCCGGAAATCAGCGCGTGAGGCAGTTCGGCCTTGATATCGGCACAGGCGCCGATGAAATCCATCGCATAATTGTTATGCTCCTCAATACCGGTGGCGATGGCAAAGATATTCGGATCAAAAATGATATCTTCCGGCGGAAAGCCCACCGTCTCGGTCAGGATCCGGTAAGCCCGGCGGCAAATGGCGATTTTGCGCGCACGGGTATCCGCCTGCCCATCCTCGTCAAAGGCCATCACCACCATCGCGGCGCCATAACGGCGCACCAGGCGGGCATGGTGGATAAAAATCTCCTCCCCCTCCTTCATGGAGATGGAGTTGACGATGCCTTTACCCTGGATGCATTTCAGGCCTTGCTCGATAACATCCCATTTGGACGAATCGATCATGATGGGCACGCGGGCGATATCCGGTTCTCCGGCGATAAGGCTCAGGAAACGCACCATGGCGGCTTCGGAATCCAGCATGCCTTCATCCATGTTGATATCGATCACCTGCGCGCCGCTTTCCACCTGCTGCAGGGCCACGGCCAGGGCTTCATTATATTTTTCTTCTTTTATCAGCCGTTTAAAACGCGCCGAGCCGGTGACATTGGTGCGCTCGCCCACATTCACAAACAGCGTGTCTTTATCGATGTTAAGGGGTTCCAGCCCCGCCAGGCGGCAGGCTACCGGCCGATCCGGCAACCGGCGCGGCGGGATGCCCTCAATGGCGCGGACCATGGCGGCGATATGTTCCGGCGTGGTGCCGCAGCAGCCGCCGACGATATTCAAAAAACCGGCGCCGGCCCATTCCTTGATCTGCTTGGCCATGACATCGGGGCCGAGATCGTATTCGCCGAAGGCATTGGGTAATCCGGCATTGGGATGGGCGCTGATATAACAGTCGGCGATTCTGGACAACTCGGCGACATACTGCCGCAGCTCATCCGGGCCAAGGGCGCAGTTCAAACCAAACGACAGCGGTCTGGCGTGCCTCAGGGAGTTATAAAAGGCTTCGGTGGTCTGGCCGGACAGCGTCCGTCCCGAGGCATCGGTGATGGTGCCGGAAATCATCACCGGCAACTCCACGCCCATGGCTTCAAATTCGGTTTCAATGGCGAAGATGGCCGCCTTGGCATTGAGGGTATCAAAGATGGTTTCCACCATAATCAAATCCACGCCCCCCTCCACCAGCCCGTGCACCGACTCTCTGTAAGCATTCACTAACTGGTCAAAGGTCACGTTGCGAAAAGCCGGATCGTTTACATCGGGGGATATCGAGGCGGTACGGTTGGTGGGACCCAGTACGCCGGCAACATAACGCGGTTTCTCCGGGGTGCGCGCCGTCCATTCGTCGGCGCACTGACGTGCCAGGCGGGCGGCTTCGACATTGAGTTCGCCGGCCAGCGATTCCATATGATAATCGGCCATGGCGATGGCGGTGGAGTTAAAGGTATTGGTTTCCAGGATGTCGGCGCCCGCCTCCAGATAGGCGTAGTGAATAGCGGAAATCACCTCGGGCTTGCTGAGCACCAGCAAATCGTTATTGCCCTTCAAATCACTGGGCCACTGGGCGAAACGCTCGCCCCGGTAGTCCGCTTCCTCCAGCCGGTAGCTCTGAATCATGGTGCCCATGGCGCCGTCCAGCACCATGATGCGCTGGGCCAATTGCCGGCGAAGTCCGTCAGTTCGATTGTTCACTGTTACCCATCCACCGCAGAAAAAATATACCCGTTATACTTCAAGTTGCAGGTGCGTTGGCAATACTCGGCCCCTCCCTGGGCCTCGCCCCTTCGGGGCCGCTGCAAGCAGCGTTCAAATCTGTTCCAAACAGATTTATCGCCGCGTCGCCGCCTTCCTGTAACTTGAGTTATCTTGGGTATAGCGTCAAATATTGAGCCAAAATAGGCAGAACATCCTAACATAAGTTAAGCGAGAGCGAAGATGGCGGTTCATGAGACTTTTTCAGTTATCACCCGCTAGTTTAAAAAAACGCCACTTAATGTAAAAGTTATGTTTCATATTGCTCTTATAATTTGAAGCAGATCACAGAAGAAAATAAAAGTCGTTGATGTCGCTAGAAACCGATAAAAAAACACGCATAATGTTACCGGTAACATCACTGAACTTTTAGCTGGCCCGGAGCCATACGATGACAACTACATCCAATCATATCTTCGTCTTAATGGGCGTTTCAGGCAGCGGTAAATCCGTCGTGGCCAGTGCCCTGGCCCGTGAGCTATCGGCCGCTTTCCTGGATGGTGATTTTCTCCATCCCCGCGCCAATATCGAAAAGATGGCGGCGGGCCATGCGCTGAACGATGACGACCGCGCGCCCTGGCTGGCGGCGATTAACGACGCTGCTTTTGCCATGCAGCGCACCAACGCGGTCTCCATCATCGTCTGTTCGTCGCTGAAAAAGCAGTATCGCGACCGCCTGCGGGTGGGCAATGACAACTTATCGTTCATCTACCTTAAGGGCAGCTTCGAGGTGATCGAAGAACGAATGAAGGCCCGTAAAGGTCATTTTTTCAAATCCGAGATGCTGGTGACCCAGTTCGATACCCTGGAAGAGCCGGGAGCGGATGAACCGGATGTGTTCGTGGTCAATATCGCCCAGCCGGTTGAAAAAGTGATCGACGATACCCTGAATTATATTCGGCATTTTAATCAGCAAAACGCCCGCTGATCCAGACGGCCGGCGATGCCGTTATCATCGTCTTAAAGAATGTAAAGGATTTTACATTTGATACCAGGCCGGATGAGCCCGAGTTTTTGGACCTCCGGCTTTTTAAGTTCTTAGTAGCTGAAACGATTCAAATTTGATATTCCGACGCGAGTTCCGGTTGAGATAGCAATGAAAGCACCGGCCTTTCTGGGGGCCAACCGAAAAAAAGCGCCGTCAGGCGGCACCGCTACCGACATATTTTAATAATAAAAGCGCAAAAGCATCCTGATGTGCCATCGGACAACACATTCCGTTGTTCAGCGCTGCCCGCAAAGGCGCGTCTGAACCGTTCAATCTTAAGTGAGGCATGTATGAATCCTACCGTAGCCCGTGTGACGCAACGTATCATTGACCGTTCCACATCCACCCGCGCCGCTTACCTGGCACGCATCCATGATGCACGGACCAAAACGGTCCACCGCGCCCAATTAGCCTGCGGCAACCTGGCCCATGGTTTTGCCGCCTGCCAGCCCGACGATAAGTCCGCGCTGAAAAACCTGACCCATAATGACATCGCCATTATCACCGCCTATAACGACATGCTTTCCGCCCATCAACCCTACGAACACTATCCGGAACGGTTGAAAGCCGCTTTGCATGGAGCCGGCGCGGTGGGCCAGGTGGCGGCCGGCGTTCCGGCAATGTGCGACGGGGTGACCCAGGGCCAGGACGGAATGGAGCTATCGCTCATGAGCCGCGAGATTATTGCCATGTCGGCGGCCATCGGCTTATCCCACAACATGTTCGACGGGGCGCTGTACCTGGGTATTTGCGACAAGATAGTCCCCGGTCTGGTGATGGCGGCGTTATCTTTCGGCCATCTGCCGGCGGTATTCGTACCGGCCGGCCCCATGGCCAGCGGTTTACCGAACAAGGAAAAAGTCCGGGTCCGCCAGCTCTACGCCGAAGGTAAACTGGATCGGGCCGCCATGCTGGAAGCGGAGGCGGAATCTTATCATAGCGCCGGTACCTGTACTTTTTACGGCACCGCCAACTCTAACCAGATGGTGATGGAAATGATGGGCCTGCACCTGCCCGGCTCCTCCTTTATTCAGCCGAATACCCCGCTGCGTGACGCATTGACCGATGCCGCTGCCGTCCAGGTCACCCGTCTGACTGAAAACAGCGGCAATTATCTGCCCGTCGGCCGGCTGGTGGATGAAAAGGTTATCGTAAACGGTATCGTGGCGCTGCTCACCACCGGCGGTTCAACCAATCACACCATGCATCTGGTGGCCATGGCCCGCGCCGCCGGCATCATCATCAACTGGGACGATTTTTCCGAACTCTCCGACTCGGTGCCTTTGCTGGCGCGGATTTATCCGAACGGTCCGGCGGACATCAATCAATTCCACGATGCCGGCGGCGTTCAATTAGTCATTCGCGAACTGCTGAAAGGCGGCTTGCTCAATGAAGACGTCAATACCGTTGCCGGATTCGGCTTAAGCCGCTATACCCTTGAACCCTGGTTGGATCAGGGGACCCTGGCCTGGCGTGAAAGTCCGGAAACCTCCTTGGATGCGAAAGTGATTTCCTCCCTTGAAAGCCCCTTTGAACATCACGGTGGCACCAAGGTATTGGACGGCAATCTGGGGCGTGCGGTAATGAAGACCTCCGCCGTACCCCTCGTCAACCAGGTTATCGAAGCGCCCGCGGTGGTGTTCGAGAGCCAGCATGACGTCGGTCCGGCCTTTGATGCCGGCCAGTTGAATAAAGACTGTGTCATCGTGGTGCGTTATCAGGGCCCTCGCGCCAACGGGATGCCGGAGCTGCACAAACTGATGCCGCCACTGGGTGTCCTGCTGGATCGCGGTTATAATATAGCGCTGGTGACCGATGGGCGTCTCTCGGGGGCCTCGGGCAAAGTTCCCTCGGCAATTCACGTTACGCCGGAGGCTTATAACGGCGGGTTGCTGGCGAAAGTACGCACCGGAGATGTGGTGCGGGTGAATGGCGTCACCGGCGAGTTGTCACTGCTGGTGGACGAAAGCGAACTGTCCCAACGTATCGTCACATTGCCCGATTTAAGCGCCGGCCATATCGGCAGCGGACGGGAACTGTTCGGCGCCCTGCGCAGTCAGCTCTCGGGAGCCGAACAGGGCGCCAGTTGCATCGTTCTCTAACTCTACGTCACTGACATTGCGGAGTCCGGCCCGGCATTAATCGACGGTGGGATTCATATTGCGCAAATCGAACGGCGTGATTTGATAAACGTAATAATTGAGCCAATTGGCAAACAGCAGATGCCCGTGGCTCCGCCAGCTGGCTTTCGGCGTCAGGTCGGGATTATCATCCGGAAAATAATTAACCGGCATCAAAGGATCCAGGCCGGCGGCCAGATCCCGATGGTATTCGCTGGCCAGGGTAAGGGCGTCATATTCGGGATGACCCGTGACAAAGGCCAGCCGTTTGTCCTTGCTGGCAAACAGGTACGCACCGGTTTGCTCGGACTCCGCCAGGATCTCCAGATCGGTATAGCGGCGGATAACGTCGGTAGGGAAATCCGCATAACGGGAATGGGGCGCGAGGAACGTCTCATCAAAACCGCGGGTCAGCAATCCGTGGGGCTTGAGGGTATTGTGCTGATAAACCCCGGCCAGTTTTACCTGGCGGGTCATTTTGGGGATGTCGTACAAAATATTCAGCGCGGCTTGTACCGCCCAACAGACAAACAGTGTCGATGTGACATGATCTTTCGACCATTGCAGGATCCTGGCTATCTGCGGCCAGTAAACCACATCGCTGAAATCCACCAGCCCCAGCGGCGCACCGGTAACCACCAGGCCGTCGTAATTCTGGTCCTGTATGTCCTCAAAGTCGCAGTAAAAGGTATTGAGATGCTGCGCCGGCGTATTTTTCGACTCATGGCCGTCGATGCGCAACAGTTGAATATCAATCTGGAGCGGCGAATTGGATAATAAACGCAGGAATTGGTTCTCCGTCTCGATTTTTTTCGGCATCAGATTGAGTATCAATACCTTCAACGGACGGATTTCCTGCGTGCTGGCACGTGAAGTCGTCATCACAAAGACATTTTCATTGCGCAGAAAATTTACTGCCGGCAACTCATCAAGAACCCGAATCGGCATAACCTTAGAACCTCAAAGCATACGTTTATACGTTTAGACATCCAGATGCCCGACCATACCGCTTTTGCTAAATGATGTCGAGTATTCAACCATAAGTTGAAAATGTTTCATCTTAATCACTATTTTAGCTTAATGAACGTTTCTCGGCCGTTATTTTATAAATATCTGATTGATATAGTAAAAAAGGCTTTTAATGCGCAAAAAACGGATTCTTGACGATGATCGGCGGATAGTGGAAGTTAGGAATCAGGGGATTCGGGAATGAGGGAATGGGGGAATTAGAGTACTAAGACGCTAAGGACCTAAGGAGCGAGGCAAATATGGACCTATTACATAGCGTATAGTCGAAATGGTGTTAATAAGACGCCGCAGGCCGTTACGATAACCTGGTGCAACCGAGTGCTCGGGCAGATTTTCCGCCCAATCCCTAAGGTTTCATTAACCAGCGGTTAATGGAGGTACGATCCACATCCAACATGCGCGCGGTACGGCTTTTGTTATAACCCTGTCTGGCAATGACCCGCTCCAGTATCGCCCGGCGAATCTGCGTGTAATTACCCTCCAAGAGATCGCAGTGGCTACAGGCTTTTTTTGCCGTATGCTGTTGCGCGCCGGTGAGATCCTCGATGTAAAGCGCGGCCTGGTCGAGATCCAGCGTATCGCCGGCGGCCGAGAGCGCCAAACGCTCCATAATATTGCCCAACTGCCGCGCATTGCCCGGCCAGTCGTAACGGGTCAGAAAACGCCACAAGTCGGCCGCCAGACGCAGCGGAGGCAAATCATAGCGCCGACGATAACGGCTCAACCAGTATTCACCGATGGCGCGGATATCTTCCGGTCGTTCACGCAACGGCATGGCGGTAATCTTCAGCACATTGATACGGTAGTAGAGATCTTCGCGAAAGCCGCCTTCCTGGACAAACGTTTGGATATTACGGTTGGTGGCGGCGATGATGCGCACATCAATGGGAATAATTCGGTCCGATCCCAGGCGGATCAACTGCCGTTCCTGCAACACCCGCAGCAGTTTTGATTGCAGGCTTTTGTCCAGCTCGGTGATTTCATCCAGAAACAGCGTACCGCCATGAGCCAGTTCAAACAGCCCGGTTTTACCCTTGCGCGATGCGCCGGAAAATGCGCCTTCCACATAACCGAACAGCTCGCTTTCCAGAATATCCGGCGGGATGGCTCCGCAATTTACCGGCACAAACATTTTATCCCGGCGCTCACTGGCATTATGGATGCTTTGGGCGATGATCTCCTTACCGGTCCCGTTCTCACCAATCAGCAAAATCGTGGCATCAGTCTTGGCATAGGTTGCCGCCAGTTGCAACCGGCGCGCCATTTCAGGATGACCGGTGATAAAATCGTTGAAACCATAGCGCGCCTGGAAATTGCGTTTTTCCGCTTCCTTTAAGCGTATCGCCTGCTCTTCGCCGCGTACGGTGGCGGCTTTTTGCAGGGTTATAATCAGCCGGTCGGTCTCGCCATCTTCAATGATGGGCGTCACCTTGGCCAGCAGGGATCCATAGGCGCCGCTATCGATAATCAGACTTTCGTTCACATCATATTGTTCGTTAAAGCGGGACAAAGACCCCAACGTCAGGTAGCGCTGCAAGTTATCCCCGGCACGCTGCGTCAACCCAAGCATGGACATCGCCTGGCTATTGCTGTGCAGAATTTCTCCCCGCCCGTTGACGGTGATAATGGCCTTGCTGACCGCATCAATCAGGGTTTGCAACTGGCGGTTTTCAACCCGCTGGCGCGCCAGCCCCCGATAGACGGTAAGGGCCTCTTCCAGCGCCCGTTCAATGGATTCCGCGCCGGTATTCAACAGAGTGCAACGCTCGGCGGGCAGGTCGAAATAATCGGTGCTGATGGCATCGCCGATCAGCCGCTCCACCTCGCCGCTGGCCATTTGCTGATGCACCTGCTGACGAATTCGGTTAATGGTGGGTAACGACATATCCGGCACGCTAAAAATCTTCAGGGGAATATTCAGCATAGCGGCAATCTTACGGCTGCCATTGATAACGCTGATATAACCAACAATGCCAATGCAAGGTTGATTTCGGTAGGGAGCCAGGGCATCGATAATATCGTAGGCCGAGGTTTTGATTTCGATAATCGGCTGCTTTATACAAAGCTCCAGCAATCGCACCATGCCGCCGCGGCTGATGAAAATATCGTAATCGTCCAGCGGTAATTGCTTTAGGGTCTCTTCGATCCCGGTCAGGCTGGATTCGATAATAGTGATATTGGCTTTACCGGCATAATGGGCTTTTATGCCGGCAATATTTTCGGTGAGATCGGCGGTGGGTGAGATAATACAAAAATGCGGAAGCTTCTTCATTACATAAGGTCCCATAGACAACTTCCGCACGATGATAAAGAGATAAGAAATTTTTACTGTTAGCTGTTCCCGTAATTTACATTTAGGTCCTTGCCTTTTTAGGGATCAGCTGCTGTTTTTTATCCCAGCGCTGAGCCTCTTTCTTCGCGACCCAGGCGCTCAGCAAGGGCGTCAGCAGCGAGGAAACGATAGTGGAGGCCGCAACCTGCGGCGTCGCCACCGCCACCAGTCCCGCCATGCTGTGATCAACGCTGGCAATGGCCGCCGGAGTGGCTACCGCGTTGCCCGCGGTGGTCGATACCGCCGCGCCGGCTATGCCGCTGCCCCCTGTCAGCCGTGATACCAGGATGTTGAAGAAACCGCCGATGACCACCGTCATCACACCCAGCAACACGCCCGACAACCCGGCTTGCAGCAGCGTCATAAAATCGATATTGGTGCCCAGGCCAAAAGAGAAGAACGGGATCAGCATGCCGCCGCCGCTTTTGAGAAAGGTGCGCATCTCTTCATCCAGATTACCCAATATCACGCCGATAATGATAGGAATGATCACCGCGATAAAATCCAGCAGCGGAATGGATACCAAACCGGCGGTACCCATCGCCACCATGGTGAGGAAGGGACCTTCCAGCACCGACAGCACCGCAATGGCGCCACGATCGGTCTCATTACCGTATTCTTTGGTCAACGCCGCGTACAGACCCATATTGGCATTGGTCATGGCCGAGATAATGGCCAGGCCGGACAGTCCGAACAGACCGCCCTGCCCGCAAAATTTGACCACACCCAGGCCGATGATAATACCCACCACCAGCTTCGACAGGGTAATGGCCGCCCCTTTTTTCAGCGCCTGGGGTGCGGCGTTAAAGCGTATCTCCGCACCCATACAGATAAAGAATACCGCCAGGATCGCCATCGAACCATGGGATAACGCGGTGGTAAAACTGCCAATTTCCAGGGCATGGGGAAAAAATGTTTTAAACAGGGCGCCGATAATCAGCGGTATGACCATCATGCCACCCGGAAATTTTTCCATTGCTCGTTTGATTTTCATTTCAGCCTCTTATTATGTAATCAATAAAAAGGGACGTCACCGTCCCTTGGGGCCTAAATAGATTCAGAAGGAAGGCGCAATTTTATAAATGGAGAACTCATCATGGCCAAGCTCTTCCGCTTTGGTGCTTTTGCCATTGGCAACCTTCAGTATTTCATCGAAGACCCTTTGTCCCATCTCCTCGATGGTGGCTTCACCGCGCATGGCGGCTGAAACATCCAGGTCGATGTTATCGCTCATTTTGGCAAAGGTGGCTTCGTTGGCGGTGATTTTAATCACCGGCGCAATAGGCGTGCCAGTGGGACTGCCTCGCCCGGTGGTAAATACAATCAGATTGGCGCCCCCCGCTACTTTGCCGGAGAGGGATTCAATATCTTGCCCCGGGGTATCCATCACCCACAGCCCGTGGCCCTGCGGCCGGTCAGCATATTTCAGCACCCCCTGCAACGGCGAATGGCCCGCTTTATGGATGCAGCCGAGGGATTTTTCTTCAATAGTGGTCAAACCGCCTTTGATATTGCCCGGCGTCGGTTGCCCGCCGCGGATATCTTCTCCCAATGCCTTGGCCCGCCGTTCGCAGTCCAGCACCATGTCGATAAATTCTTTAGCGACCCGCGGGTTGACGGCGCGTTTGGCAAAAACCTGCTCGGCGCCGATAAATTCAGTGGTTTCGGACAGCATGGCGGTGCCGCCTTCCGCAATCAACCGGTCGCAGGCAACGCCCAGGGAAGGATTAGAGATAAGCCCCGAGGTGGTATCCGAACCGCCGCATTCCATACCCAGCGTCAGCTCGGCGAGGGATATCGCCTCCGCCTGCTGCATCGACAGCTCCTGGGCATAGGCGCGAGCCAGGGAAATACCCTTAGCCTGGCAATTGAGCGTGCCGCCTTCACCCTGGATGGTCACGCAGCAGACCGGTTTGCCGGTTTTGCGTATTTCATCGGTAACATAGGTGGGCTCCGCCCCTTCACAGCCGAGCCCCACCACCAACACTGCGCCGACGTTACCGTTAGCGGCAACGTTAATCAGGGTTTTTACCGTGAGTTTTGCATCGCTTGCGATTTGGCAACAGCCGAAACTGTTATTGATCCAGACCGCGCCTTTCACCTGCAGGCTGATATCCCGCGCCACTTTATTGGAACAGGCGCTGGTGGGTAAAATCAGTACATGGTTACGGATGCCGACGGATCCGTCGGGACGGCGATAACCTTTGAATGTCATGCTCATACTCTTCTCCTGTTATTGCCAGTCGCCGCGGCCGCGTTCACTTTCCACATTGTGGACGTGGACATACTCGCCCCGTTGAATGGGCGCGGTACTGCGGCCGATGGATTCACCGTATTTGTAGACTTCGCCATGCAAAGCGATATCGCTGATGGCAAACTTGTGCCCGAACGGCACATCCTGGCGTAAAGACACATCGATAATCCTATTGTCGATGGCGACTGTAGCGTTTTCTCCAGCTCGGAGGGCGACCAGGGCAACCGCAACGTTGTCCCTGTCATTGATAACCACTGCGTTATTTTTCATGGGTGATCCTCTTTATAGCTTCATTGCTTCCGGGCTATAGAGAGCAACCTTTATGCCATAGTTATAATTTATTGATATTGCTATATTTTTATAAATATCAACGCGTCCGTGGGGAAAAGCTGATGCAAATAGCCTCAGCTGATGCGGATATTTACCTCAATTACCGAAATAGCGATGCAGGGGAGTGGCCTTGGCGGGAAAAGCGTTGAGATCAGAGGAGAGTAAATTTTTCGATAATCGACATACGAATATTATCTATATGATGAGCGACTTCCACAGCGGCTTGCTCCGCGTTCCCCGTTTCAAGAGCGGCAATAATAGCCATATGTTCATTCAGCACGGGAATCATGCGTTTATCCACACGTTTGAGTGAGAACATCCGGGTTTTGCGCCGCAGTTCATCTATCATCTCGGCCAAAAGCTTATTTTCGCAATAATGGATAATCAGCCCATGCAGCTCCGCATCCACCACCTGATGCTCATAGCTGAAAGGATCGCCGGCCTGCTTGAGCTTTTCAATCCTTACCTTAAGCAGCGTTAGCTTATCAAGCGGGATTTTACCGGCCGAGCGGGACGCCGCCTCGGTTTCCAGCAGGCGTCTGACGTGGAGAATCTCCAAAATTTCCTCAAGGGTCACCATGCGGACAAAAAGCCGATTATTGGATTTACGCTCCAGGATCTTTTCCCCTTCAAGCCGATGCATCGCTTCACGAAGCGGTGTCCTGGAAATACCGAGACGGATGGCTAACGCGCGCTCTTGTATCTGTTCTCCTTGTTTCAATTCTTTGGCAATGATCAAATCAAGCAACGCTTCATACGCTTGATTGCCAAGACCGCCATTACCGCCTTCCAATAATGATGTTTTATTCATAATGTCTTTTAATCTTTCATGAAATTAAGCAGAGGGTGTCGGGGACCGACCATATCAGATGGAATACCATAGGTATATTAATCTATTAACTATTGCAAGGATGTCAACGTTTATTGGTAATCAAGGCAGCCTATAAGCAGATGTGTGATCAAGACAGGCAACGCTATTGCACAAAAATAAACCAAAAGCACTGCTTTGGTGCGTTCATTGGGCCAATCCACCAAAGCGGATAAAACCAAGAGCTTATTCAAAAGGGATAAGGCCAGGTGAAAAAATATTCTCAATATAAATATCAGGCTGTAGTAAACACCCGCTACGGCGACGATAAAAGGCTGATATTGATCGGGCAATGCGGGAACCCGGCAAAAAATTTAGAGATGCTCAGCCAGGATATCTGGCTGAATTTTAATACATTTGAAAATTGTAGGGCTAAAAAAATCCGCCACATTGTTTCTCTTCGTGAATGAAATCCACCGTCACGGTACAATTTTTTTAACACGTGAGCTAACGCGCTTTTCTTCTCAATAGGAATATTTGGCACTTTTATTGCTAACATAAAATATACCATTTTGATACCAGGCGGCCATACCCGGTTAACCGAGAAAGAAAAACAGTGTAGCCATTCTTTCTTTAACTTGGTATACCACTTGGATACCAAATTAACATAATGATAGCTATCTAAAATAAAGCGGCCCTAACGGCTGATGAACATAATTATTCACCTGACAAGGGTATATCCATGCGTTTATTGTCCATTTTCACTCTGATAAATTGCAAAAAAGCGGGAGCGATATTCATTTTTGCGCTGGGATGCGCTCAATACGTCAATGCGGCGGATAACGCGGTTGACAGCATTATGTCAAAAGGCGAGCTGCGCGTTTGCTGGGCCGAAGACAATCCCTATTCATATAAAGACCCCGCCACCGGCAAATGGGAAGGCTTTGACCACGATATGGCCGTGGATCTCGCCAGCGCCATGGAAGTAAAACTGGTGGATGTGGATTCAACATTCAAAACCATTATAGCCAGTGTGAAAAATCATGAATGCGACATTGGCGGGGCGGCATTATTCGATACCATGAAACGGGCCGAAGTGGTTCTTTTCTCCGATCCTCTTTCTTATGAAACCAGCGGTGCTTTTGTCAAAAATGATTCTCCTTATAAAACCTATGCCGATTTGGACCAGAAAGGAAAAGTGCTTATCTCCAAAACCGGATCCGCATCAGGTGATTTCGCCAAACGGTTTTTCAAAAACGCCGAAATACGGTTTGTCGCTTCCGATAACAGTTCGGTAGACGCGGCTGAAGTGGCCAACGGCCGGGCGGACGCATGGTGGGTTTCGTACACATCCACATCGCGAATGCTCCAGCAAAACAAACAATTCGGCATGCGGCCCCTGGGCGAAAAACCGCTGGACCGCGTTGGCATCGTCTGGGCCGTTGACCTGAATGAATATCACTTGCAGCAGGTGATCAATATATGGCTACGCGGACAGCTTAATTCCGGGCGTACGGCCGAGCTGTGGAAAAAATGGTTTGGCACCGATTATATTCAGTAAAAAACCATGAATGCCGAATCACCGGCATCACCCACTCTCTTCATGTCTGGATGAGGTCGCTGTATGACAGAGTCAGCCATAATCGCTAAAAGTAAAAAGATTGATAAGCAAAAAATCATCGGCACAGCCATCGTTATCCTGTTATTCGCGTTTGTTATTTATAACGTGAAATGGAGTTTTGTGCGTACCCTCGATTTTTCCGTGATTTATCAATATTGGCGGTTATTGCTCAAAGGGCTTTCCATGACGGTGTTTGTCACGCTGGTATCGGTAATATCCGGCCTGCTGAGCGGTATCATCCTGGCTCTCCTTTATCAGCTCCCCTTCCGGTTGATAAAAATCCTTATCGCCATTCACGTGGAGATCTGGCGCTCTACGCCGCTGCTGGTGCAAATTTTCTGGATCCATTTCGCCCTGCCGCAAATCACCGGCATTCCCACCCCGGCTCTGGTATCCGGCATTATAGCCATGACGCTCCAGTCAAGCGCCTACCTTACGGAAATCACCCGTTCGGGCATTGAAAGCATTCCCATGGGGCAATGGGAAGCGGCGAAGGTGCTTAACCTTTCACAGAGCACCACCTGGCTCAGGGTCATTCTGCCCCAAGCGCTGAAACTGATGCTGCCGGCGCTTTGTAATACCGTTCTCAGCTTTTTCAAAGGCTCAACCATACTTTCGGTGCTGGCCATAAGCGAACTGGTGACAGTGAGTAATAATATTGCCAGCTTCACCTTCAGGCCCATTGAGGTTATCACCTTTTCGGGCCTGCTCTTTTTTATTATCGGATATGGTTTTTCGTACCTGAGCGCCATGCTTGAGAAAAGACTTTCGCAATCGTCTTTGCGGGAGCCGACATGAATTTCCATTTTTTTGTTATAGAAAATTCTTGGAAAATTCTTGCACAGGGGGCCGTGACAACTTTTTTAAGCTGCTGCCTGTCGCTGGTGCTCGGTATTGTTCTTGGCGCGGTATTATGCTGGGGAAAGATGCAAGGCAGCGGCCCGCTCTATCGTGTTTCGGTTATCATTATTGAAACTTTCCGGAGCATACCTGAATTGATTCCTATATTCTGGATATACACCTGCGTCCCGTTTATTTTTGATGTGAAATTATCCGCATTTTCCTCCGGCATTCTCGCACTAACCCTTTGCAGCGGTGCTTTTCTTGCCGAAATATTCAGAACGGGCATCTTGGCGATACCGAAAGGGCAATTTGAAGCCTGCGCTGCGCTGTCCATACCCATGACAGAGAAATGGAAAACGGTCATTATTCCTCAAGCGGTCAAGGTGGTATTTCCAGCGTTTGTGAATTTCACCAGCGATCTGGTAAAAATTTCCAGCTTACTCTCAACCATCGGCATCGCTGATTTAGCTTATCAGGCATCGGTCATCAGTGGTGAAAACTATCGTTATCTCGAAATCTATACACTGGCCGCCGTATATTATTTGATCATGATAGTGCCGCTGAGCTTATACGGCCGCTATTGTGAAAACCGCAGCAAAAAAAATATGTCGAGGACCTAAAATGCGTATGAATGCGGATATTCCCTCCTCACATATCGTCATCTGCCAAGAAGTGAAAAAATACTACGGTAAATTTTGCGCCCTGAATGACATCTCACTGGAATTCAAAAGGGGGTCCGTCACCTGCATTGTCGGTCCGTCAGGCAGCGGAAAATCCACCTTCCTGCGGACGCTAAATGCCCTTGAACCCATTGATGCCGGTGAGATTTTCATTGACGGCATCCAGTTGGAGCCCAGCGCGGCCTCCGCGCGGGCCATACGCAAAGATGTCGGCATGGTCTTCCAAAATTTCAATTTATTTCCACACCTCAGTGTAAGAAGCAACGTCACCTTGGCGCCGATCAGTGCCTTGGGATTGGGCAGGAAAGAAGCGGATTCACGGGCGGAGCAGCTCCTGGCCCGCGTCGGTCTGGCCGATCAGATAGACAAATACCCCGGTCAACTGTCGGGCGGGCAACAGCAACGGGTCGCCATAGCACGGGCGCTGGCCATGGAACCGGCCCTGATGTTGTTCGACGAACCCACATCGGCCCTTGACCCGGAAATGGTATCGGAAGTGCTCGCGGTCATGAAAGAGCTGGCCGAAAGCGGCATGAGCATGATTGTCGTTACCCATGAAATGGGGTTCGCCCGCGAGGTGTCGGACCGGGTCATCATGATGAACGATGGGCAGGTAGTGGTTGATTTACCGCCGCGGGAGTTTTTCAAACCGGCCAATGACGCAAGACAATCAGCGTTTCTCTCAAAAGTGCTTTGAGGCAAAAACAGCACGTCTTCTCCCTTAAGGAAAATGTGAAATGATAGACAAGAACTTAATCGACAGCATTCCCCAAGGCAGTGATTCGGCCTTTCCACAGCAGGAATTCGACAGCCGCATTGCGAAACTCCAGGCCATTTTAAAAGATAACAATATTGATTTATATCTCACCAGCGGCGCTGAAAATATTTTCTATCTTTCCGGCCAGCAAACCCCTGGCTATTATGTCTTCCAGTGCCTGGCAATCCCGGTTCAGGGAACGCCGTTCCTGGTGCTCCGGGAACTGGAATCCTATAACGCCCGCTTTAATACTTATCTCAACCATTTATACGGTTATGGTGACGGTTTTTCTCCCGCTGAAGCACTGGCCTCGGCAATTGAGCAGGAAGGCTGGAAAGGAAAACGCATCGCCATCGATCGGAACGCGTGGTTTCTTACGGTGAATATTTTCGCCGAGCTTTCCGCCCGCCTGGGGGAAATGCAGGATGGCAGCGGTTATGCGGAATCTTTGCGCCGGGTAAAAAGCCCCCTTGAAATTCTGGCGCTGGAGGAGGCCGCGCGGGAAAATGACGCCGGTATGGCGGCAGGAATACAAGCCGCCAAGGCGGGCGTTGATGAAAATGCCATTGCCGGCGCTATCATGGGCGCAACCATTACCGCCGGCTCGGAATATATGGGAATGGAGCCCTTTGTCACCTCCGGCCCTCGTTCCGGTGTTCCTCATACCACCTGGCGCCGCCGCGTAATCCAACAGGGCGACGTGGTGGTATTGGAAACCGCCGGCTGCCACCACCGTTATCACGCCGCGCTTTTTCGGACCATTATGGTGGGTGATGTCCCGCAAAAAGCCCGCGATTGGTATGATATCACCCGGACCGCCCTTGCAGCGGCCATGGCGGCCATGAAACCCGGCAACCTCTGTTCTGATGTCCATGATGCGGCGCAGCGGGTGATTGACGCAGGCGGCGCCACGGATGCCTACAGAAAACGGACCGGATACAGCATGGGTATTTCATTTGCTCCCGACTGGGGTGAAGGCAATATTCTACATCTCAATAAAGGTTACGACGTGGAACTGGTTGAAGGCATGGCTTTTCATATACCCATTACCCTGCGGGAATATGCTCAATTTACCGTCGCCTGCAGCGAGACGGTCATTGTTACGCGCAGCGGATGCCGGTCGTTAAGTAAAATTTCTCAAGACCTGATTAATATTTGATAAACGAGAAGAGGGTTTTTCATCTGAATTCCTGACGATTATTCATGGTATAGCCTACCGGTAACGGGGAATATCAGCACTCTTTGGTATACCAACGGTATTTATTAAATCGGAGGGATATAGGGCGTAATGAAATTCAGCCTATTTTTTTCTTATTGTGCATCATTATCATGCTCAGGGAATGTTTATCTATGATTGAACCAGATTTGGAATTGGCACAGGCTTTATTCAATGAACTTTATGCCATCGGGTATGACGGTATTGGCGTCACGCGCGACACCTATGGGCCGGGGGAACAGCGCGCCCATGACCTTATCAGGCTGAGTGGAACGGAACTTGGCCTCGAGGCTCGGATTGACGCGGCGCTGAATCTTTATCTTACCTTGCCAGGCCTGGAGCGAAGCCTGCCCGCCGTTCTGACGGGTTCCCATCTGGATTCCGTCCCCCGCGGCGGTAACTATGACGGGGCAGCCGGGGTTATCGCCGGCATGTCGGTGTTGGCGTCCTGGATAAAATGCGGCCGGCGGCCGAAACGCGATGTTACCGTTATCAGCATACGCGCGGAAGAGAGCGTGTGGTTCCCGGTGTCCTATATCGGCAGTAAGTCCGCATTAGGACTATTGCCAGCCGATGCCCTGGAGGCGGTGCGTTTTGATACCGGCAAGACCCTGGGCAAGCATATGGAAGAGCAAGGGGGATTCCCTGAAACGCTAGTGAACGGAGCCCCCGCCGTTTCCATCGGCGCTGTTTGCGCCTTTATCGAACTGCATATAGAACAGGGATCGGTCTTAATCGAAAGCCGCCAGGCTATCGGTATTGTGACCGGAATTTGCGGCAGCCTGAGATACCGCAGCGCGACCATAACCGGTCAATACGCTCATTCCGGCGCGACGCCCAGGACACATCGCCATGATGCCGTGGTGGCTTTTGCCGAACTGGTCCACGAACTGCAAAACACATGGCAGGTCTTGGAAGCGGATGGGCATGAATTGACGCTAACCTTCGGCCAGGTCAATACCGATTCAAAACAGTCGGATTTCAGCAAGGTGGCGGGAAAAGTTGTTTTTTGCATTGATATCCGATCCCGCGATGTCGATACCCTGGATCTGATGAATGACTACGTTCAACGTGCCGTGGCCGATCTATCCGCTAAACATGGGGTAAATTTCAATCTGGGAGAAAAAATCCGCAGCCAGCCGGCAAGCATGGACCCGGCATTACGCCACGGGTTAACGGTATGTGCGAAAAACAGGGATTTGAAATTTCACGCTATGCCGAGCGGCGCGGGACATGATGCCGCCATGTTCGCGTATACGGGTATTCCTACCGCCATGATTTTTATTCCCAACGCCAATGGCAGTCACAATCCGGATGAACAAATGGAAATGGATGATTTCAGCAACGGCGCCCGGGTGCTGTCCGATATTTTATGGCAAATATCCAATCAATAGTTATTACTGGAATACATGATGAAACAGCCCGTTTGTGTAATCACCCATCCCATCCATAAGGATGGCATAGCGCTATTAATCGCCGCGGGTGTTGATGTGCGATTCGCCTATGATTGCGATGATAAAGCACTGGGGAAAGCCCTTTCATCGGCAAATGCGGTGATTACCAGAGGGTCTATTAAAAGCAATAGTATCGATTGTGCGGATAATCTTGAGGTCATAGCCAATCATGGCTCAGGCACAGATAAAATTGATGTCCGGTATGCCCATACAAAGGGCATAGCGGTGGTCTATACACCGAACTGTAATACCCTGGCCGTCGCTGAACATACTTTGTTATTAATGCTGGCCTTGTCCCATAAACTGCTTTGCGCCGATAGGGCGGCGCGCAAAGGGGAGTGGGATTTTAAGTTTACCGGCATCACCCACTCTTTATACGGCAAATTCCTGGGCATTATCGGCTTTGGCGATATCGGACGCCAGGTCTGCAAAATGGCCATAGGCGGCTTCGGGATGCGGGTTTCGGTCTGGTCACCCCATGCCGTCATTGCCGATATCATTGCCGCGGGTGCCATCCCGGCCGGCAGTTTGACCGACCTGCTTGGAAATGCCGATGTCATCAGCCTGCATCGGCCGCTGCGCCCAGACACTTTTCACACCATTGATAGCGTGGCCCTACGGAATATGAAATCTTCCGCGTTGCTTATCAACACCTCCCGTGGCGGCCTGATAGATGAAGATGCTTTATATCAGGCATTACAAGAGAATTGGATTGCCGCCGCCGGTTTGGATGTGTTTGAACATGAACCCCTGCTGCCCCGCTCACGGCTGTCCACACTGCAAAATACCCTGTTGACGCCTCACCTTGCCGGCTCAACCCAGGAAGCCTTGCGAAAGACCGCCATCTGCTGCGCCGAACAAATAGTATCGGTTTTCAGAGAGATAGAACCTCAGCATCTCTTGAATAATGAGGTGTGGCAGTCGCGACGAAAAATCGGCCATAAACTCATGCTCAAGGAATAATACCGGCGAATAACGGCAGGTGTCTTTTCAATAATATCAGCTGCCCGGCCGTTAAATAGGGCAGTAATGCTCAAAGTGTAGGGAGGGAAAATGTATCCTTTAGTCAAAGTGGTATTAAGTATTGACGGCGATCCGGATCCTGTACTTAATCCCGATCCCGATGCCGTCGTTTTTCGCAAATATCATAAAATGCAATCCTTGGTGAATGAGTATTGTGATGGCAAAGCGACGATGACAATTCACAGCAGTCCGGTATTCCGGCAGCGGTTTATCAGTGACGAGTACATGCTGTTCTGGCGAGAGTGGGCAACGTCGGGCAAAAACCTGGCCCTGCATATTGAGGATGATCTATATCGGTTATCCTCTGCTGAAACTTTGCAGCCGAGTATTTTCCACCATCCGGAAACAATATTTGACGTCATCAGTACGACACTGGAAAGACTCAAACAGTGGAATATCGATTGCAGCTGCTTTCGCGGGGGGTCAAACGGACACGCCCCGGCGCTTGCGGATTTTTTGGCAAAACAGGGCATCATCGCCGATCTGAGCTGTGCGCCGGGACTTAACTGGCCGGAACGTGGCGTTGATTGGCAAGGCGCGCCGGCAACCGCCTATTTTCCCTTGAACGATAACCTGTCGGCCAGAGACGGCTACAGCCAGAAAGCGCTGTTAATGATCCCCTTGGGCTGGGACGGAATCACACCTGAAGACCGGCGCCGTCCCACGGTGAATTACCTGGCAAATGAAACCAGTACCCTGGAGCATTTAAAACGGGTCTGGGACTGTCTTGTCCGAAGAGCCACGGATCTTGGCCAGCCCCAGGTGGTTTCTTTCCTTTGCCATACCTACTCAGTGGAAAACCAAGATTTGAATCAGCAGCTAAAGAAAATGCTCACCTATATCTCTCACCATGACGGCCAATTCATTTCCATTACCGAGGCCATGAAAGAAGCGAGGCAACCCTATCCAGGAGAACATGGACATGCATAATAATCAGCCCAGGCGATATTACCGCATTGATATGACGGTTCTCACCCGGTTCATCAAAGATATATTTGTCGCCAACGGTTGCAGCGAAAACAATGCCGATATCATGGCGAATGTGTGTATTGAGGCGGATTTACGCGGGCATTCCATCCAGGGTATCGATCATATTTATTCTATCCTGCGTGACCTGGATAACGGCGTTTTATTAGGCGATGCCGCTCCGCGGATTATTTCAGAAACGGGCGCAACGCTGCTCATCGATGGCGCGGGATGCCCTGGATATGTGGGCGGCGTATTCGCCACGGAACATCTGATACAGAAAGCCCGCCGTATGGGCACCGCCTCAGCGGCCCTCCAGGACGCAGGGGATCTTTTTATGCTGGGATATTATGCCGAGCAGTTCGCCCGCGCCGGACTGATCGGTTTGGTATTCACCAATACCTGGCCACCGCGCGTGCACCCTACCGGCGGTATCGACCCGGTTCTGGGCACTAACCCGTTGGCCATCGGAATCCCTACCGGAGGGATTCCGATGGTGTTCGACTCGGCTACCAGCACCTCGGCCATCGGGCATGTCAGGCTTGCAGGTTATCATGATGAAGATATTGCGCCCGGTATCGCGATAGATGCCGACGGCGCGCCGACAGTGAATCCTTACCAGGCGCTGCAAGGCGCGCTGACCCCCATGGCCGGCCATAAAGGATTCGGGCTGGGACTCTGTATCGCACTGCTTTCCGGGGCAATGGCGGGCGGCGAGCTGGGTTCCCGGCTGGACATCGTGGCCCGGTCGCGAGAGGGGACCCAGGGTAAAAGGTGCCACCTGTTTATCGCCATCGACCCCGCGGCTTTTGGTGATGCCGCTGAGGCGCGAAGCCGCGCGGATGTCTATCTGGCGGAAATAAAAGCGGGCAGAAGGATGCCTGGCGTTGATGAAATAATGATTCCGGGCGAACGCTCGGCCAAGGTCCGTAAAGACAATCTCAAGCAGGGAATACCGATTCTGGCGGAGGTCTGGAACAGGATCTGCCGGTTTGCCGCGGATGCGGGCGTGGACATTCCCTCAGTGAAAGGTGAACAATCATGAGCCAGCCGGATATGAAAGTAGCGGATATGCAGGAGAGGGTTGATGCTATCACCCATGCAATCAAACCCCGTAGATTATGGAATTCCATTATGGAGATGGCTAAATACGGCGCTACCGCCAACGGCGGCGTAAGTCGGCTCGCCTTGACTGAAACGGACAACAATGTCCGCATCACGCTAATGGAATGGTTTAATCTTCCACACTACCATTTTTTTGTGGATGCAATAGGTAACTTATTTATACGCCGTGACGGCGCCAGTCCCTCCTCGGACCCGGTAATGACCGGCTCACACCTGGATACCCAGCCCTCCGGTGGGAAATTCGACGGTATTTACGGGGTTCTGGCCGGGTTGGAGGTATTTCGCACCCTTGATGACCTGGAATTGTTCACCTCCCGTCCGCTTGAATTGACGGTCTGGGCTAATGAAGAGGGCTGTCGTTTTGTTCCGGGATGCATGGGTTCCGCCTGTTTTGCACAGCCTGAAGACCTGCCCCATTGGCAAGTCATCACAGACAGTGAAAACATTTCCGTCAAGCAGGCGGTAGCGTGCTTTCACCGGACAATGTCCGAGGTCCCGCATCGGCCGCTGGGGATCCCCGTACACGCCTACATCGAAGCCCATATTGAGCAGGGACCGATACTTGAGAACAGCTCTGCGACAATAGGAATCGTCAGCGGTATACAGGGATGCAGGGATTTTCAGATCACTATCACCGGTATGGAGGCACATGCCGGAACCACGCCGGCATCATCCAGGCATGATGCCATGAAGACAGCGGTATTGCTTTTACAGGATCTTTATTCGGTTATGGATTCTGCCGGGGAAGAGTGTCGTTTCACCGTCGGCGCCTTCCAGGTGTATCCCAACAGCAGCTCTGTCGTGCCGGGTCACGTTGTTTTTAACATTGATTTACGCCACCCGTCGCAATCGTCATTAACGACATTGGGCAATAAAGTCATTGAGTTATCCGACAAACACTCGGACCGGTGCGCCATTCATGCAAAAGAACTGAGATGGCGAAAACCCTTTGAGTTTAAGAAAACCATACCTGATTTGATCCAAAACGCCGCCGATCGTCTTAAGCACCCGAGCAAGGTATTACCCTCTGGAGCCAGTCATGATGCCGTTAATCTGCATTTATGCTGCCCCACGGGTATGATCTTTGTCCCTTGCGAAGGAGGCATCAGTCACAATGAAAAGGAAAATGCCGCCCTTGGCGATCTGCATGCCGGAACACAGGTTCTGGCGGAGGTGTTATATCGCCTCGCCGAAAATATCTCATGAAACAAAACTAGTGAAAACGGAGCACAGCATCAAGGCTTTGCCGCTGTGCCTCCTGATTCCCGTTTTATTTTAGGAGCAGCTAGGCGGGATAATTTTCATTTAGTCGGCGTCTTTCTGATTTTGTCGGAATTTTGCCACCTTATGCCGATTTCCACAAACCGCCATGCTGCACCAACGGCGACGATGCGACTTGGTTTTGTCATAAAACCAGAGGCAACATTCATGATTTTCACATTCACGCACCAGAGAGAAATCGGCATAGGCCAGTAAATCCGCCGCCTGTTCCGCTAACGGGCCGAGCAATTGTTTAGCGGTTTCAGGTTGGTAAATACGCGCAATGCTTAATATCCCTTCCTCGCCCACCTTAAGTGCAGGATAGCTGCCCGACTGCGCCAGATAATCATTTAATTTGCCGATGGGTAAGGATTGCCCGTTTTTTTTGCTTTCAACCAGCTCCCGTACCGTCTCGCGCAGGGTTCTGGCCTCGTTTAACAGACTGTCGCCCTGTATATCCATTTTTCCCGTATGCAGCAAAAGACCGGCTTTCGACAACCAAAGTTTAACGTCATCACTGGTTTGCCAGAGGTCACATTGTTTTCCGTCAATTATCTCTACCGTATTGAGCAGATCCAGCGCCGTATGATCGGCGAGAAAACGCGGGACAGCGTTCGACATGGCTTTTTGCATAGTGATGTTGATCTCAGAAACGAACCTTTCATCATTGTAACCAATAAAAATCATCTTGACTAGTTACATAATGCGGGCATACTGACTTCACATAACTAGTAATAACACACTTTAAAGGTTACACATAAGAGGTGCACTATGACTGCTAATACCCATTTCCCCGTTCATTATCAATTTGTAGATGCCGATGGTGTTCGCGTTTTTTACCGCGAAGCAGGTAAGGCCGATGCGCCGACCCTCCTGTTGTTACATGGTTTTCCCAGTTCGTCCCACCAGTTTCGTGAGCTGATTCCGTTATTGGCGGACAAATTCCATATCGTTGCCCCCGATCTTCCGGGCTTCGGTTTCACCGAGGTCCCCGCCGAACGCAATTATGTCTATAGCTTTGATGCGCTGGGGAAGACCCTGACCGATTTCGTGGATGCCCTTGATCTCACCAGCTATGCCCTGTACGTATTCGATTACGGCGCGCCGACGGGTTTGCGGCTGGCGTTGACTTATCCCGAACGGGTGACCGGACTTGTTTCACAGAATGGCAATGCCTACCTTGAGGGATTAGGGGACGCCTGGGCACCGATTCAGGCTTACTGGGCGGATCCCACCCCGGAGAATCGCCGGCTGGTTCAGGATGCGGCGCTGAACTTTGACGGCATTCGTTGGCAATATGTGCACGGAGTTCAGGATAAGGCACTGGACCGCATTGCCCCGGAGGCCTATTCTCTCGATAATTTCCTGCTATCCCGTCCCGGCAATACATCTATACAGCTCGATCTGTTCCTCGACTACGCTAATAACCTGAAGTTGTATCCCGCTTTCCAGGCGTTTTTCCGTAAAGCACAGCTGCCGACGCTGGTGATCTGGGGAAAACAGGATCCTTTCTTTATTCCGCCAGGCGCCCAAGCCTATAAATCAGACAATCCGAATGCAGTTGTTGAACTGCTGGATACCGGCCACTTTGCCTTGGAAACCCATGTGGAATATATCGCCAAGCGTATCCGTGAGGTGATCGGCGGTGAGGAAGTCTGACAAACAGAAAAAAGCCCC
>NZ_JAAVUT010000026.1 GCF_018449575.1 Sodalis sp. dw_96 | reverse complement strand
CGCCAGCAGCACGATAACCGCAGCCATTGCCTCAGCTATCGATAATGTTTTTTTTGAGGAAGGAGAGCCGGGCGGAACGATTTATCTATCCGATATCCAGGCGGCCATTGCCGATATCAACGGCACTGAAGGATTTATTCTTACGGCGCCGGTGGGCAACATAACTATGGCAACGGGAGGGATGCCGGTGCGCGGAACGGTGACCTATTCATGAGTAAATTCACTGTTGATGATTATACGGCAGCCTTACAATCTTTAATGCCCGCGGGGCGAGTATGGCCGAAAAATTCAGAGGCTATTCAAACTGTCGTAATGACAGCGCTAGCCAGCACATACCAACAAAGCGACAATGCGGCCATATCGCTACTAATAAACCTTTTCCCGAGCACAGCCGTCACGATGCTGCCGGAGTGGGAAAAAACACTCGGACTACCGGATGATTGTGCGATAGGTGAGACGGATACAATTTCTAAGCGCCAGGCGGCGATTGTTTCAAAGCTGATCAGCACCGGCGGCCAGTCGGTCGCTTATTTTATCAGTGTGGCCAAGGCGCTGGGTTATGACATCACAATCACGGAATTCAGGCAGGCACATGCCGGGATTTCAGTCTGTGGCGATGCACTGAACGGCGATGAATGGCCTTTTGTCTGGCGTATTAACGCTGAAACGACAACCATGACTTATGCGCAATGCGGTTTAAGCTATTGCGGAGATCCGCTGGCATCCTGGGGTAATAAGCAGCTTGAATGCCGCCTAAGTACACTATGCCCATCCCATACCATCGTGAAATTTGGCTACACCTATTTTTTTTGTTGAAGAGGGTGTTTATGAAATAAATGATGCGATGACGACAATTCTTGATACCGCATTAAATAGTTAAATAATTATCAATTTAATATATCGCTTTAAATAGCGAGGAAATTTCATGCAAAAAATAAGCAGCCTAACGGATACAGCAGATAGTGATGGTGAATTTACGGATGGGAATGTGGCGGGAGGTGTTAGCCCGACAATATTACCTGCTGGCTGGTTTAACACCATACAGCGTGAATTAGTTAATATCTTGTCAGGTGGGGGGTTAACCCCTGTTCCTGCTAATGACGCCCAAATTGTAGCGGCAATCCAAAGCATCGTCCAATCTGGAAAAACTCTCTACGCCGCAGATACTGGATCTGCCAATGCTTACAAAGCTGCCTATATGCCAGCAGTCACGACATTAACTGACGGAATGGTATTATCTTTTAAAGCGCAGAATACAAATACTGGTGCATCCACTTTTTCCCCTAACGGGTTGACGGCATATCCTATTCTTAGTGCTGTAGGTGCCTTGTCAGGTGGTGAAATAGCCGGCAACAGCATAATAAACGTTACTTGGTTTGCTGGTTGGTCCTCATGGGCCATGACATCAAATCCAGGCGGGAAACAAATCCCCGGCAGGTTGGCGGCGGTTCAAAGAATTACTGCCTCTGGAACTTATAGCCCAACGGCCCTCACTTCTAAAATACGAGTTTATGTGATCGGCGGGGGCGGTGCAGGCGGTGGCACAACTTCAACATCATCTACACAAATTGCCTCTGGCTGGGGAGGTAATGGCGGTTCATATGGCGATACCGGCTTAATTACCATACCGATTGGTTTTACCGCATCAGTAACCATAGGGGCCGGTGGGGTTGGCTCATTGGGCGCAAATGGGGGATCTGGCGGTGCGACTAGCTTTGGTAGCTATATTTCCGCACCGGGTGGATTTGGTGGAGGTGCGGGCGCCGGCGGAGGGGCCGGATCTGTTGGTACAGATAACGCAACAGGATCTCCATGTACTGGAACCAATGTGCTCATCAGTGTACCAGGGCAGGGTGGAACTGCTCCTTTCAACATCTCACTTGCCAGCAACGGCATAAAATCAGGGAAAGGGGGCGGCAGCCCTCTTGGATCTGGTGGGGCAGGCATAAATGGTACCGCTTCACCAGCTCCAGGCGTTGGATATGGTGCTGGCGGGGGCGGTAATGCCGCTGGGCCAGGTGCTGTATCAGGAGGTACGGGGGCCAATGGTTCGACGGGTATTTGCATTGTAGAGGAATATTATTAATGGACGGTAATTACGCTGAAGTTAAAGACGGAATTATTTTCAATGTCTGCGTATGGGATGGTGTTTCAGTTTACAATCCTGGCGATGATATCTCATTGGTATTAATTCCATCTGATTAACCTGCATGGATTGGCTGGGGATACACAGTTGATGGTGGATTTACAGAACCATCCCCATCCTCGCCCCAATTCTCATAATATAAAGCAATAAATAAGGTCACTTCGGTGACCTTATTTATTGTCCAATTTTTTAATCCACTAGACCGCATCAATAAGTTATGGTCACCCTAAATATAGTGAGACTTGACCAAACATATGGCCTGGTTATATTAAAAGCAGCATTACCCTCATTTAACTTTATTGCTGCGTACGTAAATTATAGAGTGTGAATTGTTTAATTTATCATTTATCATTTTTTTCAAGTAAATATATAGGGGGGCATCAATTAATACATAGTAAAGATATGAAACAAAAATAGAAACTATTGCAGTACCGATGATAGATATTGGTTTATTATCAATTCTATATTGAAAGCCAGCGATAAGAATTGCAGAATGTATCAGGTATAAGGGGAAGCTAATTTTCCCTGCAAATTGCATGATATCAGAGTATAAAAATTTCCTTATTAAGGATGGGGTTTGTATGTAATCGATAATCATGAGCGGTATGAACGGGATAATAAAAAAGAAATCTAGATTATTGTGTGTTTGGTTGTAAACCCCAAAAATACAAGTTAGAAAACAACACCATAAAAAAATTTCATTATGAGTGAATTTGAAAATTATTTTTTCATTATATTTTTTAAATAAAATATATATTGATGAGCCAATTGCCATAACCGATATGGCTAAAAAAAATTGATATAGGCCTATTAGATTATCACTCACAAAACCTGTTTTGGTTTGTTGCAAGAGGAATAATACTGCAATTGTTGATGAAATAAGAACTACCCATTTATTCAAGCGCGCAAAAACTGTTGGAATAAAGAGAGAAGCCCAAAATTCTATACTAATACTCCAAGACGGGTCGTTAATAAGATTAAATCTATAAAAAGACACCCCGTGCATTAATGATAAGTTTTCAATCCATAGTTTGAATGAAAAAACATACATGCCAGGGTAATATTGCCCAGTTATAAAGTTATGATAATAGATTCCAATCATTGCGGTTGCAGTAATCATATGTAAAGGCCACAATCGAGCAAATCTTGTTAAAGCATATTTGAAAATTCCTTTTTTTTCATTATTTGAATGAGTAAGGACAAACCCAGACATCATAAAGAAATAAATGACACTGATATATGCCCCACTAAAAGGTCTAAAATCATCCCACCCGGTAGCGGCACCGATAAAGTGATTAAGCATTACCGTGATAGCCAATATCCCTCTTATACCATCTAAAGCTGAGAATCTTGTTATTTTTTTGTTGCAATCCGGTTGTTGCATAGTTGAACTTTTATATTTACTTGATTAGTTTATTATTTTAAACCTATTTTCTGATAATAAAATACTTGTAAGGAAAAAATAAACTTTAGGAAAATTTTGTTATTAAATATTTCTAAAGCAATGCACTTATTATGTTGTAAAAGTTATAATCCATTATAAATCAATGAATTATTTATTTTCCCACCATTAAAGGAATGAGATATTTGTCGATAATTTCGTTTCAACAAAATACCGTAAAGGTACCAACCGCCGTTATCGCATTGATCAACAATATGAGGGAAGGGGAGATTGATGATTGCCCTTCAATCTGACCCTTGGAGTGCCAATAAACGATCATGCAGCGATTTTGGATAAAGCTCCGTATAGACCTGCCACAATACATTTAATGATCGGTGTCCTGTCACTTGGGCCACTTCTTCGATAGAAAATCCTGCCTCAAAAAGCCTGCTGGCGCCCTCCCGACGCAAATCATGATATTTCAAATCCTTGATGCCTAAACTATCGCGCACCCGCTGAAAACCAGCCGATACCGATTTGGAATTAAAGGGGAATATACAGTCCGAGGTTTTGGGTTGCCGCTTCACGATTTCCCAGGCATCCCCCAATAATGGAACCAGCATATGATTCCCAACTTTTTTGCGTGGATCCTTTCTATCCCGGACTAAAACCGCCCGCTGCGACTCATCAATATCATCCCACCGAATTTTACACACCTCACCGATCCGCATGCAGGACAAAATAGAAAAATTAAGGATGTCCTCATAGGGTATAACCGCCCCATGATGGGACGACCGGACGCGCAGGGCCGCTAATAAACGTTCTATCTCATCCCCAACTGGCCGCCGAGAGCGGCGTTGTGATTTGCCGACTAACCCCATGTTGACCAATATTGGACGCGCAACCACTACCGGGTTATCGGTATAATCGATACCATAGATGGGTTTAGCCGCTGCCAACACTGAAGATAAATAACTCAGGTCATGACCAACTGTAGATGGGCCAGCACCGGATCCCGCCCTGAAACGACAGTGATCTATGATGTGGCCTGAAGTCAGGCTGGTTAATTTCAGTTCTGCGATATCGCAGTCTGCCAGCATATTGAGAACGTATAATTTTGTTCTGCCTGCTTTACCGCCCAGGCCAGGATCGGCGATGTATCGTCGGAGCAATTCCCCTACGGTAATATCTGTGGCATCGTTGGCATCGGGAACACCGTTAAGCTCGAGCTCGGCCACCCGGCCAGCACCCCACGTTTTTGCATGCGCCTGCTTGCCGAACGTACGGTTTTCTCGGTAGATATATTTGCCGGCCTCTTTAACGCCAACCGTGCAGCGGTAACGGGCTGTGCCGTCAGCTCGTAGTCTTTTTTCTATGCTATAGTAGGCCATGATTTCCCTTTCGCGACTCCTGGCACCCCTCGTTTAAGGGGTGCTGGATGGGGTGCTGATGAAGAAAAAATACGGCAAAATGACCTTAAATGCACGAAAATAATGCACTGCTACAAAACCCGGAAACCCAGACGCCGCCCGGAATAATTGGCAATTTCCCCTCCCAGCGCTTCTCCGTCGCGCCGATGCTGGACTGGACCGATCGCCACTGCCGCTACTTTTTACGGCTGCTGACCCGCCATACGCTGTTGTATACCGAAATGGTGACGACCGGCGCCCTATTATACGGCAAAGGGGATTATCTGGCGTACAACGACGCCGAGCATCCGCTGGCGTTGCAATTGGGGGGCAGTGAGTCTGAGGCGTTGGCGCAGTGCGCCCGCATGGCCGAATTGCGGGGTTATGATGAAATCAATCTCAACGTCGGTTGCCCTTCCGATCGGGTGCAAAACGGCCGTTTCGGGGCCTGTCTGATGGCGGAACCCGTGCGGGTAGCCGATTGTGTCGCCGCAATGCGTTCAGCCGTGTCGATTCCGGTGACGGTGAAGACCCGCATCGGCATAGATGAACAGGACAGCTATGGTTTTTTATGCGAGTTTATTCAGACCGTCGCCGAGCGCGGCGGCTGCGATACCTTTATTATCCACGCCCGCAAGGCGTGGCTAACGGGTCTCAGCCCAAAGGAAAATCGCGATATTCCGCCGTTGGATTACGATCGTGTTTATCAGCTCAAACGCGATTTCCCCGCGCTGACGCTGGCCATTAACGGCGGCATCAAAAGCCTGGACCAGGCAACGCAGCATATGCAGCGGCTTGATGGCGTAATGGTGGGCCGCGAGGCTTATCAAAACCCGTCTATCTTGTCCCGGGTCGATAGCCGCATTTTCGGCGCCCCGGATCCTTATCAAGGGGTGGCCGACGTCGCGGCGGCCATGTTGCCTTATATTGAGCGGGAGCTGTCCCGAGGCGCCTATCTTGGTCATATCACCCGTCATATGCTTGGCTTATTTCAAGGCATGCCGGGCGCCAGGCAGTGGCGTCGTCATTTAAGCGAGAATGCCCATAAGCCGGGAGCGGGTGTGGCGGTAGTGGAGCAGGCGCTTTTGAAAGTGGTTTCGCCCAGCGCTTCAGCCTTCGTCGGTATCGAGTAGACACGGAGACGTTTCCCGGCGAACCGGGGCAGGTACTTGTGCGGTACTGCCTGTTTTCGCCGGGGGGTCTTTTTCGATTGGCAAAAAACTAGGGATAACGGCGGCGGAATCCGTGGCTAATTTGACTAATAAATAGTTAAACCTGCCAGTTAAAGCTAAATTGATTAATATTATATCCTTTAAAATCAATAAATTATTATTTTTCTATTTTGGCATGGATTTTGTAATCATTAAGGCGGTATCAAAGACAGTCTCGGGACTTATCCCGTATTTCAGGAGCCTGCCATGTTGGAAATTTTCTTTGTCATCGGATTTTTTTTGATGCTGCTGCTGACCGGGATTTCCGTGTTAGGGATTCTCGCCGCGTTGGCGGTGGGGACGTTTATCATGATGTTTGCCGGTCTCTTTGTCATGGCATTAAAATTACTGCCTTGGCTATTGCTGGCTCTGGTGGTGGCATGGATATGGCGTGCCGTCAAACCGCCGCAATTGCCCCGCTATTAATGGCGCTCTGGTTGTCAACCGGCGGCGGGTTGCTGACCGCTATATCATTATCATCGCGTCATGACTGCCGCCATTTGGCGGCAGCCAGCCGGATGAACGTTAAGAAAACGTGGCGTCGATCACAAGTTTTCTTCTTTTTTAAACCCTGTCTTTATTATCGATATTTTTTACTTATATCTGCTGATAGGATGCTACCTGGTCTTTAGCCATTTCATCCACATCGGAAATAATAGCGGCTTCAGCGGCACTTTCCGGTGTTTTTGCCGTCCTGTCCCTACCTACAGCAGCTTCACATCAAGCAAAAAATAACGGGCTTCCTAAAGGAAGCCCGTTTCGTATAACGCGGGCAGGTTAAGGAATCAGCAGCGAGGAGCCGTTGGTTTCCCGCGCTTCCAATGCACGGTGCGCCCGCTGAGCCTCGGCCAGGGGAAATTTTTGCCGTTCCGGTACGTCGATTTTAATCGCGCCGCTGGCAATCATGGAAAAAAGTTCATTGCTGGCCAGTTTGAGTTCTTCCCGGTTGGTAATGTAGCCGTTCAGGGACGGACGTGTGACATACAGCGAGCCTTTCTGATTAAGGATCGCCAGGTTCACGCCGCTTACCGCGCCGGAGGAATTACCAAAGCTCACCATCAGACCCTTGCGGCGCAAACAATCCAGCGAAACTTCCCAGGTATCTTTGCCCACCGAGTCGTATACCACATTGACCTTATCACCGTGGGTCAACGCCGCAACACGCTCCGCGACATTCTCTTCACGATAATTGATAATTTCCCAGGCGCCGGCCTGCTTGGCAAGGTCGGCCTTTTGGGCTGATCCCACGGTGCCTATCATCTTGGCCCCCAGGGCCTTGGCCCATTGACAAGCAATCCGGCCCACGCCGCCGGCCGCGGCGTGGAACAGGAAAATTTCATTCGGTTTGATGGCATAGGTCTGATGCAGGAGATAATACACCGTCAAACCCTTGAGAAAGGACGCCGCTGCCTGTTCGAATGAAATGGCCTTGGGGAGGACGGCGATATTCTTATCGGGAACATTATGGACTTCGCTATAGGCCCCCAGCGGGCCCTGGGCATAGACCACCCGATCGCCGGGGTGCAGCCCGGTTACGCCAGGGCCGACTTTGGTGATGATCCCCGCGGCCTCCGTCCCCAGTCCCGAAGGCAGCTGCGCCGGATAGAGGCCGCTGCGCATATAGGTATCGATGAAATTGATGCCTATAGCCTTATTTTCAACCTGAACCTCGCCCTGGCCCGGATCTTTTGGTGTAAAATCTTTATATTCCAATACGTCCGGGCCGCCGGTGGCGGAAAATTGAATGCGCTTAACCATAGCTGTTCCTCACGTGGAAAGTCTTAAATAACCATAAGCCCTTAGCGCCCGATTGCAAAGCCGCATAGGATTTGGCGACAATCAACGTTACAATGCGTCTTCACCCAAGGTCCGCTTCTATCAGGCAAAGTCATTATCACATGTCAGAAAAAAAAACCGCTAGCAAAACAAACTACTCGCAGGACCGTCAGGTTGAAGGTCTGAAGCTTCCGCCCCATTCACTGGAAGCGGAACAGTCGGTGTTGGGCGGCTTAATGCTGGATAATGAACGTTGGGACAATGTTGCGGAACGCGTCGCCGTCAAAGATTTTTTCAACCGCCCGCACCGGCTGATTTTTGGCGAAATGCAGCGCCTGATGGAGTTGAATAAGCCTATCGATCTCATCACCCTTTCCGAATCCCTGGAGCAGAAAGGGGACTTGGATTCGGTGGGTGGGTTTGCCTATCTGGCGGAATTGTCGAAAAACACACCCAGTGCGGCCAATATTTCCGCTTATGCTGATATCGTTCGCGAACGCGCGGTGGTGCGGGAAATGATCGCCGTCGCCCATGAAATTGCCGACGCCGGTTACGATCCCCAGGGACGCAGCAGTGAAGACCTGCTCGACCTAGCGGAGTCGCGGGTTTTCCAGATTGCTGAAAATCGCGCCAGTAAAGATGAAGGCCCGAAAAGCATCGATCGCATCCTGGAAGACACCGTTGCGCGCATCGAGCAGCTTTATCAAAAACCCCATGACGGCGTTACCGGCGTGTCCAGCGGCTACCACGATCTTGATAAAAAGACCGCCGGCCTGCAAAAATCCGATTTGATTATCATCGCGGCGCGCCCGTCCATGGGCAAGACCACTTTCGCCATGAACCTGTGCGAAAACGCCGCCATGACCGAAGACAAACCGGTGCTGATCTTCAGTCTGGAGATGCCCGGCAATCAGATTATGATGCGTATGCTGGCTTCGCTGTCCCGGGTGGATCAGACCCGAATCCGTACCGGCCAGCTGGATGACGAGGATTGGGCGCGCATTTCCAGCACCATGGGGCTGCTGCTGGAAAAGCATAATATGTATATCGATGACTCTTCCGGCCTGACCCCCAGCGACGTGCGTTCCCGCGCCCGGCGGGTATTCCGCGAGCATGACGGCTTAAGCCTTATCATGATTGACTATTTGCAGCTGATGCGTGTGCCCGCGCTGTCGGACAACCGGACGCTGGAAATCGCTGAAATTTCCCGTTCCCTGAAAGCGCTGGCAAAAGAGCTGCAGGTGCCGGTGCTGGCGCTTTCCCAGCTTAACCGCGGTTTGGAACAACGCGCCGATAAACGCCCGATAAACTCCGATTTGCGTGAATCCGGTTCCATCGAGCAGGATGCCGATTTGATCATGTTTATCTACCGTGATGAGGTGTATCACGAAAACAGCGATCAGAAAGGCATTGCGGAAATTATTCTCGGTAAACAGCGTAACGGCCCCATCGGCACGGTACGGCTTACGTTTAACGGGCAGTGGTCGCGGTTCGACAGCTATGCCGGACCGCAATATGATGATGATTGACAACCAGGACTAGGATAATGAAAACGGCCATTGCCGTTATTGACAGGCGGGCATTGCGGCATAATTTGCAGCAGGTGCGCCGGTTGGCGCCCCACAGCCAGGTAGTGGCGATAGTAAAAGCCAATGCCTACGGGCACGGTATGCCCATCACCGCATTGACGCTGCAGGATGACGCGGACTGCTTCGGCGTGGCGCGTTTAAGTGAGGCATTGGCGCTACGCAGCGCCGGTATTACCAAGCCGATATTGCTGCTGGAAGGATTTTTCGCCGCCGAGGAGTTGCCGCTATTGGCCGAATTGGGCATCGATACCGCCGTGCATAGCCCGGAACAATTGCTGGCCCTGGAACAGGCAAACCTGGCATCGCCGGTGCGGGTATGGATGAAGCTGGATACCGGCATGCACCGCCTGGGCGTCTCGCCGCGGCAGGCGGGGGAATTTTATGCCCGTCTGTCGGCATGCTCCAACGTCCGGGGGCCGGTTAACATCATGAGTCATTTTGCCCGCGCCGATGAACCGCAAGCGGACGCCACCCCTCGGCAATTGGCCTGTTTTGACGACTTTGTGGAGGGCAAACCGGGCATGCAGTCCATCGCCGCCTCCGGCGGTATTCTGTTTTGGCCCGAATCCCACCGCGACTGGGTTCGTCCCGGTATTGTGCTGTACGGCGTTTCCCCCGGCGCCGGTATTGGCGCCGATTATGGTTTCAAGCCCGCCATGACGCTGACCTCTTCCCTTATCGCAGTGCGGAATCATCAGGCCGGTGAAGCGAGCGGTTACGGCGGCACCTGGGTCAGCCCTCGCGATACCCGCCTGGGCGTGATCGCTTTCGGTTATGGCGATGGATATCCCCGCAGCGCCCCCAACGGCACGCCGGTTTGGATCAACGGGCGTGAAGTGCCGCTGGTGGGGCGGGTATCCATGGATATGCTGGTGGTGGATCTGGGACCGGACAGCCGGGAACGCGTCGGCGACCGGGCGGTCTTATGGGGCCCTGAACTGCCGGTGGAACGGGTGGCCGCCGCCAGCGGTATCAGCGCCTATGAGCTTATTACCAAGCTGACCTCTCGCGTGGTCATTGAATATGCGGAGAGTGACGAGACGGTAAGCAGGCTGAAAAATGGCTCCCATGTCTGTTTTTAATCATTTTGATTAACAACTCATTAAATTTATTTGGTACTGTGGGGAGAGGCTTCACCCCTGAACCCATAACACCAGGAGATCTGCACCGTGTTCCAACATGTTGATGCTTACGCCGGGGATCCGATCCTATCGCTGATGGAGGCGTACAAATTGGATCCGCGCCCTAACAAGGTGAATCTGAGCATCGGGCTTTATTACAACGAGCAGGGAATCATTCCCCAACTGCAGGCGGTTGCCCGCGCTGAAGCCTTGCTGGATGCCATGCCGAAACAGGGCGCGGGTTATCTGCCGATGGCGGGCCTGCCGTCTTACCGCAGCGCCAGCCAGGCTCTGCTGTTCGGCGAAGATCATCCGATGCGCAACGCCTCCCGTATCGCCACCATCCAGACGGTGGGCGGCTCAGGGGCGCTGAGAATCGGCGCGGATTTCCTCAAAGCCTATTTCCCGGACTCGACGGTTTATGTCAGCGACCCTACCTGGGAAAACCATGTGGCGGTATTCTCCGGCGCCGGTTTTAAAGTGGATTATTATCCCTATTTTGACGGTGATAAGCTGGCCATCAACTTCACCGCCATGCTGGCCTGTTTACGAACGCTGCCGGCCAAGAGCATCGTTTTGCTGCATCCCTGCTGCCATAATCCCACCGGTTCCGATTTGACCCATGAGCAGTGGGATCAGGTTACCAAGGCGGTGGCGGAACGGGATCTCATTCCTTTCATGGATATTGCCTATCAAGGGTATGGCGAGAGTCTTGACGACGACGCCTATGCGGTGCGGGAAATGGCCCGGCTGGGGTTGCCTTGCCTGGTGAGCCAGTCGTTCTCAAAAATTTTCTCCCTTTATGCGGAGCGGGTAGGGACGCTGTCGGTGGTGTGCGATAGCGCCGCTGAGACCGAACGCGTGCTGGGGCAATTAACCTCGACGGTGCGCCGCAACTATTCCAGTCCGCCGAATTTCGGCGCCCAGGTAGTGGCGAAAGTCTTGAACGATCCGGCCTTGTATACCGTATGGAACGGAGAAGTCGCCGTGATGCGGGAACGTATTTTAAAGATGCGTCACAGCCTGGTGGAGGCATTAAAAGTGTCGCTGCCTGGCCACGATTTCAATTACCTTTTGCGGCAGCGCGGGATGTTCAGCTACACCGGCCTCAGTCCGGCGCAGGTGGACAGGCTGCGGGAAGAATTCGGCGTTTACCTGATAGCCTCCGGCCGCATGTGCCTTTCCGGTCTGAACAGTGATAATGTGCAGCGGGCGGCGCAGGCCATCGCGGCGGTGAGTTAGGCTTAGCTACCCCGCCGCCGCGGGAAAACTTAACGCAAGACGCTCTGCAGCGCAGCGCTGCAGAACCATAGGCATGTGAGTGTTGGCGCCAGGACCATGTTGAGTTTTCCTTGCGTATGAAATTAATGATCAGCAGAAAATTAAAGATTCAATCGTCTTCATTCAAAGGATTTGCTTTTTCTTTAATTAAAATAACTCGGTTCGCCGTCGTAGACAGTACTTTTTATTTTCTCACCGTGCCATTGTCCAAGATAGCCGGTCCTAAACCGGTTATTGAAAGCATTGATAACCTCATCGCAGCCAGACGTTGCCTCTCTTATGGTTGTCTCCTTACCCAGCGCAGTGGTCAAGCTTCTCAGCACGCCCGTCGCTCTGATTTGGCTGTTAACCGAGGTAGGCTCTTTTTGCGATGAGGCAAAACCCTTGGTGTTGAGGATATTCTCCAGACGTTTATTGATCACGGAAGTTTCAGGCCAAAATTTTAAACCTATGTTGGTCTCGCTTTCAATTTCAGCTTTTAACTTTTGTCCATCTTTGCCATAAGCCTCTAATGCTTCCAGCAATTCCGCGCTCTTTTCTAACGATTCACGGCCTATTTCTTTGTTAATGGACTCACGCCTGGCGTTTTCATGGATAGAACCTGCGTCTTTTTTTAAAACAGCCGGTCCATTCGCCCACGAATCCATCACGCAGTTTTTGCTTTCAGACCAACCATGGTCAATTTCATCAGACACCATCCGTATGACAATCTCATCCTTTTGGCAATTTTGAGAATGTATAAATTGGGTATGTATTGAATGCTCTTGGCAATTACCCGTAGAAAGATACATAGAAGAAGCATAGATGGTTTCAGCATTATTAACTGTAAATCCATTGATTTCCTTTGTGCGAACAAAGGCAAATTCACTTCCTATCTGTGGCCTATTGATGAGGTCGGACATGATATTCGGACGACCATTTTTGAGGTTTTCGCGAGCCTGGTTTACTGAGGCATTACACAGGGTCAATTCGGTAATAAGTTTCTCAGAAGGCAGCTCTCCCGCCGTTGATAAAGCATATAAATAACTTGCCAGGTCGACGTTTCCTTTGGGAATCTTTAGCGGTGTATTGGAAACCTGAGATAACGCCGGGACTCAATCGCTTAGCTCTGTCTTTATGGATGTATGAAAATGAAGCTTATTTAGAACTTTATCATGATCCCTAATAACAAGGATTCCCACACCCTCACGAGGATAACTATAGTTTAAACCTAATGACGTAACATTCATATAAATAATCCCTTATGATAAAAGAAGAATTTATCTTTATTTAATACAAAATGCTTTCAAATTTTGACCGCGTAGAACCCATGAGACACTGAAAACGTTTAGATGTGTTTGTTATCGAATGCCGGGTAGTCCTTTAGCTAGTTATTGTGATCAGGGCGATTCTCAATGAGGCGTTTTAGCACGACAGACGCTATACCTAACTTATCGATTGACCAATGACAGTATATGATCGCTATTGCTAAAGCGCACTTGTAAACAGCGGGTGGAGGGGCAGCACAGGTTACTGAAGGCATCTATAAACCTGGTCATTGACCTAACGCAGGTTTCGTACTTTTGGCTTTCAACCTATACAAGAAAGGAACGGGAAAAATGTGGTATCAACAAACACTGATCTTAAAAGCGCAAAGGCGCGGGTTCCATCTGGTGACCGAGGAAATTATCGATCGACTGGAGCATCTGTCCGAGGTAAATATCGGCCTGTTGCATTTATACCTGCAGCACACCTCGGCTTCTTTGACCCTGAATGAAAATTACGACCCTACCGTCAGGGCCGATATGGAAAATCATTTTTTGCGCCAGGTGCCGGAAGATGCCCCTTATCAGCATGATTATGAAGGACCTGACGACATGCCGGCCCACATCAAATCATCACTTTTGGGTGCGTCGCTGACAATACCCGTCGGCCGGGGAAAATTGATGCTGGGAACCTGGCAGGGTATCTGGCTGGGGGAGCATCGCCTTCATGGGGGCAATCGCAAGATTATCGCCACCCTGCAGGGGGAATAGTATTGGTTATCGACAGTTTGCGGTAAGATTTCGCTGTTTACCCGATAGCCTTGGGCCGCACGTGCCTGTCGGGCCTTAACAGCGATAACGCGCAGCGGGCGGCTTAGGCGATTGCGGCGGTAAGTTGGGCAGTAGTGTTCTCGGTTCCGCATAAAAACTCAACGCAAAATGTTCTGCAGCGTACCGCTGCAGAACCAAGGGCAAAACTGTTTTGTCGCTATGGTGAGTTTTTTTTATGAAAGTAACCTTTACTAAAATCAGAAAGGGTTGCCAACAGAAACGATGCTTTTAATTTATTCACTGCGCCATTGGTCAAGATAGCCTGTCAAAAACCGGTTGTTGAAGGCATTGATAACATGATCGCTGCCATCTGTTGCCTCTTTTATACTTATCCCCTTACCCATCGCGGCAGCCAAGCTTCTCAACACACCCGTCGCTCTGATTTGGTTGTTAACTCCTCTAAGCTGAGTGTGCGTTGTGGCTTGACGCTTGACATTGATGAGTTCCTTCAGTCGATCATTAATCACGGAAATTTTTGGCCTAAATTTTAAAGTTATATAGGTATTACTTTCAATTTCTGCTTTTAACTTTTCTCCATTTTTGCCAAGAACTTCTAGTACTTTTAGCAATTCAGCACTGTCTTCCAAAAATTTGCGGCCTTTCTCTTTGTTAAAAGATAAACACTCTCCGTCCGCCACATCGATGGAACCTACGTCCTCTTTTAAAACAGCCGGGCCATGTGCCCACGAATCCATCACACAGTTGCGGCTTTCAGCCCAAGCATGGTCAATTTTTTCAGACACCATCCGTTTGACAATCTCATCCCCTTGGCAATTTTGGGAATGTACAATGGCGGTATGTATTGCAATTTCTCGACAATTACCCAAAGAAAGATACATAGAAGAAGCATGGATGGTTACATCATTTTCAACTGAAAATCCATTGATTTCCTTTGTGCGAATAAAGGCAATTTCCCTTCCAAGCTGTGGCCTGGCGATGAAGTCAGACATAATATTCGCACGACCGTTTTTTAGATTTTCGCGGGCCTGGTTGACTGATGCATTACAACGGGTTAATTCGGCAATGAGTACACAAGAAGGCATTTCTCCCGCTGTTGATAATGCATATAAATAACCAGCCAGGTCGACGTTTCCTTTGGAAATCTTTTGAGGTGTATTGGAAACCTGCGATAATGTTGCACCTAACTCGCTCAGCTCTGTGTTGAGGGATCTTTGAAATTGAAGCGTATTTAAAACTTTATCCCCATCCTTAAGAACAAGGGTACCCATGCTGTCACTGGGATAATTATAAAGTAAATCTAATGGTGTAACGTTCATATAAATACTCACTCTTTTTAAAAAATAATTTACTTTTTTATATATTTAATACTTTTAAATTTTGCTTAAGCCCAACTCAGAAAAAATCACAGCGTTTACATTTTTTTATTGGCGTATAACGAGTGGTTCCTCGATAGTTATAATGTTGCCGGATATTTTTTAAGGAGACGTTTATGCCCGACAGAGGCTATATTTACCTTATCGACTGACTAATGACAATGCTGAGCGCTATGGGTTACGTTCATTTGTAACAGTGGGTGAAAAAGCAGTACAGGGCGGATGTTCACTTGTGAATAGTGTAATAAGGGCAGCATAGATCAATGAAGACACCTCTATGGCTGGGGCAGCATCGCCAACATGGGGGCAAGCCTAAGGTTATCGCCATTGTGCAGGGGGAATAGTCAGCCGCCGATATTGATTATTTCCCCATATAAATCCACTGATTGCAGAAGCTTATCCACCACGCAATATTCGTCGGTTTGATGCGCCATGGTCGGCTCTCCCGGCCCCAGAATAATGCAGGGCTGAGAGCCGAGGGCGTCCAGCAACAGCGAGGCGTCGGTAAAATAGGGCACAACCCGGTATTGCAGCGGCCCATCGTGCAGCGGCCGACAAAGAAGGAATACTTGCTCAATCCACGGATCACCCGGCTCGGTGAGCACTGAAGGCAGATCCACCAGGGTGGTCATGCAGAGATGTTCCCCGGCCATGGCGGCTAATCGCTGCCGTATTTCATCATGTTCCAGGTTCGGCGCGGTGCGGATATCCACGTCGAACGAACAGCGATCCGGTACCGAGTTGATATTCAGTCCGCCGCTGATGGTGCCGACGTTCAGCGTCGGTTGTTTCATTAACGGATGCGGCGCGCCCGGTTTAAAATGACGTATTTTGGCAATGGCTTCGGCGGCCATATAGATAGCGTTGATCCCCAGTTCCGGCATGGCGCCGTGGGCGGCTTTACCCTGGGTTTCGCAGCGCAGCCACAAAGCGCCTTTATGGCCGATCACCGGGTAGTTCGACGTGGGTTCGCCGACGATCAACGCCTTCACCGGCGGCAGCACGATGCGGGCGTCTTCGAGCAGCGCCCGGGCGCCGTCACAGCCGGTCTCTTCGCCGCCGGTCAATATCAATATCACGCCGTCCCCGTCCCGAACCGCCTGTTGATGCTGTACACAGGCCACAATAAAGGCCGCGACAGCCGCTTTCATGTCGCTGGCGCCGCGTCCGTACAGCTTACCCTCGACGATCTCGCCGCCGAATGCGTTATAGCGCCATGGGGCATTACCCAGGGGCACGGTATCCAGATGGCCGGTAAAGGCCAGGGGTACGGCATTTTTGTCTTTGCCGGCCATGCGCGCCAGCAAATTGAACCGTTTCTCGGCGAAGCACTGCAAGTGGACTTCAAAGCCTTGCAGCTTCAAGTAATCCGCCAAAAAAGCCATGCACAGCGATTCATCACCGGGGGGATTAATGGTATCAAACCGCAGCAAAGCTTGCGTAAGCCGGATGACTTCTTCAGCGGGATTCATCGCACTCCTCACGTTAATCGCTGCTCGATCGTGACTTAGCCAATATCAGATGGCTAAGGTGGGAAATGGACACCACGGGAATAATGGGAAGACCCACCCCCTCAATAGAAGGGGGCAGTTGTTCACAATCCGTGATGCCGAGTTTTTTTGCGCATTCCTGCGCCTTAACGCTGAAACACTCGCCGGGGATTGGCGATCATCAGGGTCTCCAACTGCTCGCCGGTGACGCCGTGACGCCGCAGGCGCGGCACGAAATGCCGCAGGATATAACCGTAGCCATGGCCGCCGTAGCGAGTGAGCATGGTTTTGAGAAAGACATCCTGGGACATTAAAACCTGGGAAATAAAGCCATCGTCAATCAGCTCCCGGATAGCCCGGGCATTCTCTTCGTCGGAGGGGGATTGGGCGGATTCATCGGCATAATAATAACTCATGCCGATCATATCGTATTCCAGAAATGCTCCCCGCCGGGCCAGATCGCGCTGATAGGTTTTATCGGCGAAGCTGGGATTCATATGGCACAGTACGGTATGGCGCAGGTCGGCGCCTTCTTCTTCCAGGATATCCAGTACCCGGTGGGCCAGACGTTCCCAGCCTGGTAAATGAACCTCGATGGGGACGCCGGTGGCGGCATTGGCCCGGCCCGCCGCGCGCAGGGATTTTTCCTCATCGGCGGTAAAGGCCGATGATATGCCGATTTCACCGATCAGACCGGCGATCACCTGCGGTTTTTCCTCACCGCCGCCGACGTCGTAAATCATTTGTTCAGCCAGCTGTTCCACCGAGCTCGTCTTCACATAGGCGGGGTGGGACGGCTCAAGATAAAAACCGGTGCCCATGACGATGTTCAAACCGGTCAAACGGGAAATTCGCTGCAAGGCCAGGGGGTCGCGGCCGATGCCGATATTGGTGGGGTCCACCACCGTTTCACCCCCCAGGGCACGGAATTTCATCAGTTCCTCTGTCGCCACTTCCGGATCAAACAGCTGGCAGTTGTCCCTGCTGGACAAGGGATTCAGAGACAGTTCGCCGAGATTCTCCATCTTAACCGGCATTTCCGCCAGATGCCTGTCGCTGCAACAGCAGGGGGGAACCCATTTACCGGAGGCATCCAGCAAAATATGTTCGTGCATCAGCGTCACACCCATTCGGTCAACCGGCAGCGGGCCGAGCACCGTCATTACATAACCGCTGTCGACGCCAAGCGGCAGGGGATCCGCATGGCGGAAAATTGAACTTTGCATCGCCTCTATCCTTTGATGGGCCGGGCCGGGTTGAAAATACGGGTGTTGAGCCAGATGGCCAGCAGAATAATGGTGCCGGTGGCAATCTGGGTATAAAACGGCGAAATGTGCGACAAAATCAGGCCGTTTTGGATCACCGCGATGGACAACGCGCCCAGCAGAGTGCCGATAATGGTACCGAAGCCGCCGAACAGACTGGTGCTGCCCAACACCACCGCCGCAATCACCTGCAGTTCAAATCCCTCGCCCTGGTTGGAAGAGCCGCTGCCCAGCCGCGCGGTGATAATCATCCCGGCCAGGGCGGCGCTCATGCCGCTGAGAACATAAACCCACATCGTTGTGGCGCGAGTATTCACCCCGGAGCGACGCACCCCTTCGGTATTGGCGCCGATGGCCGTGACATAACGGCCGAAACGGGTATTGTTCAGCAGGATATGACCGCAGATCAGTACTAATACCCCCAAGATTGCCGGCAGGGGCAGACCAATCACCCAGGCGCGTCCCAACAGGGTAAACGGGCTGTCGGCGGGAATCGGAATCGAATAACCCTGGGTAATCAGCAAGGCGACGCCGCGCACTACCGCCAATGTCGCCAGGGTCACGATAAATGCCGGTATGCCTTCATATGCGATGAAATAGCCGTTAAGCAAACCAATCATTCCGCCGAGCACCAGACCGCCCACCAATACCACCGGCCAGGGCAATCCCCAATTATTCAGGGCAATGGCGGATAACGCCCCCACCAGCGCCAGAATGGAACCCACCGAAAGATCGATGCCGCCGGTGGTGATAACCAGGGTCATGGCGGTGGCGACAATCAGTAACGGCGCGCTCTGGCGGATGATATTGAGCCAGTTGGGACCGCTGAGGAAATCATCGGTTATCAAGGCAAAGACTACACAGCAAAACAGGCAAAATAGCGCGATGCTTACCACGCCGGAGTGGTTATGTAAAATGCGTCGCGGCAGCGAATGCTGAATCATACGGTTATTAGACATATTCATAATACTCATGCGGGTATCCCCGTTAATGGGCGCGGGCAGAGTGCGCCTCGAACTTCTCGCCGACGATCAGATTGACGATGTCCGACAAACTGGTATTCGCCACCTGTCGCTCCGCGACGTTGGTGCCTTCGTACATCACCATGATGCGATCGCAGACCAGAAAAAGATCCTGCAAGCGATGGGTAATCAGGATCACGCTGACGCCGCGGGCGCTGACGCGTTTTATCAATTCCAGCACCGCCTCCACTTCGGCCACCGCCAGCGCCGCGGTGGGTTCATCCATGATCAGCACTTTAGGTTCAAAGGCCGCCGCACGGGCGATGGCGATGGCCTGCCGTTGCCCGCCGGAGAGATTACGTACCAGCAGACGGGTATCCGGGATGGATATTCCCAACCCCTTAAGCATCTCCCGCGCCTGGGCATGCATGGTTTTTTCATCAAGAAACGGGATGCCCAGCCAACGGGTCTGCGGTTCACGTCCCATAAAAAGATTACCCGCCACGTCCACGGTGTCGCAGAGCGACAAGTCCTGGTAAACCATTTCAATATGGCAACGCCGCGCGTCCGCCGGGGAGGTAAAGGCCATTTCCTGCCCGTCGATGCGTATGGCGCCGCTGGTGGGGACCACCGCGCCGGACAGTATTTTCGTCAGCGTGGATTTACCGGCGCCATTGTCGCCCACCAGCCCCAGCACTTCGCCGGGGGCCAATCTCAGGTTAACCCCGCGCAATGAGCGGATGGATCCATAAGTCTTGGTGATATCCACCATTTCGACCCTGGGGGATACGTTCTGTGCTCCAGCCATTGATATATCTCCGAACTTGAAAGATGAAGCGCATACCGTCCCTCGAAAGGGACGTTATGCCGGCATCGGTGAATTTCGGTTGTTTTCGGTTCACAATTCCTTTGTAAACCGGTTTACCAAAACAATGGAAACTCACCTTCCGCCATTCCACTCGCCTGTGCTGCTATGTGGATATTTGTATCGCCAAGAAGGTCAAAGCAGTTTTCATGCCATGGCGGCGGTCAGTTGCAAACGACTACGTAGGATATGGCTGGTATCCTATTGATATAAAATAAATAAAGACAGGGAGGATTTTTTTTGTGCGAAGGTTACGGTATTGTTGCCGCCAATAGGTTAAATGCATTTCAATGCATCATTTTTGTGCAGGGTTGCGCAAAATTGGTGCGAAAACTTACTCCGGCGGGTAGCGCCGCACCGAATCTCGGCCAATCCATTGCACCGGAATACGGGTTTCAACGTTGATATCCTGGCGACCGTTAAGCAATTTAATCATGATGTCGATGGCGGTGCGGCCCAGTAAGCGGGCAGGCTGACGGATGGTAGATAACCGCGGCGTGATAAGCTCAGCGTAGCTGGCGTCGTCAAAACCCACCAGCGACAGTGCTTCAGGTGCCGTCAATCCCCGTTGGCTCAGGCCGTCAAGCAGGCCGAGCACCAGATAGTCGCTTGCGGCGAACACTGCTGTGGGCGCCTCGGGCAGCGATAGCAGCCGGTGCAGGGCGGATTGGCCGAATTCCCGGCTGTAGTCCCCATACAGTACCCGCTCAGGAGGGCAGTCCAGTCCCGCATGCTCCATGGCTTGCCTGAAGCCCTCATGGCGTTCGCGCACGCTCATCAACGCATCCGGACCGCCGACAAATGCGATGCGGCGATGGCCGGCGGCAATGAGTTGCTCCGTGGCCAATATGCCTCCCTGAACGTTATCAACAAAGAGCTTAGGCACTACGCTGCCAGGAATATCCTCATCAATCAATACGATGCGCTGATGGCCTACCAATTCTTCCCGTAATAAACCGTTATCCGGCCGGTTGGTCGTGAACAGCAGTCCGTCCACTTGGCAGGTATCCAACCAGCGGATAAACTGGCGTTCTTTATCCGGGTTGTTGCGGGTGATACATAGCACCAGGCTGTAGTGATGCTCCGATGCGGCTTCTTCCGCGGCATCCGCCAGTTCAGCGAAAAACGGATTGGTAATATCCGGCAGCACCAGGCCGATGGTTTCGCTGCCGCCTTTGCTCAAGCGGCGGGCCAGACTGTTGGCGCGATAATCCAACTGGGCGATGGCATCTTCAATCCGCTGCACCGTCGCCTGCGGCAAGACGATACTGTTGTTGAGATAACGCGAGACGGTGGCCTTGGACAGGCCGGCCAAGTTGGCGACATCTGAAAGGACGACTCTTTTTTTATTCATTCGCACCACCGCAATCATTCTGCCCAGCGCTATTGTTAACACATTTACGTCAGAGGGTTACAGGCCTTTTTAACGTAATTCTGTCCTATAATAGGCTGTGTCGCACGAATTAATGCTTGACAAAAGTTCGGCGTCGATGAATTGTAATTAGCAGTTTACCCGCAATACCTGTTTTCCGGGAATTATTCCCGAACCTGCCGATTCTGACCGTAAAATAGCCTACATGGACAGGCTAGGAACAGAATCCGACAGTAAATGCTGCGACACCGGACGGCGATTTTGTGATTTCCGTTGCTGTGTTTTCGCCCTATCGATATTTGTCCCGCCAACTTTATCCCTGATGCCGAGGCCGTTGATTTTGGTCCTTATGCATCTTGCTTGCACTATTTTTCTTGACGAGGACAACCAAATGTTATTTAACACCGGCAAAAGATTCATTTCCACCCTGGCCTGTTCATTGACGGCAATAGCATTATTGACCGGCGCATCTTCAGCAAAAGACGCGGCGCCCACCTATGCGTTGGTCCAAATTAACCAGCAAGCGTTATTCTTCAATTTGATGAATAAAGGGGCGCAGGAAGCGGCAAAAAAAACGGGTAAAACTTTGGTGGTTTTTAATGCCACCGATAATCCCGTGGCGCAGAATGACGCCATTGAAAACTATATTCAACAAGGCGTTAAAGGCATTCTTGTTGACGCGATTGATGTGAACGGTATTATGCCGGCCATCAAAGAAGCGGCGGATGCCCATATTCCCGTTATCGCCATTGATGCCGTATTGCCCGCCGGACCGCAAAAATCACAGGTTGGGGTAGATAATATTAAAGGCGGCCACATCTTGGGTGATTATTTTACCGATTATGTTAAGAAAAATATGGGCGGCAAGGTCAAGGTGGGGATTGTCGGTGCACTGAATTCAGCCATCCAGAATGCCCGTCAAAAAGGATTTGAAGATGCCATCAAAGTCAATCCGGGGATCAAAGTGGCGGATGTGGTGGATGGACGTAATATCCAGGACGATGCGCTGACCGCCGCGGAGAATCTGATTACCGGTAACCCCGACATGACCGCGATCTACGCCACCGGCGAACCGGCATTGCTGGGCGCGATGGCGGCAGTGGTCAACCAGGGTCGTCAAAAGGATATCAAGGTTTTCGGTTGGGATTTGACTGCCCAGGCCATCACCGGCATCGATCAAGGGTATGTGGCGGCGGTCTTGCAGCAGGATCCTGAAAAAATGGGCTTCGAAGCGCTGAAAGCCCTTAACGCGGTCACCGCCGGTCAGACGGTGGAGAAAAATATCCTGGTGCCGGCCACCGTGGTGACCAAAAGCAATGTCGACACGTTCCGCCCGTTATTCAAGTAATGGCCTGTCCCGACCGGGCAGTCCAGCGGGACATCCTGTCCCGACCAGACAAGGTGTTATCAGGCAAGCAAGGCGGCCAGCTCTTCCCGGGAAGGGAAGGCATTTAACGTACCGCTGCGGCCGATGGTAACCGCCGCGGCGGCAACGGCATGGCGCAGCGCCTTCGGATCAACGTGAACGCCACGCCGCAGTGAAGAGGCCAGCATGACCGCCAGGAAAGTATCGCCGGCGCCGGTGGTGTCGACGACACGGCAGGGCGCGGCATCCACGTGATGTTGCTGTCCGTTGCCAAACAGCAGCGCGCCGTCGGCGCCGAGAGTAATCACCAGCGTGCCGACGCCGTCGTTCAACAACTGTTGCGCGGCGGCCACCGGCTCCTGATTACCCTGGCTCAGCAACCTGGCTTCGAGACTGTTGAGCACGGCCAGATCGATAAGCGGCCAAAGCTGGGCGAATTGCGTTTTAACCGGCGAAGGATTGAACACATTGAATAATTTACGACTGCGGGAATATTCAAAGATGGCGCGGGTTTTTTCAAAAGAGAAATTACCCTGCTGTAATAACACATCACCCGGCTGCGCGGCGGCGAGGGCGGTTTTGATGTCCTCCAGGGATAAAATTTCGGCAGCGGTGGTGGTGGTGATATTCGCATTATCGCCATCGGCGCTATTAAGAATAATGGATGTATCTGTTGCGCAATTTAATGGCTTAATGGGAAACAGCGTTAATGATTCTTGCTCTATTTTTTTACGGCACCATGCCCCTTGACTATCATCACCGCTCCCGGCAATCAAGGTGGTATTTATTCCACAGCGGGCCAGGATAATGGCCTGATTAGCCCCTTTACCACCCAAATCCTGGGATATTCTTTGCCCAAGAATCGATGCGCCTTTTTCCGGCAGTTCATCGATAAGATAGGTTTGATCGACGCCCATATTACCCACGACATAGACGTGCATAATGTAATTCCTAAGAAGGTGAAATAAGATGGCCTCTATATCAGCAGATAAACCCAGTGCAATACAAGATATATTTTCCAGAAGTAAAGCAGTCATTGGCGTTGTGCATTGCGCCGCTTTCCCCGGCACGCCGCAATATAAAGGGCAGCCTTTTTCGAAAATAATTGATCGCGCTTTGTACGATGCCAAGCATTATATTGCCGGCGGCGTGCATGGGCTCATTATCGAAAATCATGGCGATATTCCTTTTGCAAAACCGGAAGATATCGGGCCGGAAACCGCGGCGCTAATGTCGGTCATCACCGATCGTATCAAAAAAGAATTCGGCGTGCCGCTTGGGATTAATGTGCTGGCCAATGCCGCCTTACCTGCCCTGGCCACGGCGCTGGCGGGCGGGGCGGATTTTATCCGGGTCAATCAATGGGCGAACGCCTATATCGCCAATGAAGGGTTTATTGAAGGCGCGGCGGCCAAGGCGTTACGCTATCGCAGTATGCTGCGGGCCGAACATATCCGGGTTTTTGCCGACAGCCACGTTAAACACGGCAGTCATGCCATTGTTGCCGATCGTTCCATTCAGGAATTGACCCGGGACGTGGATTTTTTCCAGGCCGACGCGGTGATAGCCACCGGCCAGCGCACCGGCGACAGCGCAACGTTGGAGGAAATCGATGAAATACGTTCCGCCACCGCGCTGCCGTTGTTGGTGGGATCCGGCGTCACCCCCGATAACGTCCAACAGATTTTGCAACGCACCCAGGGCGTGATTGTCGCCAGCACCTTAAAAGTGGGCGGCGTCTGGTGGAATGAAGTGGAACCGGAACGGGTTAAACATTTTATGGCCGCGGCCCGGGCGGCGCTGGAGGCATGATGGAGAGTTTCAGCGACCGACTGCTGGCGGAGCACCAGGCGTCCTGGCAGGCCATGCAACAGCATCGTTTTGTTACCGATATCGAACAGGATAAATTGCCTGCCGACGTTTTTAATCAATACCTGGTGTTCGAAGGCGATTTTGTCGCCACCGCCATCGGCATTTTTGCCCTGGCGGTCAGCAAAGCGCCGGATATCCGTCAGCAGCGCTGGCTGGTGGGCGTACTGAACGCCCTGGTGGACGACCAGATGGGTTATTTCGAACAGGTCCTGGCGCGGCGCGGTATCAATCCCGACCATTATCAGCGCAACCTGCTGGCGGTCAGCCGTTTTCGCGACGGCATGTTGACGTCCGCCCGTGATGGAGGTTATGCCGATATCATCACCCTGATGTTTGGCGCCGAGTGGATGTATTACCATTGGTGCAGCCGCGTATCCCGGTCCGGACAAACGGACCCGGATATCCGCCAATGGGTAGAGATGCATGCGGAAGAGGCTTTTTTCGCCCAGGCCCGTTGGTTAAAGGCGGAACTGGACCAGTGCGGCGCGGCGCTGCCTGAAAGCGAACAGCGGCGCTTGTCCGCCCTCTATCGGCAGGTGCTGGAATGGGAAATTGATTTCCACAGCGCGGCTTACGCGGATTGCATTGCGGATTAGGCCCGAGATCACTGGACCAAATCACACCGATCGTGCAACGAACGTGTTAAAGGGAGACCGCGCTGATGGGGTCGAATCGGGCATGGTTTTCCCGCCCGACCGAGCGCCCCACAGCACGGTAGGCCCGCTAACGCCGAAGCTGAACCGGACGTGTTAAAGGGAGACCGTGCCAATGAGGTCGAATCGGGCATGGTTTTTCTGCCCGACAGAGTGCCTCATGGTACGGTAGGCCCGCCATTACCGATTGTGCAACGGGCGTGTTAAAGGGAGACCGTGCCAATGAGGTCGAATCGGGCGTGGTTTTTTCGCCCGACCGAGCGCCTCATGGTACGGTAGGCCCGCTATCTCCACGACGTGAACCGAACGTGTGAAAGGGAGACCGTGCCGGCAATCATTCTGCGTTTACACCATCCCTCAGCCGGCTTTGGATATGGGATGGTGCTTTCGGTCCAGAATCGGCTTCAGGAAGCGGGCAGTGTAAGAATCCTTGCAGGCCGCCACGGTTTCAGGGGTACCCGATACCAGAATTTCTCCTCCGCCATTTCCCCCCTCCGGGCCGAGATCGACAATCCAGTCGGCGGTTTTGATCACGTCCAGATTATGCTCGATAACCACAATGGTATTACCCTGATCCCGCAGCTGATGCAGCACTTCCAACAACTGCTGGATATCGGCGAAATGCAGCCCGGTGGTGGGTTCGTCCAGAATATAAAGCGTCTGGCCGGTGCCGCGTTTCGACAGCTCCCGGGCCAGCTTGACGCGCTGCGCCTCGCCGCCGGACAGGGTGGTGGCGGATTGTCCCAAACGAATATAGGAGAGACCCACATCCATCAGGGTTTGCAATTTACGCGACAGCGCCGGCACCGCATCGAAAAACTCACGGGCGTCCTCAATGGTCATATCCAGCACTTCATGGATATTTTTGCCTTTATACTTCACTTCCAGGGTTTCGCGGTTATAACGCTGGCCCTTGCATTGATCGCAGGGCACATAGATATCCGGCAGAAAATGCATTTCCACTTTCAGCACGCCATCCCCCTGGCAGGCTTCGCAACGTCCGCCGCGCACGTTGAAACTGAAACGGCCGGGAGTATAACCACGGGTACGGGATTCCGGCACGCCGGCGAACAGTTCCCGCACCGGCGTAAACACCCCGGTATAGGTGGCGGGGTTGGAACGCGGCGTCCGCCCGATGGGGCTTTGATCGATATCGATGACCTTATCGAAGTACTCCAGACCCTGTATATCACGATAAGGCGCGACTTCAGTGGTGGTGGCGCCGTTTAACTGGCGCTGCGCCACCGGGAACAATGTGTCGTTGATCAAGGTGGATTTACCGGAACCCGACACGCCGGTGATACAGGTGAACAGCCCCACCGGCAGCGTCAGGGTGACATCTTTCAGATTGTTGCCGCGGGCGCCGATTAATTTCAGCACCCGGGTGGGATCGGCCGGAATGCGCCGTTCGGGAATGGCGATCTCCCGTTTTCCGCTCAGGAACTGCCCGGTGAGTGAGGCGGGGTTGGCCATAATCTGTTCGGCGGTACCCTCGGCGACCACTTCCCCGCCGTGCACGCCGGCCCCCGGACCGATATCGATGATATGGTCCGCCGCGCGAATGGCGTCTTCGTCATGCTCCACCACAATCACCGTATTGCCGAGATTGCGCAGATGGATCAAGGTTTCCAGCAGCCGTTCATTATCCCGCTGGTGCAGGCCGATGGAAGGTTCGTCCAGCACATACATCACCCCCACCAGGCCGGCGCCGATTTGGCTGGCCAGGCGGATACGCTGCGCCTCCCCGCCGGACAGGGTTTCCGCCGATCGGGACAAAGAGAGATAATTCAAACCGACATTCACCAGAAACTTCAGCCGATCGCGGATTTCTTTCAGAATTTTTTCAGCGATCTGGGCCCGTTGACCGCTGAGCTTCATCTCATCAAAGAAGCTCAAGGCATGGCCGATGCCCATATCGGAAATGGAAGGCAGCGTGGTGTTTTCCACAAACACATGGCGCGCCTCACGGCGTAGACGAGTACCGCCGCAGCTGTTGCAAGGGCGGTTGCTGATATATTTCGCCAACTCTTCGCGCACCGCCGAAGATTCGGTTTCTTTATAACGGCGCTCCATATTCGGCAGCACCCCTTCGAAGGGGTGGCGTTTTATCGAGCTGTCGCCGCGATCGTTGATATATTTGAATTCAATGGTTTCTTTACCGGAACCGAACAGGATTTTTTGCTGGACTTCGCTGTCCAGTTCATTGAACGGCGCTTCCACATCGAATTTGTAATGGGCCGCCAGGGATCGCAGCATCTGGAAGTAATAAAAATTGCGCCGATCCCAGCCGCGGATGGCGCCGCCCGCCAAGGATATTTCCTGATTTTGCAAGACCCGTTCCGGGTCAAAATATTGCTGAACACCCAGCCCGTCACAGGTAGGGCACGCGCCGGCCGGATTGTTGAAGGAGAACAGGCGCGGCTCCAGTTCCGGCATGCTGTAACCGCAAATGGGGCAAGCGAAATTGGCGGAGAACAGCAGCTCTTCCGCTTGCGGATTATCCATTTCCGCCACCACGGCGGTGCCGCCGGACAGGCCGAGGGCGGTTTCAAAGGATTCCGCCAGCCGCTGGGCCAGATCCTCCCGCACCTTGAACCTGTCCACCACCACTTCAATGGTATGTTTTTTTTGCAGTTCCAGCTTGGGCGGATCGGACAGATCGCAGACTTCGCCATCGATGCGGGCCCGGATATATCCCTGCGTCGCCAGGCCTTCCAAGGTCTTGCTATGCTCGCCTTTACGCTCTTTCACTATGGGCGCCAGCAGCATCAAGCGCGTGCCTTCCGGCTGGGACAATACATTATCCACCATCTGGCTGACGGTCTGCGCCGCCAGAGGCACGTCATGATCGGGACACCGCGGCTCGCCAACCCGGGCGAACAGCAGGCGCAGGTAATCATGAATTTCAGTAATGGTCCCCACGGTGGAGCGCGGGTTATGGGAGGTGGATTTCTGCTCTATGGAGATCGCGGGGGAGAGGCCCTCGATATGGTCCACATCCGGTTTTTCCATCAACGACAGGAATTGGCGGGCGTAAGCGGAAAGCGACTCGACGTAACGCCGCTGACCTTCGGCATAAAGGGTATCAAAAGCCAGAGAGGATTTGCCTGAGCCGGACAGGCCGGTAATGACTATTAACTTGTCGCGGGGAATAACCAGGCTGATATTTTTCAGGTTATGGGTACGAGCACCACGAACTTCGATCTTATCCATTCAACTTAATCCCGACACCGGATGAATAATTACTGACGACCGCTTTGACAACGCGACCGGCACGAAACGGACAATTATGACACAAAAAAAGCTGAACGAATATCCAGTATTGATTGCAACAGCAATATCTGTATCAACCGAAGCGGGAGCGGCGCCGCAATGATTTTCAGCCGTGTTCTTTACGCGTTTGCATGGTAAACTTTACCGATTACACTTAAAAAATCATTTTATCAGGAGAGTCGACATGGCCAGCAGAGGCGTAAACAAAGTGATTCTAGTCGGAAATCTGGGCCAGGATCCGGAAGTCCGTTATATGCCGAACGGTGGCGCGGTAGCCAACATGACTCTGGCCACGTCCGAAAGCTGGCGCGACAAGCAGACCGGCGAAACCAAAGAAAAGACCGAATGGCATCGGGTGGTCCTGTTCGGCAAACTCGCGGAAGTGGCGGGTGAGTACCTGAAAAAAGGTTCTCAGGTCTATATCGAAGGGGCGCTGCAAACCCGCAAATGGACCGATCAGGGCGGCCAGGAACGTTATACCACTGAAGTGGTGGTGAACGTGGGCGGCACCATGCAAATGCTGGGCGGACGCCAGGGCGGCGGGGCGGGTGCGACCGGCGGCAATGCCGGCGGCGGCCAGCAGGGCGGTTGGGGCCAACCGCAGCAGCCCCAGGGCAATAATGCGCAGTTCAGCGGCAATCCCGCTGCCGCGCCGGCGGCGCCAGCAGGTCGTCCTGCCGCCGCACCGCAGAATAATGCGCCGGCCGCCGGCAATGAACCGCCAATGGATTTTGACGACGATATTCCGTTTTAGAGTCGACCTTAGAATTTTTTTTGACAAGAAACTAATTTAAGGCCCTGTTAATTCAGGGTTTTTTATATTACACTTAATGATAGTAATATTTTTCTATTTCTTACAGCCCAAATCTTCAAGAGATTGACGGCAATCCAGCCGAGTTAATGACTGAACTGATGGATGTCAAAGCTTGGAGGAGGCCCGCCTCGAAATTCGGTATGCTTGGAACTTTATGCCATTTTCAGCTCCTATCCGAAATTGTCCCAAGGGGCCAACGTGGTTTACCAACATGCCAAACACGGATCTGAAAGTGATCCCAGTGCGAGAAGAACAGAAACTCAAATTCGAGATGGGGGACCGTTGGCACCCATTCAGCAAAGGCCTTGGTTTCCCCGATGCGCAGGTCGTGACTCCAGTCGTCAAAAACCAACACAGAACCGTGGCTTAATCGGCTTTCCAAAAACTGAAGGCATTCAACGGTCGGTTCATAAATATCGCAATCGATCCGCGCGAAACTAACCTTTTCGAGAAGGCGGGCTTCCATCCCTTTTAGGCTCTCTGCAAACCAATCGGGTACCAGGCGAATGTTAGGACGGTTTTCAATTTGAACATTGCGCTTTACTTCGTCCAGGCCGGCACAAAACATGCCCTCCTGCCAAAATGGATCGTCATTCTTTTCACTGGGCTTGGATAGGCCCTTGAAGGAATCGAAGCCCCAAATCTCCCGGTGGAGTCCTACACTGCCCATTATGTTGTATAGTCGATTAATCCATTCGCCCTTAAAAACGCCGAATTCGACAACTTCCCCCGGAACATTGTTTTTTTGAATATCACTCAAGAGGTCGGTGATAACGGCTAGCTCCGCGACGCCAATACCTTTTGATGCAAGTTTAAAGTACGATGACCCGGGAGTGAAACTAGCTATCAGCTTCGTGTTCTTGTCAACAGGGAACATGCCGATGCCAAAGAGCTTTTCCGTCCATTCAAGGTATTCCCCAATCCAACTAAATTTTTGATTGGCTGTTTGAATTTGAGTTACCAAATTCTGCAACTCGACCAGATCTTCCTCTTTTTTAGCGAGGTGTGCAGCCATTTTATTGATCTGCTCTCTAGATATTGGGGTTAAGTTGAATCTTTCGAAAATTTTAATAATAAGTTTATTCATCATGGCCTCCGGAACGTCGCTTATTTAACTTCACTCTTCTGGATTAGAGAAAGATAATTAATTCGATTGATTATCCGTCCTGACCGCGAGTTGCCTATTGTTTACCATCGCCAACCTGAAAACGCCTACCTAAGAGATTGCATTGCGGCAGACGCACTGGATGAATCATTTTTTGTTTTCAGTCGCTTGCTAAGTCTTCGACTATTCTCTCAATCAGACGGTGGAAGAAAAACATTATGTGGCATATATTCCAGTGGTTTTACTATAGGCGAGCACATTTTCTGCCTGTTCCAACTCATCTTTGTTTGTATGTACTATAGATTTACGTTTCTAATGTAAATTTGAAACATGCAATATCTTAATAAGATCTTGGATTCTAACTTAAAAATTGGCGATTTTGACTTCGATTTAATTAATCTTTTAAAAAAATTCTTACTAGCGTTGTATTAATATCAGATATCTTGAATCGCTTCTAGCGGATCATCTCTTTAACGTTCTAAAAAAATGAATGCAACCCAGATACAACCTGGATTTTTTGTCGTCCCGGAATTCCGAGACGCCGCTCTCGCAAGCATAAAGTCTTGCGGTCGACTGAGAGGATCACTAGATCTATTGGTTTGAAGTTTCATGTCAAATCTTACCATATAAACACGGTATCTGATGGGAAAAAGTATTCCATAGAGCGGATGCTCAGTGGAATTGTAGCCTTAGGGAGAATAGCCGAGCACATCAACAAATACGTCGCTGCAACGCGCCCACATATCGGGCTTTTTGAGCCAGAATATCTACCGGCGCCGGGAGTGGGTCAGTCACTTGCACTTAATCTGCTCTCAAACGAGGCGAGCGGAGCGCTCATCAATAGGTTAAGTTTATCAATCCGGCGGCGGAGAGCGGCAGCCCGTCCAGCGTCGCTTTAGCCTGTGCGTCAGACGCACCGTTGAGAAGAAAATCACCCTTACCGCATTCTCACGCAATCTGAAGTGCTGGATGATGCCACCAAGATAAAGCTTGAGTGTGGCGGGGATTTCGCACCGACCTGCCTTGACGGCCTATGAATTAAAAAATAACGTGCTGAATATGTTAATAACGCTCCCAGGGCGGTATATCGCCGAAATCCTTCACCAGACAATCAATAAACCGACGGATTTTTACCGGCGTATAGCGCATCGCCGGATAAACCGCCTGTACGGTTAAGTCTTTGGGTCGATAGGAGGGCAGTAAATTGATCAGCTCACCGCTGGCAAGAGATCTACCGAATACAAAGCTTGGACCGTAGGTAATACCGATACCCGCCAACGCCGTGTCCAAGAGCATCTGAACATTATTGGCTTGCATTCGGATCGGGCCGTCTATGTGGTGGGGTTGCTGGTTTTCATCGTAGACCGTCCATGCACCCGTCGACACCTCTTCGCTGAACGCCAAACGAGGCGAATGATGTAAGTCCTCGGGCACCCGAGGCGTCCCTTCACGGGATAAAAACGCCGGCGCGGCGCAAAGCACCATACGACAAGGCGCAAGGCGTCGGGCGATAAGGGCTGAATCGGCTAACCGGCCGATACGTATTGCCACATCAATATTTTCATCGTGCAAATCCAGGTAGCGATCGTCCAACCGCATATCAACGTTGAGCAACGGGTGATCCTTCAAGAATCGCCCAATGACATCGCCCATGTGCAGAGTGCCGAAGGTCACTGGCGCGGCAACACGTAATACGCCGTTCAGGCTAATGCTGGCATCACTGGCTTCGCGGTTAGCGTCGTCGAATTCATCCAGAATGCGTTTGCAGCGATCGTAATACCTGCTGCCGGCATCGGTAAGATTTAAGCGCCGGGTGCTGCGCTTGATCAAGCAGACATTCAATTCCGCTTCAAGCCCGGTCAGGTATTTTCCCGCCATTGAGGCGGACAAGCCAAAGCGCCGGCCCGCAGCCACCAGACTGCCCTCGTCGACGGCGGCAATAAAAATTTCAATGCAGGTCAAACGATCCATAAAGTCTCTATTCGATAGTTTTAGGATAGATTGATGATAGCAGAGAGAGGATTATCGATTAAAACGATTTAATTTATTATCGCGGCCTGACATTACTTATCACGGGGTTGCGTTATGAAATACTTTTTGAATGGCATTCAATTGAATTTAGTAGAAAGAGGTAACGGCTCACCGGCCATTATTTTTTTACATTACTGGGGCGGTTCGTCGCGTACCTGGAGAAAAGTTATAGCCGCTCTACCTGATTCTTATCATACCATCGCGCCCGACCTGCGGGGATGGGGTGAATCGGCCGCGCCGGCCGATAACGGATTCGCCCTTATTGATTTTGTTAACGATATCCTGGCCATGATTACGGCATTGGATGTGCGAAAGTATGTGCTGGTAGGGCATTCCATGGGGGGAAAAATCGCACAATTGCTGGCCTCGCAGCGTCCCCGTGGTCTTGCCGGGCTGGTACTGATTGCGCCCGCGCCGCCGGTGCCGATGTTATTGACGCAGGAAGCCCTGTTGGCCATGGAGAATGCTTACGCCTCACCGGAGTCGGTGAATATGGCCATCGACCATATGCTCAGCGCAAAGCCCTTATCTTCCGGCCAGCGTCAGCAGATCGTTGAAGACAGTTTACGCGGCGCGCCCGGAGCAAAAATAGCCTGGCCGAGGTACGCCAGTCAGGAAGATATTTCTGCGGAAGCTGCCGGGATCGTATCCCCAACGGTTATTATTGCCGGAGAACTGGACTGGGTTGAAACCGCCGCGGTGTTGAAAACCGCACTGCTGCCGCTTATCCCCCATGCGCTGCTGCATGTGTTGCCGGGAACGGGGCATCTTTCACCCCTTGAATCCCCTGCCGAGATTGCCGGGATTATTCGTGAATTTATCGAATGCTTATAACCCTTCGAGATAGGGGTAAATCGCATCTTTTATCTGATTGAATAGCGAAGATGCGATGAGTAAACAACAGATTAGGGAAGGCTCTCGCAAATATTTCCCTCGAGGCCGTTGAGAAGTGATTCGATAATCTGCCGTAACGCTGTCTGTTAACGCAAGGGACGGGTGATGGCCTGCCCGATCAATTCCGCCAGCCAGTCCATAAAAACCCGCGCGCGTCGGGGCAAATAATGGCGATGGGCGTACAACAACGAGACGTCCATGGAAGGCGGCGGATAATCCGCCAGGATGGCAACCAATCGCCCGGCGGCCACATGTTCGCTCATGCCGATGGCCGGCGCCTGGATGATCCCCAGTCCGGCCAGACAGGCTGCGTTATAGGCGTCGACATTATTCACCGTCACCATGGCGGGCAGCTCCAGTTCCACTGGCTTGCCTTGCCGCAGGTAGGTAAATCCCTCGGCCCGGGTGCCCAATACCGACACGTAATGTACCAGATAATGCCCGGCAAGCTCTTCCGGAGTGCGTGGCGTGCCGTGGGCGGCCAGATAGACCGGGCTGGCGCAATTTAGCATCGGCAGTTGGCCTAACCGGCGCGCGACGTGGGTCGCATCGGTTAATTCACCCACGCGTAGTACGCAATCAAATCCCTCCCGGACGATATCCACCCTGCGGTCAGTGCAGCTGATCTCGATTTGCACCCGCGGGTGCCGTTGCATGAATTCCCCCAGACGCGGCAGCACTAGGGAACGGGCAAAGCCGGCCGGCATATCGATACGCAAGCGCCCGGCCAGCACCAGACCGTCCTGGCGAAACAATCCCTCTAGCTCGTCCATGTTCGCCAGCATATCCAGGCTGCGCTCATAGAGTACCAGCCCGTCTTGTGTCGCCCTTACCCGTCGGGTGGTGCGATGCAGCAAACGAGCGCCCACCAGGTCCTCCAACTGCTGGATATGCTCAGACACCGTTGACTTCGGCAGCCCAAGGCTCTCGCCGGCCTGGGTAAAACTCGACAGTTCGGTCACCCGCACGAAACTGCGCAGAAGCTCCAGCTTGTTCACCATTGCCGCGTCACTCGCTATTGTTCTGTTATGGCGAACAGTATTTCCGATTTTGGCGGATTTATCTATCTCAATCCGGCCAATAAACTGTTACCCGAGCCATAATGATAAAGCCACCCATTAACGGGAGAACGACCATGAGTAATAAAATCGCCTTGATCACCGGCGCCAGCCGCGGACTGGGTAAAAGCATCGCACAGCACCTGGCTCGCCAGGGCGTCGATATCATAGGGACTTATCATAGCAAGGCCGACGAGGCGCGGGCGCTGGTTGAAGAGATCAAACAGGCCGGCGGTAAAGCGGCCATGGTGCAATTGGATGTGGGCGACAGCGCCGGGTTCGGGGATTTTGCCGCCAAGGTGAAACAGGTTTTGACCGCCGAGTTTGCGCGTGAGCAGTTCGACTTTCTGGTGAATAATGCCGGCGTCGCGTCGCATGTTGCTTTTGCGGAAATCTCTGAGGAGGAATTTGAACTCTTGTTTAAAGTCCACCTCAAGGGGCCCTATTTTTTGACGCAGAAATTGCTGCCGCTGATTGCCGATGGCGGGCGGATCGTGAATATCTCCTCCGGCCTGGCCCGGTTCTCCTTCCCCGGTTCCTCCGCCTATGCGGTCATGAAAGGGGGAGTAGAAGTGTTAACCCGTTATCTGGCCAAGGAGTTGGGGGATCGCCGCATCAGCGCCAATACCATTGCTCCCGGTGCCATCGAAACCGACTTCGGCGGCGGCTTGGTGCGGGATACACCGGAGATAAACCGGCAAATTGCCTCTGCCACCGCTCTCGGTCGGGTGGGGCTGCCGGATGATGTCGGCGCCGCCGTGGCCGCATTGCTGGCGGATGGCAACGGCTGGATCAACGGCCAAAGGATTGAGGTCTCCGGCGGTATTTTTCTTTGAATTCGCTGCATTATTACGGCGAGTCTGACCGAAATCTGTAATTGCGGGCCGGTTAACGGCACCGACCGGCCTTGCGCTGCCGCGCTTCCACCAGCGGGCAACCTGGGCAGTATTCGAGACCGGCGAGTTTATAACGCAGGCAACAGAGGCGACGGATAATTTTTGGCGGCCCCGACGGCTGCGGTATCTCCCGCACCGGCTGATAAAGGCGGTTGGGCGTGCCATCCGCCAGGGTGCGCATTGCCAGAAATTCCACGGCCCGGGTAATATCCGCCCCCTGCTGTAGCGCCATATCAACGCCGTGCGCCAGACGGATACCGGCATTGTTCCAAAACAATCCGGGCTTGATGCCGGCTAGCCGGCTTAAGGTCCGGCATACCGGCGCCAAATGCCGATCAATCAATTCCTCGAACCGGGCGGTACCCTCGCATGGAGGCACCGCGCGGCCAATATCCGCCAGAATAAACCGATCCGGCACGGCGTTTTCGGACTGCGTGAAGCGGATGCTTTGCGGCAGAAATGGCAACTGCCAGTCGTACAGCATATTGATACGCGTCCAGGGCGCCAGTAAAAGCGCAAAGTACCATTGCGACCAGATGGAGATAACCGCCGCCCGATCTCCCCCTTGATTTATTCTCAACAGGGGTTCTAAAACCGCCAGCGCCGTATCCTGCGCACATAAATCCAGTACGCTATGTACTTTTTTGTTGTCAGGGGCCGTGAGGAGAAAATTTTCCGCTATTTCGGCGGCGCATGCCGGGCCAGGCATGTTTTCATGAGGATTCATGTGTTTCCTTTGTTGATTTAAACCAAGGGAAAGGCGTTCTGGCAGGCGAGTTGCTTGCAGTCACTCTCTGAATGGGCATAATAGGCGATTAAAATCGTAATGATAACTATTAATATTTAAATTTTATGCAAACTCATGATGAGTATCGCCGACGTCTGCTTTTGGCAATGATGGCCCTGCCCTGGTGGCGTTCCGTTGCGATGGCGGCGGATAAAAGGCTCGATTCGAGGCGGATAATCGCTCTGGAATGGCGTCCGACGGAGTTGTTGCTGTCCCTGGGAGTTATCCCACAGGCCATCGCCGATGCGCCCAACTATCGTAATTGGGTAGTGGAACCTCCCTTGGCCCTGTCGGTCAAGGATGTCGGATTGCGCACTGAGCCGAATATGGAAGCACTGCAACGCCTGCGCCCTTCATTGATTTTGCTGACCAAAGGCTACGGACCGGCACCGGAAAGCCTAGCCCCCATCGCGCCGGTAATGTCTTTTCCGGTTCAGGATACGCCGGGTTTACCTTTAACCACCGCCCGGCGGGATGTGCTGGCGTTGGGTGAGTATCTGGACCTGATGGCGCGGGCGCGGCAACATTTGCAGGAGGTCGACGGGCAGTTGGCCCTGACGCGCCGGCGGCTGAGCACCGTCCCCAGCCGTCCGGTATTGCTGTTCACCTTTCTCGACAGCCAACACGTTATGGTGCTGGGGAAAGGCAGCATGTTCCAGGAAGTCATGGACCAGGTCGGCGTGGCCAATGCCTGGCATGGAGAGGTGAATCGCTGGGGCAGCGCGACCGTGGGCTTTGAACAGCTGGCCGGGTTAAAGGGTGTACGGGCCTTGTGCTTTCGCCGCGGCGATCGGGATCCTCTGGACGAGGTCGTGCTGTCGCCGCTCTGGCAGGTGATCCCCTTCGTGCGGGAGAAGCAATGGCAAACGGTCCCGGCGGTGTGGTTTTTTGGCGCTACCATCGCCGCCATGCGGTTTTGTCGACTGCTTGAGCAGTCCCTGGTGGAAGCGGCATGAGCGCCAGGGTATCGCCTTATTCTTCGCTGTTGATTTTACTGCTGGTCATGGCCGGTCTGGCATTGACCGGCCTGAATCTGATGCAGCAACTGCCGGTGGGCCTCTGGCGCCAGGCCGTCTGGCAACCGCAGGTCGATAATATCGACGAAATGCTGTTCCATTACAGCTTGCTGCCCCGCACCGTGTTGTCAATGCTGGTGGGGGCCGGTCTCGGCCTGACGGGGCTGTTATTCCAGCAGATCCTGCGTAATCCTTTGGCGGAGCCCACGACGCTCGGCGTGTCGGCGGGAGCGCAGCTGGGACTGACCGTCGCCATGCTCTGGGCACTGCCGGGCGGCGAATCCACCCGACAGCTGGCCACCATTCTCGGTGCTCTGACGGTGGGCGGACTGGTATTCGGTGTCTCCTGGGGTCGCCGCTTGTCGCCGGTCACCCTGATTCTGGCGGGATTGGTGTTGGGGTTATATTGCGGCTCCGCCCGAAGCCTGTTGTCGCTGCTTAACTATGAGCGCCTGCAAAGCATTTTTCTTTGGGGCAGCGGCATGCTCAATCAGCAAGACTGGAGCAAGGTGAGTTTTTTATGGCCGCGCCTGGTGATTGGGCTGGTACTGGTGTTGCTGATGCTGCGGCCATTGATGCTGATGGGGCTGGACGACGGTATTGCCCGTAATTTGGGCTTGGGATTGATTACCGCCAGGATCGGCGGCCTGGGCATCGCCATTGTACTGAGCGCATTTCTGGTGAATGCCGCCGGCAATATCGGTTTTATCGGATTATTCGCGCCGCTGCTGGCCCGGATGCTGGGGGCGCGACGCTTGTTGCATCGGCTCTGGTTATCCTGTCTGCTGGGCGCGCTGCTTCTATTGCTCAGCGACCAAATCATGATCATGCTGGCGCGCCGCTGGATTGAGATTCCCACCGGCGCCGCCACCGCGTTGCTGGGCGCGCCGCTGCTGCTGTGGCTGTTGCCAAGGCTGCGCAATAGCGTTACCGGCCCAGAGGACAGCGCACAGCCAACGGGACGTGAACGGCAATTGACCTGGATCGGGGCAGTATGGGGGATGGCGTTACTGCTGCTGCTGGTGGGTCTGGCGCTGACATTGGGCCGGGCCGACCATGGCTGGTATTTGTCGCTGATGGAGATGTGGCCCTGGCGCTGGCCGCGGGTATTGGCGGCGGGCGCGGCGGGGGCCATGTTGGCGGCGGCGGGCGCGCTGATTCAGAAAATGACCGGCAATCCGATGGCCAGTCCGGAAGTGCTGGGCATCAGCTCCGGGGCGGCGTTCGGTATTGTGTTAATGCTATTGCTGGTGCCGGGAGACGCCTTCGTCTGGCTATTGCCGGCCGGAAGCCTCGGCGCGGCGCTGACGCTGCTGCTGATTATGCTGCTGGCCCAGCGCGGCGGATTTTCCGGCAGCCGATTGCTGCTGGTGGGTATCGCCTTGAGCACGCTTTTCTCCACGTTGCTTACGCTGATGCTGATAAGCGGCGACCCGCGTATGGCGACGGTCCTTACCTGGCTATCCGGTTCCACCTATAAAGTGGGCGGCGCGCAGGCGCTGTGGACCGCCTTTATCGCGGTGATATTACTGGCCATCACGCCCTTGTTGCGCCGCTGGCTGGCATTGCTGCCCCTGGGGAGCGCTACCGCCCGGTCCGCCGGGGTGGCGTTGAAACCGGCCCGGGCAGCTATCTTGCTGCTGGCGGCGGGATTAATCGCCGCCGCCACTCTCAATGTCGGCCCGCTGAGTTTTGTCGGGCTAATGGCACCCCATATGGCCCGTTTACTGGGATTTCGCCGGCCGCTTCCGCAGCTATTGGTGGCCGGTTTGCTAGGCGCCTTATTGATGATCGTGGCTGATTGGTGCGGCAGGATCATTCTGTTTCCGTATCAGATACCTGCCGGATTACTGGCGACATTTTTTGGCGCCCCGTATTTTATTTATCTGCTGCGCAAGCCGGCAGCATAGAAGATGATTCTGTGGCGCAAGCCGGCCGGGTAGGGGGCGACTTTGCGCTAAAAGCGAAACCGGCCAGTGGATTGAAGTTAAAAATTAATCTGAAGCAATAATTCCATTAGTAATATAAATAATTTCTTGCAAAAAAAACGGCATTACGCATAATCATGAACTCTTATAAGAATCATTCTCATTATTATTTCCTAAAGGTTTGCACATGCGTACTGCCGTTCTTTCAACTCCTGCCCCATCGAGGGCTTTGCCGCGCTTGCTGGCGGTGGTTATCGGTGCCGCTTGCGGGGCAACGGTGCTACCGGTTATTGCCGCAACCACGGCGGATACCACCACCCCCGTTTCGTCTTCCACCGCCGCTTCCGCGACCTCAACCTCCGCGAATTCAGCCTCCTCAAAGGGGGAAACCATGACCGTGGTGGCATCGCCCAACAATGAATTCAAGGCGGGAGGGGACCAATTGGTGCCGGCATTTTTGGACGGACCTATTGCCAACGGCGGCCGTCTGGGCGTGCTGGGGGAGCAGGATGCGAATAACGTACCCTTCAGCGTCGTGAGCTACACCTCGAAGCTGATGCAGGATCAACAGACCCGTTCCATCAGCGACGTGTTGCGCAACGACGCCTCGGTGCAGACCGCCTACGGTTACGGCAGCACCCAGGAAATCTTTAACGTGCGCGGCTTTGATCTCACCAGTGAGGATATCTCATTCGGCGGTCTCTATGGCGTGCTGCCGCGCCAGTTTGTCGCCACCGAACTGGCGGAGCGGGTAGAGTTGCTGAAAGGCTCCAGCGCGTTCCTTAACGGCGTGCCGCCTGGGGGCACCGGAGTGGGCGGCACGATTAACGTCGAACCGAAACGCGCCGGCGATGAACCGCTGAACCGCGTTTCGCTGGACTATACCTCCAAATCCCAGATTGGCGGATCCTTTGATGTGGCGCGCCGCTTCGGCGACGACAATCAGTGGGGCGTGCGGGTCAGCGGCGTGCACCGCGAAGGTGATACCGCGATTGACGATGAGAGCCGCCGCCTGACGCTGGGCACCATCGGCCTGGACTATCGCGGCGATCGCTTTCGCGCCTCGCTGGATATGGGCGCGGAAAAACAAACGGTGCACGGCGCCCGTTCGGTGGTCTACACCACCGGCTTGAACGAGATCCTCAAGCCGCCTTCCGCCACCACCAACTACGGTCAGAAGTGGGCTTACACCGATACCGAGAGTCAGTTTGGTGCCCTGCACGGCGAATATGATCTAAACAATGATTGGACGGTTTACGGCGCGGTGGGCGGGAATCACACCCATGAATTAGGCTCTTATGCGTCCCCTACGCCTTATAATGACAACGGCGACGCCACCATTAGCGATCTGCGGGTGCCCTATTTTTCCGACAGTTTCTCCAGCCAGGCTGGCATTCGCGGCAAATTCGATACCGGGTTTATCACCCATCACGTTAATTTGGGCTATTCAAGCATCTATAACCGGATACGCACGGCCTACCAAATGTCGTCAGAAAGCATAGCCACCAATATCTACGACCCGAGCTATGTTTCCGAGCCCACCGATTCCACCTATGCGGGCGGCAGGATGGGCGATCCCGGCGTCACCAGCCGCACCTTTAACAGCGGCGTATCGCTGTCGGATTCCCTTTCTATGCTGGATGACCGTCTACGGCTGATCGGCGGCCTGCGGCGCCAGAGCGTCAACGTCAGCAATTATGACTACACCGGTGTTGAGTCCAGCCAGTTTAATGAAACCAAGGTGACGCCGGCCTTCGGCATCGTGGTGAAGCCGTGGGAGCATATCTCCTTCTACGCCAACCATATCGAAGCGCTGCAGTCCGGCCAAACCGCCGGCACCACCTACGGCACCGGTACCGTCATTAACGGCGGCCAGGTGACCGGCATTGAGACCTCGAAACAGAACGAAGTGGGCGTAAAGGCGGATTACGGCCGCATCGCCGGTTCGCTGGCGGCATTCGAAATCAAAAAACCGGTGGCCTCGTACAACTATCTGGGCGGCAACCAGTATGAATACGGCAACTATGGCGAGGAGCGCAACCGCGGACTGGAGCTGAACATCTTCGGCGAACCGCTGTTGGGCGTGCGCCTGAACGGCAGCGCCACCTGGATGGATCCGGAACTGACCAAAACCCAGGACGGCGCCTATGACGGCAACGATGCCATCGGCGTGCCGCGTTACCAACTGGTGCTGGGCGGCGAGTGGGATCTGCCGAGGCTGAGCGGGGTGGCCGCCACCGGCCGCGTGATTCGTTCCGGCGCACAGTATGCTGACCAAGCCAATGATTTGAAGGTCAAGGGTTGGACCCGGCTGGATCTGGGCTTGCGTTACGATATGCAGCTGCCGAAAAATAATATCGTCTGGCGCGCCAATGTGGAAAACGTGACCAATGAAAATTACTGGGCATCCGCCAGCGACGGCTATTTGACCCAGGGGGATCCCCGTTCTCTGAAACTCTCGATGACGGTTGATTTCTAACCGTCGGTTTTACCTGCCATCGCCCCGACTCAGGTCGGGGCGTTAATGATAGCCTTTCAAGCCCCTGCGCGAGATTTTCTCTCTTTAATTAAGTGACATCCTTCCGGGCAACTTCACGGGGTTGGTATACAGTAAGTACAGGATGACCCCCGAAGGAGCGCACCATGATTACCGTTCATCATCTGAACCAGTCCCGTTCCCATCGTATTCTCTGGCTGTTGGAAGAACTGTCCCTGCCGTACGACGTGGTGTATTACCAGCGGGAGAAATCCATGCTGGCCCCGCCATCGTTAAAACGCATTCACCCGCTGGGAAAAGCCCCCATCGTCACCGATGACGGGCTGACATTGGCGGAATCAGGCGCGATTATCGATTATCTGGAAGAGCGCTATGACAGCGCGCATCTGTTCAGTCCGGCGGACAGTCTCAGCGACAACGGCGTGCGATATCGTTATTGGCTGCATTATGCCGAAGGTTCATTAATGCCGTTATTGGTGATGAAACTGATATTCGGCATGCTGGGCAAACCGCCGGTGCCGCTGCTGGCCCGCCCGTTGGGAGCGATGGTGGGAAAGGGCGTACAGCAACAGTATCTGAACCCGCAACTGGCGACCCATCGCCAGTATGTGGAGGACCACCTCACATTATACCCCTGGTTTGCCGGCGAACAGTTCAGCGCGGCGGATATCCAGATGAGTTTTCCCATGGAAGGACTGATTTCCCGGTTCGGCGCCGAGGGCTTTCCCAAAATACAGGCCTTCGTGGCAAAGATTCAATCCCGGCCGGCCTACCTTCGCGCTCAAGCCCGCGAAGAGAAAAAATAACCGTTGCCCGCCAACGCCGGATCCTGAACCGGACGTGTTGAAGGGAGGGCCCGCGGGGGGCGAAGCGGGCAGGCGTTTTTCTGCCCGCTTCGACCCCCTTGGCATGGTAGGCCAGCAACCACTGAAGAAACCGAGTGCTCCACGGCAGGATAAGCCGGCTCTATGCCGGCCGGGAGCAGAATGTTCAACGCTTCATTGCAAAAAACGATCACAGGTTTTTAACTTATGGCAAAATGATCTACCATAACGACTCACGTTTTCGCCCAGACTTTCTCAAGGCCGGACTGTAAAACGTCGCCGGACAGACGACATAGCACCGACGACAGGGTACCGACGAAATAGTAAGGAAAGCATGGAAATCTTTTTTACGATTTTGCTCCTCACCTTGATGGTTTCTTTATCGGGGGTAGTCACCCGTATTCTTCCTTTTCAAATCCCCCTGCCGCTCATGCAGATTGTGCTGGGAGCGCTTATGGCCTGGCCGCGGTTCGGTTTGCATGTGGATTTTAATCCCGAGCTGTTCCTGGTGCTGTTCATCCCTCCGCTGCTGTTTGCCGACGGCTGGAAAACCCCGGCGCGGGAGTTTTTGCGCCACGGCGGCGAGATCGTGGCGCTGGCACTGGTCCTGGTGCTGATTACCGTGGTGGGCATAGGTTATCTCATTTACTGGATGGTGCCGGGTATTCCCCTGGTGGCGGCGCTGGCGCTGGCGGCGGTGCTGTCCCCCACCGATGCCGTGGCGCTGTCCGGCATTGTGGGGGAGGGCCGGATCCCCAAGAAGCTGATGGATATATTGCAGGGGGAGGCGCTGATGAACGACGCTTCCGGCCTGGTTTCCCTGAAATTCGCCATCGCGGTGGCCATGGGAACCATGGTCTTTACCGTCGGCGGGGCGTCGCTGGAATTCGTCAAAGTCGCGGCCGGGGGTTTACTGGCTGGCGTGGCGGTGACCTGGGCCTACAGTAAATCCCTGCGTTGGATTACCCGCTGGAGCGGCGACGACCCGGCCACCCAAACCGTGCTGCTGTTGCTGCTGCCTTTTGCTTCTTATCTGATTGCGGAACATTTAGGCGTCTCCGGCATCCTGGCCTCGGTGGCCTCGGGGATGACCATCGGGCAGTCCGGTATTATCCGCAATGCGCCGCTGGCCATGCGTCTGCGCGCCAACAGCGTTTGGGCGATGCTGGAATTTGTCTTCAACGGCATGGTCTTTATCATGCTGGGCCTGCAATTGCCGGAGATCCTGGAAACGTCCATCAGTCAGGCCATACTGGACCCCACCATTGAAACCTGGATGCTGTTCAGCGATATCGTGGTGATTTACGCCGCCTTGATTTTGCTGCGCTTCGGCTGGCTGTGGCTGATGAAAAAATTCAGCCAGCGGTTTTTGAAAAGGAGGCCGATGGTCTTCGGCGATTACAGCACGCGGGAAATCCTGATTGCTTCATTCGCCGGCGTGCGCGGGGCGATTACCCTGGCCGGTGTCTTGTCGATACCCCTATTGCTCAGCGACGGTTCCGCCTTTCCTTCCCGCTATCAGCTGGTGTTTATCGCCGCCGGCGTGATTGTATTCTCGCTGGTGTGCGGCGTCATTGCCTTACCGTTGCTGCTGCAAGGTATGGTGGTGTCGGATAAGAGCCTGCATCGCAAGGAGGAAAGGATGGCGCGCGCCGCCGCCGCTGAAGTGGCCATTGAAAGCCTGCGGAAAATGCATGAGCGGCTGGCGGGAGATCCGGAGGAAAACATAGACAATCAGCTGCTTACCGAAGTCAGCGCCCGGGTTATGGGCAATTTGCGCCGGCGAATAGACGGCAACAACGAGCTGGGTAATGCCCTGCTGATTGAGAATCTCGAACGGCGCATGCGTTTAAACGCCCTGCGCGCCGAGCGGGGAGAGTATTATCATCTGCGGGCGCAGCAAAAAATCAGCAACGAGACGTTGGTAAAGCTGCTGCGGGATCTGGATTTGCTGGAAGCGCTGCTGATAGAAAGCGAATAGCGGTTTCTCAGCGTCCCGACGTCTCTCCTTGCAGAAAGCGAATAGCGGTATCTCAGCGTTCGGACGTCTCTCCTTGCGGCCAGTGCCTGCGGCAGGCCTCAATCCACGCCTGGGCGCTGTGGGGCAAATAGATCCCTTGGCGCCAGATCAATCCCAGATGCCACATCATGCGCGGCGCTACCGGCAGCCATAACAGGCGGGATTTATCCAGCCTCTGGCAGATGGGTTCCGGCAGGATAGCGATACCGATGCCCGCTTCCACCATGGCCGCCAGAAAATCCCATTGCCCGCTGCGTACGGCGATTTGCGGATTGATGCCCTCGGCCTGGAAAGCCCGCATCAAATGCCGGTGCAGGGCGAAATCCTCGTTATAAATCAATACCGGCCAATCGCCGAGCTCCGCCAGCGCTATCCCGGTGCGGTTCAGCCAGGGAGCGGCGCGGGGCACCACGGCGCATAGCGGGTGGCTGAACAGCGGCAGGACGTTAAGGGCGGTTTCGGTTTCGGCGGTGAGCGCGGTAAGCGCCACGTCCAGCTCGCCGGACAGAACCGCCTGCTGTACAGTCAGTCCGCCGAACTCGGCGATCAACAGTTCAATGCCTGGATACCGGCGGCGGAAAGAACCGATCAAATCCGCCATCTGCATACCTACCATCGGCGGAATCCCCAGCCGCAAACGGCCCTTTTTCAGCGAGCCGATATCTTCGAGCTCCGCTTCCAATTGACGGAATTCATCCAAAATGGTCAGCCCGCGATGATATACCGCCTGACCGCTGTCGGTGAGCAGCAGTTTGCGCCCCTCGCGCATCAGCAGCGGCCGGTCCAGTTCATCTTCCAATTGTTTAAGCATTTTACTGATGGTGGGCTGGGTAACGAATAACGCGTCAGCGGCACGGGTAAAGCTTTGTTGTTTAACCACTTCCACAAAATAACGGAGTGTACGGATATCCATTACTATTCCTTTTGGTAATGATTAACATAATATTAATTCATTTCATGCAACTTTACCCCTCCGCCTATAATGCTTTCACATTATTTAATGTAGGATCTCACCGTGTTGTACTCTGCGCGCATGGCAGTACCGTTACGCTTGATTAACTTTCCCCTGGTGATTCAGTTGGCGTTGTATATCGGCTTATTCCTGGCTGCCCAGACGTTGGTGGACCGTTATCATTTGCCGCTGCCCGCCAACGTGGTGGGGATGTTTATACTGTTGGCGCTGATTCTCACCGGGATCTTGCCGGTACGGTGGGTGCGCGAGGGCGCGCGCTGGCTGCTGGCGGAAATGCTGCTGTTTTTTGTGCCGGCCGTGGTGGCGGTAATTAATTACACGCAGCTGCTGATGGTGGACGGTTGGCGTATCTGCGTGGTGATCGCTATAAGCACTTTGCTGGTCATGGGGACCACCGCCGTGGTGGTGGATCGTGTTTATCGTTTTGAACTGCGAATGGCGCGTAAAAGACCCCATCATGGTTAATCTTATTCTGAGCTGTGTATGTTTGTTTGTGACGCTGCTCTTGTATTTCGCCAATAAGTCTCTTTACCGCCGCTATCACTATTTAATGCTGATGCCGCTGATATTAACCCCGGTGGTGTTGATAGCGCTACTTGCCACCACCCATGTGACCTATCAACGCTATATGGTGGAAAATCAATGGCTATTATGGCTGCTGGGACCCGCCACCATCGCCTTTGCGGTGCCGGTATATGAAAACCTGTCCCTCATCCGCCAGCACTGGATGTCGCTGACAGCCGGGGTATTGGCCGCCACCTTGATGGCGGTGTTGAGTTCGGTTTGGCTGGCGCGCTTGCTGGCGCTGCCCGAGATTATTCAGCGCAGCATGGCGGTTCGCTCCATCACCACTCCCTTTGCCCTGGCGGCGGCGCGGCAGGTGGGCGGCCAGCCGGATCTGGTGGCGCTGTTCACGGTGATTACCGGGGTGTTCGGCATGGCGGTGGGGGATATTGTTTTTCTGCGCCTGTCGGTACGGGCCAAGATGGCTAAGGGCGCCGGGTTGGGTGCGTCGTCTCATGGCGCGGGTACCGCGCGCGCTTATGAGATGGGCCGCAAAGAGGGCGTGGTTTCCAGCCTGGTGATGATGTTGGCCGGCGTGCTGACGGTGCTGATTGCGCCGTTGATTAGCCGGTATATGTGGTAATGGGGATAGGCCCGAGTGCAGCGGGCCCGGCCTGCCAAGGGGCGTGAACCGTTGGCATGGTCTCCCTTTTACACGTTCGTTGCACGCTCGGCGTAAGCGGGCCTACCGCACCATGTGGCACTCCGGCAGGCGGAAAAACCCCGCCTGCTTCGACCCGGCCTTGGCAAACACGGTTTCCCTTTAACACGCGATCCCTTTGGCATGGGTCATCAAGTCCGGTGTAAGCGGGCCTACCGCACCATGGGGCACTCCGGCAGGCGGAAAAACCACGCCTGCTTCGACCCCATCGGCACGGTCTCCCTTTAACACGTTCGTTGCACGCTCGGTGATCGCGGTCTCCCTTTAACATGTTTATTGCACGGTCGGTGATCGCGGGTCTACCCTGCTATGGGCCGCTTTCCTGTTGCGATAGTATCGGCGGGGGGAGTGGTGGGTTCCTGCCACGCCCTGATACCGGTTTGGGAGCGGATAAACTGGGCGTAAAATAGCCCCCGCTCTTGCACCGCCTGCGTCGAACTGTCGGTGATGGAAAAAAGCCAGATGCCGATAAACGCCGCCAGCATGGAGAACAGCGCCGGGTATTCATAAGGATATATAGGTTTGGCATGGCCCAATACCTGCACCCAGACGGTGGGCCCCAGGATCATCAGGGTCACCGCGGTGATAAGTCCCAGCCATCCGCCCACCATGGCGCCGCGGGTGGTGAGTTTCGACCAGTACATCGACAGCAGGATAATCGGGAAGTTACAGCTGGCGGCGATGGAAAAAGCCAGTCCAACCATGAAGGCGATATTCTGTTTTTCAAACAACACCCCGAGGCCGATGGCCACCAGGCCCAGCACCAGCACGGTGACTTTGGATACCTTTAGCTCATCACGCTCGGTGGCTTTGCCTTTTTTAATGACGCTGGCATAGATATCATGGGATACCGCCGATGCGCCGGCCAGGGTCAACCCGGCCACCACCGCAAGGATAGTGGCGAAGGCCACCGCCGAAATGAATCCCAGGAAGAAATTGCCCCCCACCGCGTCAGCCAGATGGATCGCCGCCATATTGGCGCCCCCCAGCAATGCGCCGGTATTGTCTTTGAACGCCGGGTTGGCGCCCACCAGCAGGATGGCGCCGAAACCGATAATAAACGTCAGGAAGTAAAAGTAGCCCATGAAACCGGTGGCGTATAACACGCTTTTGCGTGCTTCCTTGGCATCCTGAACGGTGAAAAACCGCATCAGAATATGCGGCAGGCCGGCGGTGCCGAACATCAGGGCCAAGCCCAGCGATAAGGCGGATATCGGATCTGAAACCAGTCCTCCGGGACGCATGATGGAGGCGCCTTTGCTATGCACCTTCATGGCTTCGGAAAACAGGGTGTCGAAGCTGAAATGCACGGTTTTCAGCACCATCAATGCCATAAAACTGGCCCCGGCCAATAACAGCACCGCTTTGATGATCTGCACCCAAGTGGTGGCCAGCATGCCGCCGAACAATACGTACATCACCATCAAGATGCCCACCAGTACCACCGCCACATGGTAATTCAGGCCGAACAGCAGTTGGATGAGCTTGCCGGCTCCCACCATCTGGGCAATCAGGTAGAGCGCCACCACCACCAGCGAACCGCAGGCGGACAGCAGGCGGATGGGTTTTTGCCGCAGGCGGTACGAGGCGACGTCGGCAAAGGTATAACGCCCGAGATTCCGCAGGCGCTCGGCGATTAAAAACAGAATAATCGGCCAGCCCACCAGGAAACCCAGCGAATAAATCAGTCCGTCGTAACCGGAGGTATAGACCAGTGCGGAAATACCGAGAAAGGATGCCGCCGACATGAAGTCGCCGGAGATAGCCAGTCCGTTTTGCAAGCCGGTGATGGTGCCGCCGGCGGTGTAATAATCCTTACGCGAGCGGGTTCGTTTTGATGCCCAATAAGTGATGTAAAGAGTGAGGGCAACAAACACCACGAACAGAATAATCGCCTGGACATTCAATGGCCGGCTGTCGCCGGTTGCCGCCTGCGCTATCACCGGGAGCAGGCCTGCGACGCCCACCGCCATTTTGCCGAAGTTAGCCATTATAACGTACCTCGCGCAGCAGCTGCTGGGTCAGGCGGTCGAATTCGCCATTGGCGCGGATTACATAAATCGCAGTGAGGATAAAAGACATGATTATCAGGCCAATCCCCAAGGGGATGCCGCGCGTTACGCTGGTGCCTTGGTAAATCGGCGTTCCCAGCCAGCCTGGGGCAAAGGCGATAAGCAGGATAAATCCATAATAAAGTACCAGCATAATCAGCGTGAGCAGCAAGGCGAAATGTTGGCGTTTATTCACCAGTTCTTTGAAGTGCGGATTTTTTTCAATCCGTTGATAAATGATGTCATTCATCAGGGATTCTCCAGTAGGGTAGCGGTAACGATCGGATAAGGCCGCCCGCAGGCGGCGGAATGGTTATGAAGGCACGTTCATGGATTGTTTTTCTTCTAACAGTTTTTCAACCACGCCCGGATCGGCCAGGGTGGAGGTATCGCCCAGATTACCGGTATCGCCGGCGGCGATCTTGCGCAAGATACGCCGCATGATTTTACCGGAGCGGGTTTTAGGCAGTGAATCGGTCCAATGTAGAATATCCGGGGTGGCTATGGAGCCGATTTCCTTGCGCACCCAACTGCGCACTTCGTTATACAGTTCCGGGGTCGGCAGTTCTCCATGATTGAGTGTGATATAGGCGTAAATCGCCTGGCCTTTGATATTGTGCGGGATGCCCACCACCGCCGCTTCGGCGATTTTCGGATGGGATACCAGGGCTGATTCGATTTCAGCGGTGCCCAGGCGGTGCCCGGAGACATTCAGCACGTCATCCACCCGGCCGGTTATCCAGTAATAACCGTCTTCGTCCCGCCGGGCACCGTCGCCGCTGAAGTACATGCCCTTGAAGGTGGAAAAATAGGTTTGTTCAAACCGGTCGTGATCGCCATATAACGTGCGTGCCTGTCCCGGCCAGGAATCGGTGATGACCAGATTCCCCTCGGCGGCGCCCGGCTGCTGCTCGCCGCCGTTATCCACCAGGGCCGGCTGGATGCCGAAGAACGGCAGCGAGGCGGAGCCCGCCTTCAACGGAGTGGCCCCCGGCAGCGGCGTAATCATAAAACCGCCGGTCTCGGTCTGCCACCAGGTATCCATAATCGGACATTTACCGTTGCCGATTTTATGGTAGTACCACTCCCAGGCTTCCGGATTGATGGGTTCCCCCACCGAGCCCATGATGCGCAATGAATCACGGCTGGTGCCTTCGATAGCCTTATCTCCTTCCGCCATCAGGGCGCGGATGGCCGTCGGCGCGGTATAAAGAATATTGACCCGGTGCTTATCCACTACCTGGGCCATGCGCCTGGCGTCCGGCCAGTTTGGCACCCCTTCGAACATCAGGGTAATGGCGCCGCAGGCCAAGGGACCATACAGCAGGTAGCTGTGACCGGTGACCCAGCCGACGTCGGCGGTGCACCAATAAATATCGCCGGGATGGTAATCAAACACATATTTGAAGGTCATGGCGGCATAGACCAGATAGCCGCCGCTGGTATGCAACACGCCTTTGGGCTTGCCGGTGGAGCCCGAGGTGTAAAGAATAAACAGCGGGTCTTCGGCGTTCATCTCGGTGGGGGGACAATCGTCCGACGCGCCGGCCATGGCATCATGCCACCAGATATCCCGGTTTCCCCGCCAGTTGATATCTGTACCGGTACGTTTCAGGACAATCACTTTTTCCAGGCTCGTGACCGCCGGATTTTTCAGCGCTTCGTCGATATTTTTTTTCAACGGGATCTTTCTGCCGGCGCGAATGCCTTCATCGGCGGTAATCATCAGCTTGGCGCTGGAATCCACAATGCGGCCGGCAATGGCCTCGGGGGAGAAACCGCCGAAAATCACCGAATGAATGGCGCCGATGCGTGCGCAGGCCAGCATGGCGACGGCGGCTTCCGGTACCATCGGCATATACAGCGCCACCACATCTCCTTTGGCAACGCCTTGCGCCTTGAGCACGTTGGCGAAACGGCACACGTCCTGGTACAACTGGCGGTAGGTGATGATTTTGCTTTCATTGGCGTCATCTCCTTCCCAGATAATCGCCGTCTGATCGCCGCGTTCCGCCAGGTGCCGATCAAGGCAATTGGCGGCCACGTTGAGCGTACCGTCCTCAAACCAGCGGATACGAATATGGCCGGGATCGAAGGAGGTATTCTTAACCTGGGTATAAGGGGTAATCCAATCGATAATTTTGCCCTGCTCTCCCCAAAAAGCGGCCGGGTCGTTCACGGACTGCCTGTATAACTGCCGATATTGTTCTTCTGAAATGAGTGCCCGCTGCGCAATGTCAGCCGGAATCGGATAGGTATGCGGTTGGCTCATGGTTTCCTCCTTTAAATGTTAATAGTATGTCAAACGTAAGTTAATTAAACCTATCCCCACGGCTTTGTTTCCTTTTTGCGCAGTAGATCACGCAACTTTGGTGAGGTTTTGCTAAAGGGCCGCTAATTCTCTTTTACTCAGGGTGTAGGCGAACCTGTGAGGAGGATATTCATCATACTTATAGGGGGGTTGGAGGCGACATGTTCAGCCTTGCCAGAAGCAGGAAATAAAATTAAAAAGCGTTAAAAATGACATCGCAAGAGAAATGATTATTACCTTATTCATATTTTTTTACCGTTAAAATACATAAAGTTATATTGTATAATATGACTATTTACCCGTGTAAAGAATAAATAGTATTGAAGCATGGATAAATCAAAGCTTGCATTGATGCTTTTCGAGGTGTTACAGAATGGCGTTCTTTTATTTTGTGAGTCGAAAATTGGCCCCGCCGAATATGACCGAGCAGTGTATCAAAGCAAATAAAAAGCACTGCGTGACATGCCTTCGGCAATGGCGGGGTCTCTATGGGGAAATAATATTGTTATGAAAAGGTTAAAATTTACTCTTGCCTGGCAAATTCTGCTGGCGCTGATATTGGGCATCGGCGCCGGGGCGATATTACATCACCAGGGGGAATACCGGGATTGGCTGGTGGGCAATATTTTGACGCCGGCCGGGGATATATTCATTCACCTGATCAAGATGATCGTGGTACCGATAGTGATTTCCACCTTGATAGTGGGCATTGCAGGCGTGGGGGACGCAAAAAAGCTGGGTAAACTCGGCCTGAAGACCCTGCTTTATTTCGAGGCCGTCACCACCCTTGCCATCATCCTGGGCATCACCCTCGCCAATGTTTTTCAACCCGGGCTGGGCATTGATATGTCCTCCCTGGCGGCGGTGGATATCTCACATTACGAACAGACCGCCGAACGGGTGCAGAGCGGTGACCATGGGCTGATGGGTACGCTGTTGTCGTTGATTCCGCAGAATATCTTCGCCGCCATGGCCCACGGCGACATGCTGCCGATTATTTTCTTTTCGGTGCTGTTCGGCTTGGGATTGGCGGCTTTACCCAATGAAACCAAAACGCCGCTGTTGAATGTGTTCAAAGCGGTGGCCGAAACCATGTTTAATGTGACGCATATGATTATGCGTTATGCCCCGGTGGGGGTGTTCGCCCTGATTGCGGTGACGGTGGCCAATTTCGGTTTTGCGTCGCTGCTTCCGCTGGCCAAGCTGGTGCTGTTAGTTTACGCCGCGATCATTTTTTTCGCCCTGGTTATTCTGGGAGGGGTGGCGCGGCTATGCGGCCTGCGCATCTGGACGCTGATTCGTATTCTGAAAGAAGAATTGATACTGGCCTATTCCACCGCCAGTTCGGAAAGCGTCTTGCCGCGCATTATCGAGAAAATGGAGGCCTATGGCGCGCCGCGGGCGATAACCAGTTTTGTGGTCCCCACCGGCTACTCGTTCAATCTTGATGGCTCCACGCTTTACCAAAGCATCGCGGCAATATTCATTGCCCAGCTTTACGGTGTCGAATTATCCCTTGGTCAGGAGATCGTTCTGGTACTGACGCTGATGGTCACCTCAAAAGGCATTGCCGGGGTGCCGGGGGTGTCCTTTGTGGTATTGCTGGCTACCCTTGGCAGCGTGGGGATCCCGTTGCAGGGTCTGGCATTTATTGCCGGCGTTGATCGAATTCTGGATATGGCGCGCACCGCGCTCAATGTGGTGGGTAATGCGCTGGCGGTAGTGGCCGTCGCCAAATGGGAGAACCAGTTTGACGATGAAAAAGCCCGTGCATACGAAAAAGAGATGCTGACGGCCAAAGCGCCGCAGTCATCTCTGTTGTAATAGGATCGCGGCCCCGGTGGGGCCGCGTCCATATTCTTAGCCTTTGCGATGCAGGATGCGATAAAGCGCCGGGATCACCAGCATGGACAGCAGCGGTGCGCTCACCATGCCGCCGATCATCGGCGCGGCGATGCGCTGCATCACTTCCGATCCAACTCCGCCGCCCCACATAATGGGCAGCAGCCCGGCCATGATGGTGGCCACCGTCATCACCTTCGGCCTGACCCGCAGCACCGCCCCTTCGCGGATCGCCGCCAGCAGCTGTTGCTCCGACAACGGCTCGCCGTTAACCCGGTGTTTCTCCATAGCATGATTGAGGTAAAGCACCATAATCACCCCGAACTCCGCCGCCACCCCTGACAGGGCGATAAATCCCACCGCGGCGGCCACCGAGAGGTTATAGTGCAGCAGATAGAGCAGCCAAACCCCGCCGATTAACGCAAACGGCAGCGTGCCCATGATGAGCAACGCATCCCTGACCCGGCTGAAGGTGACATACAGCAGCACGAAAATAATCGCCAGGGTGAACGGCAGCACGATTTTCAGCTTGGCGCTGGCGCGTTCCAGATATTCAAATTGTCCCGACCAGCTTAACGACACGCCGTCCGGCAGCTTGACCTGTTGCGCCACGACCTGCTGCATGGCATCCACGGCGGATTTCAAATCACGGCCGCGTAAATCCACGTAGATCCAGTCCGACAAACGGGCATTTTCACTTTTCAGCATCGGCGGGCCTTCGGTGACCTTGATATCCGCCAGATCGGACAAAGCCACCTGAGCGCCGCCGGCGGTAACCACTGGTAAATCCTTCAGCTTTTGCACCGAATCCCGCAGCTCGCGGGGGTAGCGCACGTTGATGGGAAAACGCTCGCGGCCTTCGATGGTTTCACCGATGTTATCGCCGCCGATAACCGCCGCCACGATGGATTGCAGTTCGCTCACCGACACGCCGTAGCGGGCGGCGCGCACCCGGTCGATATTAATATCGATATACCTGCCGCCGTTAAGCCGTTCCGCCAGGGCGGAGGTCACGCCGGGCACGGTCTTCACCACCCGTTCAATCTGCTGGGCCACCGCTTCGATATCATTGATATTGTTGCCGTTAACCTTGATGCCTACCGGGCTTTTGATGCCGGTGGCCAGCATGTCCAGCCGGTTGCGGATGGGGGGTACCCAGACATTGGCCACCCCCGGTAACGATACCGTCCGATCCAGCTCCTGAATCAGCTTATCGGTGGTCATGCCCGGCCGCCATTGATCCCTGGGTTTGAAATGAATGGCGGTTTCGAACATGGTCAGGGTTGCCGGGTCAGTGGCGGTTTCGGCGCGTCCCGCTTTGCCGAACACCGTCTCCACTTCCGGTATGGTTTTAATCAGCCGATCGGTTTGCTGCAATAATCGGGCGGCCTCGTTGGCGGAGATGCCCGGCAGGGTGGAGGGCATATATAATAAATCCCCTTCGTCCAGCGCCGGCATAAACTCGGTGCCCAGCCGGCTCAACGGAAACAGGGTAATGAGCAGCAGCGCCAGGGAGAGGCCCAGGGTGGCTTTCGGCCAGTGCAGGACCCTTTCCAGCAGCGGCCGATACAGACTGATAAGCCCCCGGTTAATGGGATTGGCGTTTTCATCGGGAATACGCCCGCGAATAAAGTAACCCATCAACACCGGTACCAAGGTAATGCCAAGACCAGCGGAGATGGCCATGGCATAGGTCTTGGTAAACGCCAGCGGGCCGAACATCTTGCCTTCCTGCGCCTCCAGCGAGAAGACCGGAATAAACGACAGGGTGATGATAAGCAGGCTGCAAAACAGCGCCGGCCCGACCTCGGTGGAGGCCTGGGCGGAAATCTGCCAATAATCCTCTCCCACCGGCGTTTGGCCGGGATGCTCGTGCCGCCACCTTTCCAGCACCTTATGCATATTCTCTATCATGACAATGGCCGCATCCACCATCGCGCCGATGGCGATGGCAATACCTCCCAACGACATGATATTGGCGTTGACCCCCTGATAATGCATGACGATGAAGGCCCCGAGGATCCCCAGCGGCAGGGTGATAATCGCCACCAGCGCCGAACGGAAATGGAACAGGAAGAGGCTGCACACCAGGGTGACCACGATAAACTCTTCCACCAGCTTATGAGACAAGCTCTTGATGGCTGCCTTTATCAGGTTGGAACGGTCATAAACCGGGACAATCTGTACGCCGGGCGGCAAGCTGCGGCGGATTTCGTCGAGTTTCTTTTTCACACCGTTAATGGTATCCAGCGCGTTTTTACCGTAACGCATCACCACAATGCCGCCGGCCACTTCCCCTTCGCCGTTGAGCTCCGCCACGCCGCGCCGCATTTCCGGGCCCAGACGCAGGCTGGCGACGTCAGACAGCAATATAGGCACACCGCCGCGGGAGGTAATGACGATATTCTCAAAATCCGATGTGGTTTTCAGGTATCCGGCGGCGCGGACCATATATTCAGCTTCGTTCATCTCCAGCACAGAACCGCCGCCCTCCTGGTTGGCCTGTTTGACCGCATCGATAACCTGCTGATGTGAGACATTCAGGGCCCGCAGCCGATCCGGCTTGAGGATGATTTGGTATTGCCGCACCATCCCGCCGACGCTGGCCACTTCCGACACGTTCGGTACGGTTTTCAACTCGAATTTCAATACCCAATCCTGCAGGGCGCGTAAATCCGCCAGGCTATGGCGTCCGGTTTTATCCTCCAGGGCATATTCATAGATCCAGCCGACGCCGGTGGCATCCGGCCCCAGGCTGGCCCGGGCGTCCGGCGGCAGGGTGGATTGCACCTGGCTCAGATATTCCAGCACCCGCGATCGCGCCCAGTAGGGATCGGTGCCGTCTTCAAACAGGATGTAGACATAAGAGTCGCCGAACATCGAGAAGCCGCGCACCGTGGTGGCCCCCGGCACCGACAGCATGGTGGTGGTTAACGGATAGGTGACCTGATCCTCCACCACCTGCGGAGCTTTGCCCGGATAGCTGACGTGGATAATGACCTGTACATCGGAAAGGTCCGGCAGCGCATCCACCGGCATGCGTTGCAAAGCCCAAATACCCCAGGCGGTGAGCAGCGCCGCCCCCACCAGCACCAATAGCCGGTTGCGCAGGGACCAGCGGATGATAAACGCGATCATCGCACGCTCCTTACCGGTATCATCTGCGTGATACGGGCGCCATTATCATCCAGGGTGAAGTGGAACAACACCCGGCTGCCCACCGCCAGCCCCTGGGGAAGTTTCCCGTCGGGCAGGGTGAAGTCCATGGTCATCGGCGACCAGTGCAGTGCCGGCACCGCGTGATGAGACAGCGTCACCTGCCCATTGTTAACGGCATTAATAACCCCTTCAGTGGCATACTCCTGCGGCTTGGCGGCAGGCTGTGCCGGTGTTTGAGCTGGAGACGGAGCCGTGCCGGAGGACATCGCCGGCATATTAGGCATGGCCGCCATACCGGGCATATCCGCCATGCTTGTGGCGGCCGCAGACTGTGCCGGTGTTTTGGCGGATGCCGTACCCGAGGCGCCGGCGGCGGCCTGTGGGGCGGCATCGGCTGCCGTCGGCGGGTTGCCCGTCATTTGCGGCAGCGCGCTGCGCAGACTTGCTTCGGAATCAATCAGGAACTGGCCGGAAGTCACTACCCGATCGCCGACCTGGAGCCCCCGGCGTATTTCCACCCAGTCGCCGAATTCACGTCCCGCGGTGATCTCCACCGGTTTGAAATGTCCATCCCCTTCCGCCAGCAGCACGGTATTGCGGCTGCCGGTCTGGATCAGCGCGTCCTGGGGAATGGCCAAGACGGTATCCCCCTGTGCCGCCCGGGCCAACCGCACGTTCATATACATACCGGGCTGCAATTGATTATCCCGGTTATCCAGCGCGATACGGGCCCGATAGGTCCGGGTCGCGTCGTTCACCACCGGCAGCACTTCGCTGATGCGCCCATGAAAGGATTCGCCGGGCCAGCGCGCCGTGGTGGCGATGATGTCACTGCCCGGCGTCACGGCGCCGGCCTGGGATTCGGGATAATCCGCCACAACCCATACCGGATCCAGCGAGGCCAGTTCAAACATGGCCTGGGAGGCGGCGACCTGGCTGCCCTCACGCACGTCCAGCTTGCTGATAAAGCCCTGCTCCGGCGCCCGGATTTCGATGCGGGTTTGCGGTTGCCCGGTTTTTTCAATGGCCCGGATCAAGTCCTCCGGCATAAACAGCAGTTGCAGCCGTTGCCGAGCGGCGGCGGTCAGCGACGGGTCGCCTAAATGACGCACCGCCAGGTATTCCTGCTGGGCGGCGCTCCATTCCGGGATCCACAGGCGTGCCAGAGGTTGGTTCTTGGTCACCTGTTGCTGTTCGGCCCTGACATAGAGCTTTTCCACCAGCCCGTTGGCGCGGGCGGGGATAATCTGTATGCCGCGGTCGTCGATGTTCACCGTACCGAAAGCATCAAGCCGAGACTGCACCACCCGTTGTTCCACGTTCGCCAGCCTCACCCCCAGGTTTTGCTGTTGACGGGCGCTGACCGTCACGCCGCCATCCTGCGTATCTTCATCGGCATAGCGCGGCTTAAGAGGCATATCCATCAGAGGGGACTTGCCCGGCTTGTCAAAACGCTGTCCCGGCGACATGGGATCATACCAATACAAGACTTTCCGACCGCCGCTGTCAGCGGTGGCCGGCGCGGCGGTTTGGGCATCCGCCGGGGTCACTATCTCCGTCTGGCGCAAAAAATAGCCTCCGGCGAAGGCGGCCACCAACGCTGCCAAACTCAATAGGGGTGTGGCGATACGGCCAGTGTTAAAACGGCTCATGATTGGGTCTCCTGCGGAATAAGATAGCGAATGGCGGCCCAGCTTTGCGCCAAATCCCGTGCGGCGCGGTTTGCCTCAAGTTCGCTTTCAAGCAGCGCCCGCCGCGCGGCCAGCATGTCGGTCAGGGTGGCGCTGCCGGTACGGTATTGCGCCTGGGTCAGCTGCAGGCGCTGTTGCTGCAGCGGCAGAACGTCGTCTTTTTGCCGCTGCCAACGAGTCTGCGCGGCCTGGTATTGGGCTATCAGCATAGCCAGCTGTGCGTTGTGGTCGCGTATGGTGGTTGCCAACTGATCGTTGGCTTCAAATGTCCGCGCCTGATCCGCCGCGTGATCTTTATCCTGGCGTTGGGACTGAAACAGCGGCAAATCCATGGTGAACATCACGCCGGCCATATCGTCCAGACGATCGGCCCGTCTGCCGTAGTACACTTCAACGCCCACATCCGGGATGGCCGCCACCGCCGACTGGGCGGAACGGGCCTGGGCGACTTCCGATTCACGACGGGCCTGCAGGATCTCGGGGTGTTGATCGATGCCCTGCGCGAGTACCGCCGGATCGGCGGGCAGGCGTTCAAAGCGGGGCAGCGGGCCGGCGGTGCTGGCCTGATTGTCGCCGGTCAGCCGTACCAGCTTGGCCTGAGCCACCGCCACATCGCGCTGTGCATCGGTGACGGCATTCTGCATATCCACCACCACCAGGCGCCCGTCCAGCACCGAAGCGGCGCTTCCGCCGCCCGCCACCGCCGCTCGTTGTACCGAGATTTGTCGCTCGCTTTCCGAAAGCAGGCTGCGGGCTGCCATCAATCCCTGCCGGGCCAAGGCCATATCCAGCCAGGCCTGCGCGGTGTCGCGCTGCAACTGCGCCCGCAGTGTTTGATAACCGGCGGTGGCGGAAGCCGCTTCGGCGCGGAAGGCATCGGCCTTCCGGTCGCGCTTGGTACTGCTGATGTAATCCTGCTGGATGCCGATGCGCTGCATGGTCATGTCTTCGCGGGTGAATCGATGGGCATTATTCCCCCCCACCGGCACGTTTTCGATACCGAATTCCAGCTTGGGATCCGGCAATTGGGTGGCGGAATCGGCCTGGTTCGCCAAGGCCTGCCGTTCATGTCGATTGGCGGAAAGCTCCGCGGAATAGTGTTCGGCACGGGTCAGTGCTTCATCCAGATTCAGTTCCGCGGCGGAGGTCGTCGCGGAAGCAAACAGCATGAGGACCAACCACGCCCGTTGAGAGCATGGAAGTTGCATGGTGATCCTCACTTAAGGCTGAACGGGATGAATGGCGGTGAGCTGATAGCCCTGCGCATCCTGGCGGAAACTGAAATCGACCTGGGTGCCTACCGCCAGTTTCTGGCCGGCAAAGGCAGGGGGCACCGCGAAGGTCATGGTCATCGGCGGCCAGTTCAAGGCCGGAATGGCGTGATGGGCAATAGCCACATGCTGGTTATCCCACAGCTTGACAATTCCCTGAGAGTGATAGTCCGAGGCGGCGGCATCGGCGGCGGTCATCATGCCGTTATCGTGCTGCATGCCGGGCATATCGCCCATGGCCGCCATATCGTCGGCAAAAACCGGTAAGGTGAAGAGAGAAATAGCGGAAATAACGATAATAAATAAAGCTCGCATTGGATAGATTCCTAAACATAAGTCATACACTACCCGCGCATTACGGCGAGGGTAACCATTGGCGTTATGTCTGGATCTATTCCCGGAACCGGCAGAAGCGAATCTCTGCCGGCGGCCCCGCTATGGGCGGCGCAAGCCAGGCGACGTCCTGGATACGGGGTTCATCGCGCCAGTCCGCCACCTGCAAATCGGTCTGGCTGGGCAGCACGGCAAACGGGGCGTGCTGGCTATCTTTTTGCGCGTTATCCGGCACGCAGTGCTTATCGCACAGCAGACCCGGCTCAGCGGCATGCTGCTGCGGGTCGTTGTCATGAAGCATACTCTCGGTATGTTCCATGGCGGCGGGCAGCGCGGTAACCGGCATCGAGCACTGGTGGCCGGCCAGGGCCAACTGGGCATTCAGTAACAGCCAGAAGGCCAGCAAAATCAAGGCAAACATCCGCCGCCGCCGGCAGCGAAGTTTTTCCATGAATTTTGTTACCGAAGCGGAAGACAACATTATTTCCTTTTAAACAAGCCGGCACCGTCACAGCCGAAAGGTCAAAACCCGTTATGTCCGGATGGCACCCATCCGCCACCGGTTTGCCTAAGTGAACGCGAAAAAGCCGTCGAACTTATTGATGTGCGTCAACTTTCACTGGATGAGCCGTCGGGGCTAAGAAAATTTGCATTTATTGACATTCGTGTACAGAACGCTTTTCACGCACATTGGTTGAATTTTGAAAGTCTAATAATATCATATATTTGATAATCAATAGAATTGTAAAAGGATCGAACGCATGCCAATTAACGGAATTAATTTATATACAAATAAAAGTTTCCCTCTGACATCATCTGAACCCCTGAAAACGGGCAGTGAGGATGTTAAACAGAAGGTGATATCGGTATCAAATACTGGCTCTGCCAATTTAAAGCTGCCAGAAGGAAAGAAGATAAATTCATATAACGACGCACACACCAAGATAGAATCTCGGCTGATTGAAGCAATTAAACAAAATAATTCAGATCAACTGGAAGCATTTTTCAGCTACGAAAATTTGCATTCTGGTTCAAAGTTATTAAATCTGAGAGATGCTGAAGGCAATACGGCCGTTATGCTGGCGGTTAAAAAAAATGACTTAGAACTGCTGGCGAGGTTGGAAAAAAACTTCCATAGCGCGACGTATAGACATTGCCTCCCGTTGGATTTTAAAATACCCGATAATGAAGGTAATTCACCTCTGATCACTGCATTAAAAAACAGACAGATTAGCATTATTGAACATTTATTATTACATACTGTTAATAATATGTATCATAAAAACAATAAGGGTGAAACTGCCTTCACTATGGCGGCAAAGAATAACCGGCTGCCTTTATCAATTTTTAAAAAAGTGTGCGATGCAACCCATCTTGATGTCTACGATGAGAAAAATAGAACATTATTGATGAAGACAATCGTGCAGGCTTCGGCCGAAAAAATAGAGTATGCATTACAAAGCGCAGAATCTTCGTTAAAGCGAAGAGATGCTAATGGCAATACGGCTTTGTCATTGGCTAAACAGCGTGGTGACACACGCATAATCAAACTCATTTCAGATTGCATTGTTAAGAATAAAACTTTATCGGTCATCGATGGTACAGCTAAACAGAAGACTCTGTAACGGCATCCGAGCTGCGATATATTTATAGAAATAGAGAATTGTTGAAGCAAAGGGTGCATTTCTACCTGAATTATCAGCGAGTGCCTGCCCCATGGGCCGAGGGCGAGAGGTTCAGCCGCCACTGGGCCACGTATATTCCGCGAAGCATTATTCAAGATAATATATAATTCATACACAATAGCATTCAATTTGCAGACAACGCCGCCGCAACTTGAAAGATAAAGGTATATTATTATGAGCAGTATGTACTGAGTGCTGCCGTGGGTGCCGGCGTAAATGTGAACATGACTATATTTTTCTAGGTGTAAAGGGGATGTGGATGGACTCTCCGCATCCCTTTTTTATCGTTTCAACGGCGTTCAGCGCAAATAATGCACTACCTGGTTACTGCTGCCGCGCCAGATCAGCGCAGGGTCGCGTAGCTCCTGCACAAATTTGCCGTCGATCAGCACATTGATAAGCGATGCCACCTGCCGCTGGGCCTCGGTAAGCGAATCCAGCGTATAACCGGTCCAGACCCAAATATCCTTGCCGGGGCATTCCGTCCTCACCCGCCGCACCAGATGCAGCACAGCGGACAGGTTTTGCGGATGCAGCGGATCGCCGCCTGAAAGCGTCAACCCTTGCCGGTGGATGCGGGTATCCAGCAGGTCGGCGATAATCTGATCTTCCAGTTCGGTGGTGAAAGGGAACCCCGAGTCCACCCGCCAGGTGCTCTTGTTGTAGCAGCCCGGACACTGATGTTCGCAACCGGCCACAAACAGGGTACAGCGGGTGCCGGGGCCGTCGATCACATCCACCGGGTAATACTTATGATAGTTCATGACCGCATCAGCCCAGCTGCCCGTCAGGTAAATGTTTAACCCGCCGTTTCACTTCTTCCTGTTTACCCGCGTTAAAGGGCCGTGCGTCCGGGCTGCCGAGATAACCGCATACCCGGCGCGTGACAGAGACCTTGGCGGGGTTATGGTTGCCGCATTTCGGACAGGTGAAACCTTTGCTGGTGCAGGAAAACTCGCCGGTAAAGCCGCATTCGTAGCATTCATCAATGGGGGTATTGGTGCCGTAATAGGGCACGCGAGTATAGCTGTAATCCCAAACGTCCTCCAGCGCCTTCAGATTGTGCTGGAGATTGGGATACTCGCCGTAGCAGATAAAACCGCCGTTGGACAAAGGCGGATAGGGCGCTTCGAAATCTAGCTTATCGTAGGGATTCACCTGCTTTTCCACATCAAGATGGAAGCTGTTGGTGTAATAACCTTTATCGGTGACTCCGGGAATGACGCCGAACTCTGCGGTATCCAGGCGGCAGAAACGGTCGCACAGATTTTCGCTCGGCGTGCTGTACAAACTGAAGCCGTAACCGGTTTCTTCCTTCCATTTGTCGGTAGCGGCCTTCAGGCGGGCCACAATCGCCACCGCCGTATCGCGCAGATGCTGATCGTCAAAGACATGCGTCTTTCCGCCGAACAGGGCGTTGATGGTTTCATGCACGCCGATATACCCCAGCGAGATCGATGCCCGGCCGTTTTTGAAGATTTCCGCCACGTCATCATCGGCCTTCAGCCGTACGCCGCAGGCCCCTTCCATATACAGGATCGGCGCGACCCGGGCTTTTACGCCGTCAAGGCGCGCGATACGGGTCATCAGCGCTTTTTTGGCCAGCACCAGCCGTTCATCCAGCAGTTGCCAGAAACGCGCCTCGTCCCGGTTTGCTTCCAGGGCGATACGCGGCAGGTTCAGGCTGATAACGCCTAAATTGTTGCGACCGTCATGGATCTGTTTGCCGTTTTCTTCATAAACACCCAGGAAACTGCGGCAGCCCATCGGGGTTTTAAACGAACCGGTGACTTTTACCACCTGATCGTAATTGAGGATATCCGGGTACATCCGCTTGCTGGCGCACTCCAGGGCCAGCTGTTTGATGTCGTAGTTTGCATCGCCGTATTTATGATTTAAACCGTCGCGAATGGCGAACACCAGTTTGGGGAAAACGGCGGTTTTGCGGTTCTTGCCCAGGCCGGCGATACGGTTGCGCAGGATGGACTGCTGAATCAAGCGCGATTCCCAACGGGTGCCCAGGCCGAAACCAAAGGTCACGAACGGCGTTTGCCCATTGGCGGTATGCAGCGTATTCACTTCATATTCCAGTGACTGAAAGGCGTCGTAACACTCTTTTTCAGTACGGGAAAGGGCGTAGCCTTTGGCGTCGGGAATATTCCATTGCGCCGCGGTATTGCAATGTTTATCGTAGCTGGCGGCAACGTAGGGTGCCAAAATCTCATCGATGCGGTTGATGGTGGTGCCGCCATAAATATGGCTGGCCACCTGGGCGATAATCTGCGCGGTGACGGCGGTGGCGGTAGAGATGGACTTGGGCGGCTCAATCTCGGCGTTGCCCATCTTGAAGCCCTTGGTCAGCATGCCTTCCAAATCAATCAACATACAGTTGAACATCGGGAAAAAAGGCGCGTAATCGAGGTCGTGGTAATGGATTTCACCCCGTTCATGGGCCAGTACCACCTCCCGCGGCAGGATATGCTGCCGGGCATAATGCTTGGCCACGATGCCGGCCAGCAGATCCCGCTGGGTGGGGATGACCTTGCTGTCTTTATTGGCGTTTTCATTCAGCAAAGCCATATTGCTTTGTTCCACCAGGCCGCGTATTTCCTGGTTCAGGCGACCGCGTTGCTCCCGGGCGACGTCGCGATCGTGGCGGTATTCGATGTACAAGCGGGCCAGTTTCTTGTGAGGCCCGGCCATCAGCTGATTTTCCACGGCATCCTGGATATCGCGAATATCCACGTGGGAACGGCTGTTCATCTGCTCCGCCACCGAGGTGGCGACGGCGGCGCAATAATCGTTGTCTTCGACGCCGGCTGCCTGTGCAGCGTTTTTGACAGCCTGGCAAATCCGTTCCTCATCGAAATTAACCTGACAACCGTCTCGTTTGATCACTACCGGTTTCACGATGCGACTCCTTGTACGCCTGATGCGGGGTTAGGGACTATTTTCATACCGTTGGCTTTACCGGTGAAATGCTGCCGGGTGCGATAACTAGCGGTAGAGGTGATAACCACAATATATAGTCTAATTATTTTGAAAACGACACTAGATGTAGAGTATGGGCCAGACAAAGTGAAGGAAACTTGACTTCGCGCAAGAAAATCGGCCCCTGGCCGAAGAGTTGTACAGCTCAACTTTTAAGCGGAGAAGGGCGGCGGGAAACTTATCTTCCTGAAAACAAATCGGTAAATCAGCTCTTAACCAGCCTTGGCGTCAGAAAAATAATTTCCGGCTGTCACCGTCGGCCACCAGATGGCTGCTTCGAGCCGTCCTTTGGCGTGTTCGCAGTTTTGGCGGCAGCCCAGCATGATCTAACTATGCTCAGAAAAACGGGCATTGGACTGCCTGGCAAAAAGCATTTTATTTAACCCATATTTAGATATGTGTTAGTAGTATGACTAATATTATTAACCATTTTCCACTCATTAAGCTTTTCATTTTATATTTAGACCATTTTTTTAATATCTTAATCGATCGAAATTTTCAACCAGGAATAAAACGGCGTTTATTCATATGGATAGTATTTGCGGCAATACGATGGCGGGACATATTTCGGGTATCGGCATTGAGCAGACAGAATGCGAGTCTGCACGTTCTCGGGCGATTTTAGAGTATATCGTCAATTTTTTTTCATACGGAAATGCATGTCAAAAACACGCTGAGAAATATGGCTTTTTCGCTGAAACATTAGCAATTGAACTTTACAAAGGTTTAACAAACGATGATTCCGGCGGTGCCATAGAGACGTGGATCGTTGATTTTTTGGGCCATAGTCTCTCTTTCATATTGCCGGGAGAAAACCTTGGCGAAGAGGGCCCCGTCACCATTAAGGTGAGCAAAAATGGGGAAACTATTGAATCAACGGTTAATCTGGATGTATTTCAACTTATTTGTAGAGTTTTATTGATACGCCAGCAGTTTAAGCTTCCCCAATTATCCAGAACCTTAACGGATGAGGGGAAGATGGATTTGAATTTAAAAAGTATTGATTTCAGGGGCGCTAATCTCCACGGCTTTTTTCTGCCCGGGGTCGATCTAAGCGGGGTCAACCTGAGCAGGGTTGACTTGAATGATGCTTATCTTGCAGGGGCCGACCTGAGCGGAGCAGACCTGAGTGGGGCAGACTTGAGCGGCGCTTATCTGGCGGGGTGCAACCTGAAGGGGGCTAACCTGAGTAATACTTGCCTGAACCGGGCCAATCTGGAGGGGGCAGACCTGAGCGGAGTAAGCCTGATCGAGTCCGAACTGTTTGGTGCCCATCTGGATAAAGCTGACCTGAGCAACCTCTCGCAGGAAGGTTCTTTGCTAAAACTTCCCGTTTGGGATGCGAAAAATATCGAATACTACTTAGATAGGACAATCGAAAATAATCGCGATAACCTGCTTAATATGATGGACAGCATCGATGAACAATTTGCGAGCGTCAAATTACGGATGGCTCGTGAATTAATCGCTTCATTAGAGGGCAACGACGTATCCGACCTCCCCCTGCCGCTGGGATTTTGCCTGTCGAGGGAGCCCTACCGCGAGGAGGTAGATATAGCCGCCTGGGTGAACAGTAGGATCTTCGGTACCAAACACCCAGAATATAGAATTGTAAATGCACAAGATACCCTGAAGCGGGCTGTGTATTTTTTTACTGCCAACGGCGTGCGCAGCAAGCACAATGAGCAAAATGGTTCGCCCGCAGCTGTGACGGCAGCCGCCGTTCAGCACGACCGGAAATATTCTTTTTTCGCTCAAGCCACAATGGACGCCCTTATAAAGACGGTCACAGACGAAGACCCCTGGGAACTCTCTGGAAAAACCTTCGCCTTCAATTTTTATGAATATAGCGTTACTTGCATCCTTCCGGAAAAAAACCTTGATGCAACGGGTTTGGTTACCATTAGGGTAAGCAAGGACCCAAAAAGCTTTGAATCAACGGTTGATCAGGAGGCATTTTTTAATACCTGCGCCGTTGTGCTGCTAATGCAGCGGTTACACCTTCCATTTAAATGGGATGAACGAGGGGGGGTGGACCTGTGGGAAGCCAACATGAAACTCATTGCGTGGGGCAAGGCTAACCTGAGAGCATTAAACCTCACTAAGGCTGACATGATAAGCGCTGATTGGACGGAGTACGACCTGAACGGGACCGATCTGTCCAAGGCTTATTTGCGTGGGGCATGCTTTATCGATACCGATTTGAGCGACGCTGATCTGTCGAGGGCCGACCTGCGCGGAGCCGATCTGTCCGGGGATGAACTGAAGAGAGTATCCCTGCGCGTAGCAAATCTGAACGGGATAAATCTGAGCAGGGTTAACCTGGTCGCTCTTGCCTTCCGCGGGGTTAACCTGAGCGGGGCTGATTTGTCCACTCTCCCACCTGAAGGGGCTTTACTGAAACTCCCGCCGTGGAATGCAGATAATTTAGACGGCTATTTTAATCATTATAACAACCCAACACGAGGCAACCTGTTGACCCTGATCGACAGCATTGATGAACGGTACGCGACGGTCAAGGTGCGGATTGCTCGTGAACTGATGGACTCTTTGAAAAGCGTCAACGGGGCCATTGAGATAGCACTGCCGCTGATGAGCGTCTTGTCTAAGGCCCCTTACATCAATGATGCGGTTATTGACGCCTGGCTGAATGATATCTGCGAACGTTTTGTCGGTCGATATAATGCGCATGCCCTGCCACCGCTGAATAAAGGTATGGTTAACCAGGTTATCAGACTGTTCAACTTACAGCCGGAACAGATGTTTATCCATAACGGCGCGTTTATCCAACTGATGTCTCGGGAGAAGAGCGTAGGAGACGATGATGCCAAGGCTGCCATCAAGCAGCTTTATGACCTGTATCTGAATCAGGAACAGGTAAGGCCGTACACCCTGGTGGAAGATTTTGGTGGCTATGGCAGCCATATGCCTGACTGGGCGGATGAACATGCTGCGAACTATATTCTTTTATCATCCAGGCCTGACGGGCCTGTCATGCTGCTGTCAAGGCATACGCTCAACGGGATGTTGAGCCCTGATAAGCTCAAGCCGGTGTGGGACCGCTTTTATCTGTACGACAACCGCGGAGAGAACCTGCCATTGGCGCATCACCCGCTGGAAACGTTGTTCAGGGACGATTTCAAGCTGTTTAATTGGCCGTATCGTTATTTGCTCTCGTCAGTCCGTTTCCGACGATTGCTTGAAACATTAGACCTTGGTGACATGCGCAAGACCTTTATTTCTGCTATGGGTGCACATGTATCAAAGCAGAAGCTGGTGAGCGCGGAAGATCAAAGGAGACTGAGGGAAATCTTCAGCCCTAAACTGATGTATTCAACGGATTCCGGCGACTATAGTCTGACAAACGAGCACTACCAGGAAATTCTCAAGGTGTATGACCTGTCCGCCTCCAACAATAGCGATAAAGCAAAATTACTGCTGAGCCTGGCGGCGGTATTTACAAAATACTCATCCACAGCAATTTTTGGCGAGGAGCAAGAATCTCCGGAAATGCTTAGACGCTATGCCTATGCGCTGATGGAGAAGGCGAATTCCCTTGATGCGGAAGTGTTTGAAGATGAGGATATGTTTGCCGACTGGAAGAACCGTCTGCTGGGTCTGCATAATGCCTTCAGTTGCAGTGCTGTGTTATTCAACATAATGGTCGAGCATATCAGGTCGCGGTTTCCCGATGTTCTGGCAAGCATCATGCCTCCGGCATGGTGCTGATAGCTTGCAAGAATAAAACTTTTAACGCGCCCTGTTTCCCGCGACAGGGCACATTACAGCGTCGAGCCGTATTCAGCTTTCGATGTGAAGCAGTCTGCTCCTCTTATAGCGTATTGGCTTCGACCGGCCTGCTCCCCCACAGCAACACCCTGAAACTATCTCTCTTCTTAAAGTAATAAATCGTTTAATTACTGTTTAGTATTTTGGTTGTATAGTGCGCACCGCTTACCGTAGCGCTTGCTTATGGGCAAGCGGCATGTTGTGTGCCGCAAGAATTGGCCGCAAGAATGGTAAGCATAAAGACACCCGACCGCCTGGCTCTTCGCTATGCTGTGACCGACCGTCATGTAAGTCCGATTCCGCCTGATTATGCGGATTTTTTTCCCTTTACCGGAGGTGTTCAACCCATATGGACCCCGCACCTAAACCTGAAGATTATTCGCCCATCCGGTAAGCATTCCCTTTTTTCGCGTCTGCCTTACCGGGTGATTAACGGTAGGCAGAAGTCTCTCTCTTCTGCTGATTAAACTTTTTTTCCATTTCCCGGCCATTAAGACCGAGAAAGGCAAGGAAGACAGCATGGTTTTGAAAAAAGTCACCCGGCGGCTGTTCACGCAGTTTTACCGCCATCTTCCCCGTCGCCTGTTCCAGCGCGACGTCATGCTGGAAGGCATGCAAAAAAACCTGAACCGCAACGTGCCGGCGGCCCTGACCCACGCCTGCCTGACCTGTGCCCGGGCCAATGAAGAGCAGTTGTTTCAGCGTTTCTCCAGTCATCCGGAAGGCATGACCGGGGCCGAAGTCAGCGCCGCCCGGTCCCGGCACGGCGCCAATACCATCGCCGGCGAACAGCCTGTGACCTGGTGGCGGCATTTATGGTTGTGCTACCGCAACCCGTTCAATTTATTGCTGACGGTGCTCGGCATCGTCTCCTACGGCACGGATGACAGCACGGCGGCGGCGGTGATTGCCCTGATGGTGATGATTGCCACGCTATTGTATTTTATACAGGAATCCCGATCCAACAAGGCCGCCGATGCGCTGAAAGCGCTGGTGAGCAATACCGCCACGGTGCTGCGCGCCGATGATATCAGCGGCGAAAGCCGCTACCGGGAAATCCCCATCGACCAGTTGGTACCGGGGGATTTGGTCAAGCTGTCGGCGGGGGATATGATTCCGGCCGATCTGCGCATCCTGCAGGCCAAGGATCTGTTTATCGGGCAGGCTTCCCTCACCGGCGAGTCGCTGCCGGTGGAAAAGACCGCCCACAGCCGGATGGAGAACCTGCGCAACCCCCTTGAGTGCGATAACCTGTGCTTTATGGGCACCAATGTCATCAGCGGCACCGCGCTGGCCATGGTTATCGGTACCGGCGACAACACCTGGTTCGGTCAATTGGCGGGCACTCCACCCGGCAGTCGGCGCCGCCCAACGCCTTCCAGGCCGGCATCAGCCGGGTAAGCTGGCTGCTTATTCGTTTTATGATGGTCATGACCCCGGTGGTCTTGCTGGTGAACGGCTATACCAAGGGCGACTGGTGGGAAGCGGCGCTGTTCGCCTTATCGGTGGCGGTGGGACTGACGCCGGAAATGCTGCCGATGATCGTGACGTCGTCCCTGGCGAAGGGGGCGGTGCAGCTTTCACGCCAAAAGGTTATTGTCAAACGCCTCGACGCCATTCAGAACTTCGGCGCGATGGACATTCTGTGCACCGATAAAACCGGCACGCTGACCCAGGACAAAATTGTGCTGGAGTGCCATACGGACGTATTCGGCAGTCGCAGCGATCGGGTATTGCAGAATGCCTGGCTTAACAGTTTTCACCAGACCGGGCTGAAAAACCTGCTGGATAAGGCGGTGCTGGAGAGCGTCGCCGACCATAATCCCGAGCTGGCCCAGCCGCAATGGCGCAAAATCGACGAGATCCCGTTTGATTTCTCACGTCGCCGCATGTCGGTGATTGTGTCCGGCGACGACGACATTCCCCGTTTGATCTGCAAAGGCGCCTTGGAAGAGATGCTCGGGGTTTGCAGCCGGGTGCGCCATGATGACGAGATCATGGCAATGACGCCATCGCTGTTGGAGCGCATCGGTACCGTCACCGAGGACCTCACCCTCCAGGGCCTGCGGGTAGTGGCGGTGGCCAGCCGCGATATGGCGCCGGAACGCTGTGATTTCAGCCGGGCGGATGAATCTGATCTGATCCTGGAAGGCTATATCGCTTTCCTCGATCCGCCGAAAGAGAGCACCGAGCCGGCCTTGACGGCATTGAAAAACCACGGCGTGACGGTAAAAATCCTTACCGGCGATAACGAACTGGTGGCCGCCAAGGTCTGCCGGGACGTGGGACTGGAGGTGAACCGGGTCCTTACCGGCGGCGAGGTTGAGCGAATGAACGATCAGGAATTGGCCGCCGCCGCCCATGAGACCACGCTATTCGCCAAGCTCACGCCATTGCAAAAGGCGCGCATCGTCAGCGTATTGCGCGGCAAAGGCCATGTGGTGGGATTTATGGGAGACGGCATCAACGATGCCCCGGCGCTGCGGGCCTCGGATATCGGCATTTCGGTGGATTCGGCGGTGGATATCGCCAAAGAGGCGGCGGATATCATTCTGCTGGAAAAAAGCCTGATGGTGCTGGAACGCGGGGTGGTGGAAGGACGCCGCACCTTCGTTAATATGCTCAAGTACATTCGGCTCACCGCCAGCTCCAACTTCGGCAATGTATTCAGCGTGCTGGTGGCCAGCGCTTTTCTGCCGTTCCTGCCGATGCTGCCGCTGCATTTGCTGGTGCAAAACCTGATTTATGATATTTCTCAGATAGCCGTGCCTTTCGACCGGGTGGACGAAGATCAGTTACGCAGCCCGCAACGTTGGCGCACCAAGGATCTGGGCCGGTTTATGGTCTATTTCGGGCCCATCAGCTCCATATTCGATATCCTGACGTTTTGCCTGATGTGGTGGGTGTTCAAAGCCAATACGCCGGAAAGACAAACGCTGTTCCAAACCGGCTGGTTTGTAGTGGGGGTATTATCGCAAACGCTGATTGTCCATATGCTGCGCACCCGTAAAATACCGTTTGTGCAAAGCCGGCCTTCCTGGCCGCTGGGGCTGACCACCCTGACGGTTATCGTGCTGACCGTGGGCATGACCTTCACGCCGGTGGCGGGTTTCCTGCATTTACAGGCGCTGCCCCTGGGGTATTTCCCGTGGCTGGTGGCGATTCTTGCCGCCTATATGCTGCTGGTACAGGCCATGAAAGGCTGGTATGTGCGCCGCTACGGCTGGCAATAAGCGCGAGGCGGAAGTTTACTCCTCCGCCAGATCCAGCGGCGGCATGTGCAGGAAGGTATTTAATAATCCTTCCGACCAGGCTTTGCGAATGGTGGCGAAATACGGGTTATTTTCGGTGATGCGGTACTGTTCGTTGCTGGCGAAACTGTCGCGCCGATAGATCATCACGTCCAGCGGCAGGCCCACCGACAGGTTGCTGCGCAGGGTGGAATCGATGGAAATCAGCGCGCAGCACATGGCCTGCTCAAGGGGCGTATTGTAAGTCAGCACCCGGTCGATAATGGGCTTTCCGTATTTGCTTTCGCCGATTTGGAAGTAGGGGGTATCTTCCGTGGCTTCGATGAAATTGCCCTCCGGATAGATATGGAACAGCCGCGGCGGTTCGCCGAGAATTTGCCCACCCAGCAGGATGTTGCAGCTGAAATCGGTGCTGCTGCCGCTTTGCTGGGCGCTGCTGTCGCGGTGAATCACTTCCCGCACCGTTTCGCCAATCAGGCTGGCGGCGTCGAACATGGAAGTGGTATTCAGCAGATTGTCGCGTTCATCATCCTTGGCCCGCAGTCGCAGCAGATTGATAATGCTCTGGGTGGAGGCCAGATTGCCGGCGCTCTGCAATACCAGCGTGCGCTCGCTGTCCTGGTGCAGGACATGCAGCTTGCGAAAGGTGGAGATATGATCCACGCCGGCATTGGTACGGGAGTCGGAAGCGAAAACCACACCGCCCGACAGGCGCATCGCCACACAGTAGGTCATTGTAAAACGTCCTTAAAAAAATGTTATTGTTGCTGGCCGCCTTGGCCGCCGGCCTGCTGCTCCTCGGTTTGCTCCACGGTGGCTTCCGAATACATCTCTTCATAACCGCCGCCGATACGCGAACCGCGCACCGGGCAGGCGTCAAGATAATCAAAACCTACCGCCAGCTTAAGATGCTGACCGGGATTGCAGGTGTTATTGGTAATGTCAAAACTTTGCCAATGATCGTCGAACCAGGCTTCCACCCAGGCATGCATCGCCACATGCTTGGTGTCTTCACTGTAGATATAGCCGCTGACGTAGCGCGCGGGTATGTGCAGGCTGCGGCAGCAGGCGAGGAACACATGGGAATGATCCTGGCAGACTCCGTGCCGGGCGGAAAATACCTTGGCGGCGGTATCCTGCACCTGGGTCACACCCGGCGTATAGGGCATCCGCAGCCGCAGCTCCGCCATCATTTCCCGCAGGCTTTCATCCGCCGCATCGGCGCGATAATACCGCGCGGCGAAATTGCGTATCGCCTCATCGGGTAGGGTCAACGGGCTGCAGCGTAAGAATACCAGAGGCGAAAGCGGACCGCACTCCTCCAGAATGCTTTCGCTGTCGTCGGCAATCTCCACTTGCCCCTTGGCGCGGATGGCTATCATTTCATGGGGACGGTCCAGCGTCAGTACATGCAATATATTGCCGAAACCGTCGGTGGCGGGGGTGGCCTGTTCCGGCAGGGTCAACGACCATTCTATAATGCGCTGTCGCGGGGTATTTTGCGGCGTCAGGCGCAGATACTGGGTACTGAATTTGACCTCATGATCATAACGGTAATGGGTGAGGTGATCGACGGTCAATTTCATAGCGCCTCCAAGTAGGTATGGTTAATGCTTTCCGCCAGCGCGTTGATTTTGCCCTGAAATTGCATCATGTAGGTTTGCAGGCCCTCCGCCAGCACTTCGTCCAGCGAGCTGAAGCGCAGCTCCACGTTCAGGGTATGGGCCAGGCGGCGGGGGACATTGGCCCGCTGGCCGCCGATACGCTCCAGTTGCTGCACCACATCGCCGACGCAGGCCCGCAGCGAGCGCGGCATATCGTTGCGCAGTACCAGCAGTTCGGCCACCGTTTCACGGCTTAGCGGATGTTTATACAGGCTGTGGTAGGCTTCACGGGCGCTCACCGCGCGCAGCAGGGTATCCAGGCGATAATATTCCCGTACCGGATCGGAGTCGGCGTCCAATTGCTGATCCTTCAGCCCCAGCAATTGCGCCGTGGCGTAAGCGCGCTCTATCAGGGTGCCCAGACGGATAAAACAGAGGGCATCGTTACGCAGCAAAGTGCCGAACATGGCGCCGCGAAACAGATGCGCCCGCTCCTTGACCCAGTCGAAAAACGCGTCGGTGCCCACCTTGGCAACGCCTTTGCCGCGCATCAGCTTCATTTCAATCCAGGTGGCGTTGATGCTCTCCCAGACTTCCGACGACAGGCTGCCGCGCACCGCGTGGGCATTGTTCCAGGCGGCTTCAAAGCAGCTGTAGATGCTGCCGGGATTGCGGTCGTCCAGGGCAAAAAAACTCAGCAGATTGGTCATGTTCAGGTGCTGATAATGCTCCTCGAACAGTTCGTGGGAACCGGTGAGGTTCAGCGGCAGGGTCAAATCCTCGTTCTGCTGGCTGCGGATCGGCATCAGGGATAATTTATAGGTGACGTCCAAGACCCGGGCCAGGCTCTCTGCCCGTTCCAGGTAGCGGGCCATCCAATACAGTTCGCTGGCGGTTCTGCTTAGCATGCGTCGTCCTCCATTATCCAGGTGTCCTTGGTGCCGCCGCCTTGGGATGAGTTCACCACCAGCGAACCGGCGTTCAGCGCCACGCGGGTCAGGCCCCCCGGCACCAGCCGTACCTCATCGCCGGTAAGGGCGAACGGACGCAGGTCGATATGGCGCGGCGCCAGGCCCTCATCCACAAAGGTGGGGCAGGTGGACAGCGCCAGGGTTTCCTGGGCGATGTAGTTGTGCGGCCTGGCCAGCAGGCGCTGCCGGAATTCCGCCAGTTCAGCGCGGGACGCCTTGGGGCCTACCAGCATGCCGTACCCGCCGGCGCCATGGACTTCTTTCACCACCAGTTTTTCCAGATTGGCGAGCACATAGGACAGCGAGCCGGCATCCCGGCACTGCCAGGTAGGGATATTGCCCAGGATCGGCTCTTCGGACAGATAAAAACGGATCATTTCCGGCACGTAAGGATAGATGGATTTATCGTCCGCCACGCCGGTTCCCAAGGCGTTGGCCAGCACCACCCCGCCGGTACGGTACACCGACAGCAGACCGGGCACCCCCAGGGTGGAATCGGCGCGAAAGGCCAGGGGATCGATATAGGCATCGTCAATGCGGCGATAAATAACGTCCACTTTGCAGGGGCCCTCGGTGGTGCGCATAAACACCGCCCCCTGCTTGACGAACAAATCAGCGGCCTCCACCAGTTCGACCCCCATTTGCTGGGCAAGAAAGCTGTGTTCGAAATAGGCGCTGTTGAAACGGCCCGGGGTCATCACCACTACCGTGGGATCCACGACGGCGGTGCTTTCGCGCAGGGTTTGCAGCAGATCGAAGGGATAGCGTTCAATGGGGGCGATATGCTGGTTGGCGAAAACATCAGGATAAAGCCGCATCATCATCTTGCGGTTTTCCAGCATATAGGAGACTCCGGAGGGGGTGCGCAGATTGTCCTCCAGCACATAATAATGGCCGTCGCTGTTGCGCACCATATCGGTGCCGACAATGTGGGCGTAGGTATTGTTATGCAAATTTACCCCCTGCATACAGGGCTGGTACTGCTCGTTGGCCAATACCTGTTCCGACGGTACGATGCCCGCCTTCAGGATATTCTGCTCATGATAGATATCGTACAGAAAGGCGTTCAGCGCCTTGACCCGCTGGCGGATTCCGCGATCCATCCACTGCCACTCTTTGGCCGGGATAATTCTCGGCACGCTGTCGAAAGGGATGAGCCGCTCGGTGCCCCCCTCTTCGCCGTAAACATTAAACGTGATGCCCACCCGATGGAACAGCAGCTCGGCCTCTTCTTTTTTTTGCTGAATGGCCTGCTGGTCGGCCTGTTGCAGCCATTGCCAGTAAGCGTCGTAATGGCTGCGGTGTGTCCCGTCAGCTAACAGCATTTCATCAAAAAACGGCGACCCGGAAAGATTGATTCTTATCATCGGCATACCCTGGCTTTCCTCGCGAGCTGATAATGACGTTATGCATAAAGCGCGCCAGCGCAGGGGCCGGTTCCATAGGAAAGATCGAGGCTAAACCAACGGCTTTTGCACAAGTATGGTGCGCGAGATGAAAAACCAAGAATTTTTAAACTGAAAAAGGGCAAAAAATTTACATCACGGTAAGGTGTATACGCTTGCTATATCCCAATATTTGGTTAGAATCTTTCTATCAATGGGCTTTGACGTGGAGTTTATATGTCGCACAGTACGGTTTTCATTAACAACCGGTCTCAAGCGGTACGCATACCTGCCGAACTGCGCTTCGCGGATAATGTCAAGAATGTGAACGTCAGGGCGGTTGGCAATGAAAGGATTATTGCGCCCGAGCAAAATACCTGGGATAGCTTCTTTTTAGCCGGCCCGTTGGTATCGGATGATTTCATGTCGGAAAGGCCCGATCAAGAACAACCGGATCGTGAATCTTTCTGATGTATAAATACATGCTCGATACGAATATCGCCATTTATGTCATAAAGAGGCGACCGTTGGATATACTTGATCTTTTCAACGCCAATGTGGGACGCATGGTCATCTCATCAATCACTTTGGCTGAATTAATCCATGGAGTTGAAAAAAGCGCCGCCGTGGCGCGCAATAACATGGCTGTAGAGAATTTCGTTTCTCGCCTGGATGTCCTTGATTACGGAGCAAAGGCGGCAATGCATTATGGCGATATCCGTGCCGGTCTTGAACGTAAAGGTACGCCTATCGGTGTGAACGATGTGCATATCGCAGCTCATGCCCGCAGCGAAGGGTTGACAGTTGTGACTCATAACACCCGCGAATTCAACCGAATCGATGGCCTATTAGTAGAAGATTGGATTGAACACGCCTAAGGATACTGGAGCGCACGCGGGTCCGTGCGCCCTATATATATCAGCGACGGCAGGCAATCGCTTCGATTTCTATTTGCGCGTCTTTCGGCAGTCGCGCCACTTCAACGCAGGAGCGGGCGGGGAACGGCGCGTTGTTTTCCTTGAAAAAGGCTTCATAGGCGGCGTTTACGGTGGAAAATTCATTGAGATCTTTAACAAACACCGTGGTTTTGATGATATCCGCCACCTGTAAACCCGCTGCTTCCAAAATGGCTTTTATATTGGACAGGGATTGACGGGTTTGCCCGGCAATATCCTCATCCACCAACTGACCGGTTTTCGGACAGATGGGGATTTGGCCGGAGGTGAAGACCAGATTGCCCAGATCCACTGCCTGGACGTAAGGCCCGATGGCGGCCGGCGCGTTTTCGGTACTGATAATGCGGGACATGGCGTCTCCTGGAGTCAACAAGCAACAAATAGAAAAACAGTGCCGGTCATTATAAGGAGTAATCCGGTGAATGCACAGCCCGTCATCATTACGATACGCTTGGTTCAGCTTCGACGTTGGCGGGCTTACCGCGCTGTGGGGCGCTCCACGGCCGACTATGGCCGCTCCGGCCCCAT
>NZ_JAAVUT010000025.1 GCF_018449575.1 Sodalis sp. dw_96 | reverse complement strand
TGTACGGTGGTGTGAGAGGACGGCGGGAGCAATCCCGCCTCCTACTCGATTTTACAAAATGTAAAGTTATGTCTTTTTAAGCACTTATTGTTAAGTAAGGCTTGAAAACCCCCTCAAAGCCCATACGATCCTCTTAACGCAATTCGCGTGAATTTTATCAGGGGACCACATTCCATATGATGCGCATCGCTCTCTTTCTGCTTACCAACCTGGCGGTTATGCTGGTTTTCGGTCTGGTGCTAAGCCTGACGGGGATACAGCCTTCCAGCGCCGCCGGATTGATGATTATGGCCGGCCTGTTTGGTTTTGGCGGCGCCTTTGTTTCACTGTGGCTGTCGAAATCAATGGCGCTGCGCTCGGTGGGGGGTGAAGTCATTGAGCGCCCGCGTAACGACGCCGAGCGCTGGCTGCTGGCCACCGTGCAACGCCAATCGCAGCAGGCGGGCATTGTCATGCCCCAGGTGGCGATTTACCCGGCGCCGGATATCAACGCCTTTGCCACCGGCGCCCGGCGCGACGCCTCGCTGGTGGCGGTGAGCACCGGCCTGCTGCAAAATATGAGCCGCGACGAAGCTGAAGCGGTCATCGCCCATGAAATCAGCCATGTCTCCAACGGCGATATGGTGACCATGACCCTGATTCAGGGTGTGGTAAACACCTTCGTGATTTTTGTCTCGCGCATCCTGGCGCAGCTGGCCGCCGGCTTTTTGTCATCCAACCGTGACGAAGGGGAAAGCAACGGGGGAAATCCGATGATTTATTTTGCGGTGTCCATGGTGCTGGAATTGGTGTTCGGTGTGCTGGCAAGCCTGATAACGCTGTGGTTCTCACGGCATCGCGAATTCCATGCCGATGCCGGTTCGGCCCGGCTGGTAGGGCGCGATAAGATGATTGCCGCGCTGCAACGCCTGAAAACCAGCTACGAGCCCCAGGAAGAGGGCGGCATGCTGGCGTTTTGCATCAACGGCAAATCAAAATCCTTCAGCGAGCTGTTTATGTCGCACCCGCCGTTGGATAAACGTATCGAGGCGTTGAGGTCCGGAGCCTATTTGAAATAATCCGCTACCTGTCGGCGGTGCTTTGCCTCTGTGGGTTGGGCTGGCTTATGCGCAGCGCGCTTACCATCGCCGCCGCGGTGGCGAAGCCGCCGGCCAGCAGCAACGAAGCGTGGGTGCCGCCGGTGCCTAATAAATTAAACATCAACGCCACCAGGGCGGCGCCGGACGTCTGTCCCACCAGGCGCGCGCTTCCCAGCATCCCGCTGGCGCCGCCGCTGCGGTTGCGGGGCGCGGAGGTGATAATGGTATGATTGTTGGGGGACTGGAATAAACCAAACCCGCCGCCGCACAGCATCATCCGCCAGATGATATCGATGTTGGCCGGCGAGTCCGGCAGCCAGGCCAGGGAGAACAGCCCGAGGGCGAATACCCCCAGTCCCACCGCCCCCAGCAAACCGGCGTGGACATGGCCTATCAGTCTGCCCGCCAGCATGGCGAACAGCATTGTCGCCAGGGGCCAGGGAGTCAGCAATAAACCGGTTGCCACTTCATCTCGGCCCAGGATGCTTTGCAGATAAAACGGCAGGGAAACCATGGCCAGCATTTGTGCGCAGAAGGAACAGATTGAGGTGCAAAGGGAGAGGGAGAACAGCGGAATACGCAACAAATCCACCGGCAGCAGCGGCCAGGCTTGGCGAAGCTGATGCCGGACAAAAAATGTGCCCACCACGATGGCGGCGGCAAGCTCGGTCAAAATCATATAGCCGTTCAGGCGCTGGGCAAAACCGCCTAAAGCCGATAATAACAGGCCAAAGGTCAGCGCGTTCATGCCGGCGCTGGCAAAGTTAAACCGCTGACCGCTGTTTTTCACCGGATTTGCCGGCAGGAAACGATGACCGAGATATAAGGCCAGCAGGCCGATGGGGACGTTGATGGCAAACAGCCACTGCCAGGAGGCGACGGATAACACGCCGGCGGCCACGGTGGGACCCGCCGCGGTGGATACCGCCACAATCAGGGTATTGATAGCCATCCCTTTGCCCAACAATCGCGTGGGATAAATAATGCGAATCAGCGCGGTATTGATGCTCATAATGGCCGCGGCGCCAAAACCTTGCAACACGCGGGCGCCAATCAACATCCACAGGCTATGGGATAATGCGCATGTCAGCGACATCAGGCTGAAGACCACCAGGCCGCATTGATATACCCGCCGGAAACCATAAATATCCCCCAGGGTAGCGAAGGAGAGCAGGGTCATTATGATGGCGAGCTGATAGGCGTTAACCACCCAGATAGAGGCGGCCGGGCTGGCATGGAGTTCACGTGCGATAGTGGGTAGGGCTACATTGGCGATGGCGCTGTCCAGCACAGCGACGGTGATACTGAGTGCTACGGTGAGAATTGCTCCATAGCGCTGAGGAGTAGGAACGCCATCAGCAATTTTATCAATCATGAATGTTTAACATACCGTCAAAACCTTTATCCTAGCATTAAATCCTGCCAGAACCGATCGGCTCCCCGCCGAAGAAATGTAATAATTACTGACTGGATATAACAGCCGGCTTTATGTGAGTACAGCCATTGCGAAATTTAGGGCCTTACCTTTATAATGGAAATTATGTTCTAGTTTTTTTAAAACAAAACGCTTATCAGGATTTTTATAAAAATGGCGATTGCAGATTTAGACAGACAACCCGATTCCGTATCATCGGTTTTGAAGGTTTTTGGTATTCTTCAGGCGCTGGGCGAAGAGCGGGAAATCGGTATTACCGAGCTTGCCCAGCGGGTGCTGATGTCCAAAAGCACGGTCTATCGCTTTCTCCAGACCATGAAGTCTCTCGGTTATGTATCCCAGGAAGGTGAATCGGAGAAATACTCCCTCACCCTGAAACTATTTGAACTAGGCGCCAAGGCACTGCAAAACATCGATCTGATTCGTATCTCCGACGTTCAAATGCGGGTACTGTCCAATCTAACCCGTGAAACCATTCATCTCGGTTCGCTGGATGAAGACAGCATCGTTTATATCCATAAAATTGATTCCATGTACAATTTGCGCATGTATTCCCGTGTCGGCCGCCGTAATCCCCTCTACAGCACGGCAATCGGTAAAGTACTGCTGGCCTGGCGTGAGGCGGACGAAGCGCAGCGCATACTCTCGGGGGTGGTTTTTCACCGCAGCACGCGTCGTACCGTCGCTGATGCCGCGGCATTGATGCCGGAATTGGTTAAAGTGCGGGAACAAGGCTTTGGTGAAGATAACGAAGAACAGGAAGACGGCTTGCGTTGCGTCGCGGTGCCGATTTTTGACCGTTTCGGCGTGGTAATTGCCGGCCTGAGTATTTCTTTTCCCACCATCCGTTTCGCGGAAGAAAGCAAAAATGACTATGTCGCCATGTTGCATGAGGCGGCCCGCAATATTTCCCGTCAAATCGGCTACCGCGAATATCCTTTTTAAGGGAAGCCCGGAGAAATTATCATGACGGAATCCTTTACCCACGATCAGGAATTGATCTCCGATTTAGTGGCCTGTCAGCTGGTTATCAAGCAGATCCTCGATGTGATTGATGTGATAGCGCCCACCCATGTTCGCGACAAAATGTCGCAACAGCTGAAAAGCATCGATTTCACCAGCCATCCCGCCGCCCGGGATCCGATTACCCGCCGGGCGATCGAAAAGGCCATTGCGCTTATCGATCTCAAGTTCGAGCAAACACCAACTCATTGATTTTTCCAATAGATGCGGTTGTACATAGATGCCGCTCTATAGTCCTTCTACCCACATCATCTTGCTCAAAATCATTATGCTGATAATAAAATGCACCATGGTTAGTCTTCGTTTAAGTTCCCACAGATAAAATGTACCCATCGGGGAAGTTCGGGACACGGGTTTTGAAAAAAAACACAACACTATCGATACTGGGCATTTTACTGCTGTGCCTGATGTTATGGCTGTCGGCACTGAACAGCTTTTGTGATCAGGGTGGTGATTTTTTCAACGGCGTATGCTTTGTCACGAAATGGATGCCGTGGTAGTCATGGGGAATCTTGGCGAGATGAGCGATAGGGCAAATATGGGTTTCAGGATACATTGCTGAGCAGAGGGTGTTAAGATAGCGTTTGGTTTTGTCAGTAATTAGGTTATGTTATGAACGATTTTGGATTGAATACCGCTAATCTCGCCTCCATGGGGCTGTTTTTTCTGATTTTTGTTATCGGTCTTATTGTCTGGTTTTTCCTCAACCGCGCCAGCGTCAGGGCCAATGAACAAATTACGTTGCTTAATGAACTCCTCGAGCAGCAGAAGAAACAAACTGAAATATTAATCCGTCTGGGTCAGGGAAATTCCCCGCAAACTGACGCCAAGGCATCCTCGGCCAGCGACCCTGTCATGTTCAAAGACTTTATCGCAGAACGTTAAACCGCATTAGATCCGCCTTCCTTGTTGCCTATTGCGGTATCCCATCCCTGACCCGGTCATCCCTGCGGGCGAATCTGTGCGCATTTGCGGATGAAAAAATTTACCGGGTCAAGGTTATGCTGTTAACATTTGATCAACATTCTATATCATTCAGTGGCCGAATCTTGCAATATCAAGGTATAAACCTTAAATAATTCGAGTTGCGGGAAAGCCAGCGTTCCCGCAGCCTGAAGTATGACGGGTATAAAGCGAGTAAACAGGAGAATCGGATAGACAATGGCAAAAAACAATCCCTGGTACGATGCGTCCAAACCCCACCATACGCCGTTAGGCTTCCGCAATCTCGAGCCTGGGATAAGAACTCCCGATGCCCTTAAAAAATGGCAGCGGGAACGCAAGGAACAGGGTCTTCCCCGGCCTCCGCAGGGCGGCTACGCACAATTTATCCGCGATTGGTGGCAACCGGCCGATTTCAGCGGCAGTGAAGATGCCATCTGGTGGCTGGGTCATGCCTGTCTGGTCATCCGCGTCTCCGGTCGATATTTACTGCTCGATCCCGCCCTGGGCCAGCGCGCGTCCCCGCTACCTTTTTTCGGTCCCAAGCGCAAAACGCCGCTGGCGGTGAGCATCAATAAGTTGCCGCCCATTGACGCGGTGATTTATTCTCACAATCATTATGACCACTTGGATAAAGGCACTCTGTGCCGGCTGTTGCGGCGTTTTCCGAACCTGCAGGTGATGGCGCCGCTTGGCATGGGAGAATGGCTCGAAAAACGGGGCGTCAGGACCATTTCCCAATGTGATTGGTGGGAGAGTCTCGATTTTCACGGTATCCGTCTCCACTGCGTGCCTGCGCGCCACTGGAGCATGCGTACCCTGAAAGACCGAAACCGCAGCTTATGGTGCGGTTGGGTGGTGGAGAGCGCCCGCTGGCGTTTTTATTTTTCAGGGGACAGTGGATACACCCCTGGCCTGGCCGAAATCGGGCAACGTTTAGGACCTTTTGATATTGCCGCTTTACCCATCGGCGCCTATGCACCAGAATGGTTCATGGCGGAAAGCCATATGAGTCCCGCCAGTGCGGTAAAAGTGTATCAGGAGTTGCATTGCCCGCGGGTAATCCCCATACATTGGGGCGTATTCGAGTTGGCCGACGAATCTCTCGATGAACCGCCGCAGGAACTGGCCCAGGCCTTATTAACCGCCGGTGTTGAAGACCCTCGGTTTATACCGTTGAAAATCGGGGCCAGAATAGATATATGATTTTATCGCTTATGATTTCCCACAAGGCCACTGCTTCAGCCATGGGGAGGGCCGGCTGGGCGGATTGACGCTTTTTGAACGATTGAAATACTTTGTGAGATTTTATATATCGAGTTAATGCCAAAGAGAAGCGTGACAGTATTAAGTCAGCCAGATGATCCATGGGATATTTTATTAGCATTATCATTAGAAAAAAATATTGCAGTATAATGACAAGTAGGCATAAGCGATAAAATTGCCTAAGATAATGCAATAGTGATATTAATCGCGCTTACGGCTGCGGGCAAACTCATCGTTGCACAATATTGGTGATCACAAATAGCGCATAATCTATTAGCCCGGGCATAATCATTATGACGCGGCGCAGGGCGCAGGCTCGCTGGCCCGTACGGGGGGTGGCGGCCACGAGACCGGCCAGGTGAGACTGGCGAATAATAAGACGTTGGTTATGTTAGGTGCCCTTGATAATTTCTATTACAACCATAGGCGATTCCGGTATAAGAAAACTGAAAAAATGTGAGCTGACCCCCTTGTTTTCTTTAATTGGGAAATGAATAGTTATTCTTGAATAATGCATTGGACGTTGACAAAGGTTTGCGCTAAGGTTAACGATAAATGGTACAGATATCATGATGGTCAATTCACTCGGCACTAAATGGGTCGTTTTTTCAACTCTTTGATGCGGGGTGGGCAACCGGATGCAACTGAACGATTTAATTATGTGCGACATATCCGGCCCTGATCAAAAATGGCTTGCCATTGATTACAGAGTATGTGATAACGCATTTGGGTAAAACGAGGTACAGTTCTGTATATGAATGGCATTTTCAGTAAAGAAGTTTTGCGTAAAGACGATATCGTTGCATACCGCTTCTCTGCCGATCCTAATCTTAGTGCCTCAAGCAGTAACGACTCCAGTTTGTCTCTGTCTCGCCTCAGGGCGATTTAAACACTCCAAAGGAAATATGCAAGATGGCAAAGATCAAAGGTCAAGTGAAGTGGTTCAACGAGTCTAAAGGTTTTGGTTTCATCACTCCGGCCGATGGCAGCAAAGATGTGTTTGTACACTTCTCCGCTATTCAGGGTAACGGCTTCAAAACTCTGGCCGAAGGCCAGAATGTAGAATTCGAAATTCAGGATGGCCAGAAAGGCCCTTCAGCAGTTAACGTAACTGCCCTGTAATCCGCGTTACTTCGGTAACAGTCAATCATTTGATTGATGGATGACATGTAATCCCCCCTGCCAGTCCCGAACTGGCAGGGTGCTTCTATAGTGAAATCTTTCCCTGTCGCGCGCCTGAAATCTCGTTGCCTAAGGTTTTTGCGGTCAACGCCTGTTACTGTCACTGCTGAATCCCTCAATCCCCTACGTCAGCTACTGCCTTTTCCGAATTCTTCTGTTTCCAGCATCAGTGAACCTCTTTAACCGGTAATCACCAGCCCTGAATGCTGATTGCGTCCGCTGATTGAGGGATAAGCGGGATCCACCGCCCGTTGCTGACAGAATCGCCGGTAGCTGGTGTAGCGAAAGCCGTTGGCGGCGCGGGTGCAGATGGTGCACTGACGCAGCACGTCCACTCCCTGAAACCCAAGGGCCTGTAATTTGTAACGCGCTATGGCCGGCAAATCCAGATGTCGCGGCCGGGGCCGGACGATCTGTGCCGGTATGGGTAATTCCCGCAGGAAATCCTCCACAAGGCTTTCACTGACTTCATAACAACAAGGCCCCGCCGCCGGCCCGATGGCCGCCAACCAGTTAGCCGGGTTGTCGGGATACGTCAGCTGCCCGGCAAAGGCTTCGATAATTCCCGCCAGTAATCCCCGCCAGCCGGCATGCACCACGCCGATACTTTTACCGTCGCGGCGGCAAAAAAGAATAGGCAGGCAGTCGGCGGTGAGCACATGCAGCAGTATGCCGGGGGTTGAAGTGATCAGGCCGTCCGCTTCCGTGCAGATTTCCGCCGGCCGATAGATGCGGCGAATATCGATACCGTGCACCTGTTTTTTAACCGGGGCGGTATCCTGCCAGGGCTGCAATGGGACTGGCAATAGGGTGGCGGCGTCACCAAAGCCGTGACGTACGCCCGCAACATTTTGTATCAGGCGGGAGTAAACTGTCATAATGTTAAAATAAAACTTAAAGGGTAAAGTAAGGATTAGACTATTTTATCTTTTTTCATGATTCCGGCTAGTGACAAAAATGCATTCGAGGCGGCGTTCAGGTAAAATTCGCGCTTTGTTGCAAAATAGTATGTCTTGTAGCATTGTTTTGACGATACAGCTCCGAAAGTTAGGGTTTAATGCTTTCAGTCAATGGGATGGCGACGCGAGAACAATGTGAAAAATAATTCGGGGCAGGGCAAGCAAAACTTTATCCAGTGGCGCTTCGGTTTAATGTGCGTCGGTATTTCGGTCATCCTGGCGGTGCTGTTGATGCGCATTGCGTGGCTGCAGGTAATTAAACCGGATAATCTGGTGGCCCAGGAGAACATGCGGTCCTTGCGGGTAGAACAAACACCGATTCCCCGCGGCATGATAACCGATCGCAACGGCCAGCCGCTGGCGGTCAGCGTACCGGTGGACGCCGTGTGGGCCGATCCTTATGAGGTGGCGCAGAAAGGCGGCGTGGAGAACTCGTCCCGCTGGCAGGCTCTGGCGCAGACCGTAAATATGCCGTTCAATGAACTGGCGGAGCGCATTAATCACGATCCCCATATGCGTTTTATTTATCTGGGTCGTCAAATAGAACCCAATGTGGCGGACTACGTCAAACAATTAAAACTGCCGGGTATTTATTGCAAGGATGAGTCACGCCGGTTTTACCCGGCGGGAGAGACGGCGGCCAACCTGGTGGGTTTTACCAATATCGACGATCAGGGTATCGAAGGTGTCGAGAAGAGTTTTAATCGCCTGCTGACCGGCGTGGCGGGCCAACGGGTGGTGCGTAAGGATCGTTTCGGCCGGGTGGTGGAGACGCTCTCCTCCACAGACAGCTCGCCGGCGCATAACGTGGCGCTGAGCATCGATTTGCGTTTGCAACGTATCACGGAAGAAGCCTTAAGCAACGCGGTGGCATTCAACAAAGCGGACTCCGGCGCCTCGGTGCTGGTGGATGTGAATACCGGCGAAATCCTGGCCCTGGCCAACTATCCGACCTTTAATCCCAACAACCGAACCGGCGCTCAGGAAGACGATTTCCGTAATCGGGCCATCAGTGATATTTTTGAACCCGGCTCGACGGTAAAACCCATGGTGGTCATGACCGCGTTGAAGCAGGGCATCGTTAAACAGGACAGCCTGCTCGACACTCATCCCTACACCCTGAGCGGCCATCTGATCCGCGACGTGGCGTTCTATCCCCAGCTGACCCTCACCGGGATATTGCAAAAATCCAGCGACGTCGGCGTATCCCGTATGGCGCTGGCCATGCCCATAACGGCGCTGTTGAAGACCTATCTGGCGTTCGGTCTCGGCCAACCCACCGATCTGGGGCTTACCGGGGAAAGCAGCGGCCTGATGCCGCACCGGCAGCGCTGGAGTGAACTGGACCGGGCGACCTTTTCCTTCGGCTACGGTTTGATGGTGACGCCGGTACAGCTTGCCCGGGTCTATGCCACTATCGCCAGCGACGGGATCTACCGGCCGCTCTCCATTACCCGCATCGATCCGCCGGTAATGGGCCAGCGCGTCATGGATGAGGCACTGGTGCATGAAGTCAAACATATGATGGAAAGCGTCGCGTTACCCGGCGGCGGCGGCATCAAAGCGGCGGTGCGCGGTTACCGGGTGGCGGTTAAAACCGGCACCGCCAAAAAAATCGGGCCGGACGGCCAGTACATTGATAAATACATCGCCTATACCGCCGGTATTGCGCCGGCCAGCCGCCCGCGCTTCGCCCTGGTGGTGGTCATTAATAATCCACAGGGCGGAAAGTATTATGGCGGCGCGGTCTCCGCCCCGGTATTCAGTACCATTATGTCCGAGGTATTGCGTACCATGAACGTCGAACCGGATGCCCTGCCGGAAGACAATAATCGCATCGTGATTGCCTCGAAATCAAATAATCATCCTTCATAGGCGGCGGTAATCGATAATTCCAACGTTGCGCCCGTGACCCGCGGCATGCCGGCCGAAAACCGTGTCGCGGCGCCACGGCGGGCGTCGGTAAAATGCCGATCCTGACCGCTGGTTTTAAGGTAATATGCTTGCCACGTCGTCACCCCGTACGGAAATATTCATGTCCATTTATCAATGTCCCCTGTGTCAATTGCCGCTGTTGTCCGCCGAGGGGCATTGGGCCTGCGGGGCGCGCCACCGTTTTGACTGCGCGCGGGAAGGGTATGTCAACCTGCTGCCGGTACAATTCAAACGCAGCAAGGAACCCGGCGATGATCGGGAAATGATGCAAGCCCGCCGGGCCTTTCTTGACGCCGGCCATTACCGGGGGATGCGCGATGGCGTTATAGCGATGATAAACGGGCTGCTCCCGGATAGGTACGTCCGCTGGCTGGATATCGGCTGCGGAGAGGGCTATTACACTTCGGCGCTGGCGATGGCCGTGGCGGCCCGTTCGGGGCAAGGACGGGTCTATGGGCTGGATATCGCCAAGACCGCGGTACGCGCCGCGGCAAAGCGCTATCTTCGGGTTCGGTTTTGCGTCGCGTCCAGTCAGCGCTTGCCTTTTATCGACGCTTCACTGGATGGCATTCTGCGCATTTATGCCCCCTGCAATCCCGCCGAGATGTATCGGGTATTGAAGCCGGGCGGTCTCGTGGTAACGGTTGCGCCGGGGCCGAGGCACCTTTTTCAGCTCAAGGGACGGGTCTATCCCCAGGCGATGCCCCATCCGCTAAAAGACGAGCACTTCCCCGGTTTTTCACCCCTCGCCGAACAGCGGCTGCGTTTTGATCTGGAATTGTCAGGCGAAGCGGCGGGCCAGCTGTTGCAAATGACGCCGTTTGCCTGGCGGGCCACGCCGGATGTTGTGACGGCGTTGACCGGCCTGAAGGCCTTTAACTGCGAAACTGATTTTATTCTCCGCGCCTGGCGGCGGGAGGACTGATGGCAAGTTGGCCGATAATGCCGGGCCAATAAAGAGAGAGACCTGATTGCAAATTAGCCATTAATGTCGGGCTAATAAAGGGAGAGAACAGGTTACCAGTTGGCCAATAACGTCGGGCCGATATGGGCATAAAGAATATTGCAGCCGATGCCTATCAGGATGACGCCGCCGATAATTTCCGCTTTTTTCCCCAGGATCGGCCCGATAAAGCGCCCCAGCAACATACCCAGCGTGGCCATCAGCATGGTGGCCAGACCGATAATCATCGCCGTATGGAGAATATTGACCTCCAGGAACGCCAGCCCGACGCCAATAGCCAGCGCATCCAGGCTGGTGGCGATGGCGGTGAAAACCAATACCTTGAGGCTGTGATGGCCGATACGGGGTTTTGCATCCGCTTGTTTACCAAAACCGCTTATCATCATGCGCACGCCCAGGCAGGCCAGCAGGACGAAGGCGACCCAATGATCCCACTCCATAATATAGTGGCTGGCGAGCAAACCCAACGACCAGCCGATTAACGGCGTAATGGCTTCAATGGTGCCGAAAATAAGACCTGTTCTAAGCGCTTCGCGCAGGGGGGGCTTATGGAGCGTGGCGCCTTTACCGATAGAAGCGGCAAATGCGTCCATAGACATGCCGAATGCAAGAATCAACGTTGCAGAAAGGTTCATACCATAACCTCGGCTGGGAGCCAATATCCACGCTTCCCCATCTCCCAACCTAACGATGGCTCGTCGTGTCTATAGTCTCGCCAACCATCCTGGTCGTCCGCACCACGTTTATAACCAAACGAGTATGTTGATACGGACATTCCCGTACGAAAGACGGAAACTGGCTACTCCCTAATGACGGGCCAACCTTAACATAATAATTAACGATAAAACAACTACAAAAAAAGAGGGGGTTTATAAGATGTAATCGATAATTATTTTCACAAAAAGAGAGGGATTAAAGGATATTTACTTTTGCAGTATACCGAAGGTCATTTAATATACGCAATACAAAATTAATATGTTTTAACCCCGGTAAATAACCTTTTTGCATACCTTTATGTTAATGTACTGTTAATTGTTCTCCAGGAAGAAATTGTAAATCGTTTCAAGATCGTCCAGCTGTTTTACCTTAATCAGCAGACGCCGTTTTTCCAGATCAATCACCAGAAAACCGTCTTCGGATAAATTCATGTTTTTTATACGGTCATATTTGATAAAAAAATTGGCGTAAAAAAAACCGTCCCCCTTGAAAATTATTTTTGGCCGGCGAATATAGGCCAAATAACAGGCCATGAGTACCAGAACTAATAGTAAGGTCGTGGTGAAAACGGTCCCTCCCGAGGTGATATTCTGGTAAATCAGGATACACACCAGGCCGATAAAAATCAGGGCATCAATACGATTCAGACGATGCAAGCCGATCTTCAGCCGGGTTTTCCCTTTGAGGAAGTAGTCGACAATAAATTCATCGTAAATGGCAAATAGCAGCGCCAGCGCGATTATCACTACTAAACCGATATCGGTGACAGACATCTTTCCTCCAAAAATTCACATAAAAAAACCGGGGGCAAACCCCGGTTTTTGATAACGCGGACTACAGTCCCAGCAGACCTATCCAATAACCGAAAATGCCGATGGCAAAGAAGCCGACGATAATCCACAAGGCGTTCACCTTGCGGCGCAACAGCCACATACAGCCAAAGGTCAGCAATAACGGCACCAGACCGGGCATTAACTGATCCAGAATGGTTTGGATCGTGGTGACCGTGGTTTGACCATTTTGGTTGGTAATGCGCGACACCACAAACGGTATATTGACATGGGTCCATTTATTTACCAAGGCCCCCATGACAAACAGCCCCAGGATGGACGCCCCTTCCGTCAGTTTTTGCAGGAAACCGCCGCCCATGTCGTTAACGATATCCACGCCTTTACGATAGCCATAGGCGACACCGTAATAGCGCACCAGCAGACGGACAAAGTTGAACAGCACGAAGAACAGCACCGGCCCCAACAGGCTGCCGCTCATGGCGATACCGGCGCCCAGGGCGGCAAACACCGGACGGACGGTACCCCAGAAAATCGGGTCGCCCACCCCGGCCAGCGGCCCCATCAAACCGACTTTCAGACCATTGATGGCCGCATCGTCGATGGGTGCGCCGTTGGCACGCTGTTCTTCCATCGCCAGGGTAACGCCCAACACGGGTGCCGCCACATAAGGATGGGTGTTGAAAAATTCCAAATGACGCCGGATTGCCTGTTTTCTCTCGTCATTATTTTCCGGATAAAGACGCCGTATTGCCGGAACCATCGCGAAGCAAAAGCCCAAGGCCTGCATACGTTCAAAGTTCCACGATCCCTGGAAAAGGTTCGAGCGGTAAAATACCCCGCGTATATCCCCGGGAGTCAGTTTCTTTTGACCAGTTGTATCAACCATTTCTCTCACCTTTTAATCAAGTTCATTATCAAGATCGTTAGCGCCCTGTGCCGACGCGGCGTGTCCACCTTGGGGATGGTTGTATTTCGGGCTCAACTGGATGTAGAAGATGGCCATAACCACACCGATAACACCCAGGGCAACCAGGTTAAAGTTGGTGAAGGCGGCGGTAACAAAACCCAGGAAGAAGAACGGCATCAGGTAGCCGGCACGCATCATATTCACCACCATTGCGTAACCAACCACCACGATCATGCCGCCGGCGATACTCAGACCGTTGGTCACAACCGCCGGGATCGAGCTCAGCATGGCGTGTACGGCATCGGTACCCACGGAGACGGCAACGATAACCGCCGGGATAGCAACACGCATGGCCTGCAACAGCAGGGCCGCTACGTGCAGCCAGCTCAGCGCGGTGAGATTGCCGCGTTCGGCGGCGCTATCGGAGGCGTGCTGGAATGCCACGGTAAGGGTACGAACGATAATGGTCAGCACCTGTCCGGCGGCGGCCAGCGGTATTGCCAAGGCGATACCTGCGCCGACGCTTTGGTTACCGGCAACCACCAGGATGGTGGAAATGATGGACGCCAGGGCGGCATCCGGTGCGAGGGCGGCACCGATATTCATCCAGCCCAACGCTATCATTTCCAACGTACCGCCGATGATAATACCGGTTTTCATGTCGCCCAGTACCAGACCTATCAAGGTACAAGCCACCAACGGCCGGTGAAACTGAAACTCATCCAGCACCGACTCCATACCTGCTATACAAGCTATGATAAAAATCAGCACAATTTGAAGCGTGGTGATCTCCATTGTACTTCTCCTCAGACAAACGTAAGAGAGCGGTAAATTATTTCTTAGAAATACATACGCTCTTGATTGTTAGTTTTTACGGCGAAAAATTATTTACCGAGTTTGGTGATTAAATCCATTATTTTAAGTGGGTTATCCGATGAAACCTTACGGGCTTCCAGTTCAATTCCCAAATCGTTCAGCTTATGAAACGCGACAATGTCCTGATCGTTAACGGAAATAGCGCCGTTGACCTGGGTTTTCCCTTGATGAAATGCCATACCGCCGATATTGACCGACTTGATCTTTACCCCGCCTTCAACCACACGCAGCACATCGGTGGGATTGGTGAACAGGAGCATCACGCGATCCTTTGCATAGTTCGGATTTTCGTAAACACGAATAGCCTTGGCCACATCAACCACATGGGCGGTTACCCCCGGAGGCGCAACCTGGGTCAACAGGGTTCTGCGCACGGTATCGGCGGCAACTTCATCGCTGATAACGATAATGCGTTTGACATTCGTCTCTTTCGTCCAGCGAGTGGCGACTTGACCGTGGATCAACCGATCATCGATACGCGCCAGGGCGATGGTCATATGCCCGCCGGCGGACGGATGAACCGGCGCCGCCGCCGCTGGCCTCGGGGCAGGGGATGCCGCCGCCGCTTCAACGTTCAACTCCGGCGCTTTTAATGCCTTCACGCCGGCCCGTCCGGTTTCCAAGGCAATTTTTACCAACTCGGTAAAGGCCGGGTTATCATCACGCGCCATAAAGGTTTCGGCGAGCATGGGGATATTGACACCGGTAATGACTTCGTAATTTTCTTTATCCACGACGATACGGCTGGCGGCGTTGAACGGACTGCCTCCCCAGGTATCGACCAGAAACAGGACCCCTTCCTTGGTATCAAGTTGTGCTAGCTTTGCCGTGTATTTTTCGATCAATGTCTCAGCGTTTTCCCCGGGAACAAAATCAATCCAGGCGACGTTGCTCTGTGCGCCCAATATCATTTCAGCCGTTTTAAGTAGTTGTTCGGCCGCTGACCCGTGAGTGCCAATGACGATAGCAATACTCACTGGATACCTCCTCTGTTAACAAATTGGGTTAAGCAGTAAAGCCACCTGCCGTGATGGTGAGCTAATGTGTTGGTGGTTATACTTCTTAGCCAGGGTACCAAGCCACCCTGTTTGATGTCCGCCGTGTAGATTGAATCGATTCAGATAGATAAACAATTCAATAGCGGTTAAACGCGATTTATTTTAGTGTGTAAAAAAATAAAAATTGTGACGGCGCTCAGCTATTTGTGCATGCGGAAACGAATCAACGCACAAAGTAGTATAGCCATGGGTGATGACACCTTTTAGACAAAAAGTTTTATGTCTTCCCGAACATCCCTGTTAAAGTAAATTGTGTTTATTTGTTAGGAGCGAAGGGCCACAGCCCCCCTATGGACTGCCACCGAAAAAGATTTATTCTTGACTTACCGGCCTTGCCGAATCATGCCCCCACGCAGGTACCCTCTTTTCTCCCATCACGGGGCAGGAATGCCTTATTTCTCGCCAGGCGCGCCGATGTTCTCTTTACGTCCCCCGACACGCCTGTCCCCTGGAAATCATTGCGGAACGTGGGATGGATATTTTAATGGATCCGACCCTGTGGGTCGGTTTGCTGACGCTGATTCTGCTGGAGATTGTGCTCGGCATCGATAACCTGGTATTTATCGCCATCCTGGCCGAAAGATTGCCGCCTAAAAAACGCGATAAGGCACGGGTGATTGGTCTGGGCCTGGCCCTGCTGATGCGTTTGGCATTGCTGTCGCTTATCTCGTGGATGGTGACCATGACCCGTCCGTTGATTTCGGTGGCGATGTTCGACTTTTCCGGCCGGGATTTGATTTTGCTGGCGGGGGGGCTTTTTTTGCTCTTCAAGGCTACGGTGGAATTGCACGAACGGCTTGAAAATCACGAGCATGATGGCACCAACCGGGGTTATGCCGGTTTCTGGGCGGTAGTGGCGCAGATTGTTATTCTGGACGCGGTATTCTCCCTGGATGCGGTGATTACGGCGGTGGGAATGGTCAACAACCTGCCGGTAATGATGACCGCAGTGGTGATTGCCATGGGGATCATGTTGTTGGCGTCCAAAGCCCTGACCCGTTTTGTGAACGCCCATCCCACGGTCGTGGTGCTGTGCTTAAGCTTTCTGCTGATGATCGGTCTAAGCCTGATTGCAGAAGGGTTCGGTTTTCATATTCCGAAAGGGTATCTTTATGCCGCCATTGGTTTCTCGGTGATTATCGAGATGTTTAACCAGATTGCCCGGCATAACTTCATGAAAAATCAGTCGCGCCGGCCAATACGGGAGCGCACCGCCGAGGCGATTTTCAGGCTGATGGGAGGCAACCGGACCCGCACTGAGGATCCGCGGGTAATGTCCCATAGCCCGAAGGAACCCTTTGTGGATGAGGAGCGCTATATGATAACCGGCGTTCTGTCGTTGTCTTCCCGTTCGCTGCGCAGCGTGATGACGCCCCGTAATGAAATATCCTGGGTGGATTGCCGACGTTCGGTGGAAGAGTTAAGGGCTACGCTGCTGTCCACCCCCCATAGCATGTTCCCGGTATGCGACGGCGAACTGGATCAGCTTCTGGGGGTTGTACGCGCCAAGGATCTCCTCGTGGCGCTGGATAATCACCAGGATATTAACGTCTACGCCGCGCAAAACCCGGCTATTGTGGTGCCGGAAACCCTGGATGTGCTTAATCTGCTGGGGGTGCTGCGCCGGGCTAAAGGCAGCCTGGTGGTGGTCACCAATGAGTTCGGCGTTATCCAGGGGCTGGTGACGCCGCTGGATGTGCTGGAAGCCATTGCCGGCGAGTTCCCCGACGAAGACGAAACACCGGATATCGTGGTGGAGGAGCACGGCTGGCTGGTGAAAGGCGGTACCGATTTGCACGCTCTGCAACAGGCTCTCGGCGACGACTTGATCAAACACCATGCCATGGCGTCACTGGCGGGTATGTTGCTGCACGAACGTGATCAGCTGCCCACCGTGGGGGAGGTGATTATTATCGGACCATGGCGGTTTACCATTGTGCAGATGCTGGAATACCGCATCGAACTGGTGAGGATTGAGCGTATCGCGCCTTTACCAGGCGCGGAAGAAGAATAGACTCGTTTCAGTCGCACTGGACTTTGATTGCCAAGCCGCCGCGGGAGGTTTCCCGGTACTTGGCGTTCATATCCTTGCCGGTCTCATACATGGTTTCAATAACTTTATCCAATGAGACGCGGGGGGCGCTGGTACGTCTCAGGGCCATGCGCGACGCGTTGATGGCCTTCACCGAAGCGATGGCGTTGCGTTCGATGCAGGGCACCTGAACCTGCCCGGCGACGGGATCGCAGGTCAGTCCCAGGTTATGTTCCATGCCGATTTCCGCCGCCACGCATACCTGCTCCGGACTGCCGCCCATCAATTCGGTCAGGCCGGCTGCCGCCATGGAGCAGGCCACGCCGACTTCCCCCTGACAGCCAACCTCTGCGCCGGAAATCGAGGCGTTCAGTTTATAGAGAATACCGATAGCGCCGCAGGCCATAAAATAACGCTGATGCATTTCCGGCGTCACCGGCTCGATAAAATGATCGTAATAGGCGAGGACCGCCGGCACGATGCCGCAGGCGCCGTTGGTGGGGGCAGTAACCACCCGGCCGCCGGCGGCATTTTCCTCGTTAACCGCCAGGGCAAACATATTCACCCAGTCAATCACTACCATCGGGTCGTTGGAATGTTTATCCGATGAGACCAGCATCCGTCGCAATGCCGCCGCCCGTCGCGGTACCCGCAACGGACCGGGCAGTACCCCTTCGGTATTCAGGCCGCGATCGATGCAGGCGCGCATGGTTAACCAGACCGCGGCAAAGTAGCTATTGATTTCTTCGCCGCTGTGCAGCGCCAGCTCATTTTGCATGACCAAACCGGACAGGGACAGACCGGTACTTTTGCATTGATCCAGCAGTTGCTGGGCGCTATTGAATGGATGAGGCACGCTGATTAAATCAATCACCGGCTGGCCGAAATGGGCTTCGTCAACGATAAAACCCCCGCCTACCGAGTAATAGGTCTGGCTGTACATACATTCCTCGCCGGCAAAAGCAAGGATCCGCAGGGCGTTTTCATGCAGCGGCAACGTGTCGCTGTGAAAAATCATGCCGCCCTCGCGAGGGAAATCCACTTCCCGGATGCCGCCCAGCAGCAGGCGCTGCCGTTGCTCCACGTCGCGGATGAACGCCGGGGTGGCATCGATATCCACCGTATCCGGTCTGTTACCCGCCAGGCCGAGAATGATGGCGCTGTCTGTATGATGGCCTTTACCCGTCAGCGATAACGAGCCATAGACATCGACGGCTATCCGGGTGATTTCCCCCATCAGCTGTTTCGCCACCAGATCGTCGACGAACTGTTTACCGGCTTTCATGGGACCCACGGTATGGGAACTGGACGGACCGATGCCGATTTTGAACATGTCGAAAACGCTTATCACATTGGTCTCCTTATAACATCGACCTTCTCAATACACATACCCGTAGCACCCACAGTCGCAGCACTCATATTCACGGCACGCGCATTCACAGTACCTATAATCACGGTACGCACATTCACAGAACCCATACTTACGGCATCCACATTTACAGCACCCATACGTACAACACCTATTCTCAGCGCGCCCTTATTCACCATAGCCATATTCATTACAACAACGATAGATAAGCTTGGCGATATTGCCCTTAATTGTAATGATTTCAGCCCTATTAGGCTCGGGCTTTCACATGATAAAAACTAATGGTACCGGGAAATGGTTTCCCGCCGTATCACAGTAACATCAAGTATTTTAACGGTATTTTTTGAGAATAAGGCCAAATTTGTCTAATCTGAATACGCTATTTTTTCAGCGTTTTATTCAACCTTTTTTCTTTTTTTCCAGTTTTTTTATTTGATATCGGCGTCGTATTTCCACCGTCATCTGATATAAATTATATGAAGATGTAATATAAATAACCGTTTATCATTATTTTTTTGGTGTTATATTCTGGATTATCGATTTTACCTGGAGGATTTTAACGTCAAAAAACAATTTGGGAAACGGTTTTTCCAAGGGACGTGACAGGGATCGCAGCGCTATTTCAGGATTGTATATGCTGCCCGAGGCGATAAAGGATTTGTGCGGTCATTCCCCACACCATATGGCTGCGGTACCAGGAAAAATAGACCTGTAACTGCCGGGTGCGCCGCAAAATTTGCAGCGGCGTATAGCTGCCCAGGGACAGCGCCTGGTTTAACGGCATCTCGAACATCTCCGCCACCTCGTCCTGGCTGGCGTTAAAGCGGGTCTCGGCGGGGAGCAAACCCACCACCGGCGTGACCTGGAAACCGCTGCTGCTGTCCACCGGCGGCAGCTGTCCCAGTATGCGTACCGACCGGGGTGGAATGGCCACCTCTTCCCAGGCTTCCCGCAGCGCGGTGGCAATCAGGTTCTCATCGCCCCGGTCGGCGGAACCCCCCGGGAACGCCACCTGACCGGCATGTTTACGCAATGCCGCCGCCCGACGCGTCAGCAGCATGGTGGGAATTGGCCGGCAAATAATCGGCACCAGCACCGCCGCCTGCCGGACATTGCGCGCAGGCTCGCTGTAACAGGGCAGTTGCAGTTGAAAACGGGTAATGAAATCCGCCAGCGTCAGGTCCGGTTCCGGGGCATTAAACGGCATTTAATGTCTCCAGTAACGGTAAGATAGTGGCCAATTTCGCCAAGGTTTCCTGGTATTCCCCCTCTTCGTCGCTGTCGGCTATGATGCCGCCGCCGGCCCAGCAGAATATTTGCTGTTCCTCGGTGAGCAGCGTACGGATGGCGATATTGCTGTCAAGGGAGCCGCAGAAACTCACATAACCGATACTGCCGCACCAGGCGTTGCGCCGCTGCGGCTCCAGGGTATCGATGATGTTCATTGCGCTTACCTTGGGGGCGCCGGTAATGGATCCACCGGGGAAGCAGGCGCGCAGCAGGGAGCATGGATGGCGATGGGCGGGCAGCTCGGCGGTGATGGTGCTGACCATATGGTGCACCGCCGGAAAAGCTTCGATTTTGAATAATTCCGGTACCCGGACGCTGCCGGGCACCGCGATGCGGCCGATATCGTTGCGCAGCAAATCCACAATCATCAGGTTTTCCGCCCGGTCCTTCGGCGATGCCGCCAGGGTTTCCCCCTGGATACGGTCTGCCTCCGGATCCGCCAGCCGGGGCAGGGTGCCTTTTATGGGCCGGGTCTGGATCCGCCGGTGGCGCAGTTGCAAAAAACGTTCCGGCGACAGGCTGAGCACCCCATGGCCGGACAGGCGCATAAACGCCGAGAACGGCGCCCGGTTAAACGCCAGTAAATGGCAAAACGCCTGCCATTCATCCCCGCGGTAAGCGGCACGGAAACGTTGCGCCAGGCATACCTGATAACAGTCGCCGGCGAGCAAATGCTGCTGAACCCGGCGGAATTTTTCGCCATACTGCTCGCGGGTCATATTGGCTAGCCAAGGCCGGGTCAACCTGAATGGGACGGACGGCTCACGCCCGGCGGACATAAGCTCCGCCCGTCGGCGATGTGCATCGCCGTAGCAGACCAACGTCAGACGGCGAAGGCGGTGATCCGCTATCACCGCCCAGTCATAAATCCCCACCGCCATATCCGGCAGCCGGATATCCTGCCGCGCCCGCCGGGGCAGCGATTCAAGCCGACGCGCCAAATCATAGCCGAACAGGCCCAGGGCGCCCCCCAGGAACGGCAGATTGTCCAGAGCGGCGGTACGGATTCCGGCGGCGTCCAACTGCTGTTGCACCAGGGCGAAAGGATCGGCGGTATCGCTCCAGGTTTTCCCTGCGTGGGATATTTCCGTGCTGTCGCCCCGGGTGACCAAGGTGGTGATGGGGTCCGCCGACATGATATCGAAACGGCTGTCCGGATGGTCGGCGTGACCGGAGTGAAGCAAGGTCGACCACGGCCGGGATGAGTAAGGGGCGAACAGCGTCACCATGGCATCGGGGTGGTAAGGCAAATCAATCAATTGTGGCTCAGTCATAGGGTCCAACCAATAAGCCGGCAGGGGGAGCCGGAAGGAACGAAATGAATGATAGCGACTCTCAGGCCGGACATAAAGCGCATTGTTCGGCCCGTGCGCATTGATTGGCGCGGCGGTTGCCGACGTGAGACAATAACCCTCCCGATCCCTCTCTGGAGAAATACCATGCTGACCGATATGCCCGCGTTAACCCATGAACAGCAGCAGCAGGCGGTTGAACGCATCCAGGCATTAATGGCTGAAGGTATGAGCAGCGGCGAAGCCATCAGGCAGGTGTCCACCGAAATTCGCGCCACGCATACCGGTGAACGGGTATCGATACGCTGGGATGACGAGCAAGACGACGAACCGGGTGACGACGAAGCGGGCAACCAGGCCCAGCCCGACAACAGCTGGGACGTGGACGAGAAAGAAGAGTTCTGAGTCCGGTATGGGCGCCGGCGCCATCACTCTGGCACGGTTCTTGGGAAACGCCGGTTCACGCCTGCTCAACTGAGATTTAACCGCGGTTCAGCTAGAATTCAGCTACAGCTTAACTACGGTTTAACTACAGCTTAACTACGGTTCAAACCGGGCCGTCTCAGGTTCAAATGGCCGCGATAACCTTGATTTCCACCTTATACAGCGGGTTCATCAACCTGGCCTCGACGGTACAACGCACCGGCGCGCTGCCCGGGACGACCCAGGCGTTCCATGCCGCATCCATCGCGGCGAAATCATCCCCATCGGCCAAAAATATCGTCACGTCCAGCAGACGGGTCTTATTGGAACCCGCCTGTTTAAGCAATCTATCGATAACCGCCAGCGCGTCAGCGGTCTGTTCGCCCGCGCCGCCGGTGAGATTTTCCGGTACGCTGGTATAATACAGCGTCTGATTATGGATAACCGCTTCCGACATCCTTGGACCGGGGTCTATTCGTTGTATATTCACGGCTGTTCGCCTCATGGCAGTAAAGGGTGCGGCAGAGCATAACATATTAAAGAGTGGTTACCGGCCCCCGGGCTTGGCATAATCCGTCAGCAACCGAACCACAGAGAGTCAGTGTGACAGATGATTTTGCGCCGGAAGGCGCGTTGGCCTCGGCCATTACCGGATTTAAACCCCGCGAGTCGCAGCGCCTGATGGCCCAGGCGATCGAAGAAGCCATTGAAAACAGACAGCCGCTGGTGGTGGAGGCCGGAACCGGCACGGGTAAAACCTATGCTTATCTGGTGCCGGCGCTGCGGGCTAAACGCAAAGTGATTATTTCCACCGGCTCAAAAGCCTTGCAGGACCAGCTGTATGCGCGCGATTTGCCGAAGGTCGCCGCGGCGCTGAAATACCAGGGTATGACAGCCCTGCTGAAAGGACGGTCGAATTACCTCTGCCTGGAGCGCATGGAACAGCAAACCCTGGCGGTCGGCAACGTGGCGCCGGAGACCCTTGGTGAACTGGTGGAAGTGCGCGGCTGGGCGTTGCAAACCACGGACGGCGATATCGCCACCTGCAGCGGTATTCCGGAGGACAGCCCGGTATGGCCTCTGGTCACCAGTACCAATGATAACTGCCTGGGAAGCGACTGCCCGCTTTACAAAGAGTGTTTTGTGGTGAAAGCGCGCCGCAACGCCATGGATGCCGATATTATTGTGGTGAATCATCATCTGTTCCTGGCGGACATGGTGGTGAAGGAAGGGGGCTTTGGCGAACTGATCCCTAACGGCGACGTCATGATATTTGATGAGGCGCATCAACTGCCGGATATCGCCAGTCAGTATTTCGGCCAGCAGCTCACCAGCCGGCAGTTGACGGATCTGGCGCGGGATATGACCCTGGCCTACCGCACTGATTTGCGCGACATGGCGCAGTTGCAAAAAAGCGCCGACCAACTGACGTTTCGCACCCAGGATTTCCGGCTGGCGCTTGGGGAGCCGGGCTTTCGCGGCAATCTGCGCGATGTGCTGGCACAGCCCTCCCTGCAGCGCGCCCTGTTGCTGCTGGATGATGCTTTGGAATTATGCCATGACGTGGCCAAATTGGCCCTCGGCCGTTCGGCTTTGCTGGATGCCGCTTTCGAGCGCGCCGCGCTGTATCGTGCCCGCCTGAAACGTTTAAAGAATATCCAGGAACCGGGCTTCAGCTATTGGTACGAATGCAACGCCCGCCATTTTGTCCTTGCCCTGACGCCGTTATCGGTCTCGGACCGCTTTCGCGAGGTAATGGGCGAGAAGGCCGGAACCTGGATTTTTACTTCCGCCACCTTATCGGTGAATGACCGGCTGGATCACTTCACCCGCCGAATCGGGCTGGAAGATGCCAAGACCCTGCTGCTGGCCAGCCCCTTTGACTACGCCTCCCAGTCATTGCTGTGCGTACCGCGTTTTTTGCCCGAACCCAATCAACGGGGCGCGGCGGTGCAGTTGGCGCGCATGCTGATACCGGTTATCGTCGCCAACCGGGGACGGTGTTTTTTCCTGTGCACTTCCCATCAGATGATGCGGGATCTGGCGGCGGAGTTCCGCGCCGCGCTGACGCTGCCGGTGTTGCTGCAGGGCGAAACCGGCAAACGCCAGCTCCTTGAGCAGTTCGTCGCCGCCGGCAACGCCTTGCTGGTGGCCACCAACAGCTTTTGGGAAGGCGTGGACGTGCGCGGCGAGGCGCTATCCTGCGTCATTATCGATAAACTGCCTTTTACCTCTCCCGACGATCCTTTGCTGAAGGCACGGGTGGAAGATTGTCAGCTGCGCGGCGGCGATCCCTTTATCGAAGTTCAGGTCCCGGAAGCGGTGATTGCCCTAAAGCAGGGCGTCGGTCGGTTGATCCGGGACAACGATGACCGGGGGGTGCTGATCATCTGCGATCAGCGGCTGGTAACCCGGCCCTATGGGGAGATTTTTCTTAAAAGCCTGCCGCCGGCGCCCCGCACCCGTTCACTGCAGCGTGCCATCGATTTTTTACAAAACCGCTAGCGGGCGATGAGTTTTCATGCGGGGCGCCGGTCCGTGTCGATATCCCGCGGATTTGACGGCGGTGGGAACGGTGCCCGTATGCCCATGACGGCGCTCTTATGCTATTATGCATACCCGTTTTTGGTCATATACGGGTATGAAATCTTTATTCCCGCCTGAGGTTTGGCATGTCTACGCGAATTTTAGCCCTTGATACCGCAACTGAAGCCTGCTCGGCCGCTCTATGGCTGGACGGCGAAATCAGCGCGCGTTTTGAAATTTGTCCCCGGGAACATACCCGGCGCATTCTGCCCATGGTGGACAGCCTGTTGGCAGAGGCCGGTATCGCTTTACCGCAGCTTGATGCAGTGGCTTACGGTCGTGGGCCGGGCAGCTTTACCGGCGTGCGCATAGGCATAGGCATCGCCCAGGGCCTGGCGCTGGGGGTGGATTTGCCGTTGATCGGTGTTTCCACCCTGGCTGCGCTGGCGCAGGGCGCCTGGCGGCAGACCGGCACCGACGGAGTATTCGCCGCCATTGATGCCCGCATGGGGGAAGTCTATTGGGCGGTGTACCGCCGTGACGCCGACGGCTGCTGGCAGGGTGCTGAAAGCGAAGTCGTGATCAAGCCTGAAAGGCTGGCATCGTCCGTCGCCGGGCTGAGCGGACTGTGGGCCAGTGCCGGTACGGGTTGGGAAACCTATCCCGACTTGGTTCAGTCCCCGCAATTGCAAATCCGCAGCGGCAATATAAGCTTACCGAATGCCGCCGACATGCTGCCGCTGGCGGAGCAAAGCCTGCGCCACGGCGAGGCGATGTCGGTTGACCTCGCGCAACCGACTTATTTACGCAACGAAGTCGCCTGGAAAAAGCTTCCTGGCCGGGAGTAGGCGGCAACTTATACCCAAGCCGCATGTCTTAATGGGTAAGCATTGCAAAAGGGTTGTCGTATGTCTGTTGCACGTATAGTGAAGTATCTTGTGCGCCTGGCTGTGTTGTTATCGGTGTGGTTATCGACGCTGGCATCGGTGCTGGTTCTGTCAGGCTGCGTGACCGTACCGGAATCCATCCGCGGGACCTCGGCCACGCCGCAGCAGGATCTGGTGCGGGTCATGAACGCCCCGGCATTGTATGTCGGCCAGGAGTCGCGCTTTGGCGGCAAGGTGGTCAAGGTGGACAACCTGAGCGGACGCACCCGTCTGGAAATTGCCACCGTGCCGCTGGATGACGGGGCCCGCCCCATGATTCATCAGCCTTCCCTCGGCCGCATCGTCGCTTATGTGCCGGGTTTCCTCGAACCGACGGATTTTAACCGGCAGTGGGTAACGGTGGTGGGGCCGATTACCGGCACCGAGAAAGGCGCCATCGATCAGGCCGCGTATAATTATGTTGTGATACAGGCCGACGGCTATAAACGCTGGCAACTTGCGCAGCAGGTGGTGGCACCCATGGGACCGCCGCTGACGCCCTGGGGCTGGGGCGGTCCCTACGATCGCGGCTGGGGCTATGGCGGCATGGGCTGGGGGGGATATTATGGCGGCGATGCCCGGGTTGAAACCATCATTACAGAATAAAAGCTCGTGCGTGGCAGAGTATTGTCAACGTACCTGCAATTTGAAGTATGACGGGTAAAAATGATACCGCTGGGTTATCATTAGGCTCATGGCATAAAGCACTATGAGCCCGCGATGAAAACCACCAGCAATCCCTCCGGGGCAGTTCTGGATCGACAGTGGCTGCACCGTTACCCGGCGGATGTCCCTGCGGAGATCGATCCGGGCCGTTATGGCTCGCTAGCGGCGCTTTTTGAACATTCGGTCGCGCGTTTTGCCCCCCTGCCGGCTTATATACATCTCGGCGAGCAGCTGACCTTTTCCGCGCTTGAGCGGCAAAGCCGGGCCTTCGCCGCCTATCTGAGGCTGGGGTTGCATCTGCAGCAGGGGGATCGGGTGGCGCTGATGATGCCCAATCTGCTGCAATATCCCGTTGCGCTGCTGGGCATCCTGCGCGCAGGCATGGTGGCGGTTAACATCAATCCCCTCTATACCCCGTCGGAGCTGCGTTATCAGTTAACCGACAGCGGCGCCGTCGCCATCGTGATATTGGCCAATTTCGCCCATACTCTTGAACAGGCGCTGCCGGATACATCGGTCAGGCACGTATTGTTGACCCGGATCGGCGATTTATTGCCGATTGTTAAGGGTTGCATGGTGAATATCGCCGTGAAATACCTGAAGGGCGGCGTGCCCCAATATCGGTTGCCCGCTGCCATCCCCTTGCGACGAGCATTGCGGCAAGGCGCAAAGATGCCTTTTGTCCCGCCCTTCATTGACGGCGACGACCTGGCTTTTTTGCAATACACCGGCGGAACCACCGGCCTGTCGAAAGGCGCCATGCTGACCCATCGCAATATTCTGGCCAATCTTGCGCAGACTCAAGCGGCCTATGGGCCGATTTTAATTGAGGGCAGGGAGCTGATGGTCACCATGCTGCCGCTTTACCATATCTTCGCCCTGATGATCAATTGCCTGCTGTTCATGGCGGTGGGCGGCTGTAATCTGTTGATTACCAATCCCCGCGATTTGCCGGCCGCGGTAAAGCAGATGCGTCGCCATCGTTTCACGGCCATAACCGGAGTCAATACCCTGTTCAATGCCTTATTGCACAACCAGGACTTTCGGCGCCTTGATTTTACCGCCCTGCACCTGTCTGTGGGCGGGGGCATGGCATTGCAACAGTCGGTGGCCGAAAACTGGCAGGCCCTGACCGGTGACGCCATTATTGAGGGATACGGCCTGACGGAGTGTTCGCCGCTGGTGGCGGGCAATCCTTATGATTTACGGCAGTTCAGCGGCAGCAGCGGCCTGCCGGTGCCCTCCACCGACATTCGCCTGGTGGATGAAGCGGGAAACGATGTCGGCGTCGGGCAATGGGGAGAGTTGTTAATCAAGGGACCACAGGTAATGGCGGGTTATTGGCGCCGGCCGCAGGCCACCGCCGAGGTGCTTAAAGACGGCTGGCTTTCTACCGGCGATATCGCTACAGTGGATGAGGAGGGTTTTATCCGTATCGTGGACCGTAAGAAAGACATGATCCTGGTGTCCGGTTTCAATGTTTTCCCCAATGAAATCGAAGACGCGGTGAACCGCCATCCCAAGATCAAGGAAGCCGCGGTCATCGGTGTTCCCAGCGATGAAACGGGTGAGGCGGTAAAACTCTATGTGGTGAAAACAGATCCTACCCTCACCCTAAAGGAAGTGCTGGATCATTGCCGGCAGTTTCTAACCGGTTATAAAGTGCCAAAATTGGTGGAGTTCCGTACCGAATTACCCAAATCAACCGTCGGTAAAATATTGCGCAAACAGTTACGCGATGAACACCGGTGAACGGCATCCGTTCTCCGTGGCCGGATGCCGTCGGGGTGAGTTTTATTTAACGTGGGCGGTATTGAATTATACTGTCGGCGTTTTTTTGTTATTAGAACCTGTTATTAGAACCCCTTTTTTAAAACCTAAAAAGTTAAAACCTAAAAAGAGAGTGCAGTGTTAAATTACCGATTGATCACCACCGATATTGATTTACAGCAGATCTGCGAACTTGCCCGTCGCCATGAACGGGTTGCGCTCGATACAGAATTTGTCCGCACCCGAACCTACTATCCGCAGTTAGGATTGATCCAGCTCTATGACGGCGAGAACATTTCCCTCATCGATCCGTTGGCTATCGGGCAATGGCAGCCGTTTATCGATCTGCTGGCGGATCTGGCGGTGGTTAAAATTCTTCATGCCTGCAGCGAAGATCTTGAAGTCTTCCTGCACGCGTTCTCCCAAATGCCGATCCCGATGATCGATACCCAGGTCTTGGCCGCCTTTAACGGCCGGCCCCTTTCCTGTGGCTTCGCCGCCCTGGTGGCGGAATATCAGCAGGTGGTACTGGATAAAAGCGAGTCCCGCACCGACTGGCTGGCGCGTCCCCTGAGCGAAAAGCAGTGCGAATATGCCGCCGCGGATGTTTTTTGGCTGCTGCCGATGGCCGCGCGTCTGATTGAGGAAACCGCCGAGTCCGGTTGGAGCGACGCTGCCCAGCAGGAATGCGATGCCCTGTGCCGTCGACGTCAGGAGATAGTCGATCCCGAACTGGCTTATCGCGATATCGGCAACGCCTGGCAATTACGCACGCGCCAACTGGCGTGCCTGCAAAAATTGGCCTCCTGGCGCTTGCGCAAGGCCCGCGAAAAGGATATGGCGGTGAATTTTGTCGTGCGCGAGGAAAACCTATGGCAAGTGGCGCGTTATATGCCGGGTTCTTTGGGGGAGCTGGATCAGCTGGGTTTAAGCGGACCGGAAATCCGTTACCATGGCAAAATGTTGCTGACCCTGGTGCAGCAAACGGCGGCGCTGCCGGAAGAACAGTGGCCCGAGCCGCTGGTGAATCTCATCGATCACCCGGGTTATCGTGCCCAGTTCAAAAAGATTAAAGAATTTATCCTTCAGGTGAGTCAGCAATCGGGGCTCAGCGTGGAGTTATTGGCATCGAGGCGACAAATCAACCAGTTGCTCAGCTGGCATTGGCGCCTGACGCCGGTCCAAAGATCGCCGGAGCTGTTGAGCGGCTGGCGTGAAGAGTTGTTCGGCGTTGCGCTGCGGGAAATACTCGAGAATGACGGCGAAGCGGATGCGGCACATCCTGCGAACATAGCGTGACGGCGAGGAGAGTACAAGGAATTGAGGACGGACTTGATGACCGCGACGGTTCAGCGGTTGCGGGCGCTACGATCCCCTGCTTAACGCAGGGGAATCATTGGCTTGGTATCATTTCGGATTTTCTTCCGCTTCCGGCAGCGTTACATTAAGTTCAAGAATGGAAATATCCCCTTCCCGTTGTTCGAGCTGCACCGAGACCATTTCAGGGTCAATTTGCACATACCTGCAAATAACCTCGAGAATATCCCGTTTCAACTGCGGCAAATAGTGGGGCTCGCTATCACCCCGTCGGCGTTCCGCAACGATAATTTGCAGCCGTTCCTTGGCTATATTGGCTGTCGTTTTTTTGCGGGAGAGAAAAAAATCGAGTAATGCCATGGTTTATCCCCCAAACAGGCGTTTTAAGAAACCCTTCTTCTCTTCTTCGATGAAGCGGAAGGGACGTTCTTCTCCTAACAGGCGATCAACCGTGTCTGAATAGGCTTTACCCGCATCAGACTCCGCATCGAGGATGACCGGCTCACCCTGATTAGACGCGCGCAGTACCGACTGATCCTCGGGAATCACACCCAGCAGGGGAATTCTGAGAATTTCAATGACATCTTCCATGCTGAGCATATCGCCGCGATTAACGCGCCCCGGGTTATAACGGGTCAGCAGCAAATGTTCTTTTATCGGGTCCTCGCCGTTTTCGGCGCGGCGGGATTTCGACGACAATATTCCCAGAATGCGATCCGAGTCACGCACGGAAGAGACCTCCGGGTTAGTGGTAATAACCGCTTCATCGGCGAAATAAAGCGCCATCAGCGCACCGGTTTCGATACCTGCCGGCGAGTCGCAAACCACAAATTCAAAATCCATCCCGTTCAGGTCGTTCAGTATTTTTTCCACGCCTTCACGGGTCAGCGCTTCTTTATCCCGGGTTTGCGACGCGGGCAGGATATAAAGATTATCGGTGCGCTTATCTTTAATCAGTGCCTGGTTCAGCGTGGCGTCACCCTGGATAACGTTGACAAAGTCATACACCACCCGTCGCTCGCATCCCATGATAAGATCAAGATTGCGCAGGCCGATATCAAAATCGATAACGACGGTTTTTTTGCCTTTCCTGGCCAGGCCGGTAGCAATGGCCGCGCTTGATGTGGTTTTGCCAACGCCCCCTTTACCCGAAGTAACAACTATAATGCGTGCCATAAATGGATTCCTTGTCAAGGGCTTAATTTAAAGGTTGAATGGTAAGCGTATTGTCTTGCAAGCTCAGTCGAGCGGCTTTACCCAGGAATTGCGCCGGAATCTGATCGCTCAACCAATATTGACCGGCGATGGAAACCAGTTCGGGAGAGAGGTGCGTGCAAAATATCTGGCATAACGCATCCCCCGACGCACCCGCCAATGCCCTGCCTCTCATCATACCGTAAATATGGATATTGCCGTCGGCGATAAGTTCCGCCCCTGCACTGACACTGCTGGTGACGATCAGATCGCAGTTGCGCGCGTAGATTTGCTGCCCGGAACGCACCGGTACATCAATGCGTTTGGTCTTCTGGGCCGCTACCGGAGCGATGGAGGCGGCAGCGGCGCGTTTTTGCGTCTTTCCTTCGTTTAACAGCGGCAAACCGCTGCGGACTATAGCGCGTTTGAGCTGCTCGTCCGTGCATCCGCTGACCCCGACGACATACAGGCCGGTGGCGGAAAATATTCGCCGAAGCTGAGGCCAGTTGGCGTCATGAGGTAAGGCGGACACATTGATTACCACCGGTGCTTCTTTGAGAAAATCGGGTGCTTGTTCGATCTTCTTTTGTAAAGCCTGACGAATATCCTCAGGTTGGGCGTCATGAACATGAATTACCGATAAGGTAAAGCTACTGCCTTTCAACTCAATGGGTGTCTGTGACATCTATCCTGACTCAGTCTTAACACATGTATTTTCCCGGTAAGCTACCGGTAAGCGATATTCCGAAGCACTGCATGCATGTTATAGTTACTGCTATATTCAGGCAAGTCACTAAACAAAGTAAACCAGGCGAAAATATGTTTTGTGTGATCTACCGAAGTACCAAACAAGACCAAACTTATCTTTATGTGGAAAACAAAGATGATTTTTCCCGAGTCCCGCCGGAGTTAATGGCCCGTTTCGGCAAACCGGCGCTTTCAATGCTATTCCCGTTAAATGGTAGCAAAAAACTGGTAGCGGCGGATATAAATAAAGTTAAACAGGATTTGAAAGAGCAGGGCTACTATCTGCAGTTGCCGCCCCCTATCGAAAATTTAATGACAATCCACCTAAACTCCACTAAAAAATAACTGATCATTAATCCACTATTTAGCGGGACAGGCGTAAATTTGATAGAGATATTTTCTCCCAACCGGTGCAACGGTATCAATGACGACCCGAAACTTAAGTCCAATGCGGAAGGAACTGTTACGTGAAATTATCCAGCATTGCTATCCTGACCGCCGGTCTTTTACTCACTCAGTGCAGCCGGCATGAAAATACTCCGCAGCAAGGAGTGGCCCAAGGCGCCGCCACATCCTCCACGCCGTCCGGCGACGGGAAGACCCTGCTGTCGCAACAAAACCGCGATCCGGCCCAGTTTCCGGCGTACCTTGCGCAGTTGAAAACCGAGGCCCTGGCCCAGGGCATTGACGCCGGCATCGTTGAGCAGGCGTTTGCCCAAGCGCATTTTGTCGACCGGGTGATAAGCGCCGACCGCAATCAACCGGAAAAGAAAGTCACGCTGGACGAGTATTTGCAGCGAACCTTGCCGGCCTGGAAAGTCACCCAGGCGCAGGAGATGTATCGCCTCTATCAGCCCCAGCTGGCGCCTATCAGCGCCCGGTATGGCGTACCGGCCCGTTATATCGTGGCGCTGTGGGGAATGGAGAGCGGCTTCGGCAAAATCCAGGGGCATGAAGATGTGATCTCCGCCCTATCGACCCTGGCATTTGAAGGGAGGCGCGAAACCTTTTTTAAAAACGAACTGTTCGCGGCGCTGCGTATTCTCGCGCAAAATAACGTGACGGTGGATCAACTTAAAGGATCCTGGGCCGGCGCGATGGGACAGAGCCAGTTTATGCCCAGCTCCTATTTGCGTTATGGCGCAGATGGCGATAATGACGGCAAGATTGATATCTGGAATAACGTCATGGATGTCTTTGCCTCCACCGCCAATTATCTGGCCACCGAAGGCTGGCATGGCTCTCAGGGCTGGGGCAGGGCGGTTCGGCTGCCTGCGGGATTTCCAGCGGATAAGGCCGGCATGAAGGACCCCCAGGCGCAAACGGTGAGCGACTGGAGCCGGCAGGGCATTGTCTTGCCCGACGGCAGCCCATTACCGGCCTCTTCGCAGCGGGCCTGGGTCATCATCCCTGACGATAACCTGAGCCGAGGTTATCTGGTATATGATAATTTCCGCACCCTGATGCGCTGGAACCGCTCCTATTATTTTGCCATCAGCATCGGTACCCTTGCGGATACGCTGGCGCAGTGACAGGGTGTTGTTCCTTTTTTGCGGCGGATGTAGGATGATGTTTACTACTTATTAACATGATATACCCTAGATAATTCGAGTTGCAGGAAGGCGGCAACGCAGCGAATCCCCAGGAGCTTACTCAGGTAAGTGACTGGGGTGAGTGAGGAAAGCCAACGCACCTGCAACTAGAAGTATGACGGGTATAAATCATTAGCCGGCAGGCAGGAGCGACACGACATGTATCAACACAGAGATTGGCAAGGGGCGTTATTGGATTTTCCGGTCAATAAAGTGGTTTGCGTCGGCAGTAATTATTCCGACCATATCAAGGAAATGGGCAGCGCCACGCCCACCGAGCCAGTGCTGTTCATCAAACCGGAAACCGCGCTGTGCGATATCCATCAACCCATTTCCCTCCCTGCCGATCAGGGAGAAGTCCACCACGAAGTGGAGCTTGCCGTATTGATCGGCATGCCCCTTAAACAGGCCGATGAGGATCATGTGGCGCGGGCCATTGCCGGCTACGGCGTGGCGCTGGATCTGACGCTGCGGGAGCTGCAGGCCAAGTTCAAAAAAGCCGGTCAGCCGTGGGAAAAAGCCAAAGGTTTCGACGGGTCCTGTCCGATTTCCGGGTTTATACCGGCGGCGGAATTCGGTGATGCGCAACAGGCCGACCTGACGTTGAAAGTGAATAATGAAATCCGGCAGCAGGGTAATACCCGTGATATGATCACCAAAATCCTGCCGCTTATCGCTTATATGAGCCGCTATTTCACGCTGCGCCCCGGTGATATTATTTTGACCGGAACGCCTCAAGGCGTGGCGAAACTCCTGCCCGGAGACAGCTTAACGGTCTCCGTTAACAAACTTACCCTGACGACCCGCATAATTTAGCATTCCGCTGTACGCCTCTTGTAATACAAAGGCGGCAACGTATCATAACTCTTGATATAAAGCCGTCCTATTTTACCGGAGGCAACGATGACAACTATTCCTTTTTGGCAAGAAAAATCCCTGGACGAAATGACCGACCGGGAATGGGAGTCTTTGTGTGACGGTTGCGGTCGTTGCTGTCTGCATAAGTACATTGACGGGACAACCCAAACGCTTCATTCCACTAATGTCGCCTGTAAACTGCTAAATATTAAAACCTGCCAGTGCCGCCATTATGAGACGCGTTTTCAACATGTGCCGGGTTGTATCAAGCTGACGCGGGAAAATATCGCCACGCTGGACTGGCTGCCGCCCACCTGCGCCTATCGGCTCAAGGCTGAGGGCAAACCCCTGCCGAACTGGCATCCGCTGATTACGGGTTCCAAAGCGGCAATGCACGGTGAGCGTATTTCCGTGCGGCATATCGCGGTGCCTGAAAGCGCCTTGAATAATAAGGGAAAAAAATTATTGCTTCAACCGGCGCGGGCGAGATAGCGGGTTATTATATCCAGGTATGGGCGAGAACCGGATCGGCAAAAAAATTTGCAACCTGTGACAGAAAGCTTTATATAAAGCCACTAGGCCCTCACCGGATGTAATGATGACGACACGCCCCTTTTGGCAGGAAAAAACGTTGGCGGAGATGACCGATGAGGAATGGGAATCTCTGTGCGACGGTTGCGGCTGCTGCTGCTTGCACAAACTTATTGATGAGGATACCGAAGAGGTCTATTTCACCAATGTCGCCTGCAACCAGCTCAATATCAAAACCTGTCAATGCCGCCACTATGAGACGCGTTTTGAATACGAGCCGGACTGCATCAAGCTGACGCGGGAAAATCTGGTCACCTTTGATTGGCTGCCGCCCACCTGCGCTTATCGTCTCCAGGAAGAAGGGAAGCCCCTGCCGCAGTGGCATCCGCTGATTACCGGCTCCAAAACCGCCATGCATGGCGAGCGTATTTCAGTGCGCTATATTGCGGTGCCGGAAAAGGACGTGGAGGACTGGGAGGATCATATTTTGAATAAACCTGAATGGGCTAGGTAATTATATGATTATTAGTGCTATTCTCGGCTGCTTAACCAAATTTGACCCTGGGTTTTCACCGAGCATGGCGAAAGCCTGATAAATTTTCAGTGATCAATTGGCTTTCTTTGCGATCGGTCAGTGATAGGATGTGACAAAGTGTTAATTACGGATCTCCTGTTATGAAGATGGATGAATTAAAACCGATAGTCACTCTGATTGCAGTGATTTTTTTTGGCGTAGTGGCATATATGTACAACAGTCAAGGGGAAGTTGCTCCATCGCCTGCGCCAGCAACATCACTATCGCTATCGCCATCGCCATCGGCCGCGCCTGCGGTTAACCGCTCAGCTCAAGGGAAATCCAATAAGGTCAATGGAATTAAATTTTTAAATAAGACTAATTGCGATTCATCTTCTTGCAAATCAAACGTAGTGAAACTGGCAAAGTCTTTACCTTTTGTCATTGAACATATTGTGCTTAATAATGCCTTCAAGGATAATCACAGGCTGGTAAAAATTGAAGCCGGCGTGACGGGTGGGAATAGGATGGAGTGGGCGGCGACATCCATTGCAATCGCCGAGATTGCGTCCAGGACCGGGGCTGATTCCATTGAGGTATTACTCAATAGAAATGAAATATCTTCCGATCAATCAATGATGTTTAGGCAGCTATCGAATGTTTATTATGCCCCAAACCAAAAAAAAAGCATATGGGGTAATGCAATCAAAAGCAAATGGGAAATTTACGTAGCGAAAGAGAAAAATATTGCTACCAAGAGAGACATTGAAATCAACAATTTTTTCGATAAAACAAACCAAAAGTTAATCGATAGCGGAGTTGATTATGATAAAGCAGATGAAAAGGCGGGCATTATTACGGTGAATAAATTTCACTTAAAGAATGATTGGATGTTATTTAGCGGTAACTTAAATGAGAGTGAAGATGGTGTGGAAAGGCAATCCATTCGTATCGTTCATAATGGCAAAGACGATTCACTTAAGGCGTTAAATGAATGTCTTTCTGATGCCAATGCTACTGCCAACTCTTGTAAAAAATCATAGATATAAGATTATGGCTAAGACCCAATGGGGCGCTGGGGCTTCTTCACATATCATCGCGAATAGACAAATGCCAGTTTCTAGGGGATTTGGCGTAGCTTTTTATATCTTGAATGCCATATAGGCAAACAAGTTTGATAATAACCGGGTAATCTGAAAGACCCGGCCGAAGCCGGGAATTGATTGTTATTTATGGGGAAAATTATAATGTTCGGGAATTTTATAATTTTCAGGTATTTCTGGCCATCCTGGTATGCTATTTAACAAATCAGCATCATCTTTGATGTCTTCAAAAAAGTTTGACAACCTCATTGCATATACTCTGATAAAGACCAAAGCCGCTTGAGTTGCAATCTCATCTTCAGCATCTCTTGTTTTTCCTAATAGGACGACGGCATCTTGCAGACAGGAGATCTGCTTTTCAAGTTCACGATCAAGATCCAAATTAGTATCTATAGACAAATCTTTATCTCCATTCAGATAAAACTCGTTCAAGATTTGAATATAATTAATCTTTAAATTGTTTAAAATAATATCTTTTTTCATTTTGATAATGTCCTTCCTTCATTTTTTGCTTCTTGAGTCTTCTTGGTATTGATGCTGCCATCTAAGTTTAGCACAACGTTAAAGTTATTCTTTTTATCGAATACTTCAATATGATCTTTGTGCTTGGCATCCAAATAGAATTGGTCTCCCTTCTTAATGTTTTCATTAATATTCGTTGTGGCCTTATAAACCGTCTGCCCCTGATAGATTTTACCGGTTTTTTGCGAACTGTTCCTCGCTTTATCACCAAACCCGCTTTGTTTAAAGAACTCTCCCATATTGCCTACCGCACCCTGATTGGGCTGGTGGGTTTTTTTGTTCTTTTCCAACACCCCCAGCGCGGGCGATCCTTTGCCACCTATCGGCATACCATGACCAAAGCCATCTAACGCTTCCTTGGCGCCCAGCGCCACTTTTACCGACGTCGGCATGGCCTGGTAGATGGCGTCGGCGGTGGCTTCATTCTCAGCCGAGACAAAGCGGGCTAGCTGGGACCGTTCTTCTCTGTTTAAGTCGGAAACAAAGGGAAAACGTTTTATGGTGGTGGCGATTGAATCACCGCCTTCCATTTCCGCTTGCGCGCCAATCACGCAGAACGGATTTTTTGGGCATTCCTCCGCTAATAACTGCTCGCGGTTTTTCTGGCTGATCGCGGCATATTTTTCGTAAATCCCTTTGGTATCTGCGCCGGTTTTTTTCGCGGCCTCTAGCTCTTTGTGCAGATCGAGAACCTGTTTCGAACTGAAAGAGCTGTTTGCGATTTTTTGGGTTTCAATATTGGATACCGGGATACCCGAGGGCTGGCCCGCTTTGCCTGCACCATCTTGATCGGCAGGTTGTGCCGCCTGTGGTAAAATATCGAGGGAGCTGAATTGATTGGCGACGGTATCAAGATAGTTATTTTCAACGCTTCTGGTGGCAATCAGGTCTTTGACTATCTTTGATGCCTCTTCCGCTTTTTGACGGGCCACCTCTTGCTCTTTTGCCCTGACGGCCTCGTCGGCTTTTATTTGTGCATCCAGCTGTTTTGTGGCTTCGGCTATTTGGTGTTGCGCTTCGGCCGCCTCATCAGCTTTCTTTTTGGCCTCCTGCTGCTCTTGAAGCCTGGCAGCTTCAAGTTTTGCTATATGGACAGCATGGGCTTCTTGCTGTTGGCGGATGTTGTTTTGTATATGGTTGAGGTTGGTTTCGGCGAGGGATTTATTTTGATGCGCCTCGTGTAATTGATGATAGCAATGGTCGCGATGCGCTATTCTTTGCTGGAGTTCATTTTGATGATGCGCCAACTCATTTTGCAACCGACCTATATGTTCGTTATGTTTTGCTGCAACCCTTGCCCGTGGACCATTTCGCGTAAAACCCCTCGGGGTTTTTTCGACCTCTTGTCGCATGTTTTCTTGGGCTTGTTGAATTTCACCCTGCAACCTATTAACCATTGCTTCGCTTTCACGCACCAGATGTTCAGCGTGATTTTTAGTATGCTCCATCGCATTGATATGATTAATTGCTTCATTAACCCATTTTTGCGCGCCTTCCAGCGGATGTTCGGCGCAAAATTTTTCATGTTCTAATCTACGAAGTTCTGCTTCTTGGGCCTGACGCGCAGCTTCTTCTTTGCGACGATGGACCTCTTGTTCAGCCTTGATACGAGCCTCTTCCGCTTCAGCCCTTTCTCTCTGCTCGCGCCACTTTTTTTGCATCTCGTATCTGTTTGTTCCTTTGGTGCCGCTCCTGTGCCTTCCGGTATAAGAGGAGTTATGGCCAGCTTGGAAGCTATGCGAAATTGAAGGAGTGGCGTTATGCTGTTCGCCGGTATAATGTCGGATATCACCCCTTGGATCGTGAGTGGTGGTCCATCCGTTACCATGATTAATTGATCCGCCTGTAAAGTTATTATTCATCGTCTTTCCCTAGATTAATTAATAAAAATAAAGCTACGTTTATGCTATTTATTCTTGAGGAAATAATTAAGATTGTTATCCGGATTATGCTCAACAAAAATAAAACACAATAGGTAATTAATCACAGGGAGGTTAAAAATTACCTAAACAGAATTCTGGACAAATTAACTCTATTATCAAAGATATAAAGTAGATGGATAAATAGCATGATATTTAAATGGATTTTAATAAAGAAAAATTTATTGGCTTAATATTCTATGAACTGCCGCATCGCGATGAAGGTTTATCACTGATAGTTATCAAACTGTACTTTAATAATGGATGAGAACTATAGAATAACGGATAGCCAGCATAGGCAGCCAAACTTGCAAGTTTATCTTGCAAGTTTATCTTGCAAGTTTAACTGCTTAGTGGGAATCTTGATACCTGTGCTGCCCAGTCTCTGGCATGGCGAACCGGCAGATGCGTCATGGGACCACATTCATCGACCGCTTCGCGCATAAAGCGGCGTCACACACTGTTTTGACCAATGGAGAGCCATCCGATGCCGTGGTATCAATACCTTTCTTACTTCCTGGGCGGGATGTTTGTTTCCAATGCGATTCCACATTTTGTCAGCGGAGTGATGGGCCGGTCTTTCCAAAGTCCGTTTGCCACGCCTTCGGGTAAAGGGTTATCTTCATCCACCGTCAATGTGCTGTGGGGCGCGTTCAATATCGTGCTGGGCTACCTGCTTTTCTATCGGGTAGGCTATTTTGATATTCGCGTTACGGCGGACGCCGGCACCGCCGGCCTCGGTGCATTGCTGATGGCAATTATGTCCGCGCGGATATTCGGGCGGTTTCATGGCGGGGAAAGTCTCGGTAAAAATAATCGGTCATCGAGTGGTGAATGAACGAGACAAAGGCATTAATTATTAATGCGGTCATATTTAATGTACGCTCTTTTCCGCTGTAACCCGGCGTTAACTCGATACCTTGTAACCCTGCTACCTGCAAATTCGGATTTTGGTCCCTTTCAAACCAGCGCCTTTTCCGCGCGCATAAGCGACGGATACTGGAACAAGATGCGCCCGACGCCGCGATTAAGGGCCCACCAGATGGCAATCGCTCCCGCCGCGCATAAGGCGGTGGCCGCCAGCGGGTAAAATGCCAGCCACAGCTGCGAAAACAGGTGATTATCGAAGGCGTGATACCGCACCAGCGCCCCCAACGCCGGCACGGCCATCAGTTCGGTCAGCAATTTATGCAGCACATAAATTTGCAGCGTGTTTTTACCTATCCAGTTAAGGGCCCGCAGCGACCCGCTGTGCCATCGCCAATAGCGGTTAACCCATTGACAGCATAATATGGCGATGCATACCGCCAGCGCGCTGGTAAACAAGCTATGATCCAGGGTGAACACTGCGTGGAGAAGTGCCATCCCCGTTAAGGCGGCCAGCAGTATCAGGCGGGATCGTCTCTCGGCCAGCATGGCGATGATACGCGTCCCCAGAAAACAGCCGATAAAAAAGTAAATCCCGTTTTGCGCCACGCTTGCCGGTCCCCACCATGGAACCAGGCCCAGGACGCAGGCGTAGTTAAGCAGCGCCCCCAGGGCAAGCAGCACTATCCAATGACGCCGCCACAGCTTGCAGACGACAAAATAGAGCGCCAACGCGTACAGATACCAGGGGCTGGACATTGCCGCCGCCACGTACATCAGAAATTGACCCGTTGAATTCGCGTAAGCGGCGTTGTGCGCCATCAGCCGCCAATCGCCAACCGCCAGCTCCCGGTTGATAAAACTTACGCACAGCCACTGCACCAGGCACCATAACAGGTAGAGATAAAACAGGTTGACCGCTTTTTTGGTCATAACCTCGTTCCAGGAGCGGTTGATCACGCCATCCGCCGCCAGCAGGCCGGAAATAAAGAAAAACGCCGGCATGCGCAGCGGCACCAGATAATGATTGATCCCCACCCAGACATGGGTAATGAATAGGTGCTGGTGAATGACCGTCAGCGAGGGGATATAGCTGGTGGTGATGATATGGTTCAGCACCACCAGTAAAATGCAGATGCCTTTCAGGGAATTAATCCATTGGATTTTTTTTGCGGAGGCAGGCATGGGAGACTCCCCGTCGGCGGTGATGTTAAGCGAAGTTAAACGGAAAGTAACGGGTGGGGGGGACAGGGCTCAAGTGAAATTAGGGGTTAACGAACAATTTCACTTTTGTTCATTTATTATACATCCCGCCCATCGTGATAAAGGGCGGGTAAGAAAAGGGACCCCTGCGGGTCCTTTTTTCTTATCGGTTAAACAGGTCGCGTTTTTTCGGGCGAAAAAATTGGGCGATCAGCACCAAAATGCCCACCAGCAGATAGGCGCTGAATATCACGATCATCCATTGGGGCATTTCCAGTGACATAAAATGCCACTGGCGGACCGCGCAATCGCCTGTGGCGCTGAAAATCGACGGCAGCCATTTGTCCAGCGGCAGCCAGGAGGGGAAACTGACGAAAAAATCACAGGTAACAAACGGCGAGGGATTCAACTGGATATCGGTATGCTTCATAGCCAGTTTCAGGCCTTCCCAGGCACTGTACAGCCAAATAATCAGTGCGCCGTAGCGTAGCGGCGTCGTCGGCGCGATGGCGCCGATGATCCCGGCACCCATGATGCCATAAAGCGCAACTCTTTGATAAATGCATAACACACAGGGTTTTAATAACATCACATGCTGAAAATATAGCGCCACCAGCTCCAACGCCAAGGCGGTAAGCACCATCAATATCCAGGCGCCACGACCCCGCGAGCAGCGGTTAAGAAATTGCAACATATATTATTATCCAGGCCAGTTGCTTGTAAACACGCAGTTTAAATCAATTAAAGACAGATGCCAGCCTCTTTTTTATGTAAAGTGCGTTTCGTTCCTATGGTTGTTTCGTTTTCATTGAAACTCGTGTCATGAAGAATTCACCTTAAGTCATATTTTTGCGGCGACTTTTAACGTATCTTAGAATGATGCGGGTATTATGTTTGATGAAAACATTATCAAAATTAATGATGAGGTGACAAATATGTCCCATTATTACCATGACCCCCGAGGTTTTATCGTTAGTCCCTTTATCTCCCTATATCAGCTTGGCGCTATCTGCTATCATTAGCCCGTTTTAGCTTACCTACGCATGCTGCTACGGAACATACTATTATGGTTATCAAGGCGCAAAGTCCCGCCGGTTTCGCGGAAGAGTATCTTATTGAAAGCATATGGAATAATCGTTTCCCTCCGGGATCCATCCTGCCGGCGGAACGTGAACTTTCAGATGTGATAGGCGTTACGCGCACCACCTTGCGGGAAGTGCTGCAACGACTGGCCCGGGACGGTTGGCTGACCATTCAGCATGGTAAGCCGACCCGGGTGAACAATGTCTGGGAAACCTCGGGCCTGAATATTCTCGAGACGCTGGCCCGTCTTGATCATGATAGTGTTCCGCAGCTCATTGATAACTTATTGTCGGTCCGTACCAATATTGCCTCGATATTCATTCGCATGGCGATACGGTTTTACCCCGACAAAGCGCAAAATGTCCTGGCGCAGGCGGCAAATCTGGAAGATCAGGCGGATGCTTTCACCGAAATGGATTACCGTATTTTTCATGAATTGGCTTTTGCCTCCGGCAATCCTATTTACGGCCTGATTTTCAACGGACTGAAGGGGCTATACCTGCGAGTGGGGCGGTATTATTTTTCCAATCCGCAGGCCCGCGAACTGGCGCGTAATTTTTACACCCATCTTTCCTCTTTGTGCCGGGAAGGATTATATGATCAGGTCATCGATCTGGTGCGTCATTACGGCAACGAAAGCGGGGCCATCTGGAACAGCATGCAGTCCTCCATACCCCATGATATCGCCGAAGCCAGGCGCTGAACCGGCACCACTCCGAAGCACGGTGATTTTATCAACAGCGACTTGATGCTGAAGCGCCATCGATTTACCTGAAACGGGATCATCCCGACGCGGTATTGTTTTCCCCATAAAGGGGCTGCATGATGCGCCGATCAGAAGGGAGTGAAGGCCAGGCTAATGCGACGACCTTCACCGTTTCGAGCGACTACCTGATATCACAAAGGTATATTGCGTGCGGGACAGCGTTCAATCAATTCCACATTACCGTCTTCATTAAGCTGCTCCATATAGACATCAAAACTCCAAAGCCGATGAATATGCTTCATGACTTCACGACGGTTTTTCGCCAAAGGCGCGCGATTTTGCGGCGTATAACGCAAAGTCAGCGAGCGGTCGCCACGCAAATCCACATTCCAGATCTGTATATCTGGTTCCAGGTTGCTTAAATTGTACTGGGAAGAGAGCTCCTGCCGTATTGCCCGGTAGCCGTCCTCATTATGGATGGCGGCGATTTCCAGATAATTATTATGATCATCGTCCAAAACGGTAAACAGACGAAAATCACGCATGATTTTTGGCGAGAGGAATTGGCTGATGAAGCTTTCGTCCTTGAAATTATGCATGGCGAAATGCAGGGTTTCCAGCCAGTCGCTGCCGGCGATATCCGGGAACCAGTGCCTGTCTTCTTCGGTGGGCGACTCACAGATGCGCTTGATGTCCTGAAACATGGCGAACCCCAGGGCATAGGGGTTGATGCCGCTGTAATAGGGGCTGTTGTAAGGCGGTTGATACACCACGTTGGTATGGCTGTGAAGAAATTCCAGCATGAACCGATCGGTGACTTTTTTCTCATCGTAGAGATGATTAAGAATAGTATAATGCCAAAAAGTGGCCCAGCCCTCATTCATCACCTGGGTTTGTTTTTGCGGATAAAAATACTGGCTGACTTTACGAACGATACGCAAAATTTCCCGCTGCCAGGGTTCCAGCAAGGGCGCGTTTTTCTCCATAAAATACAGCAGGTTTTCCTGCGGTTCATGGGGATAGCGGCTGGCCTCTGCGGGAGATTCTTCTTTATCCCTTCGGGGCAGGGTGCGCCAAAGATCGTTGACCTGGCTTTGCAAATAGGCCTCGCGGCTTTCCTGCCGGGATTTTTCTTCCTCTAAGGAGATTTTTTGCGGACGCTTGTAGCGATCCACCCCATGGTTCATTAAGGCATGGCAGGAATCCAGCAACTGTTCCACCTGCTCGACGCCATAACGTTCTTCACATTTGGTGATGTAATTACGGGCGAAAATCAGGTAATCCACAATGGAGCTGGCATCGGTCCAACTGCGGAACAGATAATTGTTTTTAAAGAAAGAGTTATGGCCGTAACAGGCATGGGCAATCACCAGCGCCTGCATGGTCATGGTATTTTCTTCCATCAAATAAGCAATGCAGGGGTTGGAATTGATGACAATTTCGTATGCCAATCCTTGCTGACCCTGTTTGTAACGTTGTTCAGTTTCGATAAATTTCTTGCCGAATGACCAATGGGTATAATTTATCGGCATACCGACACTGGAGTAAGCATCCATCATTTGTTCGGAAGTGATCACTTCTATCTGATGGGGATAGGTCTCCAGCCGATAGAGTTTAGCCACCCGGTCAATCTCGTCCAGGTAATCTTGTAATAGCTCAAATGTCCAGTCGGGCCCATCGCTAAGACAAGTGGAATCCTTTAAACGTTCATCAATGGAAATCGTCATCAGCGCACCTCATCGTTACAGACAGTACATCATCATGCTGGCTTATTATTAATCCTAGTGCAAGATGAAAAGTGCAAGATGAAAATTACGGGGTGTTTGACCCGGAAATGACGCTCCATGGAACGGTCTTTTTTTTGTAAAAATTTCAGCGCTGAATCGAAGGTATCTAAATATCGTCATTTAACTGTTGAAATGATGTTGTCGCTGAGTATTAAATGAATTGTGAGCAAGCGCATGTTTTTGGCTTGCCGGTGGGGCGCGGTTCGTAGGGGATTTGTCTTCTGATTGAGTATATTGCTGTTAAATTTTTTGGAAAGGAATGATTAACAATGCGGGTTATCATTTTAGGAAGCGGCGTCATCGGCGTCACCAGCGCCTGGTATCTTGCCCGGGCGGGACATGAAGTCATGGTACTTGAACGGCAGCCTGGTCCGGCGCTGGAAACCAGCGCCGGCAACGCCGGCCAGATTTCCCCCGGTTATGCGGCGCCTTGGGCGGCGCCCGGTGTGCCGTTGAAAGCGATAAAATGGATGTTCCAACGCCATTCGCCCTTGGCCATCCGCCTTAACGGCACCGATCACCAGTTTCATTGGATGTGGCAGATGCTGCGCAACTGCGATAGCCGGCATTATTATATTAATAAAAGCCGGATGGTGCGTTTGGCCGAGTACAGCCGCGATTGCCTGAAAGCCCTGCGCACTGATACCGGCATTCAATACGAAGGCCGCCAGGGCGGAACGCTGCAAATTTTCCGTACCGAACAGCAATTCGCCAGCGCCGCCAAGGATATCGCGGTATTGCGGGATGAAGGGGTGCCGTTTGAATTATTGGAATCCCGGCAACTGGCCGGCGTTGAACCCGCCTTGGCTGGTGTGGCGCACAAACTTACCGGCGGCTTGCGATTGCCCAACGATGAAACCGGCGATTGCCAGTTATTCACGCAGCAACTGGCAAAAATGGCGGCAAATTTGGGGGTGACATTCCGCTATGGCAGCGATATTACCGGCCTGCTTCGTTCCGGCGACCGCATAACCGGGGTGAGGTGCGGCGGCGATGTTTTGCAGGGAGATGCCTATGTGATGGCGCTGGGCTCTTATTCCACCGCCATGCTGCGTGATATCTTGTCCATCCCCGTGTATCCCCTGAAGGGCTATTCTTTGACCATTCCATTGGCGGATGAACGCGCCGCCCCGGTTTCCACGGTATTGGACGAAAGCTATAAAATTGCCATTACCCGTTTCGATGAACGCATAAGGGTCGGCGGCATGGCGGAGATCGTCGGATTTAACACCGAACTGGCCAAAGCGCGCCGAGATACACTGGAAATGGTGGTGCGGGATCTGTTCCCCGGCGGCGGACATGTACACCAGGCGACCTTCTGGACCGGGTTGCGGCCGATGACCCCCGACGGAACGCCGATTGTCGGCAAAACCCCGTTCAGTAATCTTTACCTGAATACCGGTCATGGTACTCTCGGCTGGACCATGGCCTGTGGTTCGGGACGTTTATTGGCTGATATTATCAGCGACAAGGCGCCCGACATCCCCTATGACGATCTTTCCGTAGCCCGTTATACTGAAGGTTTCCGGCCCGGCGTCGAACCCACCATGGCCTGAGCCGTTGCCCGTCCTGGCTTCCCCAGTACCGGATCGTACCATATAGTCAATGGTCAACCTGGCTAAAGTGTGATAATTTTTGTCATATTATTACTAAATTTAATGTCTGCTGATGAATACTGAATATAAAAATTTCTCGAAGTTATTACATCTTACCTCTCGCGCGTTGCGAATGGCCATTGACCGACGCTTGAAATACCTCGGATTAAGCCAGGCGAGCTGGGTGGCGGTGGCCGCCATTGCCGGCGCGCAGACTCCGTTATCCCAAAGCGAACTGGCGCAGTTCCTTGGAGTGGAAGGGGCGACTATCGTTACCATGGTGGACAGACTGGTTAAAATCGGCCTGGTGCAGCGCGTGCCCACGCTCGCCGATCGGCGAAAAAAGTTATTGGTGGTGACGGCGGACGGCAAAGCGTTGTATGAAAAGGTCCGCAGCGAAGCGGACGCGCTGGGTGAGGAGATACTGGAAAAAGTGGCGGAGTCGGATTTGCAGGTGGCGATGCGCGTACTGGCTGAGGTTTACGCCGCCACGGAATCCCTTTCCTGAGGTTATTGTTCCTCGGCTATCCTGATGCCGATTTTATTGACCCGTTGATCCTCTTTCTCAGCGATGGTCCACACCAGCCCTTCAGAGACGGCATTATCCCCCACCACCGGTTCGCCGCCGCCGAGCAGGCTCATGACAAACTCGCCGAGGGTGAGATCCTGTCCATATTTTTCATCAAAGTCCAGACCGTAGATGGCTGCCACATCGGTGAGCCTGGCACTCGCCTCCAGGATGAAATCGCCAAAAAACCGTTGATCCAATGCCACCGGCGGTGACTGGCTGAACAGCCGGCCCAGCGCGGGTAAATCCCGTTCGCGGCCGATGACGCACAGGACGTCCCCTTCTTTCAGACGAGTATTGCCGGTGGGATGCAGCAGCACGTTATCGCGAAAAAGCGCTGCGATACGGGTATTTTTCGGCATTTTCATATCCCGCAATGCCGCGCCGACGCACCAGTTTTCACTGCCCAGCTGATAAATAAACTGTTCCCAGGGATTTTCAGGGTGGATATCCATCCCGACGCGATTGATGGGGGAGGCGGTGGGAGGGACGACTACCCGGGCCAGCTTCGCGGCATAACCCAGGGAAGTACCTTGCAGCAGCAGCGAAATCAATACGATAAAAAACGCGACATTAAAAAAAAGCTTGGCATTTTCCAACCCGGCCATCATGGGGAACACCGCCAGGATAATGGGTACCGCGCCACGCAAGCCGACCCAGGACAGAAAAAACCGTTCACGGGTGGTGAAATTGCGAAAAGGCAGCAGGCCCACCAGGATGGATAACGGCCGGGCCACCAGCATCAACCAGAGCGACAATAACAACGCCGGGATGGCGATAACCCACAAATCGCTGGGCGTCACCAGCAGACCCAGCACCAGGAACATACAGATCTGGCTGAGCCAGGCCATGCCGTCAAAGGTTTGCAATATGGCGTGGCGGCTGCGTATCGGCCGATTTCCGAGCAAAAACCCGCAAAGGTACACCGCCAGGATGCCGCTGCCCTCCAGGGCGGTGGTGAGGGCAAAGATCATGATGCCGCCGCTTACCGCCAGCAAGGGATAAAGCCCGCCCGCCAGGGATATGCGGTTGATGGTTTGCAGCAGCAGCCAGCCGCCGCCGAAGCCGAACAGCACCCCCAGGCCGAATTGCTGGACAAGATGCCCCAGGAACATCCAGCTCAGATGCGATTGTCCCTGCTGAATCATCGCAATCAGGGTAATGGTAAGAAAGACCGCCATCGGGTCATTACTGCCGGACTCGATTTCAAGCGTGGAGTTGACGCGTTCGTTCAGGCCCTTGTTTCCTAATAGCGAGAACACCGCCGCCGCATCCGTTGAGCCGACAATGGCGCCTATCAATAACCCTTCGATAAGGTTCAGTTTGAACAGCCAGGCGGCGACCATGCCGGTCAGGCCGGCGGTGATGATTACCCCCACCGTGGCCAGCGACAGGGCTGGCCACAGGGCCACGCGAAACGATGTGGCGCGGGTGCGCATACCACCGTCCAATAAAATCACCGCCAGCGCCAGGTTACTGATTAAATAGGCCTCCGGGTAGTTATCAAAACCGATGCCGCCGATGCCGTCCACCCCCGCCAACATGCCGATGGCGAGAAAGATAACCAGTATGGGGATACCCAGACGCGAGGAGAACGAACTCAGCAAAATACTGCCGCCCACCAACAGCGAACCGATAATGAATAAATTGATAATGGTGCTGCTATCCAAACGTCGCTCTCCTTTTTTTATAATCGTTAGCGGCCCTGATTATCCTGATTGGGAGCGTTAGGCAGATCTGTCGCCTTGACGTCTTAAATCATTTTTTAGCCATTTGTGACAAAATAAGAGGGAAGTCCCTCATTTCTCCGGCGAAACCGCTCGCCCATGCCGACGTGCCTGGGGTGTGGAGGGATCAAACCCGGGCCAAACCGCTCCTTGACCGGGCTTGAAAAAACAGCTCTTTTTTACGGTAACACAAAAGCCGTTGAGGATGAAAGGGCTGCTTTTGACCCTTTAGCTTATTTCTGACGGGATAACCCTTGAAAACCTCACCCCGTTTAGCCGGATATGCTATTTTCGGCGTCGTTAACCTCTAAAGGGAAAGGGTGACTCTCCTATCGGTGACTGCCTCTGCCGTTCATTCATGCTATTATAGAGCAACAAATATTATTAGTCTTCAAATTGACTTCCAATGAAAATAAACGGGCAATATTACGATGCGCTGATTATGAGCGAGTGGCATGAATTGATCGACATCACCAGCGATGCCGCTCACTCGCTGGTGATGTCGCTTCCCGACCATGATATCAATCTGCTGGTGGACGATTTTTACGCCTATATGCTGGACGATGACGACGCCCGGCTGTTTCTGTCCAGCCAGCAGGTGCATGATCGGTTACATGCCACGCTGGCAAATTGGATTAAACAGGTGTTGCACAGTTCCACCGCCGACCTGGCGGTATTGATTGCCGATCAGCGTAAAGTGGGGAATATTCACGCTCGCATCGGTATCCCCATTGACCTGGTGGCCCGTGGCGCCCGCAGGGTTAAACAGAGCCTTTACAGCAGGCTGCAACGGGAAAAAATGGACCCGGCATTATGTTACGACGCCATGCGCTTTTGTTCCCTTGCCATGGATACCGCCATTGAAGTCATGACTACCGCCTATTCCCGTACCCACGAAAGCACCACCAAGGATCAGGAAAATTATCGCTTATTTTCCATTCTGGATAATGTCGGCGTTGAGCGCGAACGGCAGCTCGCCGCCTTGCTCAATTGGGAAAACCGCTTTATTTACACTGTAGCCACCGGCTCGCCGGCCACCGAAATCCAGGAATTGAAGGAGTCGGAGTTCGGATTATGGTTCCAGCACAAAGGCCGGCATGTTTTTGCGCAAGTGGATGAAGTGTTGGAAATCACCGCACTGGTGAACAGTACGGATGAATTTATTCAGACCTATACCGCCGATATGATTGCCGTAGTGGAAGAGCGCTATGTGCTGTTGCGGACCGTGCGCAATCGGATCGTGAAATTGGCATCTCTCCTGTCCTCGTTATTTGAAGAACTGGCAAAATTCGAAAATGGTAAGGATCCATTGACGAATTTATTGAACCGTCGATTTATTCCCACTATTCTGCGACGGGAAATCGCCTTGGCCATGCGCACCAATTCGCCCTTTGTGGTGGCTATGCTGGATATAGATTATTTCAAAAGAATTAACGATAAATACGGCCATGATGCCGGCGATGCGGCATTGAAAAATATTGCTTCGATCTTATATGAAAGCGTGCGCAGCAGCGATTATGTCTTTCGTTACGGCGGCGAGGAATTTATGCTGGTTTTTGTGGAGATATCCGAAAGCCAGGCCAATATGATTATCGATACTATTCGCGCTAAAATCGCAAGCCGGCCGGTTTATCACAGCGCCAGCGAAAAAATCAATCTGACGGTTAGCGTCGGACTGTGTATGTTTGACGGACATCCGGATTATGAACGCTTGATCCGCAAAGCCGATAGCGCCCTTTATGTGGCCAAGCAAAACGGCCGCAACCGCGCGGAAACTTACCATCCCAAGGGATGACAGTATTTCCATTCAGGAGGCCCGCAAGGGAGTAGAGAAGAAGGGGGCTGCTTGGAGCCGGTTAAAGGGCAGGGGTGAAAAGCGGCTCCGTGCCTAAAATCAGCCAGAAACCGCCCGCTGTCTGGCTGATTCATTAGTGTGTGGTTATCTTTCGTTTACCTGCTTGTGGAACAATTCACGGAATACCGGATAAATATCTTCCTGATCGCGAATATGCTGCATGGCAAAGTTACTGTACTTGGCCTGCAGGTCTTCATATTCACGCCATAAGGTTTGGTGCGCGCGCCTGGTTATTTCGATATAGCTATAATAACGCACCATCGGCAGCAGTCTGTTAGCCAAGAGTTCATGGCACAACGGGGAGTCATCCGCCCAGTTATCTCCGTCAGACGCCTGTGCGGCATAAATATTCCATTGTGACGGGTTGTAACGGTCCTTAACCACTTCCTCCATGAGTTTCAACGCACTGGAAACAATGGTGCCGCCGGTTTCCTGTGAATAAAAGAACTCATGCTCATCCACTTCCTTGGCCTGGGTATGATGGCGGATATAGACCACGTCCACGTTTTTATAGGTTCGGCTGAGGAACAGATACAGCAGAATATAAAAGCGTTTGGCCATATCCTTGGTGGCCTGATCCATTGAACCCGACACGTCCATCAAACAGAACATCACTGCCTGGCTGGAAGGCTCGGCCCGCCGTTCGAAATTTTTATAGCGCAGATCAAACGTATCGATGAACGGCACCCGGGCGATTTTTTGCCTGAGTTCCGCGATTTCCTTATGGATACGCTCTTCTTCCAGTAGCTGTACCGGCTCGATGTTGGCCAACAGCGCCAGCTCTTCTTCCAATGCCCGGATGGAGCGACGTTTGCCCGCCGTCATGGCGGTACGCCGCACCAGAGAATTTTGCAGCGACCTCACCACGCTGATGTTGGCCGGAACGCCGGTGGAGGTATAACCGGAGCGGTGGGTTTTGAACTCGTTGAGCTGTTTGTACTGGTTCTTTTGCAAATTGGGCAGCGCCAAATCCTCGAACAACAGATCAAGGTATTCGTCTTTCGAGATCTGAAAGACAAATTCATCCTGCCCCTCGCCGTCCTGGCTGGCGTTTCCCTGCCCGCTGCCGCCGCCCCCGCCTCCCGGCGGGCGCTCGATACGGTCATTCTGGATAAAATGATCATTGCCGGGATGCACGCGATGACGCATCCCCCCTCGTCCCTGATGGAAAAAAGGTTCGTTGATGTCAGTGTTGGGAATCGATACCGATTCCCCGCTCTCCACATCGGTAACCGAACGCTTGTTGATGGCCCCGGCAATCGACTGTTTGATTTGTGACTTATAGCGGCGCAAAAAGCGTTGGCGGTTAACCATGCTTTTGTTTTTGCCGTTAAGTCGTCGGTCAATAAAGTAGGCCATATATCTCCTCCGGACGACAGTGTCTACGCGCCGCGTTTAAGACGATTTCCTTACCCGCAGATACCATTCGCATAACAAGCGGACCTGTTTGCGGGTGTAACCTTTTTCCATCATGCGATCCACGAAGTCGTCGTGTTTTTTCTGCTCATCTGTAGATGTTTTCGCATTAAATGAAATTACAGGCAACAACTCTTCAGTGTTTGAGAACATTTTTTTCTCAATCACGGTACGGAGTTTTTCATAACTGGTCCAATTCGGGTTACGTCCGCTATTGTTGGCGCGGGCACGAAGGACAAAGTTAACGATTTCGTTACGGAAATCTTTCGGATTACTAATCCCGGCGGGCTTTTCAATTTTCTCCAGCTCAGCGTTCAATGCTTCCCTATCAAATAATTGTCCGGTATCGGGATCACGATATTCCTGATCCTGAATCCAGAAGTCCGCATAGGATACGTAACGATCAAATATATTTTGCCCGTACTCAGAATAAGATTCCAGATAAGCGGTTTGTATCTCCTTGCCGATAAATTCGGCATATTTAGGGATAAGATAACCTTTCAAATGTTCGAGATATTTTTCAGCAATATCTTGTGGGAACTGTTCCCGCTCAATTTGCTGTTCAAGAATATAGAATAAATGTACCGGGTTCGCGGCGACTTCGCCATGATCAAAATTGAATACCCGGGAGAGGATTTTAAAGGCGAAACGCGTGGACAAACCGTTCATGCCTTCATCCACACCGGCGTAGTCGCGATATTCCTGATAGGATTTCGCTTTCGGGTCGGTATCCTTCAGGCTCTCGCCGTCATATATCCGCATTTTTGAATACATGCTGGAATTTTCCGGTTCCTTCAGGCGCGACAGGATGGAGAAACGGGCCAGGGTCTCGAGTGTCCCGGGCGCGCACGGAGATTCCGCCAGTTCACTGTTGCTGATGAGCTTTTCATAAATCTTCATTTCCTGCGATACCCGCAGGCAGTAAGGCACCTTGACGATATATACCCGGTCAAGGAAAGCCTCGTTGTTTTTATTATTACGGAACTGAACCCATTCCGATTCATTGGAATGCGCCAGGATGATGCCGTTGAACGGCAATGCGGCGATCCCTTCGGTGCCGTTGTAATTGCCTTCCTGGGTGGCGGTCAGCAACGGATGCAGCACTTTAATCGGCGCCTTGAACATTTCCACGAATTCCATGATGCCCTGGTTGGCGCGGCACAATGCGCCGGAGTAACCGTAGGCGTCGGGATCGTTCTGGGCATGGTCTTCCAGTTTGCGGATATCCACCTTGCCCACCAGCGCGGAAATGTCCTGGTTGTTTTCATCCCCGGGTTCGGTTTTGGCAATGGCAATCTGTTCAAGGATGGACGGCCACACCTTGACCACCTTGAAGCGGGTGATATCGCCGCCGAAATCATGCAGGCGCTTGGCCGCCCAGGGCGACATGATGGTGCCGAGATAACGGTGGGGGATGCCATAATCCTTTTCCAGGATATTGGCGTCTTCCAGCGGGTTGAACAGGCAGAGCGGGTGATCGTTAACCGGACTGCGTTCGCCGTTGGCGCTGAGGATATAGATAGGCACACGCTGCATCAATGACTTCAAGCGTTCCGCCAAGGAGGATTTACCGCCCCCTACCGGGCCGAGCAGATAGAGAATCTGTTTCTTTTCTTCCAGCCCCTGAGCGGCATGTTTCAGATATGAGACAATTTGCTCAATGGCCTCTTCCATGCCGTAAAATTCTTCGAAGGCAGGATAGCGTGCGATAACGCGGTTGGAAAACAGCCGGGAGAGAGGCGGTTCCTGAGCGGTGTCAACCATAACTGGCTCACCGATGGCCATTAATAGCCTCTCAGCCGCATTGGCGAACGCGCTGCGATCCTGGCGGCAGACGGCCAGGAATTCCTGCAAGGTGAACTCTTCGTCCTTGGCAGCTTCGTAGCGCTGACGATACTGGTCAAATATGTTCATGGCGATGCCCGTCCTTCGTTATTAGCACAGGTTAAAAAGGAGCTAAATTGATATTTTGCGGCTCCTGAAAAAAAAGATCCCTCCTGAGTACAGCAACCACTATGCCAACTTGTACACACTTTGCCGTAACCGCTCTCAGGTCAAATCTTTCTCTAAGATAAAGTTTAGTTGGCATCTTGGAAATGTCATTTAAGTGTTAACGCTTTTTTTAAGATATATCAATGACTCAGTTGCCGAAATATCTACTAGATCCCATTGTGGCGCGGTCTGTAGGGCTGTCAACAGATTCCGTTATAGTTTATAGAAAAATAGGATATAATTTAGATGTTAATTGTTCGTTTCTGTAAATAACCGACAATGACCAAAGCTTTACTTTACACTTCTAATTTAGATTGGTTGTAGCTGTTGTGCTTTTTTACATTAAGGGAAACTTCCATCGTGAAAAGTCACTCGCTTAAAATAGGGGCCATCGCCGTCGCGGCGGTGCTCTATGTGCCGATGGCTGTGGCGGGCACCTGGTCCCTGGGCGCCTCGGCGCTCTATTCCACCTCTCCGTATAAAGGCGGTGATGAAAAGGTCTTGCCCTTTCCGGTCATCAATTACGACGGCGAGAGCGTCTATTTGCAAGGGCTCAGCGCCGGTTATTACCTCTGGAAAGATCAACAAAATCAATTATCATTAACCGCCGCCTATTCACCCTTCGGTTTCAAGCCCAGCGATGACGATTACGGGTATATGAAACAGCTGGATAGGCGCCGCTCCACCGTAATGGCCGGATTGCGCTACCGGTTCAGCGCCAGCTGGGGGATAATCCGCACCGAATATCTCGGCGATATCCTCAATGAAAGTAATGGCTTCACCGCCGATTTAGCCTATCTCTATCCCTTTACCTTCGATAGATTGACACTTTTGCCGGGGATTGGGGCCGCATGGGCCAGCGGCAATCAAAACGATTATTACTTCGGCGTCAGCCAGTCAGAGTCCCGGCGCAGCGGTCTGAATCAATACCAAGCCGATGACGGCTGGTCTCCTTATCTGGAGATGACCGCTGTCTATGCCTTGACCGACAGTTGGCATGCATCGGTAATGGCCCGGTACACCCGGTTGAACAGTGAAGTTAAAGATAGTCCGATGGTAAACGCCAATTCCACCACCACAGTGGGGGTTGGATTGACCTATCGCTTCTAATATAGTGCATACTTTGCACCAAAATAAAGCGTTTAAAGTTTATTGCATTAAAATAGTGCGATTACCGTGATTCATGAGAACAGGAGGGTCTAGAACCATGAAACAGGTGATTTTTCCCGACGGATATTCCGTGCCCGCCGTAGGTCAGGGCACGTGGTATATGGGAGAACGGTCCAGCGACATCGCGCAGGAAGCGCGTGCATTACAATATGGTCTCGATCAGGGACTGACATTGATAGATACCGCCGAGATGTATGCCGACGGCGGGGCGGAGAGAGTGGTGGCTCAGGCCATTCGCGGACGGCGGGATGAAGTCTTTCTGGTGTCGAAAGTCTACCCGCAGAACGCCGGCGGTGAGAAAGCCGTTACCGCCTGTGAAAACAGCCTGCGTCGCCTGCAAACCGATTGTATCGATCTGTATCTGTTGCACTGGCGGGGAGGTATCCCCCTGGCCGACACCATCTCCGCCATGGAACATTTACGGCAGACCGGTAAAATCAAGCGCTGGGGCGTTTCCAATCTGGATTTGGCCGATATGCAGGAGCTGTGGTCGCTGCCCGGCGGAACCGCCTGCATGACCGATCAGGTGTTATACCACCTCGCTTCCCGCGGCATCGAATATGATCTGCTGAGCTGGTGCCGGCAAAGGTCGCTGCCGGTAATGGCCTATTGCCCCCTGGCGCAGGCCGGGAAACTGCGCAACGGATTAATGGACAGCCCGGCGGTATTGACCATTGCCCAGGAGCTGGGAGTGACGGTGGCGCAGGTTCTGTTGGCCTGGGTCATCCGTCAGCCCGGCGTGATAGCGATACCCAAAGCCGGCAGCGAGGCTCATGTGAAGGAAAATGCCGGGGCGCTGGGCATTGAGTTAAGCCCGCGTCAGTTACAGGCCCTGGATGAGGCGTTTCCGGCGCCCAAACGCAAAACCCATCTCGATATCGTCTAATCCCGTTCTTCTTGTCCGCGTCCGCTCCCGCGCCTTGGGCGTCATCACTGACCTCAATCCGCCGGGCGGATCTGCGCGGCGTCGAATTTTCATGGCATTGATGAAATATTTAATTAACGGAAAATCAAACGCTTTTTATATAACTACGGGTTATGGTAATTGAGTACGGGCATGCTTGGCATGACGGCACCTGCCCGCCTTAGGCTATTGGATGGATGATCTCGAGCGATGGACGCGAGAAAAACCCCGTGCCGAATAATGATGAAAACGGTGAGATATGCATTCACTCATTGGCTGTTTGTCCTCTTCCCGCCCCTCTACCGCATTGCATTCATCGGTTATTCCTTCCTGGGAGACCGAGGCGTACGGCGCATATATGGCGAAGCGGTACCCGCATGACAGGGTATTGGACTGGCAGGCACGCAATCCCGCGTGGTTACGTGTTCAACTGGATCAGATTGCGCGGGAAGAGGAGAGGATCATGGGCTCCCTCGCCCTGTATGATAAGTTTTTCCTGCCTGCCGAGCGCGCCATTGAAGCGGCGGTAAATGAGCAACTGATGGAGATTTACCGAATCAGCCGGACATTCCGGCGGTTGTTCAACCGGTGGAAAATCATCAGCGATAGGGGAGATGCGCCCGGACGCTGGCAATTAATGCCCGGCGAGAAAGACGCCGTTTCATCTCATTACGCTACCCTGGAGTGGTGCGGGCTGGTGCGAGAAGTGGACGGGCTTCAGCAAGCCTGTTATCCCATCAGAGGGCGAGAGGCCTGTGAAGGACGACAACTCCTTTTATATCAGATGATTTGGGCGTTGATGCAAAGTCTCAATGCCACTGAGGCGGAACGCTGGGCCGGCGCATCAGAATATGCCAACCTGATCATGCGGGAAATGGCATGGACCTTTCCCTCACGTCTAAGCTACATGTCAACGCTGGTCATTTCCCATGGCATAAGATGCCCTGTCAGTGTCAAAACCCCTTTGGCGGGAAAAGGCCCGACGATCGCGGCCTTTCCCTCTGTTCTGCAGCAGGCAACCGGGCAAAATAACAGGAAAGTTATGCCGGAGCATGTCCTGCGATGGAGCGCCATGGCGAAAGACGGGCGTTTGCCCTGCGGTGACATGTCCCTGTATGCCAAGCAGAACGGTGTGACTCTCCGCGCCCTCAGACGGTACGTTGGGGCAAGCGGGATATTGACCAACCGTGGCAAAATCATGGCGGCGCAGTCGTCAGCCCCGATGGATGAAAAACAGTTGGCATCCTATGTGCGCGCCTGGCTGGACTTGCCCGAAGAGGAGCGCTGGACCGCCGGCCGCCAGAAAGGATATGTCAGGGCTAGAGGACTCACGCTCGGACGCTGGCGGCACTATGTGAGTAAGGACGGGGTGCTGACAAACCGGGGAATATCATTGCTGGCGCGCACGGGGGAGTAATGGGAGCGGGGTAGCATGAGTGTCATGAATTACCGTCACGTCAGCCAGCACTACCCCGGACAGAGATCAGGCCTTACGCAGGCTGATTACCGTAGACAAACGGGATGGGGCTGACGGCGCGGTCACCAGCGGGTCGTTTACGCGGGCGGTCTCGACGCAGACATAGGTCTTGTAACCTTCATCGGGGATATCGCCTATTTGCTTCGCCAGCTCGGCGCCCGGATTCCAGGCCACCACATCGCTGTGATTGTGATGATGTATCTCGATAATACGTTTAAGCAGCGGATCGTGAATCTGGCTGACCGATTCAGGATGGGTATAAACACGATCCACCTCTTCTCCGCTGAAGCTCAAATCACCTTTTTGCGTCGCGGTAATGCCGTTTTTGACCTTATCAATATAGCTATTGCCCAAACCGCCGAGACTGACCTTGGCAATGTCGCCGATATTGAAATAGCTGTGCAGGGCGGTGGTGTTCTGGAAATCTCCCTGTGCCTCAAGCTCGACGCTGCAGGTCTTGCCCAGGACAAATGTGGCGGTCAGGGTGAAGGGTTTCGGCCAGTATTGTTCGGTGGCGGTGCTGTCATGCAGCGTCAGGCTGAGGGTGACTTGCCCATCGTCTTCCTGATGTTTACTCAGCTGCCAGGGCAATATACGCGCAAAGCCATGATTCGGACTGGCGACTTTGCCGAACCAGGGCCAACAGATGGGGACGCCGCCGCGGATGGCTACGCCGTCTTTGAACGCGCTGGTTTCGCTTAGCCACAAAACCGGCTCTTCCCCGGCGGGTTGCCAGGCGATGAGATGGGCGCCCTGTAATGTCACCGCCGCCCGCACCTGGGGATGATCGATGACGATTACCGGCAGTTGATCCAATTGTCGCAGGCTGACCGATGAAGAGAGCTGTTCTTTAACGGGTAACGCAAAAAGAGTGTCGTACATATTCGGGCCTTATTGAAATGAGGAAACGGATCAAATAAAAAGGGCGACATCACTGTCGCCCCTTACTCATTCTGTTATACCCGTCATACTTCAAGCTGCAGATACGTTGGCTATCCTCGCTCACCCCAGTCACTTACCTGCGTAAGCTCCTGAGGTTCGCTGCGTTGCCGCCTTCCTGCAACTCGAATTATTTAGGGTATATCGGCAATTATTTCTTGGCGATATGGGAAATCAGATCCAGTACTTTATTGGAATAACCGGTTTCGTTATCGTACCAGGATACCAATTTAACAAAGTTTTTGTTCAAGGCGACACCGGCTTTGACATCAAATACGGACGTCAGCTTTTCACCGTTGAAATCGGTGGAAACGACGTCATCGTTAGTATAGCCCAGGATGCCTTTCAATTCGCCTTCGGAGGCTTCTTTCATCGCGGCGCAGATTTCTTCATAGGTTGCGCTTTTTTCGATGCGGGCGGTCAAATCCACGACGGATACATTCGGGGTCGGAACACGGAAAGCCACGCCGGTCAGTTTACCGTTCAGCTCGGGGATAACCTTACCCACGGCTTTTGCCGCGCCGGTAGTGGACGGAATGATGTTCTGGGATGCGCCGCGGCCGCCGCGCCAGTCTTTGTGGGACGGGCCGTCAACGGTTTTCTGGGTAGCGGTGGTGGCATGCACCGTGGTCATCAGGGCTTCCACGATACCGAATTTGTCGTTCAGTACTTTAGCCAGCGGCGCCAGGCAGTTGGTGGTACAAGATGCATTGGAAACGATATCCTGGCCGTCATAGGACTTGTGGTTGACGCCCATAACGAACATCGGCGTATTGTCCTTGGAAGGACCGGTCAACACCACTTTCTTCGCGCCGGCGGTGATATGCTTACGGGCGGTTTCGTCGGTCAGGAAGAGACCGGTGGCTTCTGCGACTACGTCGACGCCGATTTCTCCCCATTTCAGGTTAGCCGGATCTTTCTCTGCGGTAACACGGATAGTTTTACCGTTTACAACCAGATGGCCGTTCTTGACTTCCACGGTACCGTTGAAACGGCCGTGGGTTGAATCATATTTCAGCATGTAAGCCATGTAGTCAGCATCTAACAGGTCGTTAATTCCGACGATTTCCACATCGTCACGTTCCTGCGCAGCACGGAAAACAATGCGGCCGATACGGCCAAAACCGTTGATACCTACTTTGATAGTCATATATTCCACCAGCTATTTGTTAGTGAATAAAAAGTTGCTTGTAAATTTACAAAAACCTCACGCAGCGTCAAGCGGAATCGTGTCAATAGTTGCTACAAATCAAACCCAACAACATCTTTTGAACGTTTAACGTTCGTTCCGCTGCCTGCTCAGCTACGAATAATATGAGGCCGATCGCCCTCAATTAAAACTGCACCTGGCAGCTAAATGTGAAATGCATCACACTTACCGCTCACGTTGTTTCTCGTTCCCTAGTTTAAGCTAAAAATGTCTCCGATGTTGTTAATTATTTGTTATAATAACTTGATTTGAACCTGCCTTTTTCCCTTAACCGTCCGAGGAACGCACTTATGGCTAAAGACGAAACGATACGGCAGCCCACGGACCCGCTGACCGAGATGCAACGGTATGTCACCCAGCAGCGGGGCACCGAGCCGCCCTACAGCGGTAAATTACTGGAGAACAAGCGAACCGGGCAGTATCACTGCTTGGTCTGCAATGCGCCGCTGTTTTATTCTGAAAGCAAATATGACTCCGGCTGCGGCTGGCCGAGTTTTTATGAACCGGTAAGCGATACTGCGGTCCGTTATCTGGACGACGACTCCCACGGCATGCACCGGGTGGAGATCCGTTGCGGAAATTGCGACGCTCATCTGGGGCATGTTTTTCCTGACGGCCCGCAGCCTACCGGCGCCCGTTTTTGCATCAATTCAGCCTCGCTGCGTTTCAAGGATAAGGATAGCGGCGAAGAGATCAACGGCTGAAATCCAACAGCCACGTTTTAGCTTTAACGATTCAGCTAATTATTCCTTTGAGGGCATCATGTTAAGGAGACTGTCATGGATGTCGATGCGTTAATGGCCACCCTGACCCCGGAAATCTACCAACGGTTGCTGACGGCGGTGGAACTGGGAAAATGGCCTGACGGTAATCGCCTTACCGAAGAACAAAAAGAGCATTGCCTGCACATTGTCATGCTGTGGCAGGCCAGAAATAATCACCGGCCGGAACATATGAGCATCGGCACCGACGGCAACATTGTGATGAAAAGCAAGCGGGAGCTGCTGGCGGAATTGACCGGTGAGCCGCCGGATATTTATCGGACCAAAGCGGATTAAGGTGTGGTTGAAGCCTTATGCCTCCAGACCGGGCTGACGCGAAACAGGGATGTTTACCGCCGCCCCTCTAGAAGCCGGCGGCAAATTCCGGCAGTGTGATAAGCCCCGCCCCACGGCGGTGCATCTCCGCCAGCGCCTCGGCGCTGTCGCCGGGATGAAGGTCCACGCCACGGCAGCCATCGACGATGACGTCCACGGCGTAGCCCATCGAGAGGGCATCCAGCACGGTATAATTCACGCAATAATCCGTCGCCAGGCCCATGATGGAGAGGCTATGGACCCCCAGGGACTGCAGGTAATCATGCAGATCGGTCCGGGCGCGATGGCCGTTATCATAAAAGGCGCTGTAGCTGTCGATATTGGCCTGGCGGCCTTTGTATATGCGCTGGAGGATGCCTTCGGCGTCCAGATCGGGATGAAGTTGCGCCCCAAGAGTATCCTGTACGCAATGCACCGGCCACCATACCTGGGGCAGTCCGTCAAGCAGACCGGTTTCACCCACTCGTCCGCCGGCATTCACGGCGAAACTGCCGTGGTTAGACGGATGCCAGTCCAGCGAGGCCAACACCGGTATGTCTTCCCGCCGGCAGAGCGCCATGGCCTGATTCGCCACCGCGATGACTTTATCGCCGTCGGGAACCGCCAGCGAGCCGCCCGGACAAAAATCATTCTGTAAATCAATCAGCAGTAAAGCTTGTTTCATTCCATCTCCCCTCTCTGATCGTCGCCGGTGAGCTCGCCGCGAAGATCCTGCTGCATGATGTGTCGAATCTCCTCGGCGCAGAGCGATTGGCTGAGCAGATAGTGCAGTTTGGTCAACGCCGCCTCCACCGTCATATCGAAGCCGCTGATGACCCCCGACCGCGCCAGGGCGTTACCCGTGGCATACCCCCCCATATTCACCCGGCCGGAAAAACATTGGGTCAAATTTACCACCACGCTGCCGCGGGCCACCGCCTGCCGCAGCTCATCCAGTAACGCCGGATGCTGCGGCGCGTTGCCGACGCCGTAAGAGCGTAGGATCAGCGCTTTTACCGGCTGTCGCAAAAAGTTGCCCACCACATCGGCGGAAATACCCGGATACAGCGTGACCACACCCACCGGCTGCGGCGTGATGGGATGGAGAATCAGTTCGGCGCCGGGGCGATGGGGCAGCGGCGGCGCGACAGGGCGAATATGAATCCCGGCTTCCAATAACGGCGGCAGGTTGGGGGAGGCGAAGGCGTCAAAACCATCCGCATGGGCTTTAGTGGCGCGATTACCGCGAAACAGCTTGTTGTTGAAAAACAGGCTGACCTCGTTTACCGGATAATGGGCCGCAAGATAGAGCGCGTTCAGCAGGTTGGTCTGGCCGTCGGATCGCAACGCTTCCAGGGGGATTTGGGAACCGGTGACGATCACCGGTTTGGCCAGATTTTCCAGCATAAACGACAGCGCGGAGGCGGTGAAGGCCATGGTGTCGGTACCGTGCAGAATGACAAACCCGTCATAGCTTTCATAATGTTCCGCCACGTCCCTGGCGATATGCAGCCAATCGTCCGGGGTCATGTCGGAGGAATCAATCAGCGGGGCGTATTCATGTACGGTGAAATCGGGCATTTCCGGGCGATAGAATTCCGGCATCAATGCCAATTGGCGCTGCAGATGGCCCGATACCGGAATATAGCCGTTATCGGAGCGTTGCATCCCGATGGTGCCGCCGGTATAAGCGACATAAATGGATTTTTTTTGCATGAGACAAGGCACGGTCTGTCACGGGGCTATAGCGTCAATTATACGGTCCCGCGGCAATAACACCAGTCCCATACCATTGAGCGCCGACGACGTTGACCGCCGCCGGCGATGTCGCTATTGAATGTCGCCGCAGGACAGGCAATAGGCATAACGGTTTTGCGGATCGTTCAGGTTGGTCAGCAAGCCCGGCTGTGCCGAAAACAGAGCGGATATCTGACTGGCCGGCGCGGGCAGCCAGGCCTGGATAGTCGCCGGCAAACGGGCGTAAATCGAGGCGCTGGTTTGCGACAGCACCAAATCAATCAGGCTGGGTTCCTCAATGTACCAATTGAGGTGGTATTGCTTTAACTTTGCCAGTTCGGCGGCTTTCGCCACGGCATCGTCGAAATCACCCAGTTGATCCACCAGGCCGTTGGTTTTGGCGTCGCTGCCGATCCAGACATGGCCCTGGGCGATTTTGTCCACGTCTTCCGGCGTCTTGTTACGTGCTTTACCCACCAGGGTGATGAAGTTTTTATAGCCGTTTTCGATGTTCATCTGCATCATTTGGGAAAATTCCGGCGGCAAGGCTTTGGTGATGGCCAAATCCGCCAAAGGCGAGGTGGACACTCCGTCGGTATGTACGCCAATGCTGCCCAGCGTGTCCTCAAAGGTATTGATGACGCCAAAAATGCCGATGGAGCCGGTAAGCGTACTGGGTGCGGCGATAATGTAATTGGCCGGTGTGGAAATCCAGTATCCCCCTGACGCGGCCATACCGCCCATGGATACCACTACCGGTTTGCCGGATTCACGTGCCGCTTCCAGTTCCGAACGTATGAGTTCCGAGGCGCTTACGCTGCCGCCGGGGCTATTGACCCGGAATATGATGGCTTTGATATGGGGGTCTAGCCGGGCATCGCGGATTTGGCCTGCGGTGGTGTCGCCGCCCACCGATCCGGGGGTTTCCGGTCCGTCGATAATAGCGCCGTCGGCAAAGATAACCGCGATCTGATCGCCTTTATCCGATGGCGTCGGCATCTGGTAATCATACATGCTGACGGCATTTATGCTTTTTTTCTGCTTGTTCCAACCGAAGGTCTTGGTGAGCTCGGTTTCGATGGCATAGCGGGAAGCCACGGTATCCACCCATTTATTGTGCAGGGCAAACTGCGCGGTATCCCCGTCGACGGCCTTCAGGTCCGCCAGCATCACAGGCGCGCCGGGGAACAGTTGCTGCGGTGTGACCTGCCGGTTGGCGGCGACGGTATCCACATAATGTTGCCATATCTGGCTCAGCCAACGGGTATCCGCATCGCGGGCCGCCGGCGACATGTCGTCTCGCAGGAAGGGTTCCACCGCCGATTTATAGGTGCCCACGCGGAAAATGTGCGTATTTACCTTCAGTTTGTCCAGCAGGCTCTTGTAATAGAGATTATTGGTGGCGAGGCCGTGCAAATCCACCGCGCCTTGCGGGGTCAGGTAAATCCTGTTGGCGAAACTGGCCAGATAGTATTGCGACTGATTGTAGCTGTCCCCCACGGCAAAAATCGGTTTGCCGCTGTCGCGGAATTCACGCAGCGCCTTGCCGATATATTGCAGCGAGGTCGGATCCGCCCCGGCGAAATCCTTCAGGGAAAGCACCAGGCCGGTGATGTTTTGATCCCCTTTGGCCTGCCGCAGCAAATTCACCAGATCAAACAGGGAATTTTCTTGCAGACGATTGCTGGAGGCGCCTAATAATTCACGGCCTATTTGGCGGAATTTATTGTTCATCGACGGTTTTTCAACCACTACGCCGGTGAGATCCACCAGCAGCGCGCCTTTGCCCGGTTCCGGAGCGGAACGGTGCACCTGCAGGTAAATACCGACGCAGACGACGATGATAAAAATCAGAAACAGGTTAAGGATAAATTCGCGTATAAAATTCAACAAACGCCAGGCCCAACGAAACGGGCTGGATATTATTCGCCACAATGTGCGCATGTGCTCTCCATAAAACAACCTCGTGCAGGATTCGTATTGTAAAATCTAGCCATGGCGCGGGCGATCGACCCGTGTATGGCTCATTATTCGCTCGCAATGGCGATATTTCTTCATTGTCAGGTATCCTAAAGATCCGCCCGCTAAATGTCAGCATGAAAAAAGATAAAAATTCGGTAAAAAAGCGTCATGCTGTAACCGTCGCCGGGCATATGCTAACGTTAGAACCATGCATAACAACAGGAGTAAGTAATGGATGCACTAGAACTTTTGTTAAATCGTCGTTCCGCATCTCGGCTGGCTGAGCCGGCCCCCACCGGTCCCATGCTGGATAATATCATCCGCGCCGGTATGCGTGCGCCGGATCATGGCACATTACAGCCCTGGCGCTTCGTTATTATCGAGGGGGAGGGCCGCACGCGTCTGAGCGAACTGCTGCATGCATCCGCCCTGAAAACGGGAATGGATGAAAAGGGCATCGAAAAAGCCAGGCAGGCGCCGTTCCGGGCCCCGTTGATTATAACGGTTTTGGCCTGGTGCGATACACAAACCAAAGTTCCACGCCTGGAGCAGGTGATTTCCGCCGGCTGCGCGGTACAGGCGATGCAGATGGCGGCATTGGCCCAGGGTTTTAACGGAATCTGGCGTACCGGTCTGTGGGCGACGCAGCCGGACGTTAAACAGGCGTTCGGCTGTCGCGAGCAGGACGAAATCGTCGGGTTCCTCTATTTGGGTACCCCGCAGTTGAAAGCTTCCACCACCATTCTCCCTCCCGATACCGAACCTTTTGTCCGTCATTTCTGACCCGGAGAGCGTAACATTTCCAGCAACATTTTTGTTCCATGGTGAGAAATGCAGCTTTATATCGCTGAAAAACCCAGTTTAGCGCGTGCCATCGCCGATGTGCTGCCGCAACCCCACCGCCGGGGCGACGGGTTTATCGCCTGCGGCGAGAATCATATGGTGACTTGGTGTATCGGGCATTTGCTGGAGCAGGCCCAGCCCGACGCCTACGATGGCCGCTATGCCCGCTGGTCGCTGGCGGATTTACCCATAGTGCCGGATAAATGGCGGTTACAGCCCCGCCCGTCGGTTCAGAAACAGCTGAATGTGGTCAAGCGGCTGCTGGAGGGAGCGTCGGAGGTTATTCATGCCGGCGACCCGGATCGCGAAGGGCAATTGTTGGTGGACGAAGTGCTGGACTATCTGGCGTTGGACGGTGAAAAGCGCCGTAACGCCAAGCGTTGCCTGGTGAACGATCTTAATCCGGCGGCGGTGAGCAAAGCGGTAAGCCGCCTGCGGGAAAACCGTGAGTTCGTGCCGTTATGCGTATCGGCGCTGGCGCGCGCGCGGGCCGACTGGCTGTACGGTATCAATATGACCCGGGCTTATACTCTGCTGGGCCGTAACGCCGGCTATCAAGGGGTATTATCGGTGGGACGGGTACAAACGCCAGTGCTTGGTCTGGTGGTCCGCCGCGATGAGGAGATTGAGAATTTTGTGGCGAAAACCTTTTTTGAGGTTAAAGCGCACATAGTGACACCGTCACAAGAACGGTTCGTTGCCCTTTGGCAACCCAGTGAAGCCTGCGAATCCTACCAGGATGAGGAGGGGCGGCTGCTGCATCGGCCGCTGGCGGAGCATGTCGTGGCCCGCATTGCCGGTCAACCGGCGGTGGTCACGCTCTTCCAGGATAAACGGGAGTCGGAAACACCGCCGCTGCCGTTTTCCCTGTCGGTTTTGCAAATCGAAGCGGCAAAACGCTACGGTATGAGCGCACAGCAGGTGTTGGATTTGTGTCAGCGACTCTACGAAACCCACAAGCTGCTTACCTATCCCCGTTCCGATTGCCGTTATTTGCCGGAAGAGCATTTTGCCGGACGGCAGGGGGTGTTGAACGCCATCAATGCGCATATGCCTGAGCTGATGGCTCAGGCAACCCTGGATACGACGCAAAAAAATCGCTGCTGGGATGATAAAAAGGTGGATGCGCACCATGGCATCATCCCCACCGCGCGCAGCGGCAAAACCGCCTTGAACGAGGATGAGAAAAAAATTTACGCCCTGGTCGCCCGGCAATACCTGATGCAATTTTGCGCCGATGCGGTATTTCGGCGTTGTATCATTAATCTGGATATCGCAGGCGGCAAATTTGTCGCCAAATCCCGTTTTTTGGCGGATGCCGGCTGGCGCACCTTGCTCGGCGCCAAAGAGCGTGATGAGGAAAACGACGGTACGCCTTTACCGGTGGTGACAAAAGGGGATGAATTATTGTGCGAATCGGGAGAGGTGGTCGCCAGGGAAACGCAGCCGCCCCGGCCGTTTAATGATGCGACGCTGCTGTCCGCCATGACCGGTATCGCCCGTTTCGTGCAGGACAAGGAGTTAAAAAAAATCCTGCGGGCCACCGACGGGTTGGGCACCGAGGCCACCCGGGCCGGTATTATCGAATTATTGTTCAAACGGGGCTTTTTATATAAAAAGGGCCGCAATATCTTTTCCAGCGAAAGCGGCCGCGGTTTGATTCATGCCTTGCCGGACAGTGCGGCAAGCCCGGATATGACCGCGCAATGGGAGTCCACCTTAACCAAAATCAGCGAGAAACAGTGCCGCTATCAGGATTTTATGGTGCCGCTGACCGAGACGCTGCGCGGATTGATTCAACAGGTGCGGCAACAGCCGCCGCCGCCGTCACTGCGCGGTTTACCGTCGGCCGCGGCGATCGGCGCCAAGGCCGCCAAGCCCAAGCGTCGTGCGCGAAAACCCGGTAAGGCGGCAGAGTAAACATTAGCTACCGGCGCGTTTCGGCCTGAACCGGCTAAGCCGTACCATCATGAGGCTTATACGGCGGGTAAGAGACGTTGTCACTTTGACGCGTTAAGCGCCGGGTTATTGCCGATTGTCACAGGGCAAAATCCACCCAGATCGGCGCATGATCCGACGGTTTTTCCATGGCGCGGATATCATAATCAATGCCGGTGGCCAGACAGGTCTGCGCCAGCGGTTTCGAGGCCAGCAGCAAATCGATGCGCAGGCCGCGATTTTCATCAAAACCACGGGAGCGATAGTCAAACCAGGAGAATCGATCGTTACACTCGGGGTTGCGGCTGCGAAAGGTATCCACCAGGCCCCAGTCCAGCAGCCGACCCATCCATTCCCGCTCTTCGGGCAGGAAGGAGCATTTGCCGGTGCGCAGCCAGCGCTTGCGGCTCTCTTCGCCGATGCCGATATCCAAATCGGCGGGACTGATGTTCATATCCCCCATCACCAACAGCAGTGAGGATTCAGCATGGTGATTTTGTTGGATATAGTCCTGCAAATCCTGATAAAAACGAGCTTTAGCCGGGAATTTAACCGGATGATCGCGGCTTTCCCCTTGGGGAAAGTAGCCGTTCACCACGGTAAGTATGCCTTTTTCGGTGACAAAATCAGCCATGATGATGCGCCGCTGCGCATCGGCATCATCACCGGCAAACCCCCGGCGAATGGCCAACGGCTGCTCACGGCATAACAGCGCCACGCCGTAGTGGCCTTTTTGTCCATGATAAAAGACGTGATAACCATGCCGTGCCACCTCTTCCAGGGGAAACATATCGTCATGAACCTTGGTTTCCTGCAGGCCAATCACATCCGGACGATGCTGCTCGATGATTGCGCTTAACTGATGGGGTCTGGCACGCAGTCCGTTGATATTAAAGGAGACAAACTTCATTTTTTGCGCCATAACGGGGGGTTTCAATGATGGTAGCAGAAAAACGACGTCATTCAAACGGCTCCGGCTCGAACCTTGGTCGAAGGTTCTCATCCATCCCCCACTGGGGAATATGTTGAGTTTTGAGTCGGTGAGGATATTCGGGGGTGTTCTTTAAGATGGTGGTGGGGGAAGGATTCGAACCTTCGAAGTCAGTGACGGCAGATTTACAGTCTGCTCCCTTTGGCCGCTCGGGAACCCCACCTTATGCATAAATATCGCATCAAGCGGGGCGCATCATATCAAATAAGACGCGGCTGTAAAGAAAAAATAATCGGGAAATTATCCACTTGCCGATTTTTTCGACATAGGGTGGGAAAACCGCTGAAAAAGGGGGTCGGGAGGGGAGACCGGCCGCGAAAGCGGCGGCCGGTTGTTCAATCCGCCTAAAAAATGATGGTCCGGTTGCCGTAAACGAAGACTCTTTGGGCCAACACACGGTATAACGCGCGGCTCAGCACGTTTTTTTCAACATCCCGCCCGGCGCGCATCATATCTTCCGCGGTATAGGTATGGTCAACGTTGATCACGTCCTGGCAGATTATCGGACCTTCGTCGAGATTATCATTCACGTAATGGGCGGTGGCGCCGATGATTTTTACGCCCCGTTCATACGCCTGTTGATAGGGACGGGCGCCGATAAAAGCCGGTAAAAACGAATGATGGATATTGATCACCCGATTAGGATAGTGGCGCACGAAATCCGGCGTCAGAACGCGCATGTATTTCGCCAGCACAACATACTCCGGCGCATAGGCGTCGATTTGCGCCATCATGTGCGCATCATGCTCTTCGCGGTTGAAACCGTCATGACTCACCAGGTGAAAGGGAATCTCAAAACGTTCCACCAGGGTACGCAGGGTATCGTGATTACCGATAACCGCGGCGATATCCATGTCCAATCCGCCAAAAGCGCTTTTCATCAGCAAATCACCCAGGCAATGCGCTTCCTTGGTGACCAGCACTACTATCCGGCGACGTCCGGCATCATTGAGTTCCCGTACCGTGCCTTTCGGTAAGACCCGATCCAGATCCGCCAGCAGGCGCTCATCGTCAAACCGGCCTTCCAATTCGGTGCGCATAAAAAAACGTTCGCTGCGGTGATCAACGTACTCGTTATTTTGCACGATATTCAACTGATGATTGAAACAAATGCTGGTGATTTGAGCTATCAGGCCCTTCGCATCCGGGCAAATGGTGCGTAGTATTTTTCTTTGAACTATTTGCGACTGCATTGACGTGCCAATCCTATACCAACTCATGAATCCGTTGTAAAAAAAGCGGACAGATGAAATCCCGCCGGGTTATTGCCCGCAACATTTTTTGTATTTTTTACCCGAACCGCAAGGGCAAGGCGCATTTCTCAGGGGCTGCTGATGTATGCCGTCGATATAATACCAGCGTTCGTTCAATTGGACAAAGCGTGAGCGTTCATGAATAAATCCGGGTCGCCGGGTATGCCGGTCATAAAAAACCGCGATGAATTCCACATAAGATTCATGGCTATTTTTGCCGGCACGTTCATCTTTAATGGTGAGTCCTTTCCACTGGGTAACAGGAAAATGAGCGGTTATATCGTCTCGCCATTGTTCAGCATGACAATCGGGGTGCCAGGTCGCTATTAAATAGTCAAGATTTTGCAATACATAAGCGCTATAGCGGGACCGCATCAGTTGAACCGGCGTCAAGGGATAGCGGGTACCGCTGATAAACGGACCGCAACAGTCTTCAAAACCTAAACCGCTGCCACAATGGCATGGAATTTCCACAAAACTCCTTAGTGATAACCCTAAAAATCAGATGATAATAGACTTTACCTGATACCCATTACCGGGTCATTGAGCATTGTGGAACAAAAAGCGGAAATGTTGATTTTGATCATTGCAAAATACGTCATCGTTATATTCTTAAACTCCACTTATTTCAAGGAAATGGCCGATTTCCCTTGTCACGGGCTAGGTAAACAGCCATGATTTTGCCCGGATAAGATGCATTTTTACCTAATGGCTACTACGCTCCTTACTTAGGCAAGAACATTTTTGCGTTCTCGTTAAGGTTATCCGGCCAGTTATAGAGTAAGGGGTAGCAGGGAAAATGGACCCAGTTTTTGGTTGAATGTGTGATTGAATAATAATGAGTGACAGACTAATCAGCCCCTGACATTTCTTATAAGTAAAAGTGGTGAGACTGAGCCACTATTAAGCTGATTGGAATAAGGGGTCTTTGATGGCAAAGCCGTTAATAAACAAACAAATATTAATTGTTGAGGACGAGGCGGTATTCAGGTCAGTGCTGGCCCAATTCCTGCAATCGATGGGTGCCGAAGTCCATGAGGCGTCTCATGGCGGGGAAGCATTGAACATGCTGCCTTCCACGCGTCCCGATCTGATCATTTGCGACCTGGAAATGCCCGAAATGAACGGGCTGACATTTGTAGAACGTTTTCGTGCGGTTGATGCCGCCACTCCGGTACTTGTGGTGTCAGGTACCGATCAAATGACCGATATTGCTAAGGTGCTGCGCCTGGGCGTGCAGGATGTTTTGCTCAAACCCCTTGATGATTTTGGCCGCTTGCGGGAAAGCGTGCTTGGCTGTCTTTATCCTGATATGTTCACGTCGCAAGTGGATGAAGAAGAACAATTATTCCAGGATTGGGATGCATTGAGCCAGCATCCCGGCGCTGCCGCCAAGCTGCTAAAACAGTTACAACCGCCGGTGCAGCAGAACATCGCCCGCTGCAGGGTCAACTATCGGCAGTTGACCATGGCTGAACAGCCGGGCCTGGTGTTGGATATCGCTGCGCTGTCCGAGCATGATTTGGCTTTTTATTGTCTGGATGTTACCCGTGCTGAAGAAAAAGGCGTACTGGCGGCCCTGCTGCTGCGGGCACTGTTCAATGGCTTGCTGCAGGCGCACATCGCCAACCGCTCGCACCGGTTGCCGGAATTGTCCACCCTCCTGAGGCAGGTAAACCAGCTGTTGCGCAAGGCCAATCTGGACGGACAATTCCCCTTGCTGGTGGGGTATTATCATCGCGGACTGAATAATTTGATTCTGGTGTCGGCGGGTTTGAACGCCACGCTCAGCGCGAATAACCATCAAATCCAGGTCAATAGCGGTGTGCCGCTGGGCACCATGAACAACGCCTACCTGAATCAGGTCAGTGAGCATTGCACCGATTGGCAATGTCAGGTCTGGGGTGCCGGCGGACGATTAAGGTTAATGTTATCTGCTGATTGAATTCCGGCGGCTGAAGGTCACCGCCGGAAATGGGGTCAAGATCTATCCAATCTATTCTTTTTCAATATCTTATAAAAATGGGTAATTGTCCTATTTTTTTGTCAAACGTCGCCTTACTTCGCGCGCCAACAGTCTAAACTGGTATACTTATCTGGTTTAATTTTAGATAAATGAAATTTTATTATCGTGACGAAGTGAGAGAGGTGGTTGATGTCTTCTATTAATACAAATACCAAAGTCAGAAAAGCGGTAATCCCGGTGGCGGGATTAGGAACTCGAATGTTGCCTGCCACTAAAGCCATCCCTAAAGAGATGCTACCGCTGGTTGATAAGCCCCTGATTCAATATGTGGTAAATGAATGTATCGCCGCGGGCATTAATGAAATTATCCTCGTGACTCATTCATCTAAAAATTCCATTGAAAACCATTTTGATACCAGCTTCGAGCTTGAAGCAATGCTGGAAAAACGGGTAAAACGGCAATTACTGGCTGAAATCCAGGCTATATGTCCGCCGCACGTGACCATCATGCAGGTTCGTCAGGGCTTGGCCAAGGGCTTGGGCCATGCGGTGCTATGCGCGCATCCTCTGGTGGGCGACGAACCGGTGGCGGTGATATTGCCGGATGTTATTATTGACGAATTTGAATCTAACCTGAAAAGCGATAATCTGAGTGAAATGCTGGTCCGCTTCGCCGAAACAGGCCACAGCCAGATTATGGTTGAGCCGGTTGACGATGTGACCAACTATGGCGTAGTCGACATCCAGGGCAAAGAACTCCGGCCCGGTGAAAGCGCACCCATGGTCAATGTGGTTGAAAAACCCACCGCCGAAGAAGCGCCGTCCAATTTAGCGGTAGTCGGTCGCTATGTTCTGTCCGCCGATATTTGGGCCCTGTTGGAAAAAACCCCTCCGGGAGCCGGCAATGAAATCCAGCTCACCGATGCCATCGCCTTGTTAATGGAAAAAGAAACCGTTGAGGCGTACCACCTTAAAGGCCTGAGCCATGATTGCGGTAATAAATTGGGCTATATGGAAGCTTTCGTTGAATATGGTATTCGTCATGAAAGTCTTGGAAAAGAATTCACCCAATGGCTCAAAGAAACCATTGTAAATTAATACACTTATATTTTATAAGGGTTAAATTTCAACCAGGATATTCAACATGAAAGTGACTGTTTTTGGTATCGGCTATGTTGGTTTGGTGCAAGCGGCTGTTTTGGCGGAAGTCGGTCATGATGTTCTTTGTGTGGATGTCGACGAACAGAAAGTGGAAAACCTGAAGAAAGGGAATATCCCGATTTTTGAGCCTGGTTTGACACCGCTGGTGCAGCAGAATTATGAATCCGGCCGGCTGAAATTTACCACCGATGCCGAGGCGGGCGTCAGGCACGGCATAATGCAGTTTATCGCCGTAGGCACTCCTCCAGACGAAGACGGCTCGGCGGATCTTAAATATGTCACGGCAGTGGCGCATACCATTGCTCAATTTATGGATGATCATAAAGTTGTGCTGGATAAATCCACCGTGCCGGTGGGTACTGCGGATAAAGTTCGCGCCGTCATGCAGGAAACCCTGCGGGCCCGCGACAGTAAGCTGACGTTCGATGTGGTTTCAAACCCTGAATTCCTCAAAGAAGGTGCCGCGGTTGCCGACTGCATGCGTCCGGAACGTATCGTGGTGGGCACAGACAATGAAGAGGTAGTGGAATTATTGCGGGAGCTGTATGAACCCTTCAACCGCAATCACGACCGGATGATCCTGATGGATATCCGCAGCGCCGAGTTGACCAAATATGCGGCGAACTGCATGCTGGCCACTAAAATCAGCTTTATGAACGAAATTTCCAATCTGGCGGAATTGCTCGGGGCGGATATCGAGAAAGTGCGGCAGGGTATCGGTTCCGACTCCCGTATCGGTTATCACTTCATCTATCCTGGCTGTGGCTACGGCGGTTCCTGTTTCCCGAAAGATGTGCAGGCGCTGATTCGGACTTCCCAGCATATCGGTTATCAACCGAAATTGTTGCAGGCGGTGGAAGATGTAAATTATCAGCAAAAGAGCAAGCTGCCGCAGTTTATCAAGCGCCATTTCGGTGAAAATCTGCAGGGCAAGACTTTTGCCTTATGGGGCCTCTCCTTTAAACCGAATACCGATGATATGCGTGAAGCCTCCAGCCGGGTTTTAATGGAAACATTATGGCAGGCCGGCGCACAGGTACAGGCATTCGATCCTGAAGCGATGAATGAAACCCAGCGTATTTACGGGCATCGTAGTGACTTAAAATTAATGGGTACCAAAGAATCCGCGTTACAGGGGGCAGACGCCCTGATCATTTGTACCGAATGGCAGAATTTCCGCGCGCCGGATTTTGATATGATTAAATCCATGTTAACGCAGCCGGTGATTTTTGACGGACGTAACCTGTATGATCCTGAACGTTTGGCTAACCGGGGTATTGTTTATTACGGCATAGGCCGGGGAGCTTCGCTTACTTCCTATAAGTAGAGGTTACATGAAATTTCTGGTAACCGGTGCTGCGGGCTTTATTGGTTTTCACGTCAGTGAGCGTCTGCTCGCTGACGGCCATCAGGTCGTTGGTATCGATAATCTTAATAATTATTATGATGTGCGCCTCAAGGAATCCCGCCTCGAGAGATTAAAAGATAAGCAATCCTTCAGTTTTTATAAATTGGATTTGGCTGATCGGCAGGGAATGGCCGATCTTTTTACCCAACAGCGGTTCCAACGGGTGATACATCTCGGCGCTCAGGCCGGCGTCCGTTATTCTTTGGAGAATCCCCTCGCCTACGCTGATTCCAATCTTATCGGACATCTGAATATCCTGGAAGGGTGCAGGCATACACAGGTAGAGCATTTACTTTATGCCTCTTCCAGTTCAGTTTACGGATTAAATCGTAAAATACCGTTTTCCACCGACGATTCCGTGGATCATCCGGTGTCGTTATATGCGGCCACGAAAAAGTCTAATGAATTAATGTCACACACTTATTCACATTTGTATCAGCTTCCCACTACCGGTTTGCGGTTTTTTACCGTTTACGGCCCATGGGGACGACCTGATATGGCATTATTCAAATTTACCGAGGCTATGCTCGCCGGGCGTAGTATTGATGTCTATAACCATGGTGAAATGCGCCGCGATTTTACTTATATAGATGATATTGTCGAAGCAATAATTCGTTTACAAAATCTTCTTCCCGTGGCGGATACGTCTTGGACGGTTGAGCAGGGATCCCCTGCCGCCAGTTCTGCCCCCTATCGTGTATATAATATCGGCAATAGCCAACCGGTTAAATTGATGGAATACATACAGGCGCTGGAAAAAGCGTTGGGCATTACGGCCGTAAAAAATTTAATGCCGATGCAAGCAGGTGATGTTCTGGAAACCAGCGCCGACACCGAGGCCTTGTATAAGGCGATTGGTTTTAAACCACAGACGGCGATAGACGCAGGAATAGGGCGCTTTGTCAGTTGGTATCGTCATTATTACCACACCAATTAACTGATTGTGACAATGTAAGCCTGGTAGACGTTAAAAGCGACCTTATGGCCGCTTTTAACGTCTATGGGACTGCAATTTTATTCATAACGCTGCCGCGGCCTTCGCTCGGTGGCAATTAGCGGTTAGACCGGGGAAACATCGGCATAGGAAATCATTGCTCTGCTTACAATTTATACGCTTATAGGCTGTAGAGCGCGTTAATGACCGGAGATGAAAAACATTACGACTATAGCCGAAAGAGTGAACGGATACAGTTGGCTGGAATTCGGCGGGATGGTTAAAAATTAACCCAGCAGAGATGATAAGAAAAACGCCCGCTGAGTATTCAAACGGGCATTTTATAATAAAGGGTATATACGATTACAGCAGGAAATCGTCCAGCGTTTTGCCTTCATCTTCAATAGACTTTTTGATGACAGCAGGAGTACGGCCTTGGCCGGTCCACGTTTTGCTTTCACCATTTTCATCGGTATATTGATATTTAGCCGGACGAGCTGCACGCTTGGTTTTACCAGTAGCTTTAGATGCGCTCATGGTTTGCAGCAATTCATTCGGATCAATACCGTCGGCAATCAGCATTTCACGATATTGCTGTAATTTGCGCGTACGTTCTTCGATTTCAGCCTGTGCCTGGCTGTCTTCCTCGCGGCGCTCATTGACGACTACCTCAAGTTTCTCCAGCATTTCTTCCAGAGTTTCAAGAGTACATTCTCTGGCTTGCGCACGCAGAGTTCGGATGTTGTTAAGAATTTTAAGTGCTTCGCTCATTGTCCTAATCTCGAATAATATAATGGGGCGTCGGAGTAATAATAGAGCGGTAGTTTCTTTTCTGCAATAGCTAGTTTGTAAGTAAGGTAAAAAATAATCTTTTTTTTTAACCACACTGCCCGACAGCGCTAAATATATGCTCTTTGCCAGGTAATGACAAATTGATTCACTATGTTGCGTTTTTCCACCTCACCCGTTAATGGAGTGCATATTGCACAGCGCGTTTCATTATAAGCCATGTTTATATCGTAGAAAAAATTTGCTTTTTTATAACCAATGTTTAGACCCAGAGCGCGATCGTGGCTATAGCGTTCACCTTCCGCGTCACACTTCGGGCAAATGTTAGGTGATGAAGGGTGGGCATTTGGTAATGATTCATTAAGGTGGGAACGTAATTTAAAGACAACACCCCACGGGGCTAATTACTGGTCGGCTGCGTCGTTTGCACCGCTTGACGTTGTTAAACATCATGGGGTGCACCGCTCGGCCCGTGGGTTAAAGTTTATGATACACTAGGTGTCTTATTTATTATGTCGTTGATTTTTTCCGAAGAGAGGGGCTGATGGCTCAACTTTATTTTTATTATTCTGCGATGAATGCGGGTAAATCCACTGCACTCCTGCAGTCCTCGTATAATTATCAGGAGCGTGGCATGCGCACCCTGGTATTTACCGCAGAAATAGATAATCGTTTTGCCCACGGTCAGGTCAGTTCCCGTATCGGCCTTTCCTCACCGGCCGAGCTCTATCGGCCGGATACCGATTTGCTGGCGGTTGTTCGCCAGTCCCATGAGCAGCAAACCCTTCACTGCATATTAGTGGATGAAAGTCAGTTTTTAACCCGTGAACAGGTTGCCGGCTTATCGGACGTGGTGGACTTTCTTAATATTCCGGTCTTGTGTTATGGGTTGCGCACCGATTTTCGCGGCGAGCTGTTTCCCGGCAGCCATTATCTGTTGGCCTGGGCGGATAAGCTTATTGAGCTGAAAACCATTTGTTATTGCGGTCGCAAGGCAAACCGGGTGATTCGCCTGGGTGAAGACGGGAAACCCCTGCATGACGGCCAGCAGGTGGTTATCGGCGGCGAGGATCGCTACGTGTCGGTATGTCGCAAACATTTTAAGCAGGCCATGGTGGAAGATAAACCGGTGCCGGGTTACAGGTCACTCGCTCCGTCCACTACCGGTCAATCTTAGCCGCCTCGCGGCCGACCGAATTTTTAGCTCGGGCTTTTGCTGCCGGCAGCCGTGTAAAGGATCACTCCCAAGGGGGGCTTTATATGCGCTTCAGAAAGCCGTGGCGAGGTTTTCAGTCTTCGGTGGGGTCATCGCACCGTCCCTTAATGTCACCGCGCTGTCGGCCATAATATAGGGTATTTTAAAATTTTGCCCTTGAACGTCGGCGTTCGGTGTTCGACATTCGGTGTAAGCGGCGGCGGGCACTGGCTGCTCTGTTCCAAAGCTGGACTTCAGCTGTGATTTTGCAGGGCGTGGCGCGTTTGACAGGTTAGGAGTGGATGCATCGGCCAGATGGCGTTTAAAGGCCCGCAGCGAGGCGTTTAGAGCGCTAAAGCGGTCAGGTGATGGCCGCTTCGACCCGGCCTCAGCACGGTCTCCCTTTGACACGCCCGCTTCAAGCTTTCTGTGTGAAGTATTTTGTTCGTTCCGCATAATAAATCAGGCCCCAAAAGGGGCCTGATGTGTTTCCCCCGAACAGCGGGGGACCATGCTTAACGCGGGAATTTATAGCCGCGATCAGCTGGTCACTTTTTTGCCTTTCTTCTCGGTTTTCGCTTCCGCAGACGCCGCTTTCACAGCATCGGCCGGAAGGGCCGGCGCATTGGCCACCGCGGCGGCATTTGCGAAGGGCTCAACGAATTTACGTCCGTAGTAAGTATCCAGCAGGATCTGCTTCAGTTCGGCAATCAGCGGATAGCGCGGATTGGCGCCGGTACACTGGTCATCAAACGCATCTTCGGACAGCTTATCAACTTTCGCCAGGAAATCCGCTTCAAGCACGCCGGCTTCACGTATAGATGTCGGGATACCCAAATCGGCCTTGATTTCG
>NZ_JAAVUT010000024.1 GCF_018449575.1 Sodalis sp. dw_96 | reverse complement strand
CATCGGAGGAATTATACCAAATGCACCATCCGAAAATTCAGCATTTCTATTGTATTCTTTGAATATACCATAGTGGACCTGAGCACTGACAGACGTCGATCCAACATGTTCAAGCCAAAGGATATAGAGCTCATATCGCTGGCCCACTATCAATAACTATTGAAAAATCATGCCGGGGTTAATTCTCGATAACGCATAAACGTCAAATACTCACCAATGCCAACCAAGAACTAACCCACATCTAATACCAGCTAACTTATTACCTTAAACAAGTATCTCCGCATCAATGATCAGTTGCCCGTTTTTTACCGTAACGGTCACCGGCTGACCGGTGACAAAACCACATTCATGCAGCCAGCGTCCTTTCAGATTCAAGGCGGGACGCGTATTGGGCCTGCCGCCATTTGGAACGTAGCCAACAGTATAATAACGGGTTTCAATTTTTGCTTGGGATGAGCGGGCTTCTGACTTAATATGCTTTTTAGCCATGGTAACTACCTCTTTTAGTTGCTGATGGTGAGCGGCGGTAGAAGGGTGCAACCTTTTATTGCCGCGTTTTACCCGTCATACTTCAAGTTGCGGGTGTGTTGGCTTTCCTCGCTCGCCTCAGTCAACTACAGTAGTAGGCTCCTGAGGATTCGCTGCATCGCCGCCTTCCTGCAACTCGAATTATTTAGGGTATAATTCTTTAATACGACGATTACGTCTTTTATAAACCGGCTAAGAAATTAAATGCTTGACATATTTTCTCAATAACAAGAAACAAACGCTGATGGAATAAAATCAAGTTGCCGAATTTATACTGGATACTCTATCAGTGAAAAGATGAAAAATCCATCAAAATAATAAAAATCATCCCAACATATAAACACACTCATTTCATATAATCCGAACGTAGTATTTTATTTGTGGAAATTCATTAATGATAATTAGAAACCGAGAAGAACCATAGTATGACATTAAATTGCGAAGCGCCTAGAAAATTTATACCGTGCTAAATCCGATCAAAAAGACATTTATATTTTGTAGAGATTGGCGACATTATAGTAAGCGAATGAAAACTTTATTTATGCCTCAAGATCCGTTATACAAGAAATTTTTTGACGATGTCAGCGTCGTCAAGGATTTCTTGCAAATTTACATGCCGCAAATGGTGCGGGAAACATGCAACTTCAATACGCTGACCATCAGCTCCGGCACCTTTGTCGAAAAGGACTTGCACGACCAGTGCTCAGATAGGCTTTACAGTATGAACACCTCAGAGGGAGCAGGTTATGTCTATTTCCTGATTGAACACCAATCAAGCCGGGACGAGATGATAATGTTTCGTCTCCTGCGTTACAGCTTAGTCGCCATGCACCGCCATATTAAACAAGGCAATGATTGATAAGGTACCGATGGTGATACCTGTGCTGTTCTGCCACGACCCCTCAAGTCCCTATCCGCGTAAGGCACGCTGGCAAGACTGCTTCATCAATACGGCATTGGCGCAGGCATTGTACTGTCGAATCGTTATGATGGTAGATCTGAAAACAATCCCTAATGACGAAATCACCCTCCATGGGAAAGCAGGATTGATGTGGTATGTGCAAAAAAATATCACGGAAGAAGATATCAACGATGCGCTTAAGGATGTTGCGGGCTCGCCGGAGCTGTCGCAGTTCAGTAATGAGCAAATGGCATGCCTGATACACTCACTGGCGCAGGAAGCATATGCCCGTGCCCCGGAAGGCTTTTCCCGCCATCCGGAAGAAAATACGACTGGTTACAAGGAGACAATGATGACCTTTGCTGAGCACTTGGAACAGGAAGGACATAAAAATGGACGGCAGGAAGGCTTAGTAGAAGGCCTACAGCTGGGACGTCATGAAGGGCGTCGTGAACGAGGGAGAGAAATCGCCAACAATATGCTGGCCCTTGGCCTTGATCGCACCACAATCGCTCTGGTCACCGGCTTAAGTTCAGCAGAACTTGACGGGCTGATGAACGCTGAACTATAAAAGCTGACCCGCTAAGGCACATATCGTATTGAGACCAACAGCCTCTTTAGCAACCTGTACGTGCACAAATGTCTACGCAGCAACAATAACCCACTTTTCCAACTCTGGGACACCACTGACCAACGCCGCAGCAGCAATGCGGCAGCTAATATATTAATCCCCTTACTCATAACTTCAGCAATGTAACATCCTCTAACAATAATTTAACAATAGACGTTCTCTTTAAACTTGAGGAAAATCGTGTTGTTGCGGCGATAGTCTCTACAAAACATGAGGTTATTCAATCGAATAATTTTTAACATACTTGACAGCCGAAACCTCCATCCCTAGATTAAAAAAGCATTTATTAAGTTATTTCGCATATATTGTTAAATGCATATTAAGTATAGCGGTAGCTGGCTGGACCTTCTCTGCGAAAACGCTCGCTTATGTGAACATCAGCTGAACACTCACCATCGCATTCTATCCAAATTGAGTTTACCCATGAATTCGTCTATTGAAGGAAGTGTAAAACATTCGCGCCTACGATATTTTGGCATGGTGGTACTAGGGATATTGCTCATCATAGCCGGCGCCATCCTCGCTGTGCTCGGTTTCAAACTGATTAGGCTGCATGGCAGTTCCTATTACCTGATCATCGGATTGGTATGGGTGATTGCTGGCTTACTAACGTTATTCAGACGCGGCGCCGGTCTCTATCTGTATGCAATCAGTTTCATCGCTACCCTTATCTGGTCACTATGGGAATCAGGGCTGAATGGCTGGGCACTGGTGCCGCGTCTCGATTTGCCCCTGTTGTTTTTGATCTTTGCCGTGCTTTTGATGCCGGCACGACGCGCCAATGGAGAAAAGGGCTATCGTCCCTACGGTATCGCCTTATTGGTGGTGACCGTGGTGGGATTGGGTATCGCTGTGCCCATGGCGCAGAAACCCTATACGGTCGCGGCCTCCACTACCAAGCCGGGCAATTATTTTGACGACGTCACCACGCCCGCATCCCAGGATTGGCCGACCTATGGCGGCGGTTACGGAGCACAGCGTTTCTCGGCATTATCGCAAATCACCCCCAGTAATGTCAGCGGGTTAAAACGTGCTTGGGTATACCGGACGGGTGAGCCACATATGGCAAACTACGGTAATGAACTGACGCCGATTAAAATCGGCGATACCGTATATGGCTGTACTATCCGCCATAAAGTGTTTGCGGTGGACGCGGCGACGGGGAAACAAAAGTGGATGTTTGATCCCAAAACCCCGCCCGAATCCTCTGCGCCTAACTCGGCCTGTCGAGGCGTGGCTTATTACGCCAATCCGCAAGCGCAACCAGGGCAAGTCTGTTCTACGCGCATTATTGCCGGCACCATGGACGCCAAACTGGTGGCGGTGGATGCACAGACCGGACAGGCCTGTGAGGATTTTGGTTCACACGGCTTTGTCGATTTGATGCAGGGCCTGGGCAAGTGGCCGCCCAGCATTGTCTCAGAAACGTCGGCGCCGACCATCGTTCGCGGCGTGGTGGTGGCGGGGCAGCAAGTGATGGATGGCCAACTGAGGTCCGCGCCTTCCGGTGTGGTACGCGGTTATGACGCTGTGACCGGTCAACTGCGCTTCGCCTGGGATATGGAACAGCCCGATATCACGACCGTTCCCGCCCCCGGCAATACCTATTCTCTGGGTACGCCTAACATGTGGTCCACGGCGGTGGGGGATGAAAAACTCGGCCTGGTTTATCTGCCGATGGCGAGTTCCGCGGGAGACTATTACAGCTCCACCCGTAATGACGAGGAGAGAAAATATGACTCCGGGATTACCGCGCTGGACGTCGCCACCGGCAAACCGCGCTGGGTCTATCAGTTCGTCAAGAATGATGTATGGGATTACGACACGCCGGCACAGCCCAGCCTGGTGGATTTTCCCACCGATAAAGGCAACGTTCCGGCATTAATCGTCACCACTAAACAGGGTGACCTGTGGGTGCTGGATCGGCGTACGGGACAGCCCCTTCATCAGGTAGAGGAGCAAAAAGTGCCCCAGGGCGGCGTTGAGCCGTCGGAACGGGCGCCGGTGCAAAAACGTTCGCTCTACAGCCGCACGCAGAAGCCTGACCTGACTGAGAAAATGATGTGGGGCATCTCGCCCATTGATCAATTGGTCTGTCGGATCCAATACCGTGCGGCCAGCTACCACGGCATCTTTACCGCCCCCAGCGCCGACAAACCCTGGATTGAATACCCGGGAAATAACGGCGGCTCGGACTGGGGCAGCGTTTCGGTGGATGTGCATAATGGCCTGATTATTGAAAATTACAATGACCTTCCCAGCTACTCCAAGTTGGTCCCCCGGGCCATTGACGATGCAATGAACGTGTTCTGGCTGGGAGACCCTCGTTACAAAAATCCGCCTCCGGGACGTAATCGTCCGCAGGCTGGTTTGCCTTATGGTCAGGATGTGAACACCGGTTGGGTCTCCAATATCGGCGTTATTTGCAAACAGCCGCCGTTCGGCATGATCAAGGGGATTGACCTTGCCTCTGGCAAAACCCTCTGGGACCGCCCGCTGGGCACCGCCGAACGTAATGGTCCATGGGGACTGCATTCCATGTTGCCATTCCAGATAGGATTGCCGAATAATGGCGGCGTGTTGACCACCACCAGCGGTCTGGCCTTTGTCGGCGCCACCACGGACGACTACCTGCGCGCCATCGATGTGCATACCGGTAAAACGCTGTGGAAGGACCAGCTCCCCGCGGGAGGGCAAGCGACGCCGATGACCTATGAGGTCAATGGACGGCAATTCGTCATCATCATGGCCGGCGGGCATCACGGGATGATGACGCCGGAAGGGGATTACGTTATCGCCTACGCACTGCCTGAACAGAAATAGGCTGCGCTTACCGACACGGACGGCGCTGTCTTGCCGCCGTCCGTCCTACTGCTCCAGCAATTTTATATCTTCCTCTGACAGCCTCACGTCGGCCGCCGCCAGGTTTTCTTTCAGATGCGTCAGCGATGACGTGCCGGGAATCAGCAAAATATTCGGCGAGCGCTGCAACAGCCAGGCAAGGGCCACCTGCATGGGTGTGGCGTCTAATTTGCGCGCGACGTCGTTAAGGACCTCGGATTGCAAGGGTGAAAAACCGCCCAAAGGAAAAAACGGCACAAAGGGGATGCCCTGGGCAGCAAGCTCATCGATAAGGCTATCGTCCTGACGTAAAGCCAAATTATAGAGATTCTGTACACAGGCAATAGGCGTAATCTCCCGGGCATCGGCAATCTGCTTGGACGTGACATGACTCAGGCCGATATGCCGGATCAAACCACGTTCCTTTAATTCGGCCAAGGCCGTCAGCTGGGCTTCAAGGGGACCGTCTTCAGGATGATGCTCACCATACATGCTGCGCAGATTGACGACATCAAGCACATCCAGCCCAAGATGACGCAGATTGTCTTCCACCGCCTTGATGAGTTCCGCCGGCGAGAAAGCCGGAAGCCAGGCGCCCTTTTCATCACGGCGTGCGCCCACCTTGGTGACAATGCAAAGATCGTCGGCGTAGGGATGCAGCGCTTCTTTGATAAGCTTATTGGTGATGTGCGGCCCGTAGAAATCGGACGTATCGATATGATTCACGCCGGCGGCAACCGCTTCCTGCAGGACGCGCAGACAGGTGGCGGGATCTTTCGGCGGGCCAAATACTCCCGGCCCCGCCAGCTGCATAGCCCCATAGCCGATACGTTTGACCTGACGATGACCAAGCTGATAACTGCCTGATGTGTTGACGCTAGACATAGTGGCTCTCCTCTCCAATGTGAGACTCATTGTATGGGGTAAATGCTTATGGGACTATACTGTTAAATTGAGACAGGCTGTACGGAATTTTGGACAATGCAGATTGATCTTGGGTTGCTTAATGCGGTTATCGCCGTCGCCAAAGCGGGTGGCTTTAGAGAGGCGGCCCGGGCCACCAGCAGTAATCCATCCCGCCTGAGCGATGCCGTCCGGCGCGCCGAGCAGCAGCTGGGCGTACGGTTGTTCCATCGAACCACCCGGACCGTTGTCCTGACGGAGGCCGGAAAGACTTTATTGGAACGGCTGCTGCCCGCCATGAACGATGTGGAATCGGCCCTTGATGCCGTTAACGGATTCCGCGATACCCCTGCCGGTACGTTGCGACTGAATGTGCCCGTCAGTGCGATACGTCTGTTATTGTCCGGTATCATCCCGGCGTTTCTGACCAGATATCCTGAAATTCAGTTGGAGATCATGGCGGAAAGTAATGTGGTGGACATCTTCAGCGCCGGATACGACGCGGGCATACGTTACGACGAGAATCTGGAACAGGATATGATTGCCGTGCCCATCGGCCCGCGCAGACAGCGTTTCGCCATTGCCGCGGCACCTGGTTATCTTGACCGCATGGGCAGGCCGGAGCATCCACGGGAGTTGCTGCGCCACGCTTGCCTTCGTGGCAAGTTTGCCAGCGGCATCATGCCGGAATGGGAATTTGAAAATAACGGCGAGGTCATCAGGTTGAAACCGTCAGGGCCGCTTATCGTTACCATAGGGGCGGCGGTGGAATTGGCGGTGGAGGCGGCGGTGGCGGGAATCGGAATTATCCAGCTGTTCGAGGAGTGGCTCAGTCCCTACATCGCCCGCGGTGCGCTGGAGCCTATACTGGAACCCTGGTGGAAAGATTTTCCCGGCCCTTATCTTTATTACCCCGACAGACGGCTGGTGCCGATGCCGCTACGGGTGTTTATCGATTTTATTCGCGAGTATCAGCAGCGCTTTGTTCTGCCGGGGGGTTGAAATCCGGCGCCTACCCTGGCTGTTGTCCCCTGGGCAAGCGCAGTGGCGGTATCAGCACATAGCTTAAGAAACCCTATGCCGACAACCAGCTTGTACTGTAATCACTCATCGGCAAATGCCGGATAATAGCCGGTTACGACAAGCATCACTTTGGCTTCAATCCCTGCGCCTTGCTGGCTTCAAATTGCTGATGCAATTCAAGTACCGCCACCGCCAGGTCATCATCAACCGTATAAAAATAGGCCTCGGGTACATTCAGTATTTGCGCAATCGCGCAGACGATTTCAAAAGAAGGACAGTGGGTGCCGTTTTCATAATGGGACATACGGGAATAAGCCGTTGCTTCATCGAGGCCCGCCAGAATACCCAGCTTTTTTTGTGTAAGATTTGCCCGTAACCGTGCTGACATTAAACGCTTGGGAATCATTGTTTTTTCACCCACGGCTATGTTGAATTATCTTTAGCATCCCTTAAATTGATTATTTGGAGTGACTAAAGTTCACGTAATGTAAACCGTCACAGAAGAGGATCCTACGCTATAGTGCGGGTTATAGCTGGCTATTTATACAATAAGTGATGATCTTGCCGACAAACAGCCCATATACCTAATCGAACACTGAAACGTCTGCATCATCAATAATAAAAAAGGATTATTCTCCACCACTCTCCGATAGCCCGCGGGCATCGTATCTGGCGTCCAGGCGGCGAGCGTCACCTCATCATAGCTGTCATGGCATCCATGCCTTATAGCCTTATTCCTTATCTCCCACAACAGCCCGGCTTCATCCGGTGATGCCAATCTGACTTCCATGCTTCCTCCAGCGTCGAGCGTCTCGTCCAGTGCTACTGATTATTCATCATAACATCTGCGCCCGACCCGGAAGAACTCCCATTCGTGAGACGCGGTAGCAATGATAAAAGCCGAAAGATCGCGATTAAACCGCACCGTTTCTTCGATAAAAGGCAAGTGGCCGTAATTTGCGTAAAGTTACCCTTACCCTGATGACAGGGTCAATCGTCTAATTTGGCACCCTTTCGATCAAAAAAAGCACTCAGCGGCCAGAAGGCTCAGTGCGACAAAGTCGTATCAATAAATGCGGAGAGGTCGCGATTAAACCGCCCCGGCTCTTCAATAAACGGTGCATGGCCCGAATTTGCATAGAGCTTGCCCTGTACTCTCGGGTTCAGTTGCACCGCCCGGGCGATGGTGGGTTTCGCCTTCACCAGCGCATCGCGGCCACCGTAGATCAACAACAGCGGTATGCGGGCCTTGCCCAACCCCTGAGGGGCATCCACTGTTACGGACATAACGGCACGCTGCATATCCCAAGATGCCGCTGCAGCATTGGCAAGCAGGCGCTCGAAGGTGGTCCTGTCTGGCTGGGTATGGAAGCACAGGCTCAGAAAATCACGCACGGCATCCAGGTGGGTCTTTAAATCAGTCGAATTCAGGTCTCGATAGACCTCAGGATGGGACACAATTTGCTCAGGCTTGAGTTCTATCACACCATCCACATACACCGCGCCGGAAATAGGGCTATCGCCGAACTTGGCCAGATAGTTCGTAATGACCACTCCCCCCAACGACCAGCCGACGAGCACAGGTTTGCGGGCGTGGGACGCCGTGATGACCGAGGCGAGATCGTCCGCCCATCGCTTCCCATCGGTATAAGCAATAGCATCCGTCGGCTTGCCTGACAGGCCGTGGCCCCGCATATCATAAGTAATGAGGCGATACCGCTGAAGCTCAGGGCTGTTAACCTGCTTGTCCCAGTTCAGATGACTGCCCAGCAGACCGTGAATAAAAATTACGGGAGCGCCATTGGGGTTTCCCGATTCTTGAACGGCTAGGGTGACGCCGTCAGGCGATAGGGTGGTATAGCTTTTGGTAGCGGCCAGGGCGAACGGTGAGGCGATAAATAAAAAGACGGTAAATAACAGCGCGTACCGGGTACGGCAAAACATGAATTTCAGCATGGACATGACTCTACGGTTGGGAGGTTGCCAGCAGTGTTAACCCTCACGTCAGTGTTAGGGTCAAGCAGAAAAAGTGCTATCATTTCCACATGAACAAAAACACCCCCCAAACTCCATTGAACATCGGCAGGCTGGCTAGCGAGACCGGTGCAAGCGTGCGCTCTATTCGCTACTACGATGAACACGGCCTACTCACGTCCGTTCGCGCCTGTAACGGCTACCGGGCGTTTCCGTGGGCGGCGGTTGCACAGGTCAGGCAGATCCAGCGCATGATAGCGACAGGTTTCACCCTGGCGGAGATCCGCGCTTTCCCCGACTGCATGCTGATGATTGAAGGCGCGAGTTCCTGCCCCGAAACCACCGAGGTTCAACGCAAGCGGTTAAACTCAATAGAACGCCAGATTGCCGATCTCGAACGCCGCCGCGCGCGCCTGCTAAAGACGCTGGCGGAAGGCGCTGTCCCGCCGCTGGACTGATGTTCACAATAGCGTGCCTTTCATCGGCGATGAGGCGGCTTCCGGTCTAGGGTCGAAACCTTGCGCGGCCGGGCTTTTTTCAAAAGAAAATGCCGGGCCAGCAAATGCGTGGTGCCGCCGATAAACAACGCCAGCGAAATATTGACCGTGTCGGAAAGCATGCCGCCCGCGAGAATATCCTCGAGGCTAAACACCAGGTAGGTTGTCAATATGCCGATGATCGTGGCCACAATCAGTGCCATGGTGTCATGAGTCATCTGGATATCTCCGGTATCCGGCGACCGGATACCGGCCACTGGGCCCCATGAGGGTTAACGGTTTATGAATGCTTTCTTGCCCGCATAGACCGCCGCATCTCCCAGCTCATCTTCAATACGCATCAGCTGGTTGTATTTTTCAATGCGCTCTCCCCGGCACGGTGCGCCGGTCTTCAGATGGCCCGCCCGCAGCGCCACGGTCATATCGGCAATAAAACTGTCGGTGGTTTCGCCGCTGCGATGGGAGATAAACGCCCCCCAGGCATGGCGCTGGCATAACTGCACCGCATCGAACGTCTCGCTCAGTGAGCCAATCTGGTTTAGCTTGATCAAGGCCGAATTGGCCAGTTTCTCATCAATGCCGCGCTGGATATATTTAACATTGGTGACAAACAGGTCATCGCCGACTAATTCGATTTTATTGCCGATAGCATTATTCAGCACTTTCCAGCCCGCCCAGTCGTCCTCGGCCAGGCCATCTTCCAGCAGTACAATGGGGAAATCGTTGATGAGTTTGGTGTAATAATGCGTCATCTCTTCGGAAGTCAACGTGCTGTTTTCGGTGCGCAGCTGATATTTACCCTCGGCATAAAACTCGCTGGAGGCCGGATCCACGCAGATGGCGATATCCTCTCCGGGTCGGTAACCGGCTTTTTCTATGGCCTGGACTATGAAGTCCAGCGGCTGACGGTTAGAGGCCACCATCGGGGCGAATCCTCCCTCATCGCCGACGCCGGTGGACAACCCTTTATCCAGCAGAATCTGTCGCAGGGCTTGGTACACTTCGCTGCCCCAGCGTACGGCCTCGCGAAAGGTCGGCGCCCCCAGCGGAGCCACCATGAACTCCTGGAAATCAGCTCCCTGATGACGAGCATGCACGCCACCGTTGATGATATTCATGCAGGGGACCGGCAGCAGGTTGGCGCCGATACCGCCAAGATAACGATAAAGGGGCTGCTGGACCTGGGTCGCCGCCAGACGAGCCACCGCCAGCGAAACGCCCAGGATGGCGTTGGCGCCGAGCCGGCTTTTATTTTCCGTTCCATCAATGGCCAACATCATACGGTCGATGCCGCGTTGATTGCGCACATCCTGTCCCCGAAGGGCATCGTTAAGTTCGTCATTGATGCTGTCGACGGCATCCAGCACCCCTTTGCCGCCAAAGCGGGCTTTATCGCCGTCACGCCGCTCAATGGCTTCCCGCGAGCCGGTGCTGGCGCCAGACGGGACCGAGGCCCGGGCAAAGGTGCCGCAATGTGCGTAAGCATCCACTTCCACCGTAGGGTTTCCACGTGAATCCAGGATTTCCCGGGCGACGATTTTTTCCAATAAAAAACTCATGTCTCGCTCCTCTATTTATTTAAAATTTATTTAAATTGATGTCATTTGAGAGATGCCACGTCAGAGAGGGTGGATCAGGGTTAGTTTTGCCCCCTAGGTTTCAGCCAGTTCGACGGCGCGATATAACAGTGCTAATTCGTCGGTTTCGCCGTTGATCAACACCAGGGCATGAGTATAAATGCCCATGGAATCAGGTTTTGTCCTTCGTTAATTGTTCGGTTAGCCAGGGAAGCACCTGCTTTTTCCGGCTCAATACGCCCGGCATGGAGACCGGTCGCTGCATGCCGGCAAGGCTATTTTTGGAAAACCAGAGGGTGGTTTTTTTGCGGATGATATCGGTGGCCATCAAAACGACGACATCGAGGTGGTCGTTGTGACATAACGCATCCAATTCCGTCATCAGCGCCGGCATGAGCGCATCCAGCTGCGACATGGCGTTGAGTTCCAGTTGAGCCAGCAGAAACTCATGGCCGTTGATGCGATAGCGTTTGGCGTCCTTATTCATCAATTGTACGGCGGATAAGCCGGTAATATCCGTTTTTGCCTCAAGCAGTTCCCGGCAAAATCTCTCCCGGTCCAAGCTGGTCAACGAAAAAAGCGCCTCCACCGCCTGGCGGTCTCGATCGGTAGTGGTGGGAGAAGTAAGGGAAACGGTGTCGCTGAGAATAGCGCCCAGCAATAAAGTGGCCTGGGACGAGGTGAAAGGCATGTCGCTTTCAGTGGTGATGATATGCCACAGCACAGTGGCACAACTGCCCAGGCTGCGTATCCATGCGTCGGGAGGGTTACGGGTGGTCAGCGTACCCAGCCGGTGATGATCGATAATACCGATAACGTTGCTGTCGACCAATGAATCCGGCCCCTGTTCCGTATCGGTGAAATCCACCAGCCAGACATCTTTACTTGCCACACTGCATTCCAGCAGTTCCGGCGCAGCGACTCCGGCCTGGCTGAGAATGTAATGGGTTTCGGTGTTGGTTTCGCCCAGTCGGAACGGCGTCGCTTTTTTGCCGAGATGCCGCAACCAGTCCGCAGCGATTATCGCACTGCAAATCGTGTCGCTGTCAGGATTTTTATGGCCGAAAACGTACAGCATTTCCCCTCCTGTCTGGCAGAAGAGAAACGTATGTCATTCAGGGGAAAAAAAATGCCTGACATACCAATCTCTTCAATTAAAAGAATCGGATATCAGGCGTCATCAGCCGGTTCAGGACGAACCAGGCGGTTGGGAAAGGTGGCACGCCATCACCTTCTTGAAATAAACGTTAGCGCATTAAACAGGGTTAGGCAATTTTCTTTTCTTCAGTCTGCTGTTAACCCACAAAGAATCCGTGGTTAGATAATCCTGCTTAGCACCTATTCCGGATAGCCGGTGCTTATGGAAGACCACCTAATCCCCGACCTCAAATTTTCAGGCCATTAAGGATTTGGTCAGCGTGACCAGCGCAAGATCGTCGCGCAGCGGGACACCTACGCCGGGATCGTCATAGGGAAAGGGCTCAGTATCTCCGGTTTTCGTAAAACCGCGCCGCTCGTACCATTCAATCAGCTTTTCCCGCACATTGATGACCGAGATTTTCAAGCTGCGGGCGCCGGCGTCGCGGGCAAATTTCTCCGCGCCCGTCATGATGGACCGACCGACACCCGAGGATTGCACATGAGGACTCACGGCCAGCATCGAGAGATACCATTCGCCACTGTCCATCGGAGTAAGGGCGACGCAGCCGGCCAATTTGCGGGAAACATTATCAAGCGCGAGAAGAATGATGGATGCGCCGTTTTCTATCATGTCTTCCAGCGAATGCTGGTTGGTTCGGGGCCCGTCGATTAAACCGACTTCGGTCGTCCAATCCGGCGCCGAGATACCCCGGTAGGCCTGGTTAACAAGTTCGGCCACCTTATCGAGGTCTTTGACCTCCGCGATGTTAAGCTCCATCTCTTCTCCTCATTTCGACAAAATTTAATTTCTCTGCAATGCAACATTCACTCCTAAGCTAATAAAAATCGCGCCGCCGATTTTTTGCATGACCTTTTGCATACGATTCGACTTCTTAAGCCGGGATAGAATAAATTCGGCCAGGAGCACACAAACAATATCTGCAGAAGAGAACGTCAGATTAACGATGCTGCCCAGCGCGATAAATTGCAGCCAAACAGGAAAAGATCCCGACACATCAATAAACTGGGGCAAATATGCCAGATAAAATATGGCTGTTTTAGGATTCAAAATTTCAACCGCAACACTCTCAAAAAAAGCCCGCTTTACAGATTTTGCCTTTCTGAAGTCAGATGTTGCAAACTCCGTAGGTGCTCGGGTGCGAAACATCTGTATGCCAAGCCATACTAAATAAACCGCACCCATTATTTTTACCATTATATAAAGAACGGGAACGGCATGAAACAATAGGGTCAGCCCGGCTGCGGCTGCAATAACATGGCCATATCCGCCCAAATGGATACCGAGCGCAGCCATTAGCCCGGAGCTCTGTCCTCTGGAAATGGTTTGAGCAGCGGTATAAAGCATCGCGGGGCCTGGTATATAGGCAAATATAATAGTGGTGATAAAGAATGGGATAAACATCTCGAATGAAAGCATTATTTTTCCTGGATATATGTGTTCTACCTTCCTGAATCTATCATGATTTCTGGTTAAAAGCCGCTTTTGAACCCCTTTTCCCATAAGGATATGGAAATTTTCTGCTAGGGTGCTAGTCAACCAGGGTATAGTAGAGTTATAATATGGTTTTCCTTTCGCATTGGCTGTAATGAGGATCTCTTTTACACTCCCGCAGCGTCTCGCCCTAACAATCTATGGGCCGATAGTTTGTTCCATTTTTTCGTTTAATCCTATTCATAAACATCACCAAAGTACTTTAAGAAAATTTTATTTTCTTTATACTGGTTGTATATTTTTTATTTTATGAGAGAGCAACATGAGCTCAAATGATATAAAAGACGATGAGGGAAAACCAGCGGAATTATCGTTGATTGCACTGGGACAAAAACTACAGGCATTAGCGCAAACCGGTCTGACCTATACCAAGGACCGCTATGATATTGAGCGTTACGCAGAATTGCGTGATATCGCCGCGCAATTTATGGCCCAGCAATTTTCAGCGGATAAGCTGGACTTTGCTGAAGAATTTATTAAACAACAGGGTTACGCTACGCCCAAAGTGGATACCAGAGCCGTGGTACTCCGGGAAGGTAAGATCCTGATGGTAAAAGAATCTGATGATAAATTATGGAGCTTGCCCGGCGGTTGGGCCGATGTGGGAGACCGCCCCTCCGATGCCGTGTGTCGTGAGGTGATAGAGGAAACCGGCTTGGAAGTCAGAGTTGAACGTTTATTGGGAGTTTGGGATAGGAATCTGCATGGTCATCCCCCCTATCCCTGGCATGTCTATAAACTGATATTTTTCTGTAAAGAACTGTGCGGCGCGTTACAATTAAGCGAAGATTCTCTTGATATTGATTTTTTCGACCCGAAAAAGCTGCCGCCATTATCATTAACGCGGATCGTTCCCATAGAAATAGAAGCCAGCCTCGACATCATAGAAAACAATAAAGAGACCTGGTATGATTAAGCTAAATAGAAGAAAATAATGTGAATTCAGTAATAACATTCACCAAGATAATTACCCTTGCCAGAGATGATAATCTTCGCCAAAGAGATCAATCCGCGCTCAAGATAATTATCTTCACCACCGAGAGTAATCTGCGCCAAAGTAAAAATATTCCCCATCTGATGACGGGGAGCATTTTAACGTCAGCATTCTCCCCTTTCAGCGCTGTACCGAACTCCTCTGGGAATAAGCCTTCCGCCGTTTTTGCAAATAGCCGGGCAACATAAAGCTGCACAGGGCAACAATGCCCAATGCCGTACCCGCCTGCAATAACGCCTGAGGGCCGGAGTGGACCATCCACAATCCCCCCGACATCGCTCCGGCGCCGATGCCGATATTGCACGTCATCACATACAGCGCCGATGCCGCCTCGGCCTGTCCCGGCGCCAGCTCAATGACCCAGCTCTGTAAGCCGATAAAAAGCATGGCGATGCCCGCCCCCCAAACCGCCATCACCAGCCAGGCGATTCCGGGCTGCGGGGCGAAGCAGAGCATCAGCAATTGGCTGATGACAATGCCGGCGGCGGAGAATACCGCCAGACGCATGGGGTGCGCCCCGAGCCAGCCGGCCAGTAATGTTCCCGCCGCACCGGAGAGGCCGAATACCAATAACGCCAGCGGCAGGCGGGTGCCGCGCATTCCAAGGGTATCGGTCACCAGCGGGGTAATGTAGGTGTAACCATTAAAGTGGGCGGTAATAATCAGCAGCGTCACCACCACCGCGCCATAAAGCGGCCAGTTGCGGCGCGGAAAGCTTCCCCCGGAACCTGAGGTGGCGACGACCACCGACGGTAGCCAGAAATACCCCAGGATAAAAATGATCAGTCCGAACGCACCGAATATGGCAAATCCCACTTGCCAGTCAAAGGCCTGCCCCAGCGCGGTGGATAACGGTACCCCGCCGACAATGGAAAGGGAGATGCCGGAATAGGCCCAGGCGGTTGCCCGGCCCGGCGGCATGCGCGGCGCGATTTTCACCGCGTAGGAGGCCAGAATGGACCAGAAGACGCCATGCCCCAGAGCCGCAACGATCCTTAGCAGCATCAAAAACCAAAAGGAATGCGCCACCAGGGCCAGCCCGTTGCAGAGGGTGATGATAGCCAGCAGGGTGAGAAACAGGGAGCGGCGGTTTATGCGGTTGGTTAAAAGCGTGATGGGAATGACCGTCAGGGTAATGATCCAGGCATACCCCGTCACCAGCGCGCCAACGGCGGCCTGGGACACCTGCAGGTCCTCAGCGATACGGGGCAACAGTCCTATGGGTAAATACTCGGTAGTTTGGGAAACAAACGCGCCTAACATCAATACCAATAAAGCCCGTATCATCGTTGATTATCCGGTTGTCGTAATGGCCGTCGTAAGGACCGAAATCAGGCATCCACAATAATCTTTAAATGATTAAAGAAAAATAAGGTAGCATTCAATTCTCTGATGACAACCATGTCATGAATGGAGGGCGCATGGATCATTTGGGTGGTCTCGAACTGTTTGTACAGGTGGCAAAGGTGGGAAGTTTTGTTGAGGCGGCCCGCCTCACCGGCGTATCGCCTTCGGCGGTGAGCAAAGGTATCGCCCGGCTGGAGGCGCGGTTAAAGGTCCGCTTGCTTAACAGAAGCACGCGAAGCGTCGCCCTGACGGCGGAAGGCGCCCGGTTTTATCAGAACACATTGGTGATATTGCGCGCCGTTGAAGACGCGGAAAATGACTTGGTGCAAAACAAGGAATATCCCCGGGGCAAGCTCAAGGTCAGCATGGCGGAAGAGAGCATGGTGTCGTCCTATTTGGCGGATTTTGCCCTGGCCTGGCCGGATATCGAACTGGAGCTGGTGGTCTCCGACCGCATGGTGAATGTCATCGAGGAAGGATTCGATGTGGTTGTCCGCAGCGGCAATATCGTCGATTCCCGGCTGATGGCCAAAAAGCTGGCGGTATTCAGTTCGAAAGTGGTCGGCTCGCCCGATTATCTCGCCAAAGTCGGAACTCCTGAAAATCCGGCGGATTTACAGCACCATGCCTGTTTGCATTATCGCTTCCTTCATAGCGGTAAATTAGAGCATTGGCAGCTAACAGGCTTGGAACCCGCGGCGGCGGCTTCGCTCCCAGTCACCATGGTGTGCAATAACATCCAGGGGCGGCTGGACTTCGCCAAACGCGGCGTGGGTCTGGCCTGGCTGCCGGATTATATTGTCCAGGGCGCCCAGGATGAAGGTTCTCTGCTGAGCGTGCTGGATGATTATGCCATCCGCGTTGAACCGCTATGGCTGCTGTGGCCTTCCGGGCCTTATCTGCCGCTAAAAACGCGGGTGTTTATCGATTATCTGTCTACCTGCTTTTCGGCCTGAGGCATCCCGCCCGCGATCAATGATTACCTAACGGCGGGAAACTGCCCAACTGCTGGAACAGGCCGAACCAGTCCTCCAGATGCCAGGTCTTGCTGATACGCTCCCCTTCGAATTCATGGAATTCGTGGATACTGAAGCTGACCCTTTTCCCGGTGGCCGGAATACCGAACAGCGGGCCAAGATGGGTGCCGGTGATTTCCGCCCGCACGGCGGCGCGGCCGGCGACCTGGATAAGATCATGGACGATGATGTCCACATCGGGCATGGCCGAGAAAAACATGCCCATGATCGGCTTAAAGCCTTCAGGACCGGGTCCTTGACCGGGCGCCAGCGGAATGTCCTGCCAATCGGCGGTGACGGCGATGTCCATCAAATCCGGGTTTTTGTCGCTGAATGCCCGGTAGAGCGTTTCCACAGCCTGCCGTTCAATGCTCAGTCGTTCGATATCGGCCATCTTGTTGGTGTCGGTCATATGCCATTCATCCTGGTTGTTTGTTAAGAACACATGGCGAATTCTGGTGAATCCGGTAAAATTTGTCCAACAAATAACCGATATGAATGAGTATATGAAATATGGATTTTCATGGTATTGATCTGAATCTGCTGGCCGCCTTTGATGCGCTGATGGACGAGCGCAATGTGACCCGCGCGGCGGCACGGGTGGGGGTCAGTCAGCCGGCGATGAGCGCGGCGCTGTCGCGTTTGCGCCGGCTGTTTGGCGATCGGCTGTTCCTGCGCAGCGCCGATGGATTACTGCCCACCCCTCGCGCCAGGGATATCGCAAACCCTGTCTCTCAGGCGCTGCGGCAAATCGAGGCGGCCCTGGTGGAAAAACCGGCGTTCGTGCCTGAACGGATGTCGCTGACCTTCACTCTTGGTATGTCCGAATATGCGGCCATTGTGCTACTGCCCGCGCTCATAGGGGCGCTGGAAAAGCGGGCGCCCGGCGTCACATTAAATGTGCATGCGTTCAACGGCCGGGATAGCGCGGTGGACCTGCTTGACGGGGGGACCATTGACCTGGCGGTGGGGATACCCCCTGTTCGCCCGGAGAATCGCATAGTAACCAAGCCCATTTTCCAGGACGAGTTCGTGACGATTGTTCGACGCGACAATGTCATGGCGAGGGAGGGTATGAGTATGGACATCTTCCTGGCCCTGTCCCATGTTCTGGTATCTCCCGAAGGGGATCGCTACGGCCTGGTGGACCAGGCGTTAGCGCAGATGGGCAAGCAGCGCACCTTGGCATTGACCCTGCCGCAAATGCTCGCGGTTCCGGCGGTCATCGCTCACACCAACATGACGGCCACGGTAATGAAGCGAGTGGTGCTCCATTCGTCCGTTCAAGGAGAGCTGGTCCTGTTTCCGCCGCCGGTTATACTGCCCCCCATTGAATTTCATTCGATCTGGCACCGGCGCAGCGATCCGCATCCGGCCCAGCAATGGTTCAGGGAGCTTATCGCGACGCTGGCGGCTTCGTTAGATTGATGGGTCTGGATCCCTCGCTTAAAACTCTTTAGATAAGAAAATGTGATGTATATCAAGATTATCATTGGAAAAGGATCCAACCCTTATCTCAATAATAAAAACTGAAAAGCCATTGATATTTCAGTAATAAATATTAGGTTGGTTTTTATTGTCATAAATCGGTTAAATTTAGCACAATAATATCGTTGAATTTGTTGTGCGGACGTAATCACCGCAGATGTGTCCCCTATTGCTGGTTCTATATAATGTATAAATCGGTTTACCACAGCATGATCCCCTCTTGTCCATAGCCTTTTTGCCGCTGTTCAGGGCTGGGAGCATATTGACAAGAAATCGATTACTAATATTCTGAAGGCGAGCAACAACGTATTTAGGTGGGATTTTCTCAATAAGTGAGAAATCGATTTCTCAACCAGCGGGACTGATTTTTTTATCAGCAAGTGAGGTGGCGAGTGACTGCTAAACCCCGATCCCAGTATGCGGGGAGACCCGAGTCCTATATCTCGGGCAAGCCTAGAATCCCAGGCGGGAGCAAACGCCTGCTGATCACCGCGCTGGTGAGCGTAATTTTGGTGTTGCTTATCATCCGCATTGCCATCAGCGGAGCGATTGACTGGTCGGTAATGGCCAGTTTTTTCTTCCATCGGGCGATCCTTGACGGCCTGGTCATGACGCTTCAACTTACCGTGCTTTCCATGCTATCCGGCATTATCCTCGGTACCCTGCTGGCCGTCATGTCCCTGTCCCGCTATCGCGTGGTGAATGCCGCCGCCATGCTCTATATCTGGCTGTTTCGCGGCACGCCATTGCTGGTGCAGCTTATTTTCTGGTTTAACATCGCCCTGGTGTTCCCGGTTATCGGCGCCGGCAACTGGCAAATCTCGGTTAATGTGCTGATTACCCCCTTTGTCGCCGCGGTATTGGGGTTGGGACTGAACGAAGGCGCCTATATGGCGGAGATCGTGCGGGCCGGCCTTAATGCCGTGGATAGCGGGCAAACCGAGGCCGCCCACAGCATCGGCCTGAGCAGAACCAAGGTCATGACGCTTATCGTCTTTCCCCAGGCATTGAAGATAATCACCCCGCCCACCGCCAATCAAATCATCGGCATGTTGAAAAATACCTCCCTGGTCTCGGTCATCGGGGCACAGGAGCTGTTGACCAAATCCGAAGATATCTACGCGCGGAATTTTCATGTCATTGAACTGCTGGTGGTGGCTTCCCTCTGGTATTTGATTCTCACCACGGTGGCCTCGGGACTGCAGTACTGGCTCGAGCGCCATCTTGACGGCAAAAATACCCGAAACCTGCTCTCCGAGACGGGGGTATGAATATGATGACCGCCATCCTGCCACAAGATAATCCGGTCCTCCGGCCCCTGTCCAGGCATCGTCCCATGCTCAGCGCACGGGATATCTGTAAAAGCTTCAGCGCCAACAAAGTGCTTACCGATGTTTCACTGGATGTGGAGCGCGGCGAAGTGGTGTGCATCATCGGCCCGTCGGGGTCGGGCAAAAGTACGTTTTTACGCTGCCTGAATTTCCTGGAGATGCCGGACAGCGGCGGCGTCTGGCTGGACGGCGAACGATTCGGCTGCCGGGAAACCAATGGGGTGTTATGGGAGCTGCCGGCACCAGATTTCGCCCGGCAACGTGCGGCAATGAGCATGGTCTTCCAGCGATTCAATCTTTTCCCGCATCTGAGCGCGCTGGAAAACGTTGCCCTGGCGCTGCGCCATGTACTGCATATCCCACGTCATGAAGCCCGGGAAAATGCCATGGCGGTACTGGCCTCGGTGGGTATGGACAGCTATGCCAACCGGCGACCGACCCAGATGTCGGGGGGACAGCAGCAGCGGGTAGCCATTGCCCGTGCGGTGGCGATGAAACCCAAGGTATTGCTGTTTGATGAGCCGACCTCCGCCCTGGATCCGGAATTGGTACACGAGGTGCTGTCGGTGATGACCCTGCTTGCCCGGCAGGGAATGACCATGGTGGTGGTGACGCATGAAATGGGGTTCGCGCGCGAGGTCAGCCATCGGGTGGTGTTTATGGATCGCGGATGCATTGTAGAAGAAGGCCCCAGCACCCAGGTGATCAACACGCCGTCACAGGCCCGAACGCGCGCGTTTTTGTCAAAAATCAAATAGCGCGCTCGTCCCCACAGACGTGTCATTACAGACGTCACACAGACCTTGCCCTCACAGGAGATTAATTATGTCATCGCAAACAGTCGCGGTTGTCGGCGTCGGCGCCATGGGCAGCATGTCGCTCTGGCAGCTTGCCCAACGCGGGTATCAGGTTACCGGTTTCGATCGTATGGGTGTGCCCCATGATACCAGCGCCCACGGCGCCGAATCGCGGATTTTCCGCCTCGCCTACAAAGAAGGCGCGGAATATATCCCCTTGCTGAAGCGCTCCCTGACGTTATGGCGCGAGCTTCAGTCCACTTCCGAACGCCAATTCCATTTTCCTATCGGCTGCCTGTATATCGGTGAAAAGGGGGCGGAATGGCTGACCGGCACCCTGGAGGGCGCGCACCAGCATAACGTGCGCCATGAAGTGCTGGACGAACAGGCGTTGCGCGTTCGTTTTCCCCAACATCGCCTCAGCGGCGGCGAATTTGCCCTGCTTGATCTCGACGGCGGCCTGCTGCGGCCGGAGCTGGGAGTGAGGGCCGCTGTTAAGGCCGCATTGGCGGCCGGCGCGACGTTGCATCAGGGCTGCGAGGTGACCCGTATTCATCCCCATGCCGATGGGGTCGATATCACCTGCGACGGCAACACTCAGCGGTTTGACCGCGTGGTGGTCACCAGCGGCGCCTGGGGAACGCGCATGATTGACGCCCCATCGCCCCATTTCATCGCCCGCCGCCTGGTAGGAACCTGGTTCGGCATTGATGATAAACAGGCCTACCAGCCGTCGCAGTTTCCGGTCTGTATCAGGCGCACTTCAGAAATCGATTACTCAGGTTTTCCCTGCATGGATGGCTGGACCGTCAAAATAATGCCGCCGGTGAATTATTTAAGCGATGTGGATCCGTCGGCGGTGGACAGAACCGTCTCTTACGCCGACACCGCCATTATGCGGCGCGTTGCCGGCACCCTATTGGAGGGAGTTGACTCCCAGCCGGTGCGCAGCGGCGTTTATCTGGACGGCTTTACCGGCGACGATCGCCCAGTAATCGATTACCACCCGGCCACCGAACGCATCGTTATCGCCTCCGGCTTCTCAGGACATGGCTACAAAATGTCGCCCGCCATCGGGGTAGCGGTGGCCGACCTCATCGAACGCGACGGCGACCCCTATATCAAGCAGCATTTTTCACTGGCTTGCGCCGCCCGTCAGGTCGGTTGACATCGGTTTCTCAACGACCGGCCGGGGATGGCCGGCTAATCCACCGCGGCATGCGGTTTATAAGAGGTTTGAACCATGAGCTTATTCGTCAATACCTGGCGGACAACACTGGTGGTCGCGACGTTCTGGTGCGCTCACGTCGCCTATGCCACAGAGTTAAGCATCGGTCCGAAAGGAGAACCGTTAACCATCAACGCCTCCCCCGACCTTACCGGTAAAGTGCCCCATGCCGGCGGGACCTTTACCATCGGGACCGATCCCGGCACACCCCCCTACTCCTACTATCGCGAGGATGGGCTGACCCTGGTGGGTTTGGATATCGACTTGGGCAACGCCATCGCCGCCAAATTGGGACTGCACGCCAAATGGCAAACGCTGAAATTCCCCGGCATTTTGGCGGCGATAAAAGCCGGCAGGATCGATACCGCCCTCAGCGCCATGGGGGATACGCCGGCCCGTGAAAAAGAGGTGGATTTCGTTGACTATTCCACTGACGGCAACGCCATCGTGGTGGCCAAAGGCAATCCCTCGGGCATCAAGAAAATCGGCGACCTGTGCGGCAAACACGTTGCCCTCCTGCAAGGCAGCGTGATGCAGGGACTGGTGGAGGCGCAAAATAAAAAGTGCTCCACCAAAATCGATATTCAGGTATTCCAGGATATCAATCAGGCCTTGCTTCAGGTTCGCACCCGCCGGGCGGACGCCACCATGTACCAGTACGGCGTGGCCGCTTACGTGATTAAAACCTCGCCGGATGCCGCCGGACTGGACGTGCTGTCTTTTGAGCAATACGGCACCGGCTACAACGCCATGCCGTTTCGTCGTGCCGACAGCGTCATGCGCAATGCCGTCCAGGCCGCGCTGAGCGAAATGCAAAAAGACGGCAGCTATCAAAAGATCCTCACCGTGTGGGGCATGCAGCCCAACGGGCTTACAAAATTCACCGTCAATGACGGCCTTCGTTTCAATCAGCCCGGTGGCTGATATTTTCCCGACGCTTAACGCTAATTCCCTATACAGGAGAGAAAAATGTCCATTCGTGTTTTATATTGCGGCGACACCCAAACGGAAACGTTAATATCCGCCAAAGGCATTGATACTTTTATTCTCAATTACTATCGCGATTCCGCCAAGGTACTGCGCGATGCGCTCTCGCCCCGGCCCGGCATCGCGCTGACCCATATGTCCGCCGACCGTATCCGCGCTGAATTTCCCATGACGGAAGAAGAATTCTCACAGTGGGACGTCATTATCCTCAGCGATACCGGTTACAATAACTTCGCGCTGCTGCCCGGCAACCGCGAGCGCATCGTCCCCATGGGGCCGGATCGCATCGGTAATTTCCGCAAATGGGTTGAGAACGGCGGCGGACTGATTATGGCCGGAGGATATACCACGTTCTCCGGTATCGAGGGCAAGGGCCTATGGGGCGGTACGCCGATGGAGGGGGTATTGCCGGTCACCTGCGAACGCGGCATCGACGACCGCATCGAAGTGCCCGACGGGGCCAAGCTGGATGTTTTGGTGCCTGAACATCCTATTTTAAAGGGTGTCACCTTTGATAAGGAGCGCATCATTCTCGGTTATAATCGGGTGTTTTTGAAATCCGAGGCGACATTGTTAATGGAAACGCGCGGCGATGTGTTTATGGCCGTCGCCGAACCCGGTAAAGGGCGCTCCGTCGCGTATACCACCGATCCGGTCTATCACTGGTGTGGTAATCTGCACGAATGGGAAAATTACGGATTGATGTGGGAGCGCATGGTGAAATGGGCCGCGCGCGAAATATAACGACGCCGATGTAATGCTGTCTGGCCGGCCCGGCTCTTTATGCCGGGCCCCGCACGCGATGAATAAAACCACTAATGACTATTGATCATCGAGCTGTAACTATTTACGACGTGGCCCGCCACGCCCATGTCTCCGTGGCAACGGTTTCACGGGTGACCAACGGTCAAAAAGTGCGCGAGGACCTGGCTAAACGCGTACTGGCGTCCGTTGCCATATTGGGCTTTCGGCCAAACCGTACGGCTCAGCGCCTGCGACTAACCACTTCGCACCTGTGGGCACTGATTGTCCCTGATTTCGAAAACTCTTTTTTTACCCGTTTAGCCCGCGGCCTTGAACAGATTTGCCTGCCGCGCGATACCTGCGTGTTTGTCGGCAGTTCCGATGACGATCCGCAAAAAGAGCGGCATTATCTGGATGTCGCCATCGCCGAACGGGTCGGCGGCGTGGTGATTGCCCCGGCCTCGGACGCCACCGATCTGTCGGGACTGACGGAAGCCGGCATCCCGGTGGTCATTGTCGACCGCTCCCTGCCGGACAATCTCTACGATACGGTGCTGACGGATAACTTCGCCGGCGGGGCGTTGGCGGCCAATTACCTCACCTCTGCAGGCTATCGGAAAACCGTTTGTATCGCCGGCTCGCCGAACCCCACCAGCGAAAAGCGTCTGGAAGGGTTTGCCGCCACGGTGAATAAAACCGGCCTTCTGGATATCGCCAAGGTCAAATACGGCTATAACCGCATCGAGGGCGGCTATACGGCGATTCGCCAACTGCTGGAAGAGGGCATCGTCTTTGATTCGGTTTTTGTCACCAACAACCTGATGACCATCGGCGTGATCAAGGCCCTGGACGACTGGGCGGCCCTGTCCCGGGACAATATTGGCTTTGTGGGCTTTGACCTGAATGAAATTCCGCTGCTGGCGGGTAAACGCATCGCCTCTATCGACCAAAATCCCCATGAAATGGGCCGGCTGGCCGGTGAACGGATTATATTTCAGCAGCAGCAGTCCGATGCCGCCGCCGAGCTGTTTGAATTCACGCCAAAGCTGGGCGGCCTGAACTGGAAGCTGTAAACTCACGCCTTCACCGAAAGGCAGCTGGGCTTGTCTGTCAAGCGCCTTTAAATCAGGTGCCGCACCAACTGATTTATCGCCCCGCCGCCGATAATCAGCCAGATAAACAGCAGCCCGGCGAGCAGGATGGGTTTCAATCCCGCCCGGCGGATGGCCCCGACATGGGTTGTCAGGCCCAACGCCGCCATGGCCATGGCCAACATGGCGGTATCCAGGGTAATGAGTGGGTCCACCACCCTGGCCGGCAGCAGATGAAAGGAGTTGAAGGCCGCCACGAAGATAAATATCACCGCGAACCACGGGACAGTGATGGCGGTTTTATCGGTGGTATCGGTACTGCCGCGGCGCCGGCTGAGATAGCCGGAAACCAGCAATAAAAAGGGCGCCAGCATCATCACGCGAATCATTTTGGTAATGACGGCGGCATTTTCCGCCTCAGGGCTGATGGAATGGGCGGCTGCCACCACTTGCGCCACTTCATGAATGGTGGAACCGGTATAGACGCCGAACGAGAGTTCGCTGAACGGCAGCCAGTGGTAGTGCAGATTGAGGCGGTACAACCAGGGATAGACAAAAATGGCCAGCGTACCGAACAGCACCACGGTAGCCACGGCAACCGCGACTTTACCGGCCTCGGCCTTTAATACCGGTTCGGTGGCCATCACCGCCGCCGCGCCGCAAATACTGCTGCCAGCGCCGATAAGCATCGCGGTCTGGCTATCCATGCCGAACACCTTTCTGCCCAGCCAGCAGGCCAACAAAAAGGTACTGCTCAGGGTTAAGAGATCGATGACGACGCCGGCGGCGCCCACATCGGCGATTTGTTGAAAGGTTAACCGAAAACCATACAGAATAATGCCCATACGCAGCAATCGCTGCTTAGCGAAGAGTACGCCGCTATGACTTGCCGGCTGTAACCAGGGATATACCGTATTGCCGGCGATAATGCCGAAAATAATGGCCAGCGTCAGCGCCCCCAGGCCTAAATGCATGATTAAGGGAATATTACCGGCCCAGATGGCCGCCGACGTCAGCGCACCGGCCAGGGCCAGCCCCGGCAGCAAGGCCAGGGGCTCGCGAGATAAGAGACGTCGTTTGGGTAAGTAATGCAATAGATGAGTGGACATGAAGACTCCGGTTCCAGTAGCGTCTGGAAGACAGATTATCAGCGGACCGTTTAAAAGATAAATTCATTATATACTTATAACCTACCAATATAAGTGGTAATGCGACGCCGGCGATGGTGGAAAATAACGTCAATACTTAAAGTTGCTACCCTTCGAACCAGTCAGGGTGGAGTGTAGCGACAGGATCAATGGTTAAAATCATGTGTTCGAGATGGCGGCGGAGCGCCTGCTCAGCGGCATCGGCATCTCTTTTTATCAGGCCGTTTAAAATTTGATAATGCTCCGCGACGAGACTGTAGGGCGGCGAGATGGCGCTCAAGCTGAGAAAACGCACGCGATCCATGGTGGCCTTGATGGATTCAATGGTTTTCCAGGCGAGTTGGCATTCGGCGATATCGGCCAGTGCCTGATGATAACCATCATCAAGGTCAAAAAACTCCCGGACCCGGCCATTATCCGCCGCCAGCGCCTGACGGCGCAGAATATGCTCAAGCATCATCAATTGATCTTCAGAAATACATTCACAGACGCGACGCACCACGGCGCATTCGATGACTTGCCGGATAAAACGCACTTCGGAGACGCGTTTGGCGGAAATACGCCGTACAAACGTACCGCGCTGCGGAAGAACCTGTATCAGGCCGGCCTCAGCCAGTTTGATAAAGGCCTCTCTGATCAACTGACGTGACACGCCGAGGTATACTGAGATTTCTTTTACCGATAACAAACTACCGGGAGCAATAGAACACGATATTATTTCATTGCGTAAAAAACGGTAAACTTGTAGGTTTATCGGTTCATTATTGTTGAAATCATATACTTTTGGCGTCACGGTCAGGATGGCTTATTTCGATAAACGGATGGTCATCCTACTATGTACATTGACAGTATGACAAATATCTTATGGAATCTGACCAGCCCTAAGGCCGATATCGGCAAGATAACAAAAGGGCGGGTTCACCGCGTAACGCTCACACCAGAACCGGCCCATTTTGTTATCTTGGTTAATTTCATTGCAATATCAGCAATTTCATCCCTCTAGGATCAGAAATCGTACCAGGCGCGGATAATGTTTGTGCCATAGTTCCCGCCGGTGGCAGTGGTAAAGACGTGTTCATAATCAACACGGAAGCCATATTTCAATTGGAACGAGATACCTACACCATTGTCCAATTTTTCATAATTCCGATCGTCGAGATATTCCAGACGGTCACCCATGAAATAAGGTTTAATGGTTTTAATCGCAAAGCTGTTGATGGGGAAGGTGTAGCCGGCAAAATATTCAATACCGTAAGCGTCACCGGCGAAGTAATCATTGGTATCTTTTATTTTTGTGGTCAGGAAGTTTTGATAGAAACCACCGGAGGCGGATACCATCCAGTTACCGGGCGTCCAACTGAGGCCGGTGCCCATAATGCTTTGATTATATTCTTTCGACTTGCCTGCGGTCGGTTCTTTCAAATCTGCGTTGGTGTAGTCATAGGCCAAACCCCAGCTCAGGGTGGGGGTTAAATGATAGTTGATGCCTAACGCACCGCCGCCATTGCGTCTGTAGTGGAAATTATCCGGGGTGAGGTAGTCATCATCTGCAAACAAATAAGCGGCATAGAGATCGGCATTTCCTGCTTTAACTTTGTATTTTAATTGCTTGCGTGAACGGTAAGAGCCGTCATAGTCACCGTTGATACCGTTACCCGGCGCCTGGGCCAGCATATCGTCATCCCACACGTCTGTTTTACCGCCCACCACATCGTAATACACGCTAAGCTGTTGGCCAAAGGTGAGCTGGCCGAGAGTCTTACTTTTGAAACCGGTATAGAGTTGACGACGGATGGTATTATTGGCTCCGTCAGCATGATGGTTATCCATATCCAAGAGAGCGGGGAAATTCACACCCAATTCGTAATAGTTAATCCAACTGATATCATCGAACAAATAGTAATCAGAAGAAAAACGAAAACGAGATCCTCCGTCAAAACCATTATCTTTAAAGGATTTTTGGCCGGTTACCGCGTTCATTTGCGGACGGATGCTGCCGCCCACCTGGAAGGTAAGACGGCTCAATGGATCATTAGGTTGAGGATTTTGCTGTAGCAAAGTAATTTCTGCATTTGAGATAAAAGAAACACTACCCAATACTATGCCAATAGAAATCCCTAATATGGATTTTTTCATTTTAAGTAATAATTCCGTGTGAAAGAAATTTTTCAAATAGCATTGCTTATATAATTACCTTACCAAGCATGCCAGTGCCTGAATATCTGGGCCAACCCTTTCCAAACCATAAAACCGCTTAGGCTTAAAGCACAGCAACTTCAACGAAAATCATCGCTTTTTACCTATACAAATTAAATACTGGTTGTGATCGTTGGTTTCTTGAATTCACTTTGCCATAAAAAAAACCTCATCTATTTTTATTTAAATAGCGTCATCTCCCATAATCCTTATAGGAAAAAAATGCAAAACGTCCATAACTTCGGCAAAATCATTTCATACCCGCTTAAATAGATATAAGCGAGTGGGGATTTTAACTATTTTCTCCTTGGATGAATATTCCACCCAAACAAAAATCTTAGGGTTCCACGCTTTCACCAAAGCGTGCCTCCACCGCTGACTTTAACCAACGGTGAGCATGACGCGGCGGATATCCCTCAGGGTCATCGTGACTTCGGACTGCCGCAAAGGCGCAAAAAAAGACACAGACGACGAACGAGCCTTCAACATTCATGATTTTCATGACATTTCCAAAAAATCACATAAATACATATGTTAATGATTATTAATTAATGATTGATGCTAATGATTAATGAGACAGCGCAAATCATCACACTTGTCCATCTACCATACAAGACCGATAAGAGCTTTTTGTAGTCAAGATCACAGATTAATCATTAACAATAATCCGATGTCCTCACTGCCAGGGGATATCAGCCCTTTTTTGCCGACCTTAAAATACAGGCTTCACCCCTGGTCATTGACGAATACTGGCATATGCATGTATCGTTTCCTCAATGCCCCTGGCAGCGGCTTTGCTTTCTGGTCACCAGGGTTTCATCGGGAGGTCAAACATGCCTTATCTTCAACTTGACGTAAACGATCATTACCCGGCGGCGGACAAGAAACGCCTCGCGGCGAAAATGAGCGAAACCTATGCCCAAATGATGTCGGTGGATATCCGCCGAATCAGCGTTGCCATTCGTGAATTGGGCGAAGGCGGGGTTTGGCGGGTTCCGGATATCGGCGGCGAGCCGACCCCGGTTTCCGTGATGATGCTGGACATCCGAAAAGGCAGGACGCCGGAGCTGCGAATGGAGGTGGCAAAAGCGCTCTGTGCGCATTGCATCGAGATTTTGGGTCTGCGCGCAGACCGCCTTAATGTCGAGTTTACTCAACATTCCGGCGACGAGATGTATCACCCGGCGTTAGGCGGCTATAGCCCGGAGTGGGAGCAGGGAGAGGGGTCGCGGTAAAGCGGGGCTCACAATGACAGGCGGATCCTTTCCCGCCGGGGCGGGATAAAAAAAGCTCGCCCTATGATTGAACCCGCCGCCCGCGGTCTGTTGAATGCTCCCATCCGTAATCTACATCAAGCACCGGCGCTTGAACGCGAGGAAATCGATTCATACCAACGCTTCAGCGCCGGGCAACCATCGGGAACAGGCAGCTTGATACCGCCGGTGGCAAAATCCACGGTGACCAGGGCCGTAATGTCGGCGACGGAGAAGACTTCTCCGGCAACGAACGGCGTTTGGGCCAGGCGATCCTCTAGGTCGACATAAAAATTCTTAACCCGCAATACGCTGCGCTCAGCCAGAGCGGGGAGCTGTTCGTAATCATAGGGTCCGGACAGCGCCCGTCCTTTAAGACCCGGCACGGTATTGCGCACGGCTTCCATCACGGCGGCGAAGCCGTCAAGTTCCACGCGGCGCTCCCACATGGTAATAAGCGCCCTCTCTTTTGCTGACGATCCCAGCAAAGGCGTCGCCGGATGAGTCTCTTCAAGATAGCGCCAGATGGCCGGGACTTCCGCGATGGATGTGCCGTCATCGAGCACCAGCGTCGGCACCTGCAGGCGCGGGTTAATGGCGCGATAATCAGCGCCAAACTGCTCCTTGGCGCCGAGATTCACCGGTATAACGTCTAATTGGATGCCCTTTTCCGCCAGGAAAATGCGAACACGGCGGGAATTGGGCGATGAAGCGGATTGGTAGAGTTTCATGATGTCTCCTGATGTGGTGCGAAAGACGTTTTCAATAAACATTGACACCTAACAGGCATGGTCGGGAACGGCCTCAAAGCTTCGAGCCGCCGTCCACGCGCAACGTATCTCCGGTAATCCAGCGGGCGTCATCGGACGCCAGAAAGGCCACGGCCGCGCCGATATCATCAGGTTGAGCCATGCGTTTGATGGCCTGCATATCCAGCGTGAAATCACGCCCGGCATCAGTCTTGGCAAAACTGGACATATCGGTGGGCACCACGCCGGGGGCCACGGCATTCACGCGGATACCGCGCTCCCCGAGGGCGGCGGCGAAGTGCTTAACCAGCGTATCTATGGCGCCTTTGGTGGCGGCGTAGGCGGAAAGCGTCCCGACGCTGGCATGGGCGGCGAGGGACGACAGCAGGATGATACTGCTGCCCTGGCACATCACCGGCAGAAGCTGTTGCACCAGAAAATAGGGCGCGCGTACATTCACCGCGAACAGGGCGTCAAAATCCTCCACGGTGGTATCCTCGATGGTAGCGGCCCTGGATATGCCCGCGTTGGCCACCAGGATATCCAATCTGCCGCCGATAATATCCCGAACGCGACGGGCCAGTTCGTGCGGTCCGTTCGCCGCCGCCAGATCGGCCGCCAGCTTCTCGGCTTTGCCACCCCCCAGGCGGATCTCGGCGACAATAGCCTCCGCTTCCTGACCGCCGCTGCTGTAATGCACCAGGACCTGGGCGCCGGCATGTGCCAACGCCAGCGCGCTTGCCCGACCGATTCCCCGTGACGCGCCGGTAACCAGCGCCGTTTTGCCAGTGAGATTGTTCATTATCAGACTCCCGGTGGTATAGTTGAAATGGATGGAGCAACGCCCCGCCGACCCGCGGCCTGAAGAGAGTGAAATGTCTTCAACGCCGCCCTAGAGAGCAATCTAGGCCGTATCGATGATACTGAAAAAGACTTTATAAGCTGGTAGGCATGCCTGAAAAGCATGGGACCCGTGACAGTGAAAAATTGAAGGAAGCCTATGGAACTGCGCCATCTTCGCTATTTTATCGCCGTCGCCGAGACCGGGAGCCTTACCGTCGCGGCCGGAAAAAGGCTGCACACATCCCAGCCATCGCTGAGCAGGCAAATACGGGATCTGGAGGAGCAGGTTGGGGTAGCGCTGTTGATACGCGGTCCCCGCGGCGTAGAGCTGACCGTCGCCGGGCGCGCCTTTATCGACCACGCACGGCTGGCGATGAATCAGGTGGATGCCGCGGTTGAAGCGGCCCGCAGGGCGGCGGAGCCCTCCAAGCAGCGTTTGGTGCTGGGCTTTCTTACCGGCCAGGAAATGAAGTGGCTGCCCGAAGCCATGCACATCTTGCGCGACGAATTACCTAACATTGATATCACCGTTTCCAGCGACTATTCTCCCGACCTCGCCGAAGCGCTGGCCAAAGGCAAGCTAGATCTGGCGTTCCTGCGCGCCGAGCCCGATGTCGATCTCACCTATCGAGTAGTGGATTCCGAACCCTTGGTGGTGCTGATGCCCAGCGATCACCCGTTGACGGCCCGGGATTGCATCTCGCCGCAAGAGCTTGCCCAACACCCTTTTATCGGTATGGCGGATAAGGCAGTCGTGCTGCGCGCCGCCATCGAGGATTACCTTGAACGCGCCGGGGTGCGAATAACGCCGGCCCAGAAGGTGGATAATCCCGCCAAGGTCATGTCTCTGGTGGCATCGACCCGGGGCTTGACGCTGATCCCCGCCTACGTCGAGAACCTGATGCCTTGGTCAGTGGTCAGCCGTCCCCTGGCCGGCGAAGCGCCGAGGATTGATCTGGTGGTGGGTTACAGCCGATCAAACCAGTCACCGATTCTTGCGCTGTTCTTGTCCCGGCTGGACGATCTTATCCATCGCGTGGCGCAAAAGCGACGTTAAATCTATTCCGAAGCTGAATTGAATAGAAATGTAAATCTCTTATGAATGGCCGTCGCGTGAAGACAAAATAGGCCGTTCTTCGCTTCAGGACATGGACGCCTGGGGGAGTGAATCACAGACCTGCGGGAAGCGCGTTGGCGTATTTGTTGCGCCAGCACATTGTAGTAATACTTATCATTAGAATTCAACCATAATCATACGATGAAATCGCATACATACATCATAATTTCCTTGGTTTTATTGGCCCCCATATACGGCCAGGCGGCGGATATCGCTCTGGGAGCAGGGGGTTTTTTATCCACTTCGCCCTATAAGGTGAACAGAGACGATTACTCGATATGGCCGGTAGTTAACTACGACGACGATACCTGGTATATCCAGGGGGACGATGCCGGGCGATATCTGATAAACGATGATGTCAATGAGCTGAAACTTAAAGTTTTTTACCTCGATCAGCAATATAAAGCCCGGCGGGGCAGCGACGCGGCGATGCGCCGGCTCAGCGATCGCCGGTCCACGGTGATGTCCGGTATAAGCTATCAGCGCACCACTCCGATAGGGGCGATTCATGTCCAGCTGGCGGGGGATATTCTGAATAACAGCCAGGGTGTTTTGGCCAATATTTCCTACCTGAATCAGGTGCAATTGGGCATGCTGACAGTGATACCTGAGTTAGGCGTGGATGGGGCCAATGGCCAGCAAACGCGCTACTATTACGGCGTATCATCCATGGAATCCCGCCGCAGCGGCCTGAGCGAATATCGCCCGTCGGCAAATATAACCCCTTATGTTTCCCTGACCGCCGATTATAAATTCTCCCCACAGTGGGATACCTATGCCAGCGCTCGGGGGAATTTCCTGCCTTCAGAGGTTCGTGACAGTCCTATGGTCGATCGGGATGAAACTTATGCGTTTTCTGTGGGCATAAACTACAATTTTTAAGTTTGAAGGGGTAAAAGAGTTATTTTTTAACAAAAAATTATTTACAATCAACCAATTGATAACAACTAGATTTTACATTCATAATATTATTTATCCCATCACTTCGTTTATAAACTATTTATTATTATTAAGGTACAATACCCGCCATCCGCTGAGTTTCAATGAATGCAGGCTCCTCATCGCTCCCGGGGCTGAGTGGCTCTTTTTTATCACCGTCTTCCTTTCAGAGCTAATAGCTGTATATATGGCAATAAGATCCATTCAATCAACCCCGCGATTACCGTCATGGACGGTGTTGTGTGACTTTGACGGAACCATCAGTTTCAAAGACGTCACTGACACCTTATTGGATGCATTTGGTATGCCGGGCTGGCAAGCGCTGGAACAACAATGGGAAGACGGCGATATAGGCTCGCGGGAATGCATGGCGGGACAAATCGCCCTGTTGGATACCTCCCGGCTTGAGCTGAATGCATGCCTTTCCAATCTGGCCATCGATCCGGGGTTTGCCGAATTCGCGCTTTATGCCCGCCGGCAAAACGTACCGTTGCATATCGTCAGCGACGGGCTGGACTACGCCATTAACCATATCCTGCAGGCCAACGGCATTAGCGGTATTCCGGTGATTGCCAACCGTTTACGGCAGGTGAGCGAGCGGCGCTGGGCGTTGGACTTCCCTTACCATAACGCCAATTGCCTGAAAGCCAGCGGCGTATGTAAATGCGGTGTCGCCAAAACCGTGGCGCCGGATAAATTCCTGATGATTGGCGACGGACGTTCCGATTTTTGCGTCTCGCAAATTGCCGATCATGTTTTCGCCAAAGGCAGTCTGGTGGCCGAATGCAGCAAAATGGGCGTTCCTTTTACCGCCATCAAGGATTTTTCCCAGGCATCCGCCGAGCTGGAGCGTTTATTACAACAGCGGGAAAGCGCCTACCTGGCGCCAGTCGAGCAGCTGATAATCCGGGGGATGTGTGATCAACCATCATGATTTTTTGCTGGAAGGCGGCAATATCGGCGTTCTGTTGATTCATGGCCTGACCGGCACCCCCACCGAAATGCGGGGCGTGGGGCGAGAATTCAACCGGGCGGGTTTTACCGTCTACGGCATGCAGCTGGCCGGCCACTGCGGCGATGTGGATGATCTTATCGCCACCAATTGGAAAGACTGGTATCAAAGCGTCGTCGACGCCGCTGATAAGCTGCGCTCACAGGTTGATTATCTTTATGTCGGCGGTTTGTCGATGGGTGCGGTGCTGGCGCTGAAATATGCCGCCGATTTTCCAGAGCGTACCCAGGGCGTATTGGTGTACGGCGCGACGTTCCGCTTCGACGGCTGGACGGTTCCGCTAATATCGCGGATGCTGGCGCCGTGTTTTTTGACCCTGGTGGACATTCTGCATCTCGGCCGCGGCCGCATCTTTAACGAAGAGCCGCCCTATGGGATCCGCAACGAGCAGTTGCGCCGCAAGGTTTCCCAAAGCATGTTAAGCGGCGACAGCGGCGCGGCCGGTCTGGCGGGTAATCCCTGGCCTTCTTTGAGCCAGCTGGTTTATCTGACGCGGAACGTGCGCCAGTCCTTGCCTAAAATCACTTCCCCTTGTCTGGTTCTGCATGCGGAAAATGACGATATCGCCCATCGCCGTAACGGCGAGCTGGTGCGTGATAACGTTAGCGGACCGGTGAAAATGGTATTACTGAAAAACAGCTACCATATGATCACGATTGACAACGACCGGCGAGAGCTGGTGTCCCGTTCCATCACCTTCATGCAGCAAAACGTCCCGCAGACGGATCGTACCGGCGACAGCTCGCTTAATACCCCGGGCCTGCAAAGAGGGCTGAACTCGACGATGCAAAGCGCATGACAAAGGGATACAAGACCAGGTCATGAGCCAATTAACCCTTCTTTTGTGGGTACTGAATGTGTTGGTGGATACGGTGGGCCAGCTGGCGTTCAAAGCCGCCGCGTTATCCGGCACCCCCTATTCCGGCATGGCCCATTGGCGCCATATGCTGACTCATAAATGGATTTGGGTTGGTATTTTCAGCTATGTATTTGAATTTCTGCTGTGGCTGGCCTTTTTGTCGCTGGTGCCGCTGTCCGTGGGGGTCATGCTGGGCTCAATCAACATTGTGGCTATCATGGTGGTCGGCCGCATTTGGTTTAAAGAGAGCCTGAGTAAATGGCGGCTGATTGGCATTTTGCTCATCGCCTGCGGTGTTTTAGTGGTAGGTATTGAATGATGAAACGCTTTTATGTGTTTGGCTTCCTGGCGCTGATGCTGTTCGATACCCTGGCCCAGGTAAGCTTTAAATATGCCTCGCTGCACGCCGCGCCGCTGATGTTGGACGTTCAGTGGCTGGTCCGCGTTTTCGGCCACCCCTGGATTTACGGCGCCTTTGTCGGTTATATCGGCGCTTTTTTTACCTGGATGACCCTGTTGAAATATGCCCCGGTGGGGCCGGCCTTCGCCGCGTCGCATCTGGAAATTATCAGCGTCACCCTAGTGTCCGTCTGGTTATTTGACGACCAGCTCAATCCGGTAAAGGTCATCGGCGGCCTGCTGATATTATCCGGCATCCTCTGTCTGGCCAAAGGCGAGACCGCCGTTTCGTGACCCATTTCCCTCCCCCGGTGGAAATTCCGCCCACCGCCGGGTTACCCGCACAATGGCGCGATCTCCTGGCATTATCCGGTAACCTAGCAGCCGGCCTGGCTCGTTATCTGGCGATTCCCCCGCCCGCGTTGACCTGTTCCGGCACCGCCGCCCTGATCGTGGCATTGCGGGTGTTACAACAGCGCTTGCCCGGCCGGACAACCTTGATTGTCCCAGCTTATACCTGCCCGCTGGTAGCGCTGGCGGTCCATTTTTGCCCGCCTTTGCGCGTGGTTCCCTGCGATCTGGCCCCCGGCGGTATCGATCTGGACGCCGGGCAGTTGGCGTCGCTGTGCGATGAACACACGCTGGCGGTATTGGTGACCCATCTTGCCGGCCGGGTGGCCGACGTTGACAGCGCACTTGCTATAACGGCTAAGGCCGGGGCGGCGATTATCGAGGACGCCGCTCAGGGGATGGGCGCGCTGGACGACGGCCGCAGCGTAGGGCTTAAAGGGGATATCGGCTTTTTCAGTATGGCCCTGGGAAAAGGGCTGACCACCGCGGAAGGCGGCGTGCTGTTCAGCAGCGATCCCGAGCTCAATCAGGCCTTGCATCGGCAATGCCGGCAGGATTTGAAATTCAGTTTGAGCTGGGAGCTGCGACGCACCGTCGAACTGTGGGGATATACGGCGTTTTACCGGCCCCGCGGTCTGTATTATGTCTATGGTAAACCTCTGCGGCGCGCCCTGTCCCGTGGCGATCTGGTCGCGGCGGTGGGGGATGACTTCGAGATAAAAAATATCCCGTTGCACTCCCTTGGGCATTATCGCCGGCGGGTCGCCGCCGGCGCGCTGGCGCGGTTGCCCGGTTTTCTCCAGCAGGGATGCGAACGCGCCCTGCTTCGGGTCGCTTTGTTAAGACAGGTAACCGGTATCAGCGTAGTGACGGATTCGCCGGGCAAGCAGGGCACCTGGCCGTTTATTCTGCTGCTGATGCCGGATAATAAAACGCGGGATGCGGCAATGGATAGCCTGTGGACCTCGGGTTTGGGCGTTACCCGCTTATTTATTCATACCCTGGCGGGCTATCCGGCGGTAACGCCTTTTTTGCAACCGGGAAGTCCTTTTCCAAACGCGCAAGCGCTGGCGACCCGCGGCCTGTCCATCAGCAACAGTCCCTGGCTCTCCGATCGGATGTTCGCCACGATACTGGCGCGGTTGCAGGCCGCGCTGGGTTAATCCCAGCAGTCGTTGATCCGTGCCAATAATCGCTGGTTCAACAGATTTTGCCGTTGCTGCCAGGCAACAGCCTCGGCAACCGAGGGTTCCCGCTGTCCGTCCGCCGCACTGAGCCAGCGCTTAAAGCGGTTGTGATAGCGGTAAATCGAGACCTCGCCGGTAATATCAGCGCCGATAAGCCGGCCTCGACAGGCATCAATCAAATCGGTTAAATGACGTTCCTCAAAGGAGCCCTGATCCCAGTTGGTATTCACTACCTGCGGACTCAGCACATCTTTATCGATGGAAAGATACACCGGCTGCGCGCCGTCGCGATGAAAGCGCGATAAAAAATCCGTCATTAACCCATCGGCATCGGCATAACGACGGCTGCTTTCCTTTGCTCCCAGCCACTTAAGCCAGCCGGTGCCGACATTAATATTCCAATAGGTGAGTTTTTTTCTCATCAATGGGCGCCAGTGATTCTCCCAGGCATGGCCAAGGGCGATATCGGATGAACCGATACCCAAAACATGAATATGAGCCACTTGCGGTAACAGGCTGGCCCAATAAACCCAGGATCCACAGTGGATACCGAAAGGATAACGCATATTATCCGGATGATTATCGCAAATCACGAGGGTAAACGGCGGCTGCTTAGCCAAGCGCTGCAACAACAGATGCGTCAGGTGATGGTAATCGCCGCTGCCGGTGAATACGCAGCCGTAATCGCCGGCCAGCTGTGGCTCCAGCGCGGCGGCGAGTTGCCTGAACGTAGGCCAGCGGCAGCCGAAACGGATGCTTTCCTGCCAGTCTTGCAGGGGAATCTGAACTGCGCCGTCGATATTCACCGGCCCTGCTGCTTGCACTACTGCCGGCGCTCCCATCGGCGCTTTTTTCAGCGCTCTTTCCGGCGCGACGGAATCATCAAAATTCAAAATCAACGGCGGTCGGCGCTGGGTCATGATTGCTGATCCTGATGCCAACGGGCATCGCTTTCAAAATAGTGCCGAAACCGGTTTAAAATCCGGCGCAGCAGGGGATTACGCACCCACGCCAGATGAACGGTAAAGGTGAATTGAGCGCCGAGATCGGCCTTTATCTGAGGATCGGTCCAGCCCGCCACGTAATAACCCAACCGGTTTTCCAAGGCATATTCCAGATTGGCAAACCAGCTCACCACGTAAAGATTATATTCTAATGCCAGCGGGTAATTTAAACCGATGTATTTATCAATCAGCTTATCACCCCGTTGATAACAAAGATTATATCCCACCAATTCTTGCCCCAGCCAGTAGCAGAATACCCGCCCGCCGCTCTCGGCGTCCAATAGCAGTCCGGCAAAAAATTCCGCGCTGAGTAGATCGAAATGGATGTCGCTTTGGTTATAGACCGCCTGATAAAGCTGATAAAGATGTTGCCGCCAGCCGGCGTCGTGAAATCGATTATCCCCGGTATGCAACACTTCCAGCCTTAAATCCCGCCTGCTGCGCAGCTTCCGGCGGATATTACGCCGGCGGCTATGGGACAAGCGCGACAAATAGTCGTCAACACTGTTGAAATCAATGGGCACGTAGGCTAACGCCTGCCCTTCCACCAGAATAAATCCCCGCCGGGTGCATTCGGCGATCAACGCTTGGGAATACTGGTTATCCTGCTCTTGCAGCAAAGGCGAATGTTGCGGTACGTCTTTAATAATGGTGATTTTTTTATCGCCGGCGCAATGGCGTTGAATCCATCCTGATAATGCCTGTGGCGTCATATCGGCGGGAAAAGGGGAATATTCATTGACGGTGGTGCCGATAAAATTAGTATCGATAGTGAGCAATCGGCGCCATAAACCAGACCCGGGCCAGCGAAGTAGTTTTGTACGCACGTCGTTATCCACCGTGGTCAATAAATCAAACCGGGTGGAAAAATACGGCAGTCCCTGTTCTGACATCCGGACTTTAAAACCAGCCGGTGGGTACCGGTTAAAATTCAATATGAGTGCCTGGGGTTCAATATTGTTGACATAAAGAACCTCCGGGCGACTATGGCCAGTCATAAGTCGTGTCCGAAATCAAAATTCAAAAAAAAAGCGCACCAATGTGCGCTTTTTACGAGAATACACTTACATTTCCCGTTTTGCACGACTAATTAGTTGATCCAGCAGTTCCATGGCCTGATCGATTTCACTGCGGCTGATTTCCAGCGACGGCGCAAAGGTAATGACGTTTTTGTAATAGCCGCCCACATCCAGCACCAGACCCATTTTCTGGCCTTTATAATCCAGGGTGCCGGACAAGCCGATATCCACCATTTTATCCAGCAGTGCTTTATTCGGCGTGAAACCGTCGGCTTGGCAAAGTTCAGCATGCAGAGCCAGGCCGAGCCCGTCCACATCGCCGATTTCCGGATGACGGAGTTGCAGCGCTTTCAGCCCTTCGAGGAAATAGGCGCCGCTGTTCATGACTTGGGTTTCGTAGTCTTTTTCCGCCAGCATATGCATGACTTCAAGGCCGACGGCAGTGCCCAGCGGGTTCGAGGCAAAGGTGGAATGGGTCGAACCCACCGGGAAGGTGACCGGATTGATCATTTCTTCACGGGCCCAGATACCTGCCAGCGGATTCAAACCATTGGTCAGCGCTTTACCGAATACCAGCACGTCAGGGGTAATACCGAAGTGTTCGATGGACCACAATTTACCGGTGCGGTAGAAACCCATCTGGATTTCATCCACCACCAGCAGAATGCCGTGATCATCCAGCACTTTTTTCAACCCTTTGTAGAAGTTGCGCGGCGGAATAATATAGCCGCCGGTGCCCTGGATGGGTTCGATATAGAATGCGGCAAACTCGGCTTGCTGGACTTTGGGGTCCCACACGCCGTGGTACTCATTTTCAAACAGACGGGCAAAGTCAGCAATCAGTTTTTCCGCATACTCTTCCGGGCTCATGCCCTTTTGACGGCGGAAGGGATAAGGGAAGGGGATAAATTGCGCTCTTTCGCCGAAGTGGCCGAACCGGCGGCGATAACGGTAACTGGACGTAATGGCGGAAGCACCCAGCGTCCGTCCGTGATAGCCGCCTTCAAAAGCGAACATGCGGCTCTTGCCGTTGCAGAAGTTACGCACCAGTTTCAGTGAATCATCGATAGACTGCGAACCACCGACGTTGTAATGAACACGCCCGGGCAGGCCGAATTTCTTTTCCATGTCCTGAGCGATGATTTTACTGAGTTCAATTTTGGTCGGATGCAGATATTGGCTGGCGATTTGCGGTAGCACATCAATCTGTTTTTTTAATGCGTTGTCCAACCGCGGGTTGGCATAACCAAAGTTGACAGCGGAGTACCACATTTGCAGGTCAAGGTAAGGAATGTCTTTTCCATCAAATATATAGCTGCCTTGACATCTTTGGAAAATCTTCGGAGGATTCACATAATGGACAGTGTCTCCATGTGAACAATACTTTGCCTCATCTTCCAACATCTGTGCTTCAGAAAGCGTCATAACATTACATCTCCGACCAAGAATCAACTTGGCAATATGGCTAATTATGTCTAGTGAAAGTTATTATATCGAGCAAATAAAACGGCAGTGGCTGAATCCAACATCATGTTGTGGTGCCGTTTATGTTTCGCTTATCTTGTTACATTTAAACGATTTTGGGAAGGGCAGCCCAATCCTCATAAAAATCATTAATAACAATAGGATATACGCCATTCCTTTTGATTACCTTAAGAATTAAAAAAATTTAAATTTGTTAGTTTTTATTACAGATCTACCAAAAATGACAGATTTAACTTTCACCAGGTAGCCCTGCCGCCTCAACCGGCAACCGCGGGACTCTCGCAAACGGGGGAACTTATCATCGCCTCGGCCCAAATGGCCTTAAGCGGGCTAGCTGGTGTGTCGATCCGAATGCCCCTGAGCCGGCCGGTCTCAATGCTACTCTCTTTTCTCGCTCTCGCGGAACGCCTATATGCTAAGCAGGCCAAGTAAAAAAAGGTTAAACGACATGAAGAAAAGTATAAATATTCTGTCCATTCACCTCTTGCCATTCGATGCGAATCAAGAAAAGTGATCTGTCCTGTTAATCAAGTCGTAAACAATTATCGAATGTATACTGAATTTATCATTTACTTTTTTATTCTTTTACAAAGCAGTAATAAAGGTATCCGGCGGTATTTATCGGATATGATTTTTATTTTATGGCGGGAGGTTTTATGAAAGCTTTAAGCATGGTTGCACTGGTATTGTTGATTATTGGCGGGCTGAACTGGTTACTGGTGGGATTGTTCAGATATGACCTGGTGGGCGCTATTTTCGGCGGACAAGAGGCCACATTGGCGCGTGTGGTTTATACCTTGGTAGGGATTTGCGCCTTATATGCGTTAACATTCATCCCTAAAGTCGGTTTATTGCAGCACCATCACAGCCAATAAGTGCGGGCCGCCTTCAGGTCCTATCAAACACCAGCAAACTCCAATCCCCGTCTTGCATTCTCAGGGATGTAACGGCGGGCCGAAATCGCCGGCGGATTCTAATCACCGTGTTGCATCCTCAGGGGTGCAACAGCGGGCCGAAATCGCCGGCGGCCTTGTCCAAAGCAATCTGCGCCGACGCCAATTTGCTGAAGCGCGCTTTCAAATCGCTCATCGGTGCGTAATATCCCAGACTCAACGCGGCCAGTTGCCGATGATTGCCGGCTTCCAGCGCCTCTATCTCAATGGCGGCCCCGCCCCGTTCCAGGGGTGCGGCGAACATGGCGGTACTCAGCACATTCAAGGACGGAGAGACGGTGGAAACATCGGTTATGGCGGCACGCACCTCTGCGGGCCGACCGTCGGATGAGGGAGGTAAACGGTCAAGCTGACGCTGTAAATCGGTCCGTAGCGCGCTTAATAAGGCGGTGCGTTCCTCAGGCGATAAACCATCGTTCTTAGCGCGCCATTCCACCTGGGTGACAACAGTGTGGGCCGGATCCAGCGTGACCGGCGTCTTAAGCCACCTGCCGCCGTCCCCGGATGCCGGCGACAGGCGGTGGTAGTCGCTGAGAAAGCCGCTCTGCTTGGTGGCCATGTTAGTACCGCAGGCGGACAAAAACAGCACGGCAACGCCCAGCCACAGCCTGGGGATGAAATACCGGTACCTGTCCTGACAGAACTGACTCATCGGCAAACTCCACACGTTAAAAATCTCCTTACAGCGCCATTATCGACAAACCCAGACCATTAAACACCACCAAGATGTCGTTTAATCGGTGGAAAATCCACTGCTTATGGCGATAAAATCCCCGATTAAGGATATAAAACGCCCTCGCCGACCCTGATTGTCATTGTTCTAGTGATGCCATTCACAAATACTTTCCCTGCTACTGACTTTCCAAGAAAGCCTTCATAAAACGCGTCATAACTCACGGAAACCGGTTTCCGTTTTGTATCCAATGGCCGGGAGAAATTCCTCTTTACCTGGCAAGGTGAGCAATGAAAAGCATCATGTTGTGCTGTTCCGCGGGAATGTCCACCAGTATGTTGGTGAGAAAAATGCAGGCTGAAGCAGAACAGCGCGGCCTGGAAATCGATATTGCCGCCTATGGCGTCAGTGAGTTTGACGAAGAGTTCCCCCATTATCAGGTGGTACTGCTTGGGCCCCAGGTGAAATATATGCTAGAGACATTGTCCGCCAAGGCCGGCGCCCAGGGCATTCCGGTGGCGGCAATCGATATGATGGATTACGGCATGCAACGCGGTGACAAAGTGCTGGACTTTGCCCTTTCCCTCATTGATAACCACTAACAGGACGACGCCATGAGTGCTCTTTACGACGCGATGGTCAGCGTCATCGAACGCCATATCACTCCCCTGGCCGGGCGCGTCGGCCAGCAAAAATATATTATCGCCATCCGTGATGGGTTTATCGCCGCCCTGCCGTTCATGATCATCGGTTCGTTTATGATCGTGTTTATCTTTCCGCCCTTCGCCCCGGATACCCATTGGGCATTCGCCCGCGCCTGGCTGGACTTTTCGGTGCGCTACCGCGATCAACTGATGCTGCCGTTTAATCTCAGCATGGGCGTCATGACCTTTTTCATTTCCGTGGGCATCGGCGCCAGCCTGGGCAAACATTATAAGCTTGATCCCATCATGACCGGGCTGCTGTCGTTCATGGCTTTTCTACTGGTGGCGGCGCCTTATCACGACAAACAAATATCCGTCGCTTATTTTTCCGGCCAGGGAATTTTCACCGCCATTATTACCGCCATTTACGCCTGTGAGACTTATGCTTTCCTGAAACGACGCAACGTCACCATCCGCCTGCCGAAAGAGGTTCCCACCGGCGTGGCCCGTTCGTTCGAAATACTGATTCCGGTGGTGGCCATCGTCGCCACGCTGCATCCCCTGAACCTGCTGGTGGAACACTTTACCGGCATGATTATTCCCCAGGCCATCATGCAACTGCTGGCGCCGCTGGTTTCCGCCTCGGACTCGTTACCGGCCATGCTGTTGTCGGTGCTGGTATGCCAAATTCTGTGGTTTGCCGGTATTCACGGCGCGCTGATTGTCACCGGCATCATGAATCCGTTCTGGCTCGCTAATCTGGCGCAGAACCAAAGCGCTCTTGCCGCCGGCGAGCCGCTGCCGCACATTTATCTGCAGGGTTTCTGGGATCATTACCTGCTGATAGGAGGAGTGGGCTCTACCTTGCCGCTGGCGTTTCTGCTGCTGGTCAGCCAGTCGGTACACCTGCGCACCATCGGCCGGATGGGTATCGTGCCCAGCTTCTTTAATATCAACGAACCCATTCTGTTCGGTACGCCGGTCATCATGAATCCGGTAATGTTTTTACCTTTTACCCTGATACCGATGATTAACGCCACCTTCGCCTGGACCGCCACGAAACTGGGCTGGGTATCGCAGGTGGTGCAATTGACCCCCTGGACCACCCCGGCCCCCATCGGCGCGTCCTGGGCCGCCAACTGGACCTTAAGCCCGGTGGTGATGTGCCTGTTCTGCATGCTGATGTCGGCGGCCATGTATTACCCCTTCCTCAAAGCCTATGAACGTTCACTGCTCAAAAAACAGCAGGATGAGCTGCAACGGGACGCCCGGGTGGCGTTGAATTCCTGAGCAAGCCAAAGGAGAAAATCACATGCACTACGCCTTTCCGCACGATTTTTGGTGGGGTAGCGCCAGCTCGGCGCCGCAAACCGAAGGAAATTCACTGGGAGGAGGTAAAAGCGCCACGATATGGGATCACTGGTTCGCTTTACAACCGGAACGCTTTTTTCAACAGGTGGGGCCGCGGGATACCTCTACCTTCTATCAGCATTGGCGGGAAGACATAGCGCTATTGAAACAGACCGGCCATAACAGTTTTCGCACCTCGCTATCCTGGGCGCGCCTGCTTCCCGTCGGTCGCGGCAAAATCAACCAGCAGGCGGTGGCTTTCTATAATCAGGTCATAGATGAATTGCTGGCACAGGGCATCACCCCGTTTATCAATTTATTCCATTTCGACATGCCGCAGGTGCTACAAGATCTGGGGGGGTGGGAAAACCGGCTGGTGGTGGAGGCCTATACTGAATATGCCGCCCTGTGTTTCGGGTTATTCGGTGATCGGGTTAAATATTGGTTTACCTTTAACGAACCCATCGTGCCGGTGGAAGGGGGCTATCTGTATGATTTCCACTACCCCAACGTAGTGGATTTCGAACGCGCCGCCACCGTGGCTTACCACACCATGCTGGCCCACGCCGGGGCGGTAAGGCGTTACCGGGAAATGGGCCGGGACGGTGAAATCGGTATTATCCTCAACCTGACGCCGTCTTATCCCCGTTCACAGCATCCGGCGGATCTTCAGGCGGCGAAAAACGCCGATCTGCTGTTTAACCGCAGCTTTCTCGATCCGGCCCTGCGCGGCCGGTATCCCCAGGCATTAGTGGATTTGCTGGAGCAATACGGCCAGCGTCCCGAAAGCCGGCCCGGCGATAGTGAGGTACTGGCGGCGGGCGTCGTGGATTTGCTCGGCATCAATTATTACCAGCCGCGCCGGGTGCAGTGCCGATCGAATCAGGTCAATCCCGACAGTCCGTTTATGCCTGAATGGTTTTTTGAAGCCTATCAAATGCCCGGCCGCAAAATGAATCCCTGGCGCGGCTGGGAAATCTATGAGCGCGGCATCTACGATATCCTCACCGATCTGCGGGTGAATTATAACAATCCCCGCTGTTATATTTCGGAAAACGGCATGGGTGTGGAAGACGAACTGCGTTTCCTGCATGACGGCCGGATTGAGGACGATTATCGCATCGACTTTGTACGCGAGCATCTTATCTGGGTTCATCGCGCCCTGCAGGAAGGCAGCCGGTGCCTGGGTTATCATATATGGACGTTTATCGATAACTGGTCGTGGAGCAACGCTTACAAGAACCGTTACGGGTTGGTGCAGCTGGATCTCGCCACCCAGCGCCGCACTGTCAAAAAAAGCGGCAGCTGGTTTGCCGAGGTGGCGCGCCGGCATGGATTCCATAAAGAGGTTAACGATGGACAGTGAAAATGCGGTGATGACCATTATCGTTAACGCCGGCGAGGCTCGCAGCTTGTGTATGTCGGCGTTGCGCTACGCACGGGAGGGTGATATTGATCGGGCTGGAATGTTATTGGCGGAGGCTGACAATTTTTTCAGGGCCGCCCACCGCGTCCAAACGCAATTGATAGAACAGGACGAGGGGTCCGGTAAAATGCCGGTCACACTGATTATGGTTCACGCACAGGATCATCTGATGACCGCGCTGTTGGCGCGCGAAATGATTAATGAGATGGTGATACTTTATCAACGGCAACAGCAGGATTATGGCGACCATAAATGATGTCTCCCGTTTGGCCCGGGTCTCTAAAGCCACCGTATCCCGTGTGCTCAGCGGCAGCCGCGGCGTCAGGGACGAAAGCCGACAGGCGGTGCTGAAAGCCGCCGGTGCGCTGAATTACCAGCCCAATCAGGTCGCTCAGTCATTAAGCGGCCAGTCCACCGGCTGTGTGGGGGTGATCTGCGCAATGGAATCCATGCAGCTTGCGGTGAATTACCTGCCGGCGCTGGAAAAACAGTTCAGCCGCCATAACAAACACCTGCTGTTGCGGTTCGCCGATGATGCCATGGGGGTCGAGGACGCCCTGTTTTCAATGGGGCGGGGGTTATGCGACGCCATGATCATTATCGGCGCGCGTTTCCCGCTGCCGTCCCTGGACAAGGATGTGATCTTAATCGATTGCCTGGACGCGCCAGGGGAGAACAGCATCAGTTTTGACCATGCCTTCGCCGCAGAAACCGCCTGCCACTATTTGATCAATCACGGCCGCCGGCAACTGGTCTTGCTCAATTATGCCGACGGCGAAACCGCCGAACAGCTATTGCAAGGCTACCGCCGCGGACTGGAATATCATCTTCTGCCTTATAACCGACAGCGGGTGGCCTGCCGCGATCCCTCGCCAAGCGTGGCGCTGCAAAGCCTCATCAACAGCGGCACGCCGTTTAACGGCCTGCTGGTGGTGAACCCGGCGGATGCCCGTGAGGCCTTGTCGGTGCTGCATGCCTTTGGACGCTCCGTGCCCGATAGCCTGGCGATAATCAGCCTGGAGGGTTCCACATCCCTGCCCGGTTCGTTGCTACCCTTGCCGGCCATCGAATACCCCTTGGAGAAACTGGCGGAAAAAGCGTTGGATATGATCACCGGTAAATTACAGGACGGCGGCCCGCTGGTGATTCGCGGCAATTTGGTGGCCGGCTGAATCACCGGGGGGGCGACGCCGTACCGGCATCCGGCCCGAACAGTTGGCCTTCGATCGGCAATGGCCAGTTGCCGGAACGCATGGCGATAATCATTGACCACCACACCTCGAGTGCGTGAACGGCTTGCGGATGCCGAGGATGCTGATTATCCCTTTCATAGCGTTCACCGAAATTTCCCGCCTGGGAAAGTAACAGGCTTTCATAAATACCTTCGCCCACCCGGTTTTCGTAAAGATAAATCAACATGGCCAGACCGGGGATTTTTTCGTCCTTGAGATATCTGGCCTCCTGTTTAGCACGGCTTTGATCACCTTCGTCGCCGGAGTCGGCAGCCACCCGGGTCAGGGCAATACCGATACGATAAATGAGTTTTTCGAGGCTGCCTGTCATGCCGTTTTTTCTTTCCCACTCCGATTCCAATGGAATAGCGAACTCATCAATAATTTTCTCGGCAGTATCCCTGGCTGTTTCATCAAGAGTAAACTGGCAGGGTTTGGCCGGCGGCGAAAACGAAGACCGGCTTAATGTTTTATTAAAAGCATCCGAAAAATAATTGTCGATAGCCTTTAAGGAATTCAACATCATCGCCAATATCGAATTTTTAATACCAGGCAAAAGATCCCGGGCCGTAGGTAAAATACGATAAGCCAATGTCGCCAGCGTCTGTCCGATCCGCCTTAGTCTGGAGGTAAATTTACCTTCCGCCGCGACCACGGCGTTTTCGGGTGAATTGATATTAAGGGGTGGAAGAGAGGGCTTAGGAAGATTCAGATTAGACGCTTTCATTGCACAATCCTTGCTGGTTAACGCCCGAAAGGATGAGGGTAATAATCACCATCATCCTGGGGAAATACCTATTTTTTATCGGCCTATGACTAAACGCCCGCTAAACAGCAAAACATTATCCATTCATCTACTTATTAAAGGACCGCCAGACTATCGTATTTTCTCCAGCGGAAATTGAGGACAGAGACAATCCAGAAGCAGATAAATAGCCCTATAACCCAATAACCTACATTGCCCATATTGTCGTTAAGATAAGCAATAAGATCCCAGAAACCGCCATGCAATTCAAACTGGCCGGCAATTAATCCCAGCGTTTCCAATCCGCCGATAAACAGCGCGATAATCACCGAAGTGGCGGTAATGGTCATATTGTAATAAAGCTTGCGCACCGGTTTGGTGAAGGCCCAACCATAGGCCCCCACCATGACGAAATTGTCCAACGAGTCGATGAGCGCCATACCGCTGGCGAACAGCACCGGAAACACCATAATCGACCACAGGGACATACCCGACGTCGCGCCGGCGGCGGATATTCCCAGCAGCCCCACTTCGGTGGCGGTATCAAATCCCAAACCGAACAGAAATCCCACCAGGTACATGTGCCAACTTTTACTCACGAATTTAAACGCGAAACGAAATATCCGTGTCATTAAGCCACCATTTGTTGTGGCCAACCTATCGATATCCCCGTCACTGACGGCTTCGCCTTTTTTGATGCGCTGGAAGGTTTTATAAACGGTACGCAGAATCACTAAATTTATCAGGGCAACTATCAGCAGGAATAAAGCCGAAACCAAGGTGCCGATGATCCCGCCGTAGTCATGAATCCATCCCATTCGTCCCTGAAATGCCAGGGAGGTCGCCGCGATGGCGGCGCAGGCAAGAAGAACGATGGTGGAGTGGCCTAACGAAAAACAGGCGCCGACACAGACCGGTTGCTGTCCTTGCTGCATCAGTTTGCGGGTAACGTTATCGATGGCGGCAATATGATCCGCATCCACCGCATGGCGTAAACCATAACTGTAAGCCAGCAGTGCCGCGCCTATCAGGGCGGCGTTATGATTAAATTCCAGCAGGGCCCATGCCCAGGCGACAATATTGGCCGCCAGCAACAGAACCAGCAGGGAGAGGGCTTTCTTTTTCGCCCCGGTATCTTTAACGTTAAGCATTTTATACCCTGTTGATAAATAGTTATTTTCATTGCTATTCAAAAGACGGTAACCGGAACTGATGTACTAATCCTGCCGTTTCAATGAGGTCGGCCGGATGGCTGCTCATGGAAATGGATAACATAAAATACGCTATTCATAACAATTATTTTTTGATCTTACATGGCTAAAGGACAAGAATTAAACAAATAACAGCGAGGCGGTCCGGCTGACGAAGCCGGTTGGAAAGCGCGTAGAAGAGCGTTTTTACATCAGGGCGAGAGTGGCAACCCTGGGACTTGACGCGTTTTTACCCCCCTTTCACCGGAGCATTGAGGTAAAGTATCAAGAGAGATGATTCATTCAAAGATAAGGCCCGGTGTAATGACGGATATTTCATGCGTATTGTTTGATTGCGACGGCACGCTGGTGGACAGTGAAATTCTCTGCTGTGAAGCCTATGTCATTTTGTTCGCCAAGTACGGTTTTCATATCACGCTTGAGCAGGTCATCAAGGAGTTCAAGGGGATAAAACTCTACGAAATCATCGACCGCGTTAAACAGCGGTATCCCCTAACGCAGCGAGTGGATATTCTGGAGGCCGAGTACCGTGCCGAAGTGGCGCGCCTGTTTGATGAACGCCTGGTGCCTATCGAGGGTATACGGGAGCTGTTGCAACAGATTATTGTACCGCTGGCGGTGGTATCCAACGGCCCGGTGAGCAAAATGCAGCACTCCCTGGGGCTGACGGAATTATTACCCTTTTTCAAGAACCGGCTATACAGCGGTTACGAACTGCAGCGCTGGAAGCCGGACCCGGCCATTATTTACCACGCCGCCGCCGAATTGCAGGTGCCGGTGAATCAATGCCTGTTGGTGGAGGATTCCGCCGCCGGTGCCCAGGCCGGTATTGCCGCCGGCATTCCGGTATTTTACTACTGCGCCGATCCCCTTAATCCCCCCATCCACCATCCGCTGGTGACCCGCTTCGATGCCATGAACCAATTACCGGGCTTGTGGCGTGACCGGGGCTGGATACTAACGCGGACGCCGGCGGCATTGATATGATCGGGTCGCTTAATTCGGCAGGGGACAGATGGGGCAATTGAACCCAATACGGGCAGACCGGCTAACGCTGGTTATCACGTTTGATAACCAGCAATTGTAAAACGCTTCCTTTATTCCGCCGGCGGGATGGGATTCTCATCCGGCGCCTGCGCCGCCAGGTCGTTAGACACATCCCTGCCGGTACCGGTCAACAATGTTTCCAGCGCATCGCCACCCACATGCCGAAAATCCTGGCCTTTAACAAAGTAGAAAATATATTCACAAATATTCTGGCAGCGGTCGCCTATACGTTCAATGGACCGGGCGCAAAAAAGCGCGGTGAGCACGCTCGGGATGGTGCGCGGATCTTCCATCATATAGGTCATCAACTGACGCACAATGCCCTCGTATTCTTGATCCACCTTTTTGTCTTCCCGATAAATCCGGATGGCTTCATCAAGATCCATGCGGGCAAACGCATCAAGTACATCATGCAGCATTTGAATGGTATGTCGGCCCAACGACTCCAGACTCACCAGCATTTGCAGATGCTGCTGGGAATATTTTTCCAACGCGGTACGGCAGATCTTGTCGGCCCCGTCGCCGATGCGCTCCAGCTCTGAAATGGTTTTGATGATGGAAATCACCAGCCGCAAATCGCTGGCGGTGGGCTGGCGTTTGGCGATGATGCGCACGCAGGCCTCATCAATGGACACTTCCATCATATTCACTTTGACGTCGCCGGCTATCACCCGTTTGGCCAGCTCCTCATCCTGACTGTGCATGGCGCTGATGGAGTCGGTGAGCTGTTGCTCCACCAGACCACCCATTGCCATGACCTGCGTGCGGATGTGCTCCAGTTCAGCGTTAAACTGGCCGGAGATATGTTTATTAAGGTTTAGATTTTCCATGATATATCCCGTTATTAACCATAGCGGCCAGTAATATAATCTTCGGTTTGTTTATTCTTTGGAGCAGTAAAAATACTGTCAGTATCGCTGTACTCAATTAACTCGCCGAGATACATGAATGCCGTGTGATCCGAGCAACGCGCTGCCTGTTGCATATTATGAGTAACAATCACCACGGTATAATCCGTTTTCAATTCTGAAATCAGCTCTTCAATGCGCCCGGTGGAGATAGGATCCAGCGCGGAACAAGGCTCATCCAATAGCAAAACATCCGGTCGGATGGCAATGCCGCGCGCAATACATAAGCGTTGCTGTTGACCGCCGGACAGGCTGTAACCGCTTTGATGCAGCTTGTCTTTGGTCTCGTTCCACAGCGCCGCCTTGGTCAGCGACCACTGTACCCGCTCTTCCATTTCCGTTCTGGAAAGCTTCTCAAATAAACGCACCCCGAAAGCAATATTGTCATAAATAGACATTGGGAAAGGCGTCGGCTTCTGAAAAACCATACCCACACGAGCGCGTAATAAAGACACGTCGCGCTTATCGGTAAGAATATTCTCCCCATCCAGCAGAATTTCTCCTTCCGCATGCTGATCGGGATAAAGCTGATACATTTTATTGAAGGTGCGCAACAGGGTAGATTTACCACAACCGGATGGACCGATAAATGCTGTCACCTGATTACGGGCAATATCAAGACTAATGTTTTTAAGCGCATGGAATTTGCCGTAATAAAAATTCAGATCCCGGACCTGTATTTTGCTGTCGGTGGCGTTGTTTATCCTGCTCATGCACACTCTCTCTTTCTTTCAAAGACGCGTCGGCGCCTGACACTTAATTGGTTTTTTTGGCAAAAATGATCCGTGCGAGGATATTCAACAGCAGCACGCACAGGGTAATCAGTAACACCCCTACCCAGGCCAGCTGTTGCCATTCGGGAAACGGGCTCATGGCGAACTTGAATATGGTGACCGGAAGATTGGCGATAGGCTGCATCAAATCGGTGCTCCAGAACTGGTTGGAGAGCGATGTAAACAGCAATGGCGCCGTCTCGCCGGCGATACGCGCCACCGCAAGCAGCACACCGGTAATAACGCCGGAAATCGACGCTTTAAAGGTAATGGCGGAAATCATCTTCCATTTCGGCGTGCCCAGGGCATAAGCGGCCTCGCGCATGGTATCAGGCACCAGCCGCATCATATTTTCCGTGGTGCGAATAACGATGGGCACCTGCAGCAGCGCCAGGGCGATAACGCCGGCCCAGCCGGAGAAGTGCTCCATTTTCGCCACCACCAGGGTATAGACAAACAGACCGATAACAATGGAAGGCGCGGACAGCAGAATGTCGTTGATAAAACGAATCACTTCCGCCAGAAACGATTTGCGGCCATATTCCGCCAGATAAATCCCGGCCATAATGCCCAGCGGCGTGCCGCCGATAGTCGCCCAGAGGATCAATAAGCCACTGCCCGCCAGCGCATTGGCCAAGCCGCCGCCGGCGGTGTTGGGCGGCGGCGTCATTTCGGTGAACAGGGACCATGAAAGGCCCTCGAACCCGCGGCTTACGGTGGTAAATAAAATCCAGCATAACCAAAACAGACCGAACGCCATGGTGATAAGCGATAAAAACAGCGCCAGCCTGTTTTTTTGGCGACGCCAGGCTTGCCGTTTACGCCGGGCCTCCATTTGCGTGGGGGTATGGGTCAACTGATGTTCTAAAGTGGCGGCCATTATTTCACACCCTCATTTTTCGCCAAACGCATGATCATGAGCTTGGAGCAGGCCAATACGATAAAGGTGATAACAAACAGAATCAGCCCCAGCTCCATCAACGCCGCGGTATGCAGGCCGGCCGACGCCTCCGCGAATTCATTCGCCAGCGCCGAGGTAATGCTGTTGCCGGGCATAAAGAGGGAAATACTGGTTAACTGGTTGGTATTACCGATAATGAACGTAACCGCCATGGTTTCACCCAGCGCACGCCCCAAGCCCAGCATAACACCGCCGATAACGCCGTTTTTAGTGAACGGCAGAACGATACGCCAGATCACTTCCCAGGTGGTGCAGCCTATGCCGTAGGCCGACTCTTTCATCATTACCGGTGTCTGCTCGAAGACATCGCGCATTACCGCGGCAATATAGGGAATGATCATAATGGCCAAAATGATACCGGCCGCCAAAATGCCGATACCGAACGCAGGTCCCTGAAATAACACGCCGACGAAGGGAATATTGGACAGCACGTCACCCAGGGGTTGTTGGAAATATTGGGCGAACAATGGTGCAAAGACAAACAGGCCCCACATACCGTAAACGATGCTCGGGATAGCGGCCAACAGTTCAATGGCGACGCCCAGCGGCCGTTTTAACCAATTAGGCGCCAATTCAGTCAGAAACAGCGCGATGCCGAAACTCACCGGCACGGCTATCAGCAAAGCAATAAAAGAGGTGACCAGCGTACCGTAAATCGGCACCAGAGCACCAAACTGCTCGCCGGGGGGATCCCATTCCTTGGTCCAGAGAAATGCAAAACCGAATTTTTCAATGCTCGGCCATGAGGCAACAATCAGCGAGACAATAATGCCGCCCAACATTAACAGCGTAATGAGGGCGGCCAGTCTGACCAACGCACCGAAAATCAGGTCGCCTTTTTTACCGGGGGCATGCTGTACCGGCATATTGTCAGCCATAGATTACTCTTTTAGTGGGTTCGTATTCCCTTCCTGTCAAGGAAGGGACGAAACACATTTGCTTAATACAGCGGGTTACCGTTAGTGTCTTTGATATTGGCTTTCCAGGCGGCGCGAATCTGTGCAACCACGTCTTTCGGCAAGGTAGCATAGTCAAGAGCATTGGCCTGATCGCCACCCTTGTTATAAGCCCAGTCAAAGAACTTGAAGACTTCCTTTGCCTGTTCCGGCTTGGTCTGCGCGGTATGCAGCATTATGAAGGTAGTTGAGGTGATAGGCCAAGCGTTATCGCCAGTCTGATTGGTCAGGTCCTGAGCGAATGATTGCTGCCAGTTAGCCCCTTTAGCCGCGTTGCTGAAGTTATCCTGGTTCGGCAGAACGGGCTTACCGTCGGCAGAGATGAGTTTGGTATAAGGCAGGTTATTTTGCTTGGCGTAAGCATATTCAACATAACCGATGGCACCGGGTAAACGCTGAACAAAAGCGGCTACGCCGTCATTGCCTTTACCGCCCAAACCCACCGGCCAGTTAACCGTGGTGCCCGTGCCAATCTTCTGTTTCCAGGAATCATTGACCTTGGATAGATAGCTGGTGAAAACATAAGAGGTGCCTGAACCGTCGGCGCGACGAACCACGGCGATACTCTGGTTAGGCAATTTCACGCCCGGGTTAAGCTTGGTGATGGCCGGATCGTTCCATTTTTTGATATTGCCCAGGTAGATTTCTCCCAGGGTATGGCCGTCCAGGGTCAGCTCGCCGGTTTTGATGCCGGGGATATTAACCGCCATCACTACACCGCCGATAACGGTGGGAAATTGGAACAGGCCGTTTGCTTTTAGATCAGCATCGCTTAACGGAGCGTCGGAAGCGCCGAAATCCACGGTATTTGCTTCAATTTGTTTTATGCCGCCAGAGGAACCGATACCTTGATAGTTTACTTTGGTGCCGGTTTCTTTTTGATAGGTGTCGGCCCATTTAGCATAAACCGGGGCGGGGAATGTGCCGCCGGCACCGGTCAGGCTGGCTGCAGCAAACGAAGAGAAACTCGCTAAGGCGAATGTGGCTGCAACAAGACTGGCAACGGCTGTATGCATCTGTTTCATAATCCCTCCTGTGGGATATTAAAATCGGCCATAGGCCGCTTGCTTTAATTATAGAGCTGCAGGAAGGAAAATAGGACAATTGGGTGACAGTCACATGTCAGTAATGTGACATTTTTATGACAGTCTGCCGGGTGAAATATGGCCCCCATACAGGGGCCATTGAGCTGAAAAATATTATTCAACGGTAACCGATTTCGCTAAATTACGCGGCTGGTCTACATCAGTGCCTTTAATCAATGCCACATGATAAGCTAATAATTGCAGAGGGACACTATAATAAATTGGCGCAACAATCTCTTCCACATGGGGTAAAGGAATAATTGTCATATTTTCATCATCGATAAATCCGGCATCCTGTTCGGCAAAAACATACAGCTGGCCGCCCCGGGCACGGACCTCCTCGATATTGGATTTCAGCTTTTCCAGTAATTCATTATTCGGCGCAATGACAATGACCGGCATTTCGGCATCAATGAGCGCCAGCGGGCCATGCTTCAATTCCCCCGCGGCATAGGCTTCGGCATGGATATAAGATATTTCCTTCAGCTTCAACGCTCCTTCCATGGCGATGGGATACAAAGCGCCCCGGCCCAGGAACAAGGCGTGGTGTTTGTCCATGAATCCTTCCGCCAGCGCTTCGATGGTATCATCCAACGCCAACATTTGCTCAATGCGCGCCGGCAGCGCTTGCAGGGCATGAACGATTTGCCGTTCAACCTCAGTGTCGACGCCTCGCAGACGACCGATACGGGCCACCAGCATCAACAGCACCGTTAACTGGGTAGTGAAAGCCTTGGTGGAAGCCACGCCGATTTCAGTACCGGCTTTGGTCATCAGCGCCAGATCCGATTCCCGCACCAGTGAGGAGCCGGGCACATTACAAACCGCCAGGGAACCCAGATAGCCGAGACTTTTTGTCAGACGCAACGCCGCCAGGGTATCGGCGGTTTCGCCGGACTGGGACAGGGTGATAAGCAGACTGCCGGGCCGCACGGCGGATTTTCGATAACGGAATTCAGAGGCGATTTCCACGTCGCAAGGCATACCGGCCAGCTCTTCAAACCAGTAACGCGCCACCATGGCGGAATGGAAGGAAGTCCCGCAGGCAATAATCTGAACATATTTCACTTGCGATAACAGCTGGTTACCCTGTTCGCCCAACTCCGGCAGAGTAACTTCGCCGTGACTGAAACGGCCCTCCAGGGCATTTTTAATAGCCTGGGGCTGTTCAAAAATCTCTTTTTGCATGTAATGACGATAGAGGCCTTTATCACCGGCATCGTACTTCACCTGAGATTCAATCTCCTCCCGTTCCACCGGATTGCCCTGGGTATCCCACACCCGCACGGTACGGCGGGTTACTTCGGCAATATCGCCCTCTTCCAGGAACATGAAGCGGCGGGTAACCGGCAACAAGGCCAACTGATCGGATGCCAGGAAATTTTCACCCACGCCCCGGCCAATCACCAGCGGACTGCCTGAACGCGCCGCCACCAGCACACTGGGGTCGTTGCTATCCATAATAACCGTGCCATAGGCGCCGCGTAATTGCGGGATAACCCGCAATACCACTTCCGCCAGCGTACCGCCGCGCTGCGACTGCTCCCAATGGACCAGATGGGCAATCACTTCGGTATCCGTTTCGGAAGCAAAGCGGTAACCGCGCTCCATTAAGCCATTACGCAAGGGTTCATAATTTTCAATAATGCCGTTATGCACCACCACGATATGACCGGAAACATGGGGATGGGCATTGGATTCCGACGGTTCGCCGTGGGTGGCCCAACGGGTATGGGCTATACCCGTGCCGCCGCCCAGGGGATGTTCCTCCACCGCGTGGGACAACACGCTTACCTTGCCTACCCGGCGTATGCGTTGCAAATGTCCCTGATTATCCACTACCGCCAAACCAGCGGAATCATAACCGCGATATTCAAGGCGGCGTAACCCTTCCAACAGTATTTCAGCAATATCACGTTGGGCAACTGCACCTACTATTCCACACATCTGTGTTATTCCTAAATGAACGGCGCTGACACGCCGTTTCGATGTCGTTGATCTGACCGATTCCGGTTATCCGGATTCCCCCGAGCCTGTAGAGCGGGGGTATTGTTATACCCGTCATACTTCACGTTGCAGCTGCGTTGGCAATACTCGGCCCCTTCCCGCAACTCGAACTATTTAAGGTCTATGTATTATTGTTTTTTCTTTACCGGCCGCTGCCAGCCGCTAATATGCGTTTGCTTCACCCGGCTAAGCACCAGCTCGTTTTCACCCACATCGCACGTTATGGTGGTCCCGGCGGCGATGGTCGCTCCCTTGGCCACGGTAACCGGGGCGACGAGCTGGGTATCCGACCCGACAAAAACGTCATCGCCGATAATAGTCTGATGTTTATTGGCGCCGTCATAGTTGCAGGTGATGGTGCCGGCGCCGATATTGACCCCGGCACCGATTTCCGCATCACCGAGATAACTCAAATGGCCGGCTTTGGAGCCTTTACCGAGCCGGGCCTTTTTCATTTCGACGAAGTTACCCACATGGGCGCCTTCCGCCAGTTCAGAACCGGGACGCAGGCGTGCAAACGGCCCGACGGTGACGTTGGCGCGTAACACGGCGCTCTCTATTATCGAATAGGGGCTGATAATCACGTTATCGCCGATGTCGCAATCCTTGAGCACACAGCCGGTACCGATGGCCACGTTATTGCCCAGCACCACCCGGCCTTCGATAATCACGTTGGTGTCGATGGTCACATCGCGCCCGTGCTTAAGCTCGCCGCGCAGGTCAAAGCGCGCAGGATCGCAAATCATCACGCCGGCCAGCAGCAGCCCCTCCGCCAGCTGCTGCTGATAAACCCGCTCCAGCACCGCCAACTGGCGGCGGTTATTCACCCCCTCCACTTCCCACAGCCGCCCGGGCTGCACGGTGTTGATTTGCCGTCCTTCATTCCAGGCCATGGCGATGATGTCGGTAAGGTAATACTCGCCCTGCACATTATTATTGTTCAGCGAGCCTAGCCAGCGCTTCAAATCTCCACCGGCCGCCACCATAATGCCGGTATTGATTTCGTTAATCCGGCGCTGCTCTTCCGAGGCATCCTTTTGCTCCACGATGCCGGTGACCTGTCCGTTTTCACGCACAATGCGACCATAGCCGGAAGGATCGTCCAGCGTCACGGTTAACAGGCCGATGCCGCCGTCCGGTTTGGCCGCCAGCAAACGCTGGAGGGTCCCCGGAGCGATGAGCGGAACGTCGGCATACAGGATCAGCACATCTTCATCATCGGACAAAAAGGGCAACGCCTGTTGTACCGCATGTCCGGTGCCGCGCTGTTCGGATTGTAAAACCCAGTTCAACCGCGGGTTGCAGCCGGCCAGTTTATCCCGTAACAATTCGCCGCCATGACCGTAAACCAGATGGATATGTTCGGTGTTCAGCGTATTAACGGCATCGATAACATGGCCAATCAGTGGCTTGCCCGCCAGGGGATGCAACACCTTCGGCAGATCGGAATACATGCGGGTACCTTTACCCGCGGCAAGTATCACCACGCTCATTGCTCGATTCGACATAACTATCCTGATGAATCAAATTCAATAGACGAAAGTAAACCCGTTCATAACCGGGATTACTACATATTTTGGTCAGCAAAATGCATTATGGCCGCAGATTAGCCGTAGTGGATAAAATATTACCCTGAACCGGGTGAATTGGGCAATTGGCGGCGGCGGAAGGGGGTTCCAGGAGGAAAAACAGGTCAAAACGAGCGATGTAAGGCGACATAACGAGAAGACTTTTTTTTGAATACAAAATAAGTTGGGGAATGATGACTACGACGTGAACATCTAGAGAGTACTTCATTCCACACTAGGCACAGCGGCTATAGCAGAAGCCGGAGACTGCCTTTAAGTTTATAGTCCACCGGCGTCGAGCGTCCTTAAAGCTGCGACACTCGCCCGCGCTACCCTCCGACACGCTTACCACAAGCGACAAATAAGGCAAATTACTATGGCTGAGAATAATGCTAACGGAGAAGCCGGGCTTTCAACCGGCCAGACTGTTTAAGATGAAGATGCTAATGTCAATCTCTCTAATTTTTCTGCTATTGATTTAATATGCTCAGTATTTACATGTAAACAGATCCTTTCTGACTCTACCCAGAATAAAAAATCATAAAAATCAGATTCATGTTTACCCTCTGAAATCATTTCACATACTGTAAACACATAATCATCATATTCATCATTAGCTTCTGGTAGATCTTTTATTCCAATCGGATCCCAATCATTCAACAAGATTGTTTTCACTTGTTGTGAGAAATTTTCATTTTTTTTCATTAGTGGGTGCTCCAGGGATCACAGTAACTACCGCTCCTGATTCAGAATTAATTATAACTCGTATTTTATTAATCGGATCAAAATATCCGGTAGTTCCTGGTTTGGTTGGATAAATACTACCATTTTTTATGGCACTATCAATAGCTGACGGTGGTATACCTCTTCCTGCATTCTATCTAGTGCATGAGCTGAGAATTCTCTACCATTGATAGTCGTAGGAGCGTTCGAACCCGGTAATACATTAATTGGCGCACCACTTTTCCCTGTAAAATCACCTAAATTATCGCGGTCTTCCTGATTTTCAGAAACATAATTCGGAACAACTTTATTTACTGTATCATATATCGGACCTACCGTCGTATTTCCGTCCGTATCCGGCTTACCATCCACGTTCCCGGTATGATGGGCTCCGTGCTCCCCCCGCTGATCCGGTGAAATCAGTACGGTTTTATTATCCTGGATCGGCAGCGGGTTTTCAAGTTTACCGCCTGTCAGGTTATCCGCGACAGGCACGGTTTCCGTGGTATTACGGCCATCTCCTCCCAGAATCAGTTTCCCCACGCACAGCGGATTGTCGAGACAAGCGGCGTCTTGCAGCGCGGCGGCAGCTTTATCAAGCGCCGCAGCAGCTTGTTTGAATGGTTCTGCGGCGACGGGGCTCGACAAGGGAGTTATACCAGTTTGAGCGGTTGCCTGTTTCAATGCTTGAAGCCGTTGTGCATCAAGACTGGCACGGTCAAACGCGGGCTTGGCCGCCAGCGGCGGTTTTATGCCGTTTCCGGCCACATCCGACTTTTTTGCTTAGCAATAGTTTTGTCGTTACAACTGTTGAGCGGCTGGCGCGGTATTATGACTATTAGGCCCCATCCTCACACCATGAGGCCGTCGGGGTGTTATTGTATTTTATTCAAGACATGCTGGACTATAGGTTTTATTGAACTTACCAATTCATTTTCATTGATGGTATAATTTAAAAGTTCAATCTTGTTTTCTGCGTCAAACAAGATAGTACGAAGCCATTTTTCTTCAAGCGCAACCACCTGATTTTCGGCACTAAGAATCTCTTCTTGAATATTTTGAATCGTTATTTTTTCATCGAGAAAATCATTACATGATTTCTTGAGATGATTAATTACCTCAGGATAGATCCAATCACTCATATGCCACTCCTACGCAAAATAGTAACAACTACATTGCCATTGTTTTCAGTTACAACTCCTACGTCACCGCTCCAAAAAGTAGTACGAGCTACTCCATCAACAATATTGTTTTGAGGCGAACCTGTCTTGATAACGTGTTCTACCATGTTAGGAGTGACGTTCCTGCCAGGTCCGACTGTACCTGCGGGTGAGCCAAGGCTTGATGGCTGCATCCTGTCTACCGCATGTTGCGCGTAATATCGATCACCAATTTGGGCATATTGACGGCCATTGATAGTTGCCTTAGGCTGATTTTGCCAAGAATCCCAAACTAATTTTTCAGCACCTTCAGGCGAAGTTTTATCCTGACTCTGAATCTCATTTGTCTTTTGAGATTCTTCATTGCGGGCTTTTTGCTCATCCCCAGGTTCCCAACTCCCTGGCGTTCCCGAGCTTACTCCGCCAAGTTCGGCTTTATCAGCAACGGTGGCATTCGCTATGTCCTTGCCCAAATTTGGCTTAGACCTACCGTTCTCTTCGTCGCGGCTCTCCATGCTATCCGCGTTCCCGGTATGATGGGCTCCCTGCTCCCCCCGCTGATCCGGTGAAATCAGTACGGTTTTATTATCATGGATCGGTAGCGGGTTTTCAAGTTTACCGCCTGTCAGGTTATCCGCGACAGGCACGGTTTCCGTGGTATTACGGCCATCTCCTCCCAGAATCAGTTTCCCCACGCACAGCGGATTGTCGAGACAAGCGGCGTCTTGCAGCGCGGCGGCAGCTTTATCAAGCGCCGCAGCAGCTTGTTTGAATGGTTCTGCGGCGACGGGGCTCGACAAGGGAGTTATACCAGTTTGAGCGGTTGCCTGTTTCAATGCTTGAAGCCGTTGTGCATCAAGACTGGCACGGTCAAACGCGGGCTTGGTCGCCAGCGGCGGTTTTATGCCGTTTCCGGCCGGGACCCTTGAAGTAACAGGTCTATTGATTGATTGTGCCGGTGTTTTGGCGCCAAATTGGGGCTTGGGTTTGATAATCGGCTTTTGACTACGGCCCGGCACAATATCGCTGCCTACCCCGACTTTTGGCGAGTAGAGCATCGCCCCTATCGCGATGGCTGGAGCTGATAGCATTTGGCCCGCTGCCCCGGCAAACTCTGCGCCTAGTGTTCGTGCCGCTGTTGCCGCAAGCCCGCCGAGATCCACTGATGCACCGGTGATTGCGCCTGAGGCGGCTAAGGTGTTGGTAGACGCTAAAGCTAGAGCTGAAGCGCCAAGGGCGGTGCTTACGACCGCGTGATTTGCCGGCGGCGGGTTTGTGCTGCTCGGGTGTGCGCTGGATTCATGTTCAGCCACAGCCGATACCGCCCCTCCAGGGCTCGCTAAAACAGCGTGCTGATTGGCTTGCCGCTCAGCACGCCGGGCGGCTCTGTCGACAATCTCAGAAGAGAGGGCGGCCAGGCTGACCAATGCGGGAATACGCTGTTTGCCTAAGGATGTCGTTGCGCTTTCTGGCCTGTTTTCCTGATTTACAGGCGGTGTAGGGGAGATATGCGCCGCTGGCGATTGTCCTTCGTCGGCCTCCGCCGGCGCTAAAGCGTCATCAGGCTGATTCGCCAGGCGTTGAAAGAATTGCGCCTGCGCTTCCTCAGCCAGTGCATGAGACGTATCGAAATCAGCTTTTGAGTGTAAGCCCAGTATTTTTTGTCGGTAAGATTCTGTTGCACGGGTGAGGGCATTGGCAATCCGCTGATCCTGGATTTCAACGCTGCGCTTGAGTGCCGCGACTTCTTCCTCCAGAAACGCCACCTCATGCTCCGCGATAACGTTCCACTCTTCCGCTAACAAAGCTCTGGTGGCTTCAAGGCGCGATTGCTTTTCATTATACAGGGCCTCACTGGCGTTTTTATCCCTGACGCAGTTCTCTAAATGCTTTTTCCCTGACTCGGCGGTGGCACGGGCTTCATCCAACGTTGCGGGCATTGAGGCGTTAGAGTAATTCTCCAATTCTTGCCTGACTAAAGCGGCTAATCTCGTCTCCTCTTGCCTGGTTGCATCAGTCCGCGCCCTTTCATCATTAAAAATGACATGATCTTTTGGAAACCGCTGCCTCTCGACAGACTTTATGCTATCTCGATAAGCTTCTTTATTATGCTCGAGGGCTTGCTTGATTTTTTGCAGGTTTTCGGCGGTTTCATCTCTGCGCGTGGTGGCGTTTTGACAACGCCATTCAAGGGCTTGACTGGTTTGCCATAATTTATGATTTTGACCGCGTAATTGGGCTAAGAATTTCTTACTTCGAGGACCACGCGTGCCCCTTTGGATCCCGGAAATCCACTCATGATTTTCTTTGATTTTCGCTTCTACCTCATTTCTGGCTTTTATGAGGTTATCTAATTCCTGGTTTCTCCACGCCAAGGCTTGCTCCGCTTCAGGGAGCGTAAACGGCATCGGCGAGTTAAAGTAGTGTTCTTGCTCCTTATGGCCGGCATTTATACATTCTTGCGCATCTGCCGTTGCGGGATGCGCTAAATGAAATTCTCGCGTTGGCTGTCTTATCACCCGCATAAAATCAGGACGCTCATGGTCGGCAAGGACATGATGACCGATATCAGGCGCTTGCCCTGCTTTCAATAAGCGAGCGCTGATATCGTTGCGGATAGTGCTTATTGAAGGCCCGTCTTTATAGGGAACAAATTCGTATTTGAGCTGAGGTTGCAGTCCCCCACATAGTGTAATAACCTCAATGCCATTATTTTTTCTCGGTGGAGTCGAGCAGGGTTTAGCATTGACTTGCCAACCCCACACCATTCTACCAACCTGTGGACCCTGCGAGGAAAACCGCACTACCGGAGGCGCATTAAAATGGTGTGGGATGTTCCCTACTTGATAGGGGGAAGAAAAATTAAATTGTGAGCCACTTGCTCCAATATTGTTGTTCCAATAGCTGTGTTTGAAATAAGACGGATTTTTGTTGAAGCCATAATTCATAGTGTTATCTTCCCTGGTTTAATTATTTGAAATCCATTTGGTGCACTAGTTATCTCATTAGCTTTATCATCAATGAGATTAATATATTATTTTTTATACCTTCATTGATTATAATTTATAGAAATCAATTAACGTTAAACTTAAGCGTTTTTATCAAATCACCTCAGGATTATGATTATCACTCGTGATGAAACGTGTCAACGCCAATTTAATGCTGAACCACTTTCAGTGGTATAACAGCGTTTTGATGAGTTATTGAATTATTTTTAATAGATTGGATAATTTATTGAAATAGAGGATTTTTAAAATAGAGAATTTTTTTTATAAAAAAAGCCGGTCAATATGAACCGGCCTTTTACGAATGATTGCTTGATTACATGGAACGTTTGGTTAATTCAATAACCCGCAATTTGGCGATAGCCCGGGACAACTCAGCCGAGGCTTGAGCATAATCCACGTCGCCGTGGGAATTATTAATATGCTCTTCCGCCATGCGCTTGGATTCCATCGCTCTCGCTTCATCCAGATCTTTGCCTCGAATAGCGGTATCGGCAAGCACGGTAACGATGCTGGGTTGCACCTCAAGCACACCACCGGACAGGTAAATGTACTCTTCTTCGTTATGCTCTTTAACGATACGCACCATACCGGGCTTAATGGCAGTGAGCAGCGGGGCGTGACCGGGATAGATACCCAGCTCGCCTTCGCTCCCCGTCACCTGGATTTTTTCCACCAGCCCGGAGAACATTTTCTGTTCCGCGCTGACGACATCCAGATGGTAAGTATTTGCAGCCATATCACCCTCCTTTCACAGCGTTACAGTTTCTTGCCTTTTTCCACTGCTTCATCAATGGAACCCACCATATAGAACGCCTGCTCAGGCAGGTGATCATATTCGCCGTCCATGATGCCTTTAAAGCCACGAATCGTGTCTTTCAGGGAAACATACTTACCCGGCGAACCGGTAAATACTTCAGCAACGAAGAACGGTTGAGACAGGAAGCGCTGGATCTTACGAGCACGGGATACCACCAGCTTGTCGCCTTCCGATAACTCGTCCATACCCAGGATGGCAATAATATCTTTCAGCTCTTGATAACGCTGAAGAATGGACTGCACACCGCGGGCCACATCGTAATGTTCCTGTCCGACAACCAGCGGGTCCAACTGACGGCTGGTGGAGTCGAGGGGGTCAACCGCCGGGTAGATACCCAGGGAAGCGATTTGACGGCTCAATACCACGGTGGCGTCAAGGTGGGCAAAGGTCGTTGCCGGAGACGGGTCGGTCAAGTCATCCGCAGGGACGTATACGGCCTGTACGGAGGTGATTGAACCGGTTTTGGTGGAGGTGATGCGTTCTTGCAGCACGCCCATTTCTTCCGCCAGTGTCGGCTGATAACCTACCGCCGACGGCATACGGCCAAGCAGCGCGGACACTTCCGTCCCGGCCAGGGTATAACGATAGATATTATCGATAAACAGCAGGACGTCGCGGCCTTCATCACGGAATTTTTCCGCCATGGTCAGCCCGGTCAACGCCACGCGCAGACGGTTTCCCGGCGGCTCGTTCATCTGGCCGTAAACCAACGATACTTTGTCGATTACGTTGGATTCGGTCATTTCATGATAGAAGTCGTTCCCTTCACGGGTACGTTCGCCCACGCCGGCAAATACCGAATAACCTGAGTGCTCAATGGCGATATTACGGATAAGTTCCATCATGTTAACGGTTTTACCGACACCGGCGCCGCCAAACAGACCCACTTTACCGCCCTTCGCAAACGGGCACATCAGGTCGATTACCTTGATGCCGGTTTCCAGCAGTTCCTGGGAACTCGACAAATCTTCATAGCTCGGCGCCGGACGATGGATTGACCAACGTTCTTCCTCACCGATATCGCCTTTCATATCAACAGGCTGACCCAGCACATTCATGATACGTCCCAATGTGGCTTTACCCACTGGGACTTCAATCGAACGTTCCAGGTTGGTCACTTTAAGGCCCCGGCGCAAACCGTCGGATGTGCCCATGGCGATGCAACGTACGACGCCGCCGCCTAATTGCTGTTCAACTTCCAGCACCAATTTGGTGGCACCGTTTTCCACTTCAAGCGCATTGTACACCTTAGGTACGGCATCTTGCGGGAACTCGACGTCAACCACGGCGCCGATAACCTGGATAACATTTCCAGTAGCCATCTTGAATCCTCTACGTAATTCGTAACCCTAACCTAAACTGCGGCGGCTCCCGAAACGATCTCGGTGATTTCCTGAGTGATGCTGAATTGACGAGCCTTATTGTAAACCAGTTGCAGCTCTTTAATGAGGCTGCTGCCGTTGTCCGTTGCAGCTTTCATCGCCACCATGCGCGCGGCCTGTTCACTGGCCAGATTTTCAACGACGCCCTGATAAACCTGTGATTCCACATAACGACGCAGCAACGTATCCAGTAGCGACTTAGGATCAGGCTCATACAGATAATCCCAGGTTTTTTTCTTCAGATTTTCATCGTCTTCCGCGGGCGGCAGGGGTAAAACCTGCAAAAGCTGCGGAACCTGGGACATGGTATTAATGAATTTATTGCTGACAATATAGAGCTTATCAAGACGGCCTTCGTCATAGGCCTGCAGCATGACTTTTACCGGACCGATCAGTTCCGACAAGGTGGGGTTATCCCCCATACCGGTGACCTGGGCAACAACTTTACTGCCGATGGCGTTAAAGAAAGAGACGCCCTTGGACCCGATAACAGCCAGTTCGGATTCAACGCCTTTCTCGCTCCAACCCTTCATATCAGTCAGCACTTTTTTGAACAGGTTAATGTTCAGACCGCCGGCCAGACCACGGTCGGTGGATACCACCAGATACCCGACACGCTTAACTTTGCGCTCTTCCAGGTAGGGGTGTTTATATTCCAGATTCCCCAAAGCAAGGTGACCAATCACATTACGCATCGTTTCTGCATAAGGACGGCTGGCCGCCATGCGATCTTGAGATTTACGCATTTTAGAAGCGGAAACCATCTCCATCGCTTTGGTGATCTTCTGCGTGTTCTGCACGCTGGCGATCTTGGTACGTATTTCTTTTGCGTTGGCCATCTCTGCTCCTCCTCATAGCTTAGCGGCCCACTCAAGCAGGCCACGTTGCATTACCAGGACTGGGTTGCCTTGAAGTTATCGAGGATACCTTTCAGCTTGCCTTCGATATCGTCGTTATAAGCGCCGGTCTGGTTGATTTGTTGCATCAAATCGCCCTGTTCGCGATCAACATAAGCTATAAGTGCGGCTTCGAAGTCACCGACTTTCGCCAGTTCAACATCTTCCAAGTAACCGCGTTCCGCCGCGTACAGCACCAGTGACTGCTGAGCCACCGACATGGGCGCATACTGTTTCTGCTTAAGCAATTCAGTAACTTTCTGACCGTGATTCAACTGCTTGCGGGTGGCTTCATCCAGGTCGGATGCAAACTGGGAGAAGGCCGCCAATTCACGGTACTGCGCCAATGCTGTACGGATACCGCCGGACAGTTTTTTCATGATTTTCGTTTGAGCGGCACCGCCCACGCGAGAAACAGAAATACCGGGGTTTACCGCAGGACGAATACCGGCGTTGAACAGGCTGGATTCCAGGAAGATCTGGCCGTCGGTGATGGAAATCACGTTGGTCGGAACAAACGCTGAAACGTCGCCCGCCTGGGTTTCGATGATCGGTAATGCGGTCAGGGAACCGGTTTTGCCCTTCACTTCACCCTTGGTAAACGCTTCAACATATTCGGCATTTACGCGGGATGCCCGTTCCAGCAAACGGGAGTGGAGATAAAATACGTCCCCAGGATAGGCTTCACGTCCTGGCGGACGACGGAGCAACAGGGAAATTTGACGGTATGCCACGGCCTGTTTCGACAAATCATCATAGATGATCAGGGAATCTTCGCCACGGTCGCGGAAATATTCACCCATGGCACAGCCGGCATACGGCGCCAGATATTGCAAGGCTGCGGATTCGGACGCGGTGGCCACCACAACGATGGTATTAGCCAAGGCACCGTGTTCTTCCAGTTTACGCACCACGTTAGCGACGGTGGAGGCTTTCTGGCCGATGGCGACATAAACGCATTTTATGCCGGAATCGCGCTGGTTGATGATCGCATCGATTGCCAGAGCGGATTTACCGGTCTGACGGTCGCCGATAATCAGTTCGCGCTGTCCGCGACCGATAGGAATCATGGCGTCGACGGATTTGTAACCGGTCTGCACCGGCTCGTCAACGGATTGACGTTCGATAACGCCCGGGGCAATCGCCTCGACAGCGGAGAAACCGTCGTTTTCCACCGGGCCCTTGCCGTCAATAGGCGCACCCAGGGTATTTACCACACGACCCAACAGGCCGCGACCCACCGGCACTTCCAGAATACGGCCGGTACATTTAACCTTCATGCCTTCGGCCAGGTCTTCATAAGGCCCCATCACCACGGCACCGACAGAGTCGCGTTCCAGGTTAAGGGCGATGGCGAAGCGATTGCCGGGCAGCGCTATCATTTCGCCCTGCATCACTTCAGCCAGACCATGAATACGGATAATACCGTCACTCACGGAGACGATAGTACCTTCATTGTGAGCTTCGCTCACCACATTGAACTGAGCAATGCGCTGCTTGATCAGTTCGCTGATTTCGGTGGAATTCAGTTGCATGCTCCAGTCCCCTTAAGACTGCAATACGTCTGTCAGGCGTTCGAGACGACCGCGAACGCTGCCGTCTATCACCATATCGCCCGCGCGAATAATCACGCCGGCTATGACAGACTTATCAATTTTGCAATTCAGCTTAACTTTGCGTGACAGACGTTTTTCCATCGCGGCAGTAATCTTCGCCAGTTGCTCATCTTTCAGTGCGCTGGAAGAAATGACCTCCACTTCCACAGTTGATTCCTGCGCCGCGCGCAGATGAATAAACTGTTCCAGCACATCAGGCAAAACTGCCAAGCGCCCATTTTCGGCCATGACCTTAATCAGGTTTTGGCCCGCCGGGTCGAGTTGGTCACCACATACAGCGATAAACGTTTCCGACAGCGTCTCCGGAGCAACAGCACCGGACAACAGTTCTGCCATCTGATCGTTGCGGCTTACCTCAGCGGTAAACGACAGCATATCTTGCCAATGTTCAACGCTTTGGTGCTCGACGGCAAAGTCAAAAGCTGCTTTGGCGTAGGGGCGAGCTACGGTTACTAATTCAGACATCAGCCCCTCCCTCCCTAAAGTTCAGCGACCAGTTTATCTACGATGTCGCTGTTGGCAGCTTCATCCACGGAACGTTCGATAATCTTCTCGGCACCCGCTAAAGCCAACAGTGCGACTTGCTTGCGCAACTCTTCGCGAGCGCGTTTGGTTTCGGCTTCGATTTCAGCCTGAGCCTGCGCCACGATTTTATTGCGTTCGTCTTCTGCTTCCGCTTTCGCTTCGTCCACAATCTGAGCTTTCCGTTTATTGGCTTGCTCAATGATTCCCTGGGCTTCGGCTCGCGCTTTCTTCAGTTGATCGGTCGCATTGGCTTGCGCTATGTCCACCTCTTTTTTGGCAAGATCCGCAGAAGCGAGGCCGTCAGCAATTTCTTTTTGACGCTTCTCGATGGCAGCCATCAGCGGCGGCCATATGTATTTCATGCAGAACAGGACAAATAGGACAAACGCGATGGCCTGGCCGAGGATTGTTGCGTTAAGATTCACAGCACAATGCCTCTTATAAAGTTAACGGATTGATGTTGTATTAAAATCACGCAGTGATACACACTACGCTACAGCAAACATCACGTACAGTCCCAGACCTACAGCGATCATGGGGATGGCGTCAACCAGACCCATAACGATAAAGAACTGTGTACGCAGCAGGGGAATCAAATCCGGCTGACGCGCAGCACCTTCCAAAAATTTACCACCCAGGATGCCGATACCGATCGCAGCACCGATTGCCGCCAGACCCATCATCACAGCGGCAGCCATGTACAGCAGATCGAGATTCAGGTTTTCCATGACAGTCTCCAGTTTGTTTCAGATTAAACGCAACATTATTGTAAAAAGTATCAGTGTTCTTCAGACGCCATCGCAAGATAGACAATCGTCAGCACCATAAAGATAAAGGCTTGTAACGTAATGATCAGTATATGGAAAATGGCCCATGGCACATTGAGGATCCATTGAGACCACCACGGTAACAGACCGGCAATCAGGATGAAAATCAACTCACCCGCGTACATATTGCCAAACAACCGAAGGCCCAGTGAAACCGGTTTGGACAGCAGGCTGACGCCTTCGAGAATAAAGTTGACGGGGATAAAGGCCCAATGGTTGAACGGCTGCATGGTGAGTTCTTTGATAAAACCACCGATGCCTTTCATCTTCACGCTATAGAACAGAATGAGGATAAAAACGCCCAGCGCCATCGATATCGTAATATTCACATCGGCGGAAGGGACAACACGTAGCGCCGGTAACCCGAGCACATGCTCGCCGATATAAGGCAACAAATCGATTGGCAGCAAATCCATCAGGTTCATAAGAAAAACCCAGACGAAAATGGTTAAGGCCAACGGAGCGATAAGCTTGCTCTTACCGTGAAACATATCCCTTACGCTGCCATCAACAAACCCGATAATCAGTTCAACGGCGGTTTGCAGTTTACCGGGAACGCCGCTGGTGGCGCTTTTGGCGACACGACCGAAGATCCAGATAAAGATCACGCCCAGCAGCAAGGAAAAGAACATGGAGTCGATGTTCAGCGTCCAGAATGTTGCCGGGCCGTTGTGGGGATTAACCAGTTCGAAAGTACGCAGGTTCAGCTGAAGGTTATTCAGGTGATGCCCTATGTATTCCTGTGGAGTAGAGATTTCTCCTGATGCAGACATGATGCCTCTTACCCTTTGTTGTTAATTACGGCCGGTGCCAATATCTGCACAATCAGCACCGATAAATAGGTCAGGCCCAATGGAACAAACGCAGCCCTGAACACCCCAAGCGCCACGATAAGCAAGACTATCGTAACGACGACCTTGAGCGCCTCTCCGATGGCAAACGACCAGGCAACACGTCCCGCGGCGGGAACTTTTACCTGATGGCGCCAGGCAAACAGCACAAACAATAAATTCGGCAGCCAAGCCGCCAGTCCACCGCCCAGGGCGGAGGCGCTCCAATGCGAATTGAACAGCGCAAACAGTGCGCTTACCAGAACAAAAGTCATTAGCTGGATAAATAACAACTTTCCGGCGACTTTCCCGCTGTAGAGGGATAAGGACATGACTTAACTTCTCTCCGCACCCGTTCTGGTCAGACTGAAGGAGTATAAAACTGCCTTTAGCGTCATGAGTCAAGCAGCTAAAAACGTGCAAATTATACGGGTCGATACTATGAATTCAATCCATAAGTAGCGAAAAGGTGAACAATAATTTAAATCCCGTGGATTTGCCCGCTTTTCGCTATAAAGCGCAGGAATCATACCATGCATAACTTCATACTGCTTCAGCAATTATTACATATCAAACTGTGCGCATGATCACATTTAAAAGACGTTGTTCTCCCTGTCAGCTGGATTCACATTATGGTCTTTAGCAGCGAATCTAACGGAAACAGATTTTTAATCAGCAAGTTATCTATTATTTATTGAAAAACAAGCCTTATAGGCTTCCAATCCTGTCAAAGGGAAAATACTCTTGCTTTTTTTTCCAAACATATTAGGGAATATCATTGACATTTTTAGACACATATATTTTCCATAGTGATTATTAGGGTCTAAACTAAATATTCGATCGTAATGATGATAATTAATTGTTAAATAATAGTGAACGATATTTGAAATAGTTAGGATTCAATGTCCGTTTTATTGCTCTATTTTCCCTAAGACGCTATTCAACTTTTTATTGATAAAAAACAATTTTAGCGGCGCCTCAGAACGACTAAATGTCGCTCTTCAGCCAATGTCGGGACGTTGAGTCTTATCACCGATTCAATGTCGAACCCCTCGGGCAGCATCGCCAGCTCGGTTTCCGGAACGGTTCCCTTAAGGGCGTAAAACAGCCCCTGGCCTGGCGCGGCCAAATGTTCACACCAGGACAGCATATCGTTAACGGAAGCGAAGGCGCGGCTGATAATGCCGTCATAGGGCGCAAGCGGAACATAGTCTTCAACCCGGCTTTGCACTGTTTCAATATTGTCCAGCTGCAGCTCATGCCGTACCTGGCGTAAAAACCGGATACGCTTGCCCAGGCTGTCCAACAAGGTAAAGCGGGAGGTGGGACGGACGATGGCCAAGGGAATGCCCGGCAAGCCGGCGCCGGTACCGACATCGATAAAGGACTGCCCCTGTAAATGGTCATTCACCACGATGCTGTCCATAATATGGCGTATCAACATTTGCTCAGGGTTACGCACCGACGTAAGGTTATAAGCCTTGTTCCATTTGTCCAACAGCCGAATGTAAAGCAGCAGTTGCTGTTTTTGACCATCGGACAGGATAATTTCCGCCTGGGCCAGTAAGGCGTCCAGTTTACTCAACATAGATACATCCTTTTACGGTGCCGAATGTCCTGACTTATCAGCCTCTCAGGCGCTGCGGCGCAATAAACCCTGTTTTTTAAGCCAGACCAGCAAAATAGAGATGGCGGCGGGTGTCACCCCAGAAATCCGGGACGCCTGACCGATGGAGCCCGGTTTGTGATCGTTGAGCTTGGCAATCACCTCATTGGATAAGCCCGCCACGTGCACGTAATCCATATCAACCGGCAGCAGAGTATTTTCATGGCGCAGCTGCCTGTCGATTTCATCCTGCTGGCGTGAAATATAGCCTTGGTATTTGACCTGGATTTCCACCTGTTCCGCCGACTGCGCATCGGCTAACGCCGGCGAAAACATCGGTAAAGAAGTGAGGATGTCATAGGTCATTTCAGGACGGCGCAGCAGCTCTTCTCCGCTGGCCTCACGGGTCAACGGGCTTTTCAGCAGGGCGTTGATCTTTTCCACTTCATCGGTGCGGGGGTGTACCCACAGGTCGCGTAGGCGCTGGCGTTCCCGTTCGATGCCTTCTTGTTTTTCGCTAAAGCGCGCCCAGCGCTCATCATCCACCAGCCCTAAGGCCCGGCCGGTTTCGGTAAGCCGTAAATCAGCGTTGTCTTCACGCAGCAACAAGCGGTATTCGGCGCGAGAAGTGAACATACGATAAGGCTCTTTCGTCCCCAGGGTGCATAAATCGTCCACCAGAACGCCCAGGTAGGCCTGATCCCGCCGCGGGAACCATCCCTCCAGATCCTTGGATGCGCGCCCTGCGTTGATACCTGCCAACATGCCCTGGGCAGCGGCTTCTTCATAACCGGTAGTGCCGTTGATCTGACCGGCAAAGAACAGGCCGGCGATGTATTTGCTTTCCAGCGTCGGTTTTAAGTCGCGGGGATCGAAGAAGTCATATTCGATGGCATAACCCGGACGGACGATCAGGGCGTTTTCCAGGCCCTTCATGGAATGCACGATTTTCATCTGTACATCGAAGGGCAAACTGGTGGATATGCCGTTTGGGTAGACCTCATTGCTGGTCAGCCCCTCAGGTTCAAGAAAAATCTGGTGGGAATCGCGATCGGCGAAGCGCATGACCTTATCTTCGATGGAAGGGCAATAGCGCGGACCCACGCCTTCGATGATGCCTGCATACATCGGGCTACGATCGAGATTCTGGCGGATAACCTCATGGGTTTGTTCATTGGTATAGGTGATATAACAAGGCACCTGGCGGGGGTGATCGCTCACGGAACCCATAAACGAAAAGACCGGCAGCGGGTTATCCCCCTGCTGCGTGGCCAGGACGCTGAAATCGATAGTGCGCGCGTCGATGCGCGGCGGGGTGCCGGTTTTCAGTCGTTTCACCCGGAAAGGCAATTCCCGCAGGCGTTTTGACAAGGCGATGGACGGGGGATCGCCGGCCCGACCGCCGCTGAAGTGATCCATGCCGATATGGATCTTGCCGTCCAGGAAGGTTCCGACCGTTAATACCACCGAACGACCGCGGAATTTAAGCCCCATTTGGGTTACCGCGCCCACCACCCGATCGTTTTCAACGATCAGATCCTCCACAGCCTGCTGGAAGATCATCAGGTTGGGCTGGTTCTCCAGGGCGGTCCGGATCGCCAGACGATAGAGCAGCCGATCCGCCTGGGCACGAGTGGCGCGAACCGCCGGGCCTTTGCTGGCGTTTAGTATCCTAAACTGGATACCGGCCCGATCGATGGCTTTTGCCATCAGACCGCCCATTGCATCGATTTCCTTCACCAAATGGCCTTTACCGATGCCGCCGATGGCAGGGTTACAGGACATTTGCCCAAGGGTATCAATATTATGCGTCAATAACAGTGTTTTACATCCCATGCGAGCCGACGCCATGGCCGCTTCAGTTCCGGCATGGCCGCCACCAATGATAATGACGTCAAACTGATCGGGATAAAACATCTTGCATACACCTCATTTTGGGGGCAAAGGTTCGTCTGGGGCTTCCGGGAATGTGGATTCTACTCAACTTTGGAAGTGATACAAGCCCCGGGGATCCCCGGGTAATTAAAGAAAGATCTTTTTATTTAAAGATCTCTTTATTATCACTACTACTAGGATCGCGATCTTCTGTGGATAACCCATTTTTCAGCTTGAAAAACAACTTATTGGATCCGATCGTTTGCTGTGAATGAGTGGTGATCCTGAACGGTATAAGCTGGGATCAAGATCGCTACTTATACACAGCTCAATAAGCGAGCAAAGGTTATACAGTGGATAACTACCGGTTATAGGCCGGTTTTACGCTTACTTATACACAGAAAAAAGAAGATCTTTTTTATAAATTTATTAAACCGATCCACTTTTTGGCCCACTCTTCCGCCGGATCCTCGGGAATTTCATGCTGGGTGATGTCGATCTTCAATATCTCGCCGATCCGCTCCGCTCCCAATGCGATCATTTGACGATCCACCGTTTCGATCGCGCCACAGAAAGTATCGTATTCACTGCTGCCGATCCCGATGCCGCCATATTTCACCTTGGAAAGCGAGGGACTCACGGCAGCCAACTGTTCAAATAAAGGCTGTAAATTGTCGGGCAGATCGCCGGCGCCGTGGGTAGAGGTCACAATCAGCCAAAACCCCTGCGGATTCAGCTCTTCCCATTCGGGACCGTGCAAGACTTCGGTGGTAAATCCCTGTTGTTCCAACAGACCGGCAATATGCTCGGCTACGTATTCGGCACTACCCAAGGTACTGCCGGAGACGATCGTTACGTCGGCCATAGTATTCCCGCCTGATAAATGAGCCGATATTGTACGCTGTGTACGGCCTGGGATCTACCTGTGGATAATAGGGGTATAACAAATATCCGTCAGGGGACGATGGTGCGGCTGATGGGGTTCTGCAGGGAGATTAGGGTCTCGGTGGACTGGATCTCATCAATCGTCTGGATCTTGTTGATAAGTACCTGTTGCAGGGCATCGATGGAGCGGCACATGACTTTGATAAAGATACTGTAATGTCCGGTGGTGTAATACGCTTCCACCACTTCCTCAAGATCCTCGAGTTTCTTAAGCGCCGAGGGATAGTCCTTGGCGCTTTTCAGAATAATGCCGATAAAACAGCACACGTCATAACCCAGATGCTTGGCGCTGACATCCACGCGAGCACCGGTGATAATGCCTGCCTGCTTCATTTTTTCCACCCGCACATGAATAGTTCCCGCACTCACCGCCAGCTGCTTGGCCAGCTCGGCATAGGCGGTACGGGCATTAGCCATCAATGCCTTCAAAATAGCGCGGTCAAGGTCATCTATCTGGTATATGTCCGACATGGTTCCCTCTGTATTGCCGATGGACAATCCACGCCATAGCGGCGCATCAGGCTAAATTTTTTTAGTTTCTACGGCGCAAGAAACGCATCATCCGGCTTCTCAGGCCGGTATCGAACCGCCAGATATGATCAAATATCTTCAGAATACCCGGTTTTCCCATCGCCGACAGGGCGACGGCATGATAACGCTGTTCTTGCCACTGCTGCTGCTGCTTGATGCGGGAAATCAGCTCATCCGGCAGGCGTTGGGCTATAAAGTCGGAGATCACCACCGCGTCCGCATCCCGCCAGGGACGGGTATCCAGTTTATCCGCCAATGTGCTCAGGCAGGCGACAAGATCGGTCCCTCCCCTAAAACGCTGCCCGAGAAACCGGATGGCCTGTTCCAGTCCTGACGGCGCCGTCAGTTCATAACTGACCATCCCGGTTGAAAAAAGGGTGATATAACAACGTCGGTCATCCGCCAGGGCAATACGCATCAACGCCAGGCAAAAGGCCTTTGCATACTCCTCGTTAATGCCCCCCATGGAACCGGATGTATCCACACACACAATAAAAGGTCCCCGCGGCTGCGATTCCATACGTTCGCTTCGTGCCGGCCGTTGGCTTATTCGTTCTCGCCAGGTATCCCCTTGCAGTCTATAGGTCAGAAGGCGCTTTTCCAGCAGGCGGCGATAAAACTCAAACTCCAGATCGCTTATGCCGAGGGTGACCAGTTCGGAAGGCAATAATCGCAGCAGGTCATCGCTTTGATGAATACCGTTGACCTCCTCGGGGAGAACCGCCGGTTCGCGGATCCGCAATCGTACCCATTGCTGGGTAGTTTCCGCCACCGCCAGGGTTTTCGCGTGCCGGCTGCGGCCCAATTGATCGGCCAAGGCCCGCAGTTCAGGTTGTTGCTGCAAAAATTCGCCATAATGCACCAGTTGACGATAATCCAACTGCTGCCACTGGCCGGCGGTCATATCCCACAATCTTCCCGCCGAATTATCGTTTTCCGCTAATAAAGGCGCCAACGCAGCGCTAGCCACCAGATGTTGTCGCAACTCATCGAGCAATATCTCTTGCTCTTGATCCAGCAGTTGTTGATGCAGCGTGGTGGCCTGTAAGGTCAGGCTTATCCGCCAGCGTTGGAGAAAAAGTATCTGGAAGCTGTTTTCGGGCCGGGTATTGTTCAGAGTTGCGTTTCTGGTCAGCGTCCGGGCCTGAGATGAAAAAGGCGAACCCAGTTGATCCAGCCGAGTCAATATTTGCGGCAATGCCGTATTAAAGGCGTTTAGCGGCAAGAGCTGGCACTCTTGGAACGCTTGGAATTCCGCCGCCAGATCCGGAGGCACCCGGGTCTCTTTTACCGTTTGTTCCAATCGCTGTTTGATCAGCGGCGTACGATGGAGCAGGGCTTTCTTAAGCGAAGGGTATTTCTCCATGAACACCGCCAATTGCGGACTGGCAAGCAGCGTCAGGATAAAGTTATCCAGCAGCTCGCTGTCGTTAATCGACAAAAACATGTCCAGCGTGGTTAAGGCCAGCATGATAGGTTAGCCTTGTCTGGCTAGCTGAAGCTGTTGTGAGACTTCCAACAGGCTGGCTTCGATCTTCGCCACCCAGTCTTTGGTGATAAACAGACAGGATTGATGCTCGCTGAAACGGCTGCGTTGCTGATTAAATTGCCGTTCCACAGCGATAAGCGCTTCATTCAGCTCGGCGGGAAGTTCCGCCGTGGGGGTTCGGCTCTCCCGCGCCAGAAGCGATACTCGCCGGCTGATATCCAGCACTTCCAACTGCTGATGTTCATTTATCCTCGCCTCCAGCGGCTGGGCAAAACCAATATTATTCAGTCGTGCTTTTAATGTCCCGCCCTTTACCAGCCATTGCTGTAAAATATCCCGTTCCACGGTGATATGAGTGACCGGAATATCCTGTAAAACCAAGGGAGTTTGTAATACCAGCAACAGCGTTTTGTCATCCAGCGTTTCCGGCAGGGAGTAGATGGGCCGACGGGCTATCAGACCCTTGCGCGAATCCACCGTGATGGACTCACTCGTGTTATGTTGATGACGATGCTCTACTTTCTGTCGGACGATGTCCTGTATTTTCAATAGCATGGCCTGCTGCTGGTAACCGTGTTCCAGCATTACCCCTTCCACTTGTTGTTCAATGAGGCTTAGGCTGTCGGGGTCATGCCACAAACATTCGGTGAGCAAAATGATGTCCACTGGTGCTATGGCCTGCCGATCGCTGAAAAATGCGCAGGCTTGCAATAAACGTAACGCTTTTTTCCAGCGCCGATCGGAAACATAGGGCGCATCCGGAAGTGCATCCAGGCGCTGGCGTAATTGATAAATCAACTCAAAGCATTCCGAAGATAAACTGACCTGGTCGATTTGCGACTGCCAAGAACGATACTCTTCATCGCTTATTTTCACTGATTCGGGTATGGCCTGCGCGCCAGGTTCCGCCGGATGGGTCAGCAAGGCGTGAAAATTGGACTTATCCTTTACCTTATGCAACCACAGACGAATTAACATGCGGTCATAAAGGGCCTCCAGGCCGCTTTCGGCATCCGGTAATTCATTGGAGGCGGTAATGAGTAATCGCATAGGAAGAGATTGCTCTTTATCACCGTTACGAAATCGACGTTCATTTATGGCGGTTAATAACGTATTTAAAATAGCCGGGCCCGCTTTCCAGATCTCATCGAGAAAAACGATTTCCGCTTCCGGCAAATATCCCTTGGTCAGGCGTTCATAACGACCGTCTTCTTTTAATGCCTGAAGAGACAGTGGACCGAATACCTCTTCCGGCGTGGAGAAGCGGGTCATGAGATAATCAAAGGCCCTGGCATGGTTGAACGCCAGTTTAATTCGCCGGGCAATCAGGCTTTTCGCAATACCGGGCGGTCCGAGTAAAAAAACGCTTTCACCACACAATGCCGCCAGCAGACAGAGGCGGATAGTATGCTGCCGCTCATAGAGTCCGCTTTCCAAAGCATTGCTCAGACGATAAATTCTCTCAACCAGAAGGGATGAATGAGCCATAATGAATGCGTTAACCCAAAAGGAATGATTCCAGAACAATAAACCTCTCATTTTTAGAATGATAGGCTTGAAACGGTATACTGAACGGCCGGTGGGCGAACCCATCAACCATCTTTAATACTTATAAAGATGATATTAAATTAGGTATTCTTCAAGTTTCATGCATACTGTGCGCTTTTTGATGAGCTCAGGACGAAGCCCACCAAACGCTAACGGATACACAACAGCGCGAAGAGGTTATGAGCAGAGAGACAAAGCAATCCTTGCCGGCGGTCACCTTAGCTGCAATCGGCGTGGTTTATGGAGATATTGGTACCAGTCCTCTATATACCCTCAGAGAATGCCTGGCCGGTCATTATGGCTTTGGTGTTGAGCGGGGAGCGGTATTCGGCTTCCTCTCATTAATTTTTTGGCTGCTTATACTCATCGTTTCGTTCAAATATCTGACCTTCGTCATGAAAGCGGATAACTCCGGTGAAGGCGGGATATTGACGTTGATGTCGTTAGCCGGCAGGAACACCTCTGCTCGTTTAACCTGGTTTGTGGTTATCCTGGGATTGATTGGCGGCAGCTTTTTCTATGGCGAGGTGGTGATAACCCCGGCTATTTCAGTGCTCTCTGCGATTGAAGGTCTGCAGATTGCCGCCCCCTCCCTCGACACCTACATCGTTCCGTTGTCGGTGTTGGTCCTGACCCTATTGTTTGCCATACAGAAAAAAGGGACCGGCGGGATCGGTAAATTATTCGCCCCGGTCATGGTGGTGTGGTTTTTTACCTTGGCGGTTCTCGGCATCAGGGGAATCTGGATCAATCCCGAAGTGCTGTATGCATTGAATCCTAAATGGGCTGTGACCTTTTTTGTCCAATATAAAGCGGTTTCCTTTTTTGCCCTTGGCGCAGTGGTGCTGGCCATCACCGGGGTGGAAGCGCTTTATGCCGATATGGGGCATTTCGGCAAACTGCCTATTCGCCTCGCCTGGTTCAGTGCGGTATTACCTTCTCTGGTATTGAATTATTTCGGCCAGGGGGCGTTATTGTTGAAATATCCCGCTGCGATAAAAAATCCCTTCTTTTTACTAGCGCCGGACTGGGCGTTAATTCCTTTATTGATTTTGGCGACGCTCGCCACGGTTATTGCCTCGCAAGCGGTGATATCCGGCGTTTTTTCTCTAACGCGCCAGGCGGTTCGTTTGGGGTATTTGCCCCCCATGCGTATCGTCCATACTTCCGAGATGGAATCCGGACAGATCTATGTCCCCTTTATAAATTGGCTGCTTTATACGGCAGTAGTTCTGGTGATCCTGAGTTTCGAACACTCCAGCAATCTTGCGGCGGCATACGGCATCGCCGTGACGGGTACCATGGTGATTACCAGTATTTTGTCCTGTACCGTCGCCGTGCAAAACTGGCATTGGAATCGCTTTTTGGTGATTATTTTGCTGGTGGTGTTATTGGGAATGGATATCCCGATGTTTGCCGCCAATGCCCTCAAGATATTTTCCGGCGGCTGGCTGCCATTGTTGCTGGGTTTCCTGATGTTTATCGTTATGACAACATGGAAAAGCGAACGTTTTCGATTGTTGCGACGCTTGCATGAACATGGCAATTCCCTTGAGGCCATGATTGCGTCTTTGGAAAAATCTCCGCCGGTAAGAGTGTCCGGTACGGCGGTATTTATGTCCCGTGCCATGAATGTCATTCCGTTTGCACTGCTGCATAATCTCAAACACAATAAGGTCCTGCATGAGAGGGTGGTGCTGTTGACCCTCAGAACAGAAGACGCGCCGTTTGTACATAATGTCCGCCGCGTCACCATAGAGCAGCTTTCGCCGACGTTTTGGCGGGTTGTGGCTAACTATGGCTTTAAGGAAACCCCTGACATGGAGGAAATTTTTCACCGCTGCGGTCTGGAAGGCTTATCCTGCCGGATGATGGAGACATCGTTTTTTATGTCCCATGAATCGCTGATTCTGGGTAAACGACCATGGTATCTGCTTGTAAGGGGTAAGCTGTTTATAGCGCTGAGCCGTAATGCCTTGCGGGCGCCGGATCAATACCTGATCCCCCCTAACCGGGTGATTGAACTGGGCACCCAGGTGGAAATCTGACGGCCCTTGCCCGGTGCAGCTCTAGACGAATGTTCTTTCACACCGGGTAGGTTTTTCTCCATCGCCGCTGTCAGCAATTAATCATTTTCCGCCAGCAATCGCTGGCAGGCGGCCAAGGCTGCCGGCGAGTCGGATGCCAATATGGCGTCCACGATTGCCTGATGTGAACCTAATTTAACCACTTCATCGCTGACGATGGCGCGAAAATAGTTCTGATAAATGGAACTGAACAGATTGGCAAACGAGGAAAGAAACGGGTTTCCGCTGATCTCGTAAATGTGTCTGTGGAATTCGGCGTCTACGCTTATCCACCTTTCCCGGTCAAAACACTTATGCAGCGTGCTCATTTCCTCCATTAGCAGCACCAGTTTATACTTCTCGTCTTCCGCCGCGTTGATGGCGGCCAGTGCGCAGGCCTGCGGTTCAAGGCTGGTGCGCATAATCAAGAAATGCGCCATGACATCATCGAAGTTTTCCCGGGTCACCCACCAACTCAGCAATTCCTGGTCGAGATAATTCCACTGATGTCGCGGCAATACCCGGGTACCGATTCGCGGCCTGGGTAAAAGCATCCCTTTCGCGGCCAGTATTTTTACCGCTTCCCTTACCGCCGTCCTGCTGACGCCAAAAAGATCGCCCAGTTCAATTTCTCCGGGCAGTATCTCCCCAGCAACATACTCACCGGCCAAAATACGCTGCCCCAGTTTTTCGGCCAGAAGGTAGGAGAGGTTTCGCTGTGCGGCTTGCTGTTGCGCTGTTAAGTGCATCGTGGCCTGTCCTGTACTGATTTAATTAACTTCATAGTAAACTTTCGCGCGTCTTGATGGCGGGACAAATGTTGTAAATGCTGCCGCGATCCCTGAATTTCTACATTTGTTGTCGAAAAATAAACCGATCAGTATTTTTTTGCGCATAAAGCCTTGTCAGACGTTAATAAAC
>NZ_JAAVUT010000023.1 GCF_018449575.1 Sodalis sp. dw_96 | reverse complement strand
GAGTAGGACAACCGGCTTTGCCGGTTGAACGAAGCCGCAGGCGACGGCCCGTAGCGCCTTGACGGGCGCTGTCCCTCTGGATCGTGGAGGTCAAGGGGCGACTTGGAGGTGAAAGTCCTCTGCACACCCGGCAAGGGGAAGTGCTGGCTGAACGGCAAAAGGGTGCCCATCGCGAGGCGGGATCTCAAGGAAGCCGAAGGCAAAATGCTGGCCTAACGAACAGGAAGCGACTTAGGCGTGACGGCGCGGTAAGGTGGCGCATATCGTCAAAGCCCGATACTTGCACGGAACGCCGTCACGTAGAGTCGACAGGTATAAGCAGGAAGGTCGCGCGGAGAGTAGAGCAACCAGCAGAGCCGGTTCAATGGGGCCGCCTGCGACAGCCGTAAGGGACCTGCGCAAGCGGGCATCAACTGCGTAAGTGCAGTTACATCAAAGATTTCTTCGTAGCCTCTTTGTCCTTAATTCCATCGGGTATATGAGCCGCATCTTAGGAAGATATTGATTTGGGAAAAGGTACAAAAATAATGAGGACTTAACAAAAGGATCTATTCATTCCATGATTGGTCAGAGTCGTTCTTAGAACTCTCCTCTGTGGCCATGGCAACCCTTCTTTTTTCCATCCGCGTTTTCAACTCTTCCATCAATGTTTGACCTTTGATTTCCGATATATCATTTTGAATGACCGTTGATTTCTTTTGTTGCCCGGAAGTCACCTGTGGGGGTGACTCTGGCTCTACGTTGGTATCAATATTCATTTCAATCAAATTTTCATCATAACCATAATCTATATCATCTTGGATATTAGTTTTTTCTCTGCTTTTCAGGGATTCACTGAGCTTATCAGCTAAGGTCTTTTGTGCTTCTTCAGACATATTTTTTAAAGTGTCGTTTAGCTTAAACTTGTCCTCCTCGGTAAAGGACGAGGTTAATAAGGGTTTGGAATTGTTATTCTCATCTTCGCTACCAATATAGTCGGAATCATAGGCGTTTTCGGCATTGGATTCTTCTGAGCTAGGATTATCATCATCTAATTTAGCATGGGAAGTCTTGTTAGAATCGCCATCTTCATCCATTACAGTTTTATGCACGGAATCATAAGTGTGATCGTCGTTTTCAACGTCGGAGGGCCACTCAGAGGTGTCACCAGTATCAATTGAAACTTCATCCATTACAGTTTCATGCACGGAATCATAAGTGTGATCGTCGTTTTCAACGCCGGAGGACCACTCAGAGGTATCATCAGTATCAATTGAAACTTCATCCGGGGTGGGATTATGGCTATCGTATTTATCAAACTTCAATTTTTTCTCATCAACCTCGTCTTTCTCAAGAATATCGATAGGATCTGCTAATTGTTCCTTTGTAACATTCTCATTTAATGGTAGCGATGAGGAAATGTTTTTTTCGAGCTGGGCGGGAGCATAGCGCTCATTATAGATTGTCATTTGGCTGGGATTAGATGCGTTGCCTTTTTTATCATAAGCAGTGGCTATGATGACAAACTGATTAATGCTCTGGTTGGAAAATTTCGGTAACTGTATTTGGTAATCTATAGGGGAATTTTTTATGATTTTCCCGCCACTGGATATAAAATTAGTAGCATTCCATTGGATATGCTCTATTTCGTATTTTGATGTTACTGATAAAATAACCTGTTTTCTTTCTCCTTCAAAGCCCCTGAATTCAGTTGGAAGTGCGAGTTTGATCTCATCTCTGATTTTATTATCTTTATGCTCAAGGACGATGTTATGGTTTCTATCGACCAAGTCCAAACGTTGCGTTGATAATGTTCTGAATTGAGGCATCATTCTTGAATCAAGCTGCTTTGATAGCGGGACGTTAATTTGATAGTTGAAAGATAAATTCAGTTTATTGTCGGTATTACCGTTGTTCCAACGTGAATGCTCTAATCCAAGGGATACCAACGGGAAAGGGGTATAAGACATGCCTAGCGTAAAAGCCGATGGATTATCGTAAAGTTCATGACGATTTATCGTCGCTACCTGATTGCCAAAGTACTGTTCATATTTAAGTTTTCCTGATAGTTGGGGATAGCTGGGTAAAGCCGCCTCCAAGCGCAGATCATAGCCGTTGGCCACGCGTTCATCAGTTTGGTCGGAATGGGCTGAAGGTTTCCATCCCGAAATTCGGTGATAACTATTAGACGAAAATTTAAAGTAATCCTTCCATAACTCCAATCCGACACTTAATCGCTGATGCTGGTTTCCTGAAATCTGTCTATCATAAAAAGAATTATAACCCAGCATCCATTTGTCGAAGAAGTGACGCTGTCCGACGCCAAAATTGATGATATTTTTCCCTTCGTAGCGACGCGCTCCGACCTGGCTAAAGACTAAATTATTGTTGTCTATATTCAAAGGTAGCAGGAAATCAAAAGAAGCAGTTTTTAGTGATTTAGCTAACAATGGAAAATTAACTGCTGCCGAACCCTGCATATCCTCTGATTCGTGAGAAGATAAACCCTCTGAAGACTGATTATTATGCCTTTGGTGAAGGATTGTTACTTCGTTATCCTCCGCTAATTCCTTGTGGTGTTTTCTTCTAGGATTGGCGTTAGATGTTTTTTGATAAGGATTTGATGAATTTCTATCCTGTGTTAAATTTGTAGCGACTGAGTTTTTATCAAGTTTTTTTTTCTTTTCCGTAGATAAGCAGCCAACCAGCAAAGCGGCCATGCTTATTACAGTGACGTACCATTTGAAAGCGATCATATCTATTCAGTATTATCTTTGTTTAGATTTGGGAAAGTTTGTGTACTAGGTGTTGGAGTAAAAGCTAAAAGTAATGATATGGCTTTAGTTAAAGAGATGCATGGGAATACCTTCAATCAAAAAAGTAGAAGAATTAATTCAATTATAAAATAATTAAACACATTAAAAGATTAAGTAGTAACGTAATTTATTAGCCGATAATGCTCCAGATGAATTATTTTAAGTGGTTATATTTAAATATAAAATTATATCATTGACTGCGCTCATACTTTTTAAAGCGGGAAATAAATAGCATAATATTGCACGATGGGTAAAGTTACTATTCAAAAAAACAATAATAGTAATGCCTGGATCACATTTGTTCGTTTAATTCTGGACGGCTTTTTTATCCTGAAAGTTTTGTCTTTCGATATAGGGGAAAGACTATCAAATTAGGGAATTATATTCCTGCTTATTCGCGTAAGGTAAACGCTTAATTGAAGGGAAGCGGTTTTAAAAGGGGTGAGTCAGGATCTTATGAAGCTGGACCTTCGCATCCAGTGAGGTTACATAGTTGAACGGTATCAAGATCCTATCGGTTATCAACCAACCATTCACTGATAAATGCGGCTATGCTTTCCGGCTGGTTAATATCCAACACCGGCAATGTCATATCCACTTTTACATCCCCGGCCACCGCGATGACGTATTCATCAATCAACGGGCGCCAGTCCTTGCCGGTATCCGAGCGGAACAGGGCGATTTTGGGCACCGGCTCATTTTTAAAGCCTTCCACCAGGATAAGGTCCACTAACCGCGGGTCCATTTGTGCCGCCAGCCATGAAAGGGTTGGCATTTCATTATCCTGATTTTCGGTCATCAGTGCCCAACGAGCGTCACTGGCCACCATGGTTTGCCGTGCGCCCGCTTTACGCAATTCATAGCTGTCTTTCCCAGGGGTGTCCACATCGACCTTGTGGTGGGTATGTTTGATGAGCCCGACCCGAACGCCTACCTGATTGAGCAAAGGGATGAGCTGTTTTAATAATGTGGTTTTACCTGTCCCGCTAAATGCGGTAATCGCCAACAGCGGCGGATGCGATTTTTCCATGATGTTTATCCTCAATGGACGGTTACTGTCGCCAGTCGGTTATATCCCGCGGCGTATTCAGGTTGATAAAGGCGGGGTGCCGAGCCGGAAAAACAACCCTCGCGGCATTAACCTGCATGAAAAACAACATGACCCTGCGCTCTCCTCGGGATAAAAAACTTTCCAACGCGGGGATCAAAGAGCGGTTAACGAGCGCGAAAGCCGGATGATCACGCTCGCCGGAATGGGCGAAAGCGGCATCGGCATTTTGTTTCCCTTCCCATAAACGCGTAACCAAATCAACCGGAAAAACCGGCACATCGCAGGGGACAAATACCACCCATGGGGTGCCGGCGGCTTTTAATCCCGCCAGCATGCCGGCCAACGGACCTTGGAAATCGGGCAGCGTGTCGGTGATAACCGGCAGGCCGCTTTGCCGGTATTGGTCTAGATGGCGATTGGTATTGATAAGCACAGTCGCAACCTGTTTGGCCAGAAGGTCCAAGACGTGGCGGTAAAGAGGACGCTGGTTGAGCAATATCAGCCCCTTATCTTCACCGCCCATACGGCTCGAACGTCCCCCCGCCAGAATGACGCCGGTTATTGATGTGCTTATGATGGCTAACCCCCGCAGAGATCGCTTATTGTTTGGCTGTCTCTTCATAAAGATACCAGCTTTGAAAAAAGTTGCGTTTACCTGTTAGAGGTTTACGTCTTTTATACAGTTAATTTTAATATCAGCGCCACATTGCCGCGTTTTCCCTAAGGAAGGAATCGCTGTTAGCCAAATGCTGTATGCTGGTCGCCCACATATTAAGATACAATGTTTCTAGAGTTACTTAACATTGATGTTTATCCCCCCCGGCGGATCTTGCTACATTATGACCGACAGCATCAGGAGGATTGAATTATGAAATATCATCGCGTTGACGAACTTATCGAGCTTCTTCATCCCGCTTGGAGAAAAGAATCCGATCTCAATCTGCTGGAGTTTTTGCAGAAACTGGCTGACGAGGCCGGTTTCCAGGGCGATTTGACGCAAATCACCGACGATACGTTGATTTATCATCTGAAAATGCGGGACGCGGACAAGGCTGAGATGATTCCCGGTTTGCAGAAGGATTATGAAGAAGACTTTAAAACTGCCATCCTGCGGGCCCGCGGCATAATCAAAGAGTAGATTTTGCTTGCAGAAAGAGGGTCTTCCGGTTGATCTTCCGTGTCCATTACTGGCTTAAAATAGAAACGTTTTATGAACATAACAGCATTTAATTTCAAGACGTTGATGCCGGAATTGATTATGGATGCCCTGGAAAGTGTCGGCTTGCGTATTGATTCCGGTTTAACCGCCCTCAATAGCTACGAAAACCGTGTTTATCAGTTTCTGGATGAAGACAGAAAACGTTACGTGGTGAAATTTTATCGTCCCGAACGCTGGTCCGCCGAGCAAATCCTGGAAGAGCATGAGTTGTCCCTTGGCTTGGACGAAGCGGAAATTCCGGTGGTCCCGCCGATGCGCATCAACGGCTCGACATTGCTAAATCATGAGGGTTTCCGTTTTGCGGTATTCCCAAGCGTCGGCGGTCGGCAATTTGAGCAGGATAACGACGAACAGTTGGAGTGGGTGGGCCGCTTTATCGGCCGGATACATCGTCACAACGGTGAAAAATGCTTCTCTTTCAGACCCACTATTTCGCTGGAAGAATATTTGTATGAACCGCGGCGCGAGCTGGAGCAGAGCACCCTTATCGCAGGCAAACAGAAAGAAGCGTTTTTGCGGGCGGTTGACCTGTTGATTGCCGAAGTGAAGTTATATTGGACTGAAGACTGGCACCCGTTGCGTTTGCACGGCGATTTGCATGCCAGCAATATTTTGTGGCGCGACGGACCGATGTTTGTTGATTTGGATGATGCCCGTAACGGTCCGGCCGTGCAGGACCTTTGGATGCTGCTCAATGGCGATCGTACGGAACAGCAATACCAATTGTCACTTTTACTTGACGCCTATCAGGAGTTCATGGATTTTAATCCGCGAGAATTGGCTTTGATGGAGCCGCTGCGCGCAATGCGCATGATCTATTATTTGGCCTGGATCAGCCGGCGATGGGGCGATCCGGCATTCCCCCATAGTTTCCCCTGGATGGTGGACGCCGGATTTTGGGAGCAACAAACCGTGATCTTTACAGAACAAGTAAAGCTATTACGGGAGCCACCGTTACAGCTTATGCCTTCGTATTAAACTTAGAGAGAACATTTATATGAAAAAAATTTGGTTTGCGTTAATGGGTATTCTAATGGTTTTAGCATTCAGTGTATCCGCTGCGCAATTTACGGAAGGTCAGCAATATGTCCAGCTTGACAAGCCAGTGACCGGCGAACCCCAGGTTTTGGAATTTTTCTCTTTTTATTGTCCGCATTGCTACGAATTCGAACAAACTTACCATATCTCCGCCAGCGTGCGGCAAGCACTGCCGGCCGGCACTAAAATGACCAAATATCATGTTGATTTCCTTGGTCCTTTGGGCAAGGAATTAACCCAGGCCTGGGCTGTGGCCATGGCCTTGGGCGTTGAGGATAAGGTCAGTCCCCTGATGTTTGAAGCCGTACAGAAAACCCAGACCGTTCAGTCACCGGCCGATATTCGCGATGTATTTATCAAAGCAGGCGTGAGTGGTGAGGAATATGATTCCGCTTTAAATAGTTTTGTAGTCAAATCATTAGTGGTACAAGAGGAAAAAGCGGCAGCCGATCTGCAATTGCGTGGGGTACCCGCCATATTTGTTAATGGGAAATATATGGTCAAAAACGACGGCCTGGATACCTCTTCCATGGACATCTATGTTAAACAGTTCGCAGATGTGGTGAAATTTTTGCTGACGCAGCAATAACATAATCACCCGTATTACTAGGCGGTCATGTGAACCGCACCCTGGATGGCAGACAATTGGGCTTCCTTCCGGCGGTGCGGTTTTTTTCTATTGTCGCGCTTGCCTTCAGTAAGTTATTTCCGAAATCGGCCTGTCGAATAATGATTTTTATGTATATTCTTTTCAAGCTTAAGTTTAACAATCAATAAACAGCTTGGGAAAGGTTAAGTTAATATCCACAAACCGGGAATAGCTAGGTAATATAAGCAATTAGCAAATGTAACTCGCTAATTGAATGTTTTTTATGACTTTTTTTATAATCCGTTGCACATCAAAGAATATATAAATCTTTAAAAATCTTTTTACTCACAAAGTTATCCACAGCATGATCACTGGGATCCTGGGGTAGCTTCAGTATTTTTATCGGCCTTATGCTACGCTAACGTTCGTCTCTGGCGGCCAGCTATGGCATGCTATACCCTATGTCTTTCGACCAAAAAGAACGAAATACGCTATGGCCCATATCGCTGACAACCCCTTGATTTTGGTGGACGGCTCCTCCTATCTTTACCGCGCTTATCATGCCTTCCCGCCGTTGACCAATAGTGCGGGCGAACCCACCGGCGCCATGTACGGCGTTTTAAACATGCTGCGCAGCCTGCTGACGCAATATCGTCCCAGTCATGTGGCGGTGGTATTTGATGCTAAAGGCAAAACTTTCCGCGATGAGCTGTTCGAGCATTATAAATCCCACCGACCGCCGATGCCGGACGATCTGCGCAGCCAAATCGAACCTCTGCACAATATGGTTAAAGCTATGGGGCTGCCGTTATTGGCGGTATCCGGCGTCGAGGCGGACGATGTTATCGGCACACTGGCGCTGGAAGCTGAGCGCGCCGGACGCGAAGTCCTGATCAGTACCGGTGACAAGGATATGGCGCAGCTGGTGACGCCGATGATTACCCTGATCAATACCATGTCCAACACCATTCTCGGGCCGGAGGAGGTGCAGGTGAAGTTCGGTGTTCCGCCGGAGCGGATTATCGACTACCTGGCACTGATGGGGGACAGTTCGGATAATATTCCCGGCGTTCCCGGCGTGGGTGAAAAGACCGCCCAGGCGTTATTGCAGGGAATGGGTAGTCTGGACAATATCTATGGCGATTTGAACGGGGTAGGCCAATTGTCGTTCCGTGGCGCGAAAAGCATGGCGCCCAAACTGGAACAAAATAAAGAGCTGGCCTATCTCTCTTATCAATTGGCCACCATCAAGACCGATGTGCCGCTGGATTTGCCTTTCGATCAATTGACGGTTGGCGAACCCGATGCGGCTGTATTGCAACAGCTATTCAAAAAATACGAATTCAAACGCTGGCTGGCTGACGTCCAAGACGGCAAGTGGCTACAGGGACGTAAAACACCGGATGTCGCGCCTAGAACCGCGTTTAATGCCCCGGTGACCCGTGACGCGGATATTCCCTCGGAGCAACTATCCCAGGCCGGTTACCAGGTCATAGAGACCATGGCGAGCCTGGAACAATGGTTGGATAAAATCAAACAAGCCGGCCTGTTTGCCTTCGATACCGAAACCGACAGTCTCGATACGCTGTCGGCTAACCTGGTGGGGCTCTCTTTCGCCACCGCGCCAGGTGATGCGGCTTACCTGCCGGTGGGGCACGATTATCTGGATGCCCCCGACCAGCTGAAACTTGACGAGGTATTGGCCCGGCTTAAACCGCTGCTAGAGGACCCTCATCTGCGCAAAGTCGGTCAAAACCTGAAATTCGATCGCGGCGTGTTAAAACGTTATAACATTGAACTGGCCGGCATCGCTTTTGATACCATGCTGGAGTCCTATGTGCTTAACAGCGTATCGGGGCGTCACGATATGGACAGTCTGGCGGATCGTTACTTGCAGCATACAACGGTGGGGTTCGAGGATATTGCCGGTAAAGGTAAAAACCAGCTAACCTTTAATCAAATCGCGATGGAACAGGCGGCGCCTTATGCAGCGGAGGATGCGGATGTCACCTGGCGGCTGCATGAAAAATTCTGGCCGCAAATCGAGCAGGACAGCGGCCTGAGAAAGGTCTTTGAAGAAATCGAGATGCCGCTGGTGCCGGTGTTGTCCCGCATAGAACGCACCGGCGTGTTGATTGACGAAAACATCCTGGCGGCCCATTCGGTGGAATTGACCAAGCGGCTGGGGGAGCTGGAGAGTGAGGCCCATATCCTGGCGGGAGAGCCCTTTAATCTCTCTTCCACCAAACAGCTGCAGGCGATCCTTTACGACAAGCAAAAGCTGCCTATCCTGAAAAAGACCCCCGGCGGCGCCCCGTCCACCGGTGAAGAGGTGTTGGCGGAGCTGGCGCTGGATTACCCGCTGCCGAAGCTGATTCTGGAACACCGTGGTTTGGCGAAATTAAAATCCACCTACACCGATAAGCTGCCGTTGATGATCAACCCGTTGACAAAACGGGTGCATACCTCGTATCACCAGGCGATTACCGCTACCGGCCGGCTTTCTTCCAGCGATCCCAACCTGCAAAACATTCCGGTGCGTAATGATGAAGGCCGACGTATCCGGCAAGCGTTTATCGCACCGAAGGGATCGGTCATCGTAGCGGCGGACTACTCGCAAATCGAGTTGCGTATTATGGCCCATCTGTCGCGGGATGCGGGCTTGCTGAAGGCGTTCGCGGAAGGCAGGGATATTCATCGGGCTACCGCCGCCGAGGTGTTCGGCCAGTCCCTGGAGAAAGTAACGCAAGAACAGCGGCGCAGCGCCAAAGCGATTAACTTCGGCCTGATCTACGGCATGAGCGCTTTTGGACTGGCGCGTCAGCTTTCGGTGCCCCGCGCCGAAGCGCAGAAATACATGAATCTTTATTTTGAGCGTTACCCCGGCGTGTTGGCCTATATGGAGCGTACCCGCAAGCAAGCCACGGAACAGGGCTATGTTTCCACCCTGGACGGACGCCGTCTCTACTTGCCGGACATTCATTCCCGCAATGGCGCGCGCAAGAAAGGGGCCGAACGGGCGGCGATTAATGCGCCCATGCAAGGCACCGCCGCCGATATCATCAAACGAGCGATGATTTCCATAGATGCCTGGCTGCAAAAAGAGCAGCCGCCGGTGCGTATGATTATGCAGGTGCATGATGAACTGGTTTTTGAAATACAACGGGATATGTCCGAGTCGGCGTCGGCGCAAATCAAGTCTTTAATGGAAGGATGCTACGCCCTGGACGTACCGTTGCAGGTAGATGTGGGTATTGGCGAGAATTGGGATCAAGCTCACTAAGTGGCGAATCAATAAGCTTTTTTTGTAATTAAGCTACACAAAAATGTGATTTGAAGGGTTATAATCGCGTTAGCAATAGCAATTAATGAAATTTAACAACAAAAAATTCTTTTGCCCTGACAAAAAATGATGTAAAGTTAGAGTCGTAGGGTACAGAGGTAAGATGTTCTATCTTTCAGACCTTTTACTTCACGTAATCGGATTTGGCTAAATATTAGCCGCCCCAGTCATTATTGGCTGGGGCGTTTTTTATTGGGCGCAATAAAGCGTCGCCCCAGAGCCGGGCGGCCTAAAATACCCCCCGGTTTGTTGAACCGCTTTGCCGGCATCATTTCGTCACAGCGCGTCCGGCAGGGCTTCATCGGTTGCCGGAGTGATTTCGCCAAACCAGCTGTCCAGCTTTTCAGTCAATTTGTCCACACCGGTCTTTTTCAGCGACGAGAACGCTTCCACCTGGATATCGCCGGTAAACGCCAGGACGTCTTTCCGCACCTGATTAAGCTGCGCTTTGCGTGCCCCGGAAGCCAGTTTATCGGCTTTGGTGAGTAAAATCAGCACCGGGATGGCGACGCTCACCGCCCATTTGATCATCTGCTGGTCCAGATCTTTCAAAGGATGGCGGATATCCATCATCACCACCAATCCTTTCAGGCTGTTCCTTTTTTGCAGATACTCCCCCAAGGCGCGTTGCCAATGGAGCTTCACTTCCTCGGGGACCTCAGCGTAACCGTAACCCGGCAAATCCACCAGACGCCGTTCCGGCTCGATTTCAAACAGGTTGATCAGCTGGGTTCGCCCCGGCGTCTTACTGGTCCTGGCCAAGCCTTTTTGGTTGGTCAGGGTGTTCAGGGCGCTGGATTTACCGGCATTTGAGCGTCCGGCAAAAGCGACTTCTATACCGGCATCGGTCGGCAAATGGCGGATATCCGGCGCGCTCATGACAAAATGGGTCATGTGATAATTAAATAATGTGGCCAAAATTTCCTCTCTATCGGGATGACTTATCATCGTCTAACCGGTGATTATACGGGTAATGGCGTCAGATGCGGTTTTTATCTTGCAGCTATCGGGTTGATTGGCCGGCGTCCATGGGGACTTTTAAACCCTTTTGTACTAAGCTCAGGTTTTTAGCACGTTTATACTGTAGGAGATCCGCTCGTCGCCGGTAACGTGATCTCGTTTTTATAAAAATTAATATATTACAAATCATAAAGTTAATTAATTAACTCTCCCTATACAGACCCTTTGCCCTTGCCGGTCGTCTTGCAGGTTATTCTTAGTCGGTTACATTAGATGACGAGGCAAGGAGCGCCTGAAGATGCCACTTATGAAAGATAATGTTGAATCATGGCGTGGACTAGCTGATAAGCCCTATGCTGTTTCAACACTCTTCTCAGGGAAGTCAGCGGCTCAGGATGGGCGCGTAAAGGAATACACTCTATACCCAAAATGATTCGAGTTGCAGGAAGGCGGCGACGCAGCGAATCCTCAGGAGCTTACTCCTGTAAGTGACTGGGGTGAGCGAGGAAAGCCAACGTACCTGCAACTTGAAGTATGACGGGTATAACTAATCTGCTTCGTATAGCGTAGAATACATCTCTATCACAGCGACGACCCTTAAACACAGGATGTGGACCGTCAGGTTCATCGCCGGGGGATGGTTTTTCTCGCGAAGCACCTTCATGTTATGGTGGCAGAATAACTGCCACCTTTTTTATTTGTTGGGTTTCTGATAGATTCCGCCGCAATTCTATACTTAATTAATTAACGCCAGCAAAGAGCAGACATCATGAAACCAACAACAAAAGGCGGACGGGGTAAACCCGCCGCAGGCAGAAACAGACGAAAGACACGTGAAGAGTTGAATATTGAAGGCCGCACCCGCCAGCGTCAGAAAAAACGCCGCGGCCTGGCCGCCGGTTCCCGCGCCCAGGAAGGTAACAAGAGTGGCGGACGCTCCGCCGCGGCGGCAAATATCGATCCCCGTATCGGCAGCAAAAAACCGGTGCCGTTAATCGCCGCCGGCGCCGTGGCCAAACCGGTGGCGCCCAAGGTCATTATCCCTGCCGAGGTCATCTCGCCCCAAGCTGAATTGGACAGCCTGGAAAACGATACCCGTCTGGACGCCTTGCTGATAAGGCTGGAGCAGGACGAGATTCTGTCCGTCGAGGAACAGGCCTATGTGGATGAGAAACTGGATCGTATTGATCAGCTCATGACGCTGTTGGGCATAGAACTGGACGAAGAAGACGGCGAAGAAGACACCAAAAACGAAGATATGCTGCAATTGTTGAAACGGGGTTTTGAGAAGGACTCCTTTTAGGCTGCTGCATGTTGCTTCTGCTGATTGCCGTGCCGCTGACATGTTATTTGATGTGGTTATTGAGTAAACTATGGCGACTCTCGCGGCGTAAAGACCAGCTACGCTCGGCACGTGCCGTCGCACGGCGGCCGGCTAAGTCCGTCAGGCGACGTCGGCGGAAAATTCGGAAGGAGTAAGCAGCCATGCCAGTGTCAACGATAGTATGGGATTCGGCCCTGATTCAAAAATACAATCAATCGGGACCGCGTTATACCTCCTACCCTACCGCCCTGGAATTCAGCGAGCATTACGACGAACCGGCGTTCAGGCGCGCCCTGGAGCGTTATCCGGATCGCCCGCTGTCGTTATATCTCCATATCCCTTTTTGCCATAAGCTGTGTTATTTCTGCGCCTGCAACAAAATAGTGACCCGCCAGCCGGAAAAGGTCGAAGGTTATCTGACTACTCTGGCACAAGAAATCCGGCAGCGCGCGCCGCTGTTCCGGCATCGTCACGTGACGCAGATGCATTGGGGCGGCGGCACGCCGACGTTCCTTACGCCGGCGCAAATATCCCGCTTAATGGCCCTGCTGCGCGAACAGTTTGATTTTGCCCCCGAGGCTGAACTCTCCATTGAAATCGATCCGCGGGAAATCGCCCTGGATATGATCGATCATCTGCACGGGGAGGGTTTTAACCGCATCAGCATGGGAGTGCAGGATTTTAATAAAGACGTCCAGCGGCTGGTTAACCGGGAGCAGGATGAAGGGTTGATTTTCGCCCTGCTGGCGCGGGCAAAGGCGCTCGGTTTTCTCTCCACCAATATCGATTTAATATACGGTCTGCCGAGCCAGACCCTGGCAAGTTTTCAGCATACCCTGGGCCGGATCATCGAATTGAATCCCCAGCGGTTGAGCATATTCAACTATGCCCATATGCCGGCGCTGTTCGCCGCCCAGAGAAAAATCAAACAGCAGGATTTACCCGGCGCCGCGCAGAAGATGGACATCTTGCAGCATACTATTGCCACTCTTTGCGATGCGGGTTATCAATTTATCGGTATGGACCACTTTGCCCGCCCGGACGATGAATTGGCCGTCGCGCAACGGGCCGGCCTGCTGCACCGCAATTTCCAGGGTTACACCACCCGCGGCGACTGCGAATTGCTCGGCATGGGCGTATCGGCCATTAGCATGATTGGCGACAGTTATGTGCAAAACCATAAAGAAATAAAGCTTTATACCGAAAGCGTTGCCCGGCAGGGCAACGGACTATGGCGCGGCGTGGCCCTCACCACTGACGATTGTTTGCGTCGGGATGTGATAAAAGCGCTAATTTGTCAGTTTTCCATCATTTTTGTTCCACTGGAAAAGCGCTACGGCATCCGTTTCGCCGATTATTTCGCCGAGGATCTGGCACAGCTTGCTCCCCTCGAACGGGACGGGCTGCTGACCATAACCGATCGGGCTATCAATGTGACCCCCAAGGGGCGTTTGCTGATACGCAATATCTGCATGTGTTTTGATGTGTATCTGCGTGACAAACTGCGCCAGCGTCAGTTTTCGCGGGTCATTTGAGGGAGCTCCGTATCAAGGAGTTTGAAATCTGCCCCTGGCGGGGTGGATTTCAAGAAGGGTATTGCTATTTGGCCGGTAAAACCAAGACGGCCGGTTAGCTAAAAAAATTGATCAGCGCGGCGCAGAGTAGTGCGGCCAAGGCTGTCTGAGGTGCATGACCGGCGACGGCGGTCATATCCGCGCCGTGTGTCACCAACGCTATCAACGAATTTAACATGGTCTTCCTCCCGGGTCAGCGACAAGATCATACTGTGTCGGCCCGGGATGTAAAGAGCAAAATAACCGCATTTTTGCCGGTTCCGTCGCTTTTTTAATCATCAGCAAGCGTAATGAAAAGCGCCGGCAGCCGGTTTATTCCATACCCAGTTCTTTAAGTTTACGTGTCAGGGTATTTCTTCCCCAGCCCAGCAATCGCGCCGCTTCTTGTTTATGTCCCTGGGTATGCCGCAACGCGGTGGTCAACAGCGTTCTTTCCATTTCCGGCTGGGCTTCCGACAGCAGGTTTTGATGACCGGAACGCAGCGCGCGATCGGCCCATTGCGCAAGCAGCGTGGCCCAGCTGTCGGGCAGGGATTGAACCGAAGAATCCGGCGTGGTGCTTTCAAACAGCTCCGGCGGCAAATCCTGGATCAAGACTTCCTGGCCGGCGGCCATTACCGTGAGCCAGCGGCAGGTGTTTTCCAGTTGACGCACATTACCCTGCCACGACAGGCGGGTCAGGGCGGTTTCGGTTTCCGGATGCAGTATTTTCGGCTCCACCCCCAGCTCTTTGGCCGCCACCTGCAGGAAATAACGCGCCAGTTTTGGAATATCCTCCCGACGCTCCCGCAGCGGCGGCAGATGCACCCTGATCACGTTGAGCCGATGGAACAGATCCTCGCGGAACTTGCCTTCCTGAACACGTAATTCAAGATTTTGATGTGTGGCGGCAATGATCCTGACATCCACCTTGACCGGTGCATAACCCCCCACCCGATAAAATTGGCCGTCCGCCAGCACCCGCAGCAAGCGGGTCTGAACATCCAGCGGCATATCGCCGATTTCATCCAGAAACAGGGTGCCGCCGTCCGCCTGTTCAAAACGCCCCTGGCGAACCTGATTGGCGCCGGTAAATGCGCCTTTTTCATGTCCGAACAGTTCCGACTCGATCAAATCCTTCGGAATGGCGGCCATATTCAACGCGATAAACGAGGATTTGGCGCGCGGACTGTGACGATGAAGGGCATGGGCCACCAGCTCTTTACCCGTGCCGGACTCGCCGTTGATCAGTACGCTGATGGAGGAGCGGGACAGGCGGCCGATTATGCGGAAAACGTCCTGCATGGCCGGCGCCTCACCGATGATATCGGTGGTGGGGCCATTGGCCGGCTGCACGCGCGCCGGTTGCTGCTGTTCGAGATAATGACTGACCGCGCGTTCCACCAGGGCGACGGCTTCATCGATATCAAAAGGTTTCGGCAGGTAATCGAACGCGCCCTGCTGGTAAGCGCTGACCGCGGCATCCAAATCGGAATGGGCGGTCATGATGATCACCGGCAGCATGGGGTGGCGCTGCTTGATCTGTTTGAGTAACGCCAGACCGTCCATACCGGGCATCCTGATATCCGATAACAACACGTCCGGGGTTTGGGTTGATAGCGCATCCAGCACTTCGCTACCGCCTTCAAAGGTGGCGCAGGTTAACCCGGCTCCAGTGAGGGCGCGTTCAAGCACCCAGCGGATGGAGCTATCGTCGTCGACGATCCAGACTATCCCTCGTTGCATAGTGACCTCACTGGCGAATAGGCAGGTAAACCGAAAATTCGGTATGGCCCGGCCAACTGTTAAATTCAATTTTTCCCGAATTCTGATCGACAAGGCTGCGGGCGATGGATAACCCCAGGCCTGTCCCTCCCTCGCGGCCGCTGACCATCGGGTAGAATAGCGTATCCTGCAATTGCGCAGGTACGCCGGGGCCGTCATCCTCAATATCGATACGGGCAGCCAATCGATAGCGCACGCCGTGCAGCGTAAGCTGGAAAGCCGTCCGGGTCCTGATGGTTATGGTTCCGCCGTCTTCACCCAATGCCTGTAGCGAATTACGGGTGATATTTAGTAACACCTGCTCCATCTGGTCGGGATCATGGGCCAATTCAGGCAAACTGGGATCATAATCCCGTAATAGGATTACATTGTCCGGCTTTTCCAGTGAGACCAGTTGAAAGACCCGTTCCGCCACCTGATGAATACTTTGCGTCACATGCATACCGGGCTGTTGCGGTCCAAGCAGGCGGTCTACCAGGTTACGCAAACGATCCGCCTGTTCGATGATAACCTTGGTATATTCCAGCAGAGAGGGATCGGGCAGCGCCTTTGACAGCAACTGCGCCGCGCCGCGTAATCCGCCGAGGGGATTTTTGATTTCATGGGCCAGCCCGCGTACCAGATCCCGCGCCGCCACCTGCTGGGCGTGCTGGATTTGTTCCTGGCTCAGACGTCGCTGGTTATCCATCGGCGCCAGTTCCATCAGGAAATAATCTTCCGGCAGGCGTTGCACGGTGAGTGAAAGGATATGCGCCCGTCCGTCAACCACCAGGGTGACTTCATTATCGGTGAATCCCTGGCCGGCATTAAGGCTTTCGCGCATCAATTCGATGTTCAGGGAAAAATAACCCAGTAATTCAGGCAACGGCGTGCCGAAAAGCTTACGGGAACTTTGCGCCAGCAGCTGTTGCGCCGCCGGATTGGCGTAATGAACGGCAAGATCGTTATCCAGTAGCAATATACTGTTAATTAACGAATTTAGGATCTGCCCAGCATCGGGCAATGAGCCTGTAGCCATAAAGCAGTCTCCCGCACTATTCTAGTGCATTTTAGTCCATTAGATAATTTTGCGCATGGCTACGCGCAAGGTTTGCTGGAGAAAAAAGCCCATCCGAAGATGGGCTGAAAGTTTCCACGGCAACAAAAAACACAATGTAATTAAACGCTGTAATACAGCTCGAATTCCACCGGGTGCGGCGTCATGCGAATGCGGTCAACTTCTTCCGTGCGCAGCTCGATATAAGCATCGATGGTGTCGTCGGTGAAGACGCCGCCGCGGGTCAGGAACTCGCGATCGGCGCTAAGGGAAGCCAGGGCTTCGTCCAGCGAACCACACACTTGCGGAATTTCTTTGGCTTCTTCCGGCGGCAAATCGTACAAATTTTTGTCCATGGCATCGCCGGGATGAATCTTGTTGATGACGCCGTCCAGGCCGGCCATCAGCAGCGCGGCGAAGGCCAGATAAGGATTGGCTGCCGGATCCGGGAAACGCACTTCGATACGGCGTCCTTTCGGGCTCGGCGATACCGGAATACGGATGGATGCGGAACGGTTGCGGGCGGAGTAAGCCAGCATAACCGGTGCTTCATATCCCGGGACCAGACGTTTGTAGGAGTTGGTGGTCGGGTTGGTCAGCGCATTAATGGCTTTTGCATGCTTGATCACGCCGCCGATGTAGAACAGCGCCGTTTCTGACAGACCGCCGTACTTGTCGCCGGAGAACAGGTTGTTGCCGTCTTTGCTTAAAGACATATGGCAATGCATACCCGAGCCGTTATCGCCGAAAATCGGTTTCGGCATGAAGGTCGCGGTTTTGCCGAAGGCATGGGCGACGTTGTGCACGACATATTTATAGATTTGGATTTCGTCGGCTTTTTTCACCAGGGTGTTAAAACGGGTGGCAATTTCGTTCTGGCCCGCGGTAGCAACTTCATGGTGATGCGCTTCAACCACCAGACCCATTTCTTCCAGGGTCAGACACATGGCTGAACGCAAATCCTGCGATGAATCCACGGGAGGAACCGGGAAATATCCGCCTTTGATGCCCGGACGGTGGCCTTTGTTACCGCCTTCGATAACCTTGTCGGAATTCCAGGCTGCCTCGACGTCGTCGATGGCAACATGGGAACCGGAGATGGACGAACCGAAACGAACGTCGTCGAACAGGAAGAATTCAGGTTCAGGGCCGAAAAAAACCGTATCGGCAATGCCGGAGGTCTTCAGAAATTCTTCAGCGCGTTTGGCGATGGAGCGCGGATCGCGATCGTAACCCTGCATGGTTGCCGGTTCGAGGATATCGCAGCGGATGATCAGGGTGGTTTCTTCATAGAACGGGTCAAGCATCGCGGTGCTTGCATCGGGCATCAGCACCATGTCTGATTCGTTGATGCCTTTCCAGCCGCCAATTGAAGAGCCGTCAAACATTTTACCGTCGTCAAAAAAATCCTCATCCACCTCGTGGGCGGGTATGGTGACGTGCTGTTCTTTCCCTTTCGTATCAGTGAAACGCAAGTCGACGAATTTGACTTCGTGTTCTTTTAGCATCGTCAAAACGTGTTCAGCGGACATACTTATATTCTCCCGGATGTGCCATTGTCGTCGTGGAACGAAATCGAATCGATTGGATATTTTAAACTTAACTAGACTAAAGCTAAAACTGTGCCAACATTGCTAAAATTATGTGAGGCGCCGGATTGCGGCCTTTTACCGGCTACCGAGCTGCACCAGATTGGGGGGATAGTGCTATTTTAGTGCATTTGTGCGCTGGGTGGGCACTATTTTGGTGCAATGTATGCGAATAGTTGAAACATTGCACTGATAAAGGGATGACAAGGCGCTGAAAATGACGCAAATGCAGAGAACAGCGCGATCTTGTTTAGTCCCTCGCCTATTACGTGTACAATAACGCGCTATTTCTAATGCCTGAGGCAAAGTTGTGATCGAAAATTTGCGTAACATCGCCATCATCGCGCACGTCGACCATGGGAAAACCACCCTGGTCGATAAGCTGTTGCAACAATCCGGAACATTGGGTGACCGCAATGACGCCACCGAACGCGTGATGGACTCCAACGATTTGGAGAAAGAACGGGGAATTACCATCCTCGCGAAAAACACCGCTATCAATTGGCACGAGTACCGTATCAATATCGTTGATACCCCCGGACATGCCGATTTCGGCGGTGAGGTCGAGCGCGTCATGTCCATGGTGGACTCGGTGCTGCTGCTGGTGGACGCCATGGACGGGCCCATGCCGCAAACCCGTTTCGTTACCCAGAAAGCGTTTGCTTACGGGCTGAAACCTATTGTGGTCATCAACAAAGTAGACCGGCCCGGCGCCCGCCCGGATTGGGTAGTGGATCAGGTGTTCGATTTATTTGTGAACCTCGGCGCAACCGATGAGCAACTGGATTTTCCGATCATATATGCCTCCGCGTTAAACGGGGTCGCCGGCTATGAACATGAAAATATGGCCGATGATATGACGCCGCTGTTCGAGTCGATCGTGAAGAATGTCGAAGCGCCCAACGTCGATAGCGACGGTGCGTTCCAGATGCAAATCTCCCAGCTCGATTACAACAGTTATGTCGGCGTTATCGGTATCGGCCGTATCAAACGCGGTTCGGTCAAACCGAACCAGGCAGTGACTATCATCGACCACGAAGGCAAGCGTCGCAACGGCAAAGTGGGCCAGGTGCTGGGCCATATGGGCCTGCAGCGTATCGAGTCCAAACTGGCGGAAGCGGGGGATATCATCGCCCTGACCGGTCTGGGAGAGCTGAATATCTCCGACACCATCTGCGATCCGGCCCAGGTTGAAGCGCTGCCGCCGTTGACCGTCGACGAACCCACCGTCTCCATGTCCTTTGGGGTTAACACCTCGCCGTTCTGCGGCAAAGAAGGCAAGTATGTGACGTCGCGCCAGATCCTGGAACGCCTGAACAAAGAGCTGGTGCATAATGTGGCGCTGCGGGTTGAAGAAACCGAAGACCCGGATACCTTCCTGGTATCGGGCCGCGGCGAGCTGCATCTTTCGGTGCTGATCGAGAATATGCGCCGTGAAGGTTTTGAAATCGGCGTTTCCCGTCCGAAAGTTATCTACCGTACCGTTGATGGTAAAAAACAGGAGCCGTTCGAACAGGTTACCCTGGATATTGAAGAGAAGAACCAGGGCCCGGTGATGGAAGCGATGGGCATGCGTAAAGGCGAGATGCGCGATATGCTGCCGGACGGCAAGGGTCGTATCCGTCTCGATTACATTATCCCAAGCCGGGGACTGATTGGTTTTCGTACCGAGTTCCTGACCATGACCTCCGGCACCGGCCTGCTTTATTCCTCGTTCAGTCATTATGACGATGTGCGTCCGGGTGAAATCGGTCAGCGGCAGAACGGCGTGATGATTTCAAACGGTCAGGGTAAAGCGGTGGCTTATGCCCTTTACAGCCTGCAGGATCGCGGTCGCCTGTTCCTGGGCCATGGGGCGGAAGTCTATGAAGGCCAGATTATCGGTATTCATACCCGTTCCAATGATTTGACCGTCAACTGCCTGACCGGCAAGAAGTTAACCAACATGCGCGCTTCAGGGACCGATGAAGCCACCACGCTGGTGACGGCGATCACGCTGTCGTTGGAGCAGGCGCTGGAATTTATCGATGATGATGAACTGGTGGAAGTGACCCCCCATTCCATCCGGTTGCGTAAACGTGGTTTGACCGAAAACGATCGTAAGCGTGCCAATCGTTCCAGTAAAGAAGGCTGATTTTTCCGCTCGTCAATGCTAGATGCCGGTCCATGTAGATGGACCGGTATTTTTTTGTCGAAAAATTTGTGCGCTCTCCCTTGAACACGTTCGGTTCAGCTTCGTCGTTGGCGGGCCCAGCGTGCCGTGTGGCGCTCAGTCCGGTTGATAGACCAAGGCGATATTGTGCTGCTGGCAGTAGTCGTGGAATTTGCGCGGGGGTGACTCATCGGTAATCAGGGTATCGAACAGGGTCAGGGCACCGATGCAGGCGGGTTTGATATTGTCGAACTTGCTGCGATCGGCCACCAGAATCCCTTGTTGCGATAGGGATAACGCGCGATGCTTCATGGTGAGTTCATCAAAATTAAAGCAGGTGGCGCCGTTATGGATATCTATCCCTGCGGCGGAAATAAACGCCTTGTCGGGGCAGATATTATCCAAAATGGAATATTGGGTCAGCGGGGTGAAGATGCAGTTGGCCGGGTGAAATTCACCGCCGCACAGGATGACCTTGCAGTTGGGCAAATCCTGCAGCGCCAAGAACGTATTGAGGGAATAACAAACAGCGGTAAAAGCCAGATCCTGACTGATTGCGTCAATAATGAACGGCGTAGTGGTTCCGCAATCGAAAAACACCGTGTCGTCTTTTTCAATCATCTGGGCCGCCAGACGGCCGGCAATACTTTTTTCTTTAACGTGCTTGGCTTTTTGGTCCGACACAAAATAGTGGGTGACCGAGCTGTTTTTAGGATCGTTGACGACATATCCCCCCAGCAGAACCACCTGTGCATGCTCGGCGCTCAGATCGCGGCGGATGGTCATTTCCGATACACCCAACAGGACGGCGGCATCTTTCAGATGAATTTTATCTTCCCGCTTTAAAGCTTGTACCAGCTTGTTGATCCTGTCTTCGCGCCGCGTTTCCATAATTTACCCTGCGTCAAGTCATCCAATGTCCGTCGGATTAATCGGTCAATATTTTCCGCTGGGCGCCGCGCCCGTCACAATGCTCACCCCGGAACTGGTGCCGATACGGGTGGCTCCGGCCAGGATCATGGTTTGTGCGGTCAGGCGATCGCGAACCGCGCCGGATGCCTTGACGCCCACTTCCGAACCCACGGTCTGCCGCATCAGTTTGACGTCCTGCTCCCGGGCTCCGCCGGTGCTGAAACCCGTGGACGTTTTTACAAAAGCCACCTTAAGTTCGCGACAAATCTGGCAAACTTGCACGATTTGCTGTTCGCTCAACAGGCAGGTTTCCAATATTACCTTCAATGGTATGGCGGCGCAAACCTGGTGCACCGCCCGTATATCAGCGGTTACCGCATCGATTTTACCGCTTTTCAGCCAGCCGACATTTATCACCATATCGATTTCACCGGCCCCGGCTTCAATGGCCGCTTTTGCTTCAAAAGCCTTGGCGGCGGTTAGGCCGGCTCCCAGGGGGAAACCGACCACCGAACATACTTTTACTTCGGTTCCCCGCAGCGCATCGGCGGCAAACGGCACATAACCGGAGTTAACGCAGACCGCATAAAAGCCATATTGCTTCGCTTCGTCGCATAAGGTGGCGATTTGCGCTTCGGTGGCATCCATCGCCAGTAAGGTGTGATCGATATAACGTGGGAAGTCGATTTCAGTTTTGGTCATTACTGCGTCCTCGTTAGGGAAGATGTTAATGTGAAAATAATAACATTAAATAACACCGTTATATAGCCGTTTGTCCCATAAATTTTTCTCATGAGATGTGATAGATGTCATGTTATTAACATTTATGCATTGCTAATGTTAGCATAGTAACATTGAATGCTATGAAAACATCAGAGGGCGAAAGACAATGGATATAGCGGTTATTGGTTCCAACATGGTGGATCTGATTACCTATATCACCGAGATGCCGAAAACGGGGGAGACGCTTGAAGCCCCGGATTTTGAGATAGGTTGCGGTGGTAAAGGTGCCAACCAGGCGGTGGCGGCGGCCAAACTGGGTGCCGGCGTGATGATGGTCAGCAAGGTCGGAGACGACCTGTTCGCCGACAATACGATCAAAAATCTGCGTCGGTACGACGTCGATACCCGTTATGTGGAAAAGGTTCAGGGGGTGTCCAGCGGGGTGGCGCCGATTTTTGTTGATCGGGATTCACATAATCGCATCCTGATCATCAAAGGCGCCAATAACCATCTGGCGGCGGCGGATATCGACCGGGCGGCGGAACGGCTTAAGGCCTGCAAGCTGATTATCCTGCAATTGGAAATCCCGTTGGCGACGGTGTATCACGCCATTGACGTCGCCCGGCAGCTTCATGTGCCGGTGATTCTTAATCCGGCGCCGGCCAGCCGCGAGCTGGATATCGCTTATGCCTGCCAGTGCGATTTTTTTATGCCCAATGAAACGGAGCTGGAGATCCTCACCGGCATGGCGGTGGACAGCGAAGCGAATATCCTTGCCGCCGGCCGTTCTTTACTCTCCCGGGGACTGAAAAACCTGATCATCACCATGGGGCATCGCGGCTCGATGTGGCTGACGGGCGACAGCGTCCACCGGGTGGATGCGGTACCGGTACGCGCCGTGGATACCAGCGGCGCGGGGGATGCCTTTATCGGCTGTTTTGCCCATTACTACGTCGGCGACGGCGATGTGAAACACGCCATGAAATATGCCTCGGCCTATGCCGCATACAGCGTCCAGGGCAAGGGCACCCAGCGCTCCTATGCCGATGCCGCCCAGTTTCATGATTTCCTTGCCACCTTACATCAGGAATAACATCATGCACCACAATACGGTACAAATGCCTGACGGCTATCTGAATAAAACACCGCTGTTTCAGTTTATCCTGTTGTCCTGCCTGTTTCCTTTATGGGGTTGCGCGGCCAGTTTAAACGATATCTTGATAACCCAATTCAAAACGGTGTTTGCCTTAAGCGATTTCGCCAGCGCGCTGGTACAAAGCGCGTTTTACGGCGGTTACTTCCTGATTGCGATTCCGGCCTCGATGGTGATTCGCAAAACCAGCTACAAAGTGGCCATTATGTCGGGCCTGTCGCTGTATATCATCGGCTGCGTCCTGTTCTATCCCGCATCGCATATGGCCACCTACACCATGTTCCTGGCGGCGATTTTCGCCATCGCCATCGGCCTGAGCTTTTTGGAAACCGCGGCCAATACCTACAGTTCGATGATCGGTCATCGCGACTATGCGACGTTGCGGCTGAACATCAGCCAGACCTTTTACCCCATCGGCGCGTTAATGGGCATTGTTCTGGGCAAATATCTGGTTTTCCAGCAGGGGGACAGCCTGAGCCGCCAATTGGCCGCCATGACGCCGGAACAGGGGCACCAATTCCGCCTGAATATGCTGGAACTCACCCTGGAACCCTATAAGTACCTGATCATTGTGCTGGTGGTGGTATTGGTTTTGTTCGCCATTACCCGCTATCCCCAGTGCAAGCCCCAAGCGGATAAGCATAAAACCACGGCGCCGGGTATGGGTGAAACCCTGCGTTATCTGGCCGGCAATGCCCGCTTCAGAAAAGGCATTATCGCCCAGTTCCTCTATGTGGGGATGCAGGTGGCGGTATGGTCGTTTACCATTCGTCTGGCGTTGAACCTGGGGGCGGCCAATGAACGGGACGCGTCCAACTTCATGATTTACAGCTTCATGTGCTTCTTCGCCGGTAAATTTATCGCCAATTTCCTGATGACGCGTTTTATGCCGCAAAAAGTCCTGATCGCCTATTCCATATTGGGGGTAGCGACTCTGGCCTATGTCGTCATGGTGCCGAATTTTACCGCCGTGTATGCCGCGGTGTTTGTCAGCGTCTTGTTCGGACCCTGCTGGGCCACCATTTACGCCGGTACGCTGGATACCGTGGATAACAAATATACCGAAGTGGCCGGGGCGATTATCGTGATGGCCATCGTCGGCGCCGCCGTGGTGCCGGCCATCCAGGGATTTGTTTCCGACCATTTGGGGTCGATGAAACAGGCGTTCAGCGTCTCCCTGCTGTGTTTCGCCTACGTGGGATTCTATTTCTGGGGTGAATTGCGCAACCATCAACCGCTGGCCGATCCCGCCCGTTCAGTCATGGATAACAAACTTTAACCGCAGGAGAAACGATTATGTCCGCCGTCATTCATCTTCAGCGCAATCAGTTCAGCGAACTGCCGGTTTGTCTACTGGAAAGCGCCGAGCTCAGCGTTACGTTATTCAAATATCGTTCCGGCATTGAAGCGGTGACCCTACGCAACAGCCGCGGTTTTGTCACCCTGTTGCCTTTTTACGGCCAGATGATCTGGGATGCGCAGTTCGACGGTCATGACTTAAAAATGTCCAATCCCTTTACCGAGCCGAAGCGGGGCGAGTCGGTGGTGGATACCTATGGCTGCTTCGCGTTCCATTCCGGCCTGCTGAGCAACGGTTGTCCGTCCCCCGAAGACCTGCATCCCCTGCATGGTGAAATGCCCTGTGCGCCGATGGACCGCGCCTATTTGCTGCTGGATGGCGACAGCGTCGCCCTGGGGGGTGAGTATGAATACGTCAAGGGATTCGGCCATCATTATCTGGCGTCCCCTTCGGTCAGGCTGGCGGCCGGAGAAACGCTGATGACCATTACCATGGTGGTGACCAATCTTGCCAGCGTGGCGATGCCGCTACAGTATATGTGCCATATGAATTACGCCTATCTGCCGGGGGCCGCCTTTAGCCAGAATATACCCGATGAGGCGTTTTCACTGCGCACTTCCATTCCCGGCCATGTGCATCCCACGCCGCAATGGCTGGACTATACCGCCACCCTGGCGGGAAATTCCTCGGCGTTCGGTAGATTGGATCAGCCGCAGTTCTACGATCCGGAAATCGTCTTTTTCGCCGATAACCTGGCGCAATACACCCCGCGGCCGGAATTCTTTATGCAGGGGCCTAACGCGGGACCGCGCTTTGTTACTCGGTTTTCCAGCTCACAGTTCAATTACGCGACCCGCTGGATCCTGTATAACGGCGACCAGAAAGTGGCGGCGTTTATCCTGCCGGGAACCTGCCGTCCCGAGGGGCATATCGCGGCGCGCCAGGCCGGCACCCTTATCGATCTGGCCGCGGGGGCAACGCGGGAATTCACCGTGGTCACCGGCCTCGACGGCTAAGGGTATAAAAGAAGCGCTAAATGGCCTGCTGCCAATGCGGCAGGCCATGACATAGATAATCACAATGACGCTTCCTCGACCCGTCCCCCAATTGATGCATCCAATGACAAGCCTGGTACCGTTCCCTCAGCCTCCATCACGTCGTAATGTATGTTGATTACTGTTCAGTTGGATTATTTCCCGCTACAGTGAGAACACCATGCAGATAAGGGAGGGAGCCATGCTTTATATCTTTGATTTAGGCAATGTCGTTATCAACATCGATTTCGGCCGGGTACTGGGCGTCTGGAGCAAGCTAAGCGGCGTTCCGTTGGCCATCCTGAAAAAGAAGTTCGTCATGGGCGAGGCGTTCGAACAGCATGAGCGGGGCGACATTACCGATGAAGCCTTTGCCGCCAAGATTTGCGCCGAACTGGGCATCGCACTGAGCTTCGAACAATTCACCACCGGCTGGCAGGCGATATTCGCCGGTGTCCGCACCGAGGTCATCGATATCATCCGGGCTTTGCGGCAAAAGGGCCATCGGGTGGTGGTTTTATCCAATACCAACCGACTGCATTGCAGTTATTGGCCGAGCCAATACCCCGAAATACAGCAAAGTGTGGATAAACTCTATTTGTCGCAGGATTTGGGCATGCGCAAACCCGATCCGGCTATTTATCGTTATGTGCTGGAGCAGGAGGGTGTAACCGCGCCGGAGGCGATTTTCTTCGACGATAATGCCGATAATATCGCCGGGGCGAAAATAGTCGGCCTGCAAACGGTGTATGTTACCGATCCTGATGTGATTCCCGCTTTTTTTGCCTGACAGGACCAGGACCCCGCGCAAGGTGGTGCTTAAAAAGCATCGGCCCGTTCATTGAGGAAGATTGCGATGAGACGTCCTAACCTGAAGGAAATAAGCCATTGTTATTCCTTCATCAAGCTATTGATCATACGTATTGATCAGGACCGGCTGACGGTTTTGGCCGGGCATCTGGCTTATGTTTCGCTGCTCTCTCTGGTGCCGTTGGTTACCGTGGTATTTGCGTTGATCGCCGCATTCCCGGTATTTTCGGATGTCAGCGTACAGTTGAAAAACTTTATCTTTACCAATTTTATGCCGGCTACCGGTAACGTGATTCAGCGTTATCTCGAACAGTTTATGCTTAACACCAGCAAGATGACGGTGGTGGGCACCTGCGGGCTGATTGTCACCTCCCTCCTGCTGATTTATTCCGTGGATACTGTGCTCAATACCATCTGGCGCAGTAAAAAAAAGCGCCCCCTTATTTTCTCATTTGCGGTGTACTGGATGGTACTGACACTGGGACCGCTATTGACCGGCGCCAGCATGGCCCTCAGTTCTTATCTGTTGTCCATTGGCTGGCTGCAAACCACCGGCACCAGCATGTTTGCTTCCGTCGCTCTGCGGGTATTCCCATTATTGCTCTCCTGCGCTTCGTTCTGGCTGTTGTACAGCGTGGTGCCTACGGTAAGGGTACCGAATCGGGATGCATTGGCGGGTGCCCTGGTGGCCGGCCTGCTGTTTGAGTTGGGCAAGAAAGTCTTTGGTTTATATGTCACCATGTTTCCTTCCTATCAATTGATTTATGGCGTGCTGGCGGTGATTCCAATCTTATTTCTCTGGGTATACTGGAGCTGGTGTATTGTATTGTTGGGGGCGGAAATTACCGTCTCCTTGACCGAACACCGGCTGTTGGCTTTAGAGGAGACGGTCTCCCGATGATTGCGTTGATTCAACGGGTCTTGCGCGCCCGGGTTACCGTGGACGACATCCTGGTGGGGGAAATCGGCCCGGGATTATTGATCCTGCTGGGAGTGGAAAAGCAGGATGAGGAATCGAGCGCGGCAAAGCTTTGCCAACGGGTGTTGGCTTATCGTATTTTCAGTGACTCACGAGGCAAAATGAACCTGGATGTCCGCCAGTCCGGCGGCAGCGTGCTGGTTGTGTCACAGTTTACATTGGCGGCGGATACCGACAAGGGGCTGCGGCCCGGCTTCTCCCGCGGCGCACCGCCGGCGGAAGCGGGACGGTTATACCACTATTTTACCGAATGCTGCCGCCGGGCGGATATCCTGACGCAAACCGGCCGCTTTGGGGCGGATATGCAGGTAGAGCTGGTGAATGACGGGCCGGCGACGTTCTGGTTGCAGGTCTAAGGTCGGTAAGGGCACTCAAAGAGAGAGTATGTCATGTATCACTTGCGCGTTCCGCAAACCGAGGAAGAGTTAAAGGAATACTATCAGTTCCGCTGGGAAATGTTACGCAAGCCTTTACATCAGCCGCCGGGCTCCGAGCGGGATGCCTATGATGCCATGGCGCATCACCAGATGGTGGTGGATGAAGAGGGCAAACCGGTGGCGGTGGGTCGGCTGTATATCAATGCCGACAATGAGGCGGCCATTCGTTTTCTGGCGGTAGATCCGCAGGTGCAGGATAAGGGCCTGGGCACGTTGGTGGCCATGACGCTGGAATCCGTCGCCCGCCAGGAAGGGGTAAAGCGTGTGGTGTGTAGCGCCCGCGAGGATGCGGTGGATTTTTTCGCCAAGCTGGGCTTTATCAATCAGGGTGAAATCCTGGCGCCGTCCTCTACGCCCATACGGCACTTTTTAATGATTAAACCCATCGCCACGCTGGACGATATTTTGCACCGGCCGGATTGGTGCGGTCAGTTGCAGCAGGCCTGGTACGAGCATATTCCCCTGAGTGAAAAAATGGGGGTGCGAATAAGCCAGTACACCGGCCAGAAATTCATGACCACCATGCCGGAAACCGGCAACCAGAATCCCCATCATACGTTATTTGCCGGCAGTTTGTTTTCACTGGCCACCCTCACCGGCTGGGGATTGATTTGGCTGTTGCTGCGGGAGCGCCAGTTAGGGGGCACCATTATCCTGGCGGATGCTCATATCCGGTATACAACGCCGGTTACCGGCCGGCCCTGCGCCATCGCGGATCTCGGTTCCCTGAGCGGGGATCTGGACCGACTGGCCCGCGGACGCAGGGCACGGGTGCAGCTGGAAGTCGAATTATTCGGCAACGACAAACAGGGGGCGGTATTCAAAGGTATTTATCTGGTATTGCCGCCGGCCCATGATCAACCGCTGGAGCGTGGCGGCTCCCATGTCGATTAAGCCTTATACCCGTCATACTTCAAGTTGCAGGTGCGTTGGCTTTCCTCAATTACCCCAGTCACTTACCTGTGTAAGCTCGTGGGGATTCGCTGCGTCGCCGCCTTCCTGCAACCCGAATTATTTAGGGTATAAGCTTACATGGTATCCTGGTAACGCGCCGATTAAGCCTTAGTATCCGCAGCGCCTTGGTCTTGTTAACCCGAAAGGCTTAATGGGCCGCGTCTTCCGCCACCTCGCCCTGGGTCATTGTCTGGTTCAGGGATTGTCCTTTTGCGTCGACAGCCTGTAGCCTGCCGTTCAGGGTCGGCCTCAGGGGCGCCTGTGCGGTGAGCTGACCGGTCAGGGTTAGCTGAACGTTGCCGTTGCCGGACAACGGCATGGCGGGCCATCCCCAGCGCCCCATGACGTCCAACGGGACTGCTTTGCCGGTCAGGTTGAGCGAAAAGTTGCGGGCGGGCTGCTGGTTCATCAAGGCGGTGACTTCCACCAATCCGTCACCGGCGAAGGCGCTCAGGTCGGTGACGGTGATTTTATCCGGATCGGCGGTTAACGCCAGCGAAGGGCGGCGTACGTCGATTTTATTAAACGTGGCGTCGCTGCCGTTGAGGTTAAGGCTGCCGGACCAGATACCCCATTGGTGATTACGCGCCAGCTCCAACTGCTTGCCGTAACCATCCAATGCGGTGATTTGAAACGGGAATGCCGGATTGATATCAATGAGCAGGTTCCGGTTGGCGGTGAATTTATCCACGGTGACCTGCGCCAGCCAGGACGGCAACGGCTGCTGCCAGCTGTCACGCCAGTTTGCCGGCAGGGTATATTCCAGCCCGGCGACCATGAACTCGTCCAGCTCCAGTTGCCGGCCGTCGCGCAACCACCGGCCCGACGTGCGCATCAATCCGCCTTCCCAGCGCCCGCTGAATTGACGGATTTCTATCCCTTGGGGCGAAAAGGCCAGATTGGCGATGGGATCGTTTAAATGCACCGTTCCGTTAATCAGATCGCTGGCGCTGAAAGATAACGACCCGTCATCGGTGGACCAGTCGCCGTCCTGAAAGGTAATATTCCGCAAGGTCAGGTCCAGGTCGCTGAATGCCCAATCCTTGCCTTCCATACGCGCGTCGATCAAATCGAAGCGATGGATGGTGATTTTCGGCACTTGGGATATCTGCTGCAAAAAATCATTCAGGCTCTTCTCGGTTTGCATCCGGACATTGCTCAGGCGCAGATTATCCACCCACCAGCTGCCGTCCTCATCCCGTCGCGCATTGCCGGTCAGTTCACCCTGGGATAGGTCGGCGCCCAGGTTATCCAGCTTCAACTGGTGATTATCGATCTCCCCTTGCACCAACACGTTTTCAGCCGGAACGCCGTTCAGGGTCAAAGTACTGGCGCTCAGCTGAAACCGGGCGTTGCGCCCCAGGGGAAAGTCCTTCTCCGGTTTCCACGGGGTGATGCCGGCGTTGACATTTTGCCCATTGAGATGCCATCCCCCTTGAGGGGATTGCACCGCCATACCGTTCAGCTGCAGGACATCCGCCTGTAACGAGGAAAGGGGCGGCGAGGCATCCATGTTCAGCGTACCGTCCTGCATTTGTATCCGGTAAAAATGAAAGGGGTCGGTAAATTGGCGGGCGCTTATACCAGCCACCAATTGTTTGGCAACCAGGGTGCTGGGATGGCCTTTTTGACCGAACGTGATGTTTATTAATGAAATTTCCGTGGGATCGGACCAGTTATGATCAATTTTCTCCAATGACAGTTGGAAATCGCTGTGCCGGGTTACCCATTTGCTGACCCAGCCCGCGCCCCAAGGGGTTTGCAGCAAGACGTAGATCAGGATGATTATCAATAGCAATATCAAAAGTATTGATAACAAGAGTTTCCCAATAAATTTCATCGCTCAATCCATCGCTGTCATAAAGGTTACAGTGTTTATGCCGTAATTAGCGGCGCTTCTCAATAGGCAAAGCGTTTCCGGCAAAAAAAAGCCGCTGTATTGGGACAGCGGCTTGATAAAAGGATGAATGTTAATTAATTGTTTTCCGGAGGGAACAGTAAATTCAAGATGATAGCGGTGATGCCGCCGGCGGCAATACCGGATGACAGTAAGGTCTTTAACCATTGCGGCGCAAATTGCAGGATCAGGGGTTGTTGCGAGACCCCCAGGCCCACCGCCAGCGACAGGGCGATAATCATAATCGCGCGGCGGTTCAGCCGTTCCCGCGAAACGATACGGACCCCGGAGGCGGCGATGGTGCCGAACATTACGATAGTGGCGCCTCCCAGTACCGGCTCCGGAATATGCTGGACGAAACCACTGACCACCGGAAACAGCCCGAGGGCGATCAGCATCAATGCCACCACAAAACCCACATAACGGCTGGCAACGCCGGTAAGCTGGATGACGCCGTTGTTCTGGCCGAAACAGGAGTTGGGGAAGGTATTAAACACCGCGGATAGAAAAGAATTCAGCCCATTGGCCAATACGCCGCCTTTCAGGCGGCGCATATATACCGGCCCGCGTACCGGTTGTTCCGAAACATCCGACGTGGCGGTGATATCGCCGATGGTTTCAATGGAGGTGACCATAAACACCAGTATTAGCGGTACCAGCAGGTCCCAATCGAACCCCAGGCCGTAATAGAGCGGAGTCGGCACCATGATAAGCTTATGGGGCGCCGCGGGCCCGGACGGCGGCAGCATGCCCAGAAGCCAGGCCGCCGCATAGCCCACCGCCATGGCAATCACCAGCGAAGCCACCCGCAGATAGGGGTTGCGCTGGCGGTTAAGCAGGATGATAACCACCAGGACGATCCCCGCCAGCAGCAGATTTTTCGGCGCGCCGAAGGTGTGGTTGCCCATGGCGGCAAACCCGCCGCCGATGGAGGTCAGGCCAACCTGGATAAGCGAAATACCGATAATCATTACCACGATTCCGGACACCAGCGGCGTGATAATGCGTCGCGCCAGGTGCAGCACCCGGGAGAGTAAAATCTCGGTACATGAGGCCACCATCAGGGTGCCGAACAGGGCCGCCATCATGGTGGGCACATCGGCGCCGCCGGTTTTCAGGGCCAGCCCGCCCATGATAAGCGGCGTGACAAAGTTAAAGCTGGTGCCCTGAATGGATAACAAGCCCGACCCCACCGGTCCCCAGGTCTTGATTTGCAGTATGGAAGCCAGTCCGGAAGCGAACAATGACATGCTGATAATATGCTGCGTATCCTGCGCCGGCAGTCCCAGCGCCTGGCAAATCAGCAGCCCGGGAGTAATAACGGCGATAAACATCGCCAATAAATGCTGGCAGGCGGCAAACAGGGTTTCCGCCAAGGGCGGCCGATCGTCAAGGTGATAAATCAGCTCGCTTTTGACGACGGGAATCGGCGCGTCATCGATTTCATAGGAGGGCATTGTCATGTTGAATGGCTTCCGGACGGCAAAGAGGGCATTTTAATCAACTTGTTTCTAAAAGCAATCGATTGCATCCTGCGCACATCCCCACCGCTTGATATAAGTCAACTCAGGGGCAATTTCCCACTTACGTTAACGCCGGGCTTAAACTAGCGTGTTAAAGGGAAACCGTGCTGATGGGGTCGAATCGGGCATGGTTTTTCTGCCCGACCGAGCGCCCCACAGCGCGGTAAGCCCGCTATCACCCAGGGTTAAACCGAGCGAGTCAAAGGGAGAGCGCCTACGCATTGGTATAACGAACCCGTTCCGGCATCCAGCGCTCAATCAACAGCCGGGCGAGATCCGGCCAGTGCTCATGAATATGCCGCGCCAGACGCTGGACCTCCGGGATCATGGCCTGATCGCGCAGTAAATCCGCCACTTTGAATTCCGCATTGCCGGTCTGGCGCGTACCCAGCAACTCCCCGGGACCGCGAATTTCCAAATCCTGCTGCGCAATGACAAAACCGTCGTTGGTGTCCCGTAATACCTGCAGACGTCTTTGGGCGGTTTTACTCAGCGGGGACTTATATAACAATACACAGTGAGAGGCCACCGCGCCGCGCCCGACCCGTCCGCGCAACTGGTGCAATTGCGCCAGCCCCAGACGTTCGGGGTTCTCGATAATCATCAGGCTGGCATTGGGTACATCCACGCCCACTTCAATCACGGTGGTGGCCACCAACAGATGAATCTCCCCGGCCTTGAACGCCTGCATGATCTCCTGCTTTTCCCTGGACTTCAGCCGGCCGTGCACCAGCCCGATACGCAGCTCCGGCAGGGCGCCCTGTAACTCTTCCCAGGTGGCCTGCGCCGCCTGGGCTTCCAGCAAATCGGATTCATCAATGAGGGTACAGACCCAATACGCCTGGCGCTGCTCTTGTAAACAGGCCCGCCGCACCCGCTGGATAATCTCGCTGCGCCGGGTATCCGGAATAGCCACCGTGGTCACCGGCTTACGCCCCGGGGGAAGTTCATCGATAACCGAAGTATCCAGATCGGCATAAGCGGTCATGGCCAGGGTACGGGGGATGGGCGTGGCGGTCATGATCAGCTGGTGGGGATGAAACCCTTGCGCCAGCCCCTTTTCCCACAACGCCAGGCGCTGATGGACGCCGAAGCGGTGCTGCTCATCGATAATAACCAGCGCCAGCCCCGAAAATTGCACCTGCTCCTGGAATATCGCATGAGTACCCACCACCATGCCCACGCGCCCTTGCGCGATGGCTTCCTGCTGGGCCTGGCGCGCCTTACCCTTTTGTTTCCCCGCCAGCCAGCCCACCTCGATACCCAGCGGTTCGAACCAGCCGCGGAAGGTCATGGCATGCTGCTCCGCCAGCAGCTCGGTGGGGGCCATAAGGGCCACCTGCTTACCCTCACCGATAGCCCGCAGCGCCGCCAGCGCCGCCACCAGGGTTTTTCCCGAACCGACATCTCCTTGTATCAACCGCATCATTGGCACCGGCTGGGCCAAATCCCGTTCGATTTCATCCACCACCCGCTGCTGGGCGCCGGTGGGCGTAAAAGGAAGCAACGCGAGAAACCGCTGTTTTAACTGCGATCCGTGGGTCAACGCAAGGGCCAGATCTTTACGCACTCCGGCCCGTACCGCCAGCATACTGAGATTATGGGCCAGCAGTTCCTCCAGAATCAGACGCCGCTGGGCCGGGTGTTTACCCTGCTCCAAATCCGCTAAAGAGATATCCGGCGGCGGACGATGCAACGTGCGCAGCGCCTCGGGCAGGCTGATGAGTCCACGGATCAGCTCCGGGGGCAGCAGTTCGGCAATGGGGCAGGTATCGAGCAACACCAGCGCCTGATCCGTCAGATTGCGCAGGGTGGCCTGGCGAACGCCTTCGGTGGTGGGATATACCGGTGTCAGGGCCGGAGCCAGTTCGACATCGCTATGGTCGCCGAGGATATGGTATTCCGGATGAATGATTTCAGCCCCCAGCTGCCCGCGCCGGATTTCCCCATAAGCGGTAAGCCGGCGGCCGGCGGCCAGGCTGTTTTTCATTGCGGCGTTGAAGTTAAAAAAGCGCAGGGTGATAAGACCGCTATCGTCGCGAACCCGGCAGGTTAACATGCGCCGCCGGCCGAAGCTGATGTCGGAGCCTAGCACTTCCCCCTGCACCGTCACAAACATGCCGGGCAAGACGTCGTTGATGGCATATAACCGTGTGCGATCTTCGTAGCGCAGGGGAAGATGCAGCAACAAATCCTGGAGATTTTCCAGCCCGAGACGGGCGAGCTTGGCCGCCTGCGCGGGACCGACCCCTGAAAGCGTATTTAACGGTATGGCGTTCAGTAGACGGCCTTCCATCATTTCAGCACTCCGTGGCAGGTTAATAAGCCGGTTGTGACGCTGCGTGACCGGGTTTCCCGCCTGGACACATCTGCCGCGAACCCGGGAGGAGGCCCGATGGCCGCGGCTCCCCGGGTCTGGCGCGGAGCTTAATTCCGATTGCGCGTCACCTTAATAACATCCGGCATGACGCGTATTTTGCGCATGATATTGGCCAGATGGACGCGGTCGCGGGTGGTAAGACGGATGAATGCGCTATAGACCCGGCCGTCTTTTTCTTCGGTATTCAGGCTCTGGATGTTGGAATCGGCGGCGTTAATGGCCGCGGTCAGATTGGCCAGTACTCCCTGATGATTAAACATGTCCACTTTGATTTCGGCAATAAATTCCTGCTCGGTATCCAGTTGCCACTCCACCGCCATGAATTTTTCCGCGTCTTTCTGATAACCGCGGATATTCCGGCAGGATTCATGGTGCACCACCAGACCTTTGCCGGGACTGACGTGGGCGATAATCGGATCCCCGGGGATGGGGCGGCAGCATTTGGCGAAGGTAATCAACACGCCGTCGGCCCCCTTGATGGGCAAGGTCTTCGGACCGGGCTGCACCATATTGGACTGATCGCCCTGGAGATTGCGGGCGATCACCACGCTCATGGCATTGCCCAGGCCGATTTCCGCCAGCAGGTCGTCAAGGGAAGAAAGTTTCATCCGATCCAGCTCTCGCTGAATATTTTCCGGCGGCACTTCCGCCAGCTTGCGGCTGCCTCCCAGGGCGTGATTCAGTAATCTGCGGCCCAGACTGACGGAGTCGTCGCGCTTGAGGTTTTTCAGCATTTGGCGAATTTTGGCCCGGGCCTTGGAACTGACCACAAAGTTGAGCCACGCCGCATTGGGGCGCGCGCCGGGAGCGGTGATGATTTCCACCGCCTGGCCGCTGGTCAGGGCTTGGGAAAGGGGATAAGGCTGCCGGTCCACCCGGGCGCCGACACAGGCATGGCCGATATCGGTATGCACCGCGTAAGCGAAATCCACCGGGGTGGCCCCGGCCGGCAGTTCGACAATGCGGCCCTCCGGCGTGAACACATAAATTTCGTCCGGGAACAGATCGGATTTAACGCTTTCGATAAATTCAAACGAACTGCCGGCGCTTTGCTGCAGCTCCAGCAGGCTTTGCATCCAGCGCTGGGCACGGATCTGGGCCGTGGTGCCGCTTTCGCCCTGCTCCTTATAAGCCCAGTGCGCGGCCACCCCCATTTCCGCCATTTGGTCCATGTCTTCGGTGCGGATTTGCACCTCAACCGGAACGCCATGGGGGCCAATCATTGAGGTATGCAGGGACTGGTATCCGTTGGCCTTGGGAATGGCGATATAATCCTTCACCCGCCCGGGACGCGGCTTATACAGGCTGTGCATCTGTCCCAATACCCGATAGCAGGTGTCCACTTCTCCGACAATCACCCTAAAGGCATAGATATCCATAATGGAATGGAAACGCTGCTCTTTAAGGTGCATTTTGCAATAAATGGAATAGAGATGTTTTTCCCGTCCGCTGACGCGGCAGGGGATGCCGGCTTCAGTCAATCTCCCTTCGATTTCGGCGAGTATCTTTTGGATCATCTCTTTGCGGTTGCCGCGGGCGGCTTTGACAACCTCTTTAATGACCCGGTAGCGGTTCGGATACAGCGCTTCGAAACCCAGTTCCTCTAGTTCCGTTTTGAGATGGTGTATCCCGAGACGATGGGCCAGCGGACTGTAGATTTCCAGCGTTTCACGGGCAATGCGCCGGCGCTTGTCGGGGCGCAGGGCACCCAGTGTGCGCATATTATGCGTCCTGTCCGCCAGCTTGATCAGCACCACCCGGATATCCTGCACCATCGCCATGATCATCTTGCGAAAGTTTTCCGCCTGGGCTTCTTTCTTGTCGCGGAATTTTAGCTTGTCGAGCTTGGAGACCCCTTCCACCAGCTCCGCCACGCTTTTACCGAACAATTGCTCCATGTCCTGGTAAGTGGCGGGGGTATCTTCAATGACATCATGCAGCAACGCCGCCATCAGCGTCTCATAATCCAGGCGCATTTCGGCCAGTATGCATGCCACGGCGACCGGGTGGGTAATGTAGGGCTCACCGCTGGAACGTGTCTGACCCTCGTGAGCATCACGGGCGACAAGATACGCCTGCCGCAGGAGTTTGATTTGATCCTCAGGCAGGTAACGTTGAATCAATAGATTCAGGCTTTCAAACAGATACAATTGTGAACCGTTGTTTGAGGTTAGCGACGGCCTTCGGCAATCGCGGTTACCGCCTGGATTTCTGCGGCTTCCTGCTCCTGCTGTTCCTGACGATCCCGCAAGTCGAGGATCTGGTTGGTAATCAGGCCTTCTTCAATTTCACGCAGGGCGATAACGGTGAACTTATCGTTTTCTTCCGCAACCAGGGGGTCCTTGCCGCCGACCTGAAGTTGCCGAGCGCGACGAGCAGCGACCAGCACCAGGTCAAAACGGTTACCAATTTTTTCGACGGCGTCTTGTACAGTTACGCGTGCCATATGCGAGCTACTCCACAGTTGAAGAAATGACTGGGCATCATACTGAAACTTCTCTCAGTCCGCCAACAGTTTGGTGATTAAAGCGTCATGCCGTAATTTCTGGCGGCTCAGACGCAGACGTTCGGCACGGATGATGGTTTTCAAATCCATCAGTGCCGTATTAAATTCATCATTTACGATGAGGTAATCATATTCGGCGTAATGGGACATCTCGGCCACCGCCTGCGCCATGCGCTGTGCGATGATTTCGTCGCTGTCCTGTCCCCGGCCTCGCAGCCGGCGATCCAGTTCCTCCCTGGAGGGCGGCAGCACGAAGATACTGCGCGTCTGGGGCATTCTGATGCGAATTTGCTGTGCCCCCTGCCAATCGATATCCAAAAAGACATCCACACCGGTGGATAACACCTGTTCGATCATTTCGCGGGAAGTACCGTAATAATTACCGAAGACGTTGGCATACTCCAGAAAGGCGTCTTCAGCAATCATGCGTTCGAATTCCGCCTTGGAAACAAAAAAGTAATGTTCACCCTGTTTTTCACCCGGACGAACTGAGCGAGTGGTATGGGAAACCGAAACCTGAGTGTCGTAAAGCGGTTGTGTTTTAAGCAACGCCTGAATCAGGCTTGATTTTCCCGCGCCGCTGGGTGCGGAAACAATGTAAAGCGTTCCTTGAACCATACTGGGATTTTTCGACTGTGGTTAATGAATCGACGCGTATATACCCGATAGCTTTCAAGCGGCAGTTGTGTTGGCTGCCGCTTGAAAGCTATCGGGTATATAGGGTCATAGCGGTTATTATACACGGCATTGGCCCTGTATGCAGCCTCCCTTGCTGCGTTTGGGGAATTTATGCCCTTTTGCGCTACAACGTACCGCCGCTAATGGGTGGACCGGTTCTGTCCCCACGATGAGGTCCGGCCAAATGTCTCGGGGCTGACACCGGCGGAATGGCGCTGAAGCGGGGGAGTGCCAACGACCGCACCGGCATGTCCGGCGCAACTCGGACGGGGAATGAAATCCCGGGAAATTTATTGAAAGTTAAATTACCCGGCGATGCCGCCCGATAAAAAAGCGTAACGGCTTGAAGCTTATACTTAAGTAAATTTTAAGTAATATAAATGATTTTTTAGCCGATGAGGTCAATGAATTAATTTAATAAAGGATGCCGGCCGTACCGGCAACCCTTAATTTCCGCGGATACGCCCCCACTCCTGAATGTTTGATCGCTATTCAAACGTGATCCCCCAGGGGAAAACTATCTACATGCATATATCAAACATCGCTTATATGTTTGGACGCCGAGAAAGTTTTCCTCATCAATTCGGGCGTGAAAATTGATGAAGAATGTTCACAATTTATTAAGTGTAATAGGTCAACTTATCTATCATTACATAAAGTTTATATTCAGCAGAAAAAAAAGGGAATTATCATTGACTCAGTTCCAGCATATTGCAGATTTCGCCCAGTTTTTCCAATTGCGTTTCGGATAAGGGGGCAAGCAAACGCTCCAGAATGACCCTGTGGGTTTGCTGGGCAATACGCAGCTTATCAAGCCCTTTCTCCGTGATATAAACATGCTTCACCCGCCGGTCGGTAGGGCTTTGCTGGCGTTGCAGCATATGGTCCTTCTCAAGGGCGTCCAGTACCGTAACCACGGTACGGGAAGAAAAACCCATATAGTTTTTGATATCCGTCGCGCTGGTTTTGCCGAGGGTTATCAATTGAAGGATCTTCATTTTGGAGAGTGAAAGACCTTCGTTAACCAATTGTCCGTTCACTTCTTTTCGTAAGCGATGATAGATACGTGATAAAGATTCCACGGTGTCGGCAATATCTTTAACTTTTTCCATTTTATAATCTCTAGGTGAAATTAAGGCGATTCACGTGCCGCGATGGCAGGTTAAAAGTTTGTTATGAATGGATGAGGGGCTAAATAATCAACCCGCCCGCTCTTTTCATAAATTAAATACATAATTTTAACAAATTCATGGCTGACACATCTCAATCCAGAGCGGTAAATGATCGCCCTATTTTTCCGCATGTTGCGTTAGAGGAATCATTAATTATCTCTGCATCAGAGAGAACGCCATACAATATAAGTAACGTATTGCCAGCGCAGTTTATAGGAATATTTTCTATTTTTAAACATGACTAATAGAAAAATACGGATGTCATATTGAAATATTAAGGTGGTGATATCTTATTTTATTTTATTACTTTTATGGTAACTCAATAGCCTGCTAATTTATTATTGAATTAATGGCTAATGCTTATGCTAACTAATTGATTTATATTGTTTATTTTATTATGGCTACAAGGTGTTAATATGATGTAGTAACATTTTGTAATGGTGTATTTTATAAAATAATAAAAAAATAAATTTGATAAATACAGGGCCGCCTGCAAAAAGTTCCCACGCTGAGGAGCATGAGCTGTTACGTAACACATTGATTTATAAGTTGTGATGTTTTTATAAGAAGTGCATCTGCATGGGGAAAGGGGAGAATTATTGTATAGGCATCAATGAATTATAATCTAAAAAGTTCTGTGGAATGACTAGGCGATTTTCAACGCGGCGGGGCAGGATAAAGCCTCCCCACAGCGAACCGGCAGAAAGGACGCATAAATCATAACACCGGTCATGTATACGTAGTTCTTATAAGTCGTATTACTAATGGATCATGTCGTAATTGTGACGCTTGTTTCGATTAAACACTGGCAATCTTGCTTACGTTTGCTGCTCTATTTTAACAGGCTGCGCTTATGTTTTTTTACCTGCTTCGTCGGTTGGTGCTGGCGGCTTCAGTAATGCTGGTGGCTATCACACTATTATTCTGTCTGGTGTTTTTAGTGCCGGGGGATCCGGCTTCGGTTGCGTTGGGGCCGCGAGCCAGCGAGGCGCAAAAGCAGGCATTGCGTGAACATATGGGCCTGGATCAGCCGGCTATTGTGCAAATAGGACGATTTATCGCTCATGTGGCGGCAGGGGATCTGGGCGAGGATGTCCTGACTCATCGGCCGGTGAACCAGCTTATCGCCCGCGCTTTACCCAATACTCTCATCCTGGCCCTGTCGGCTATTGCCTGGGCCATTATTATCGGCATCCCGCTGGGGTGCTGGGCGGCCTTGCGACCCAATACCTGGCTTGACCGGCTGATAGGGCTACTGTCCACCAGCGTCATCGCCCTGCCGGCTTTTGTGGTGGCGATTTACGCACTGCTGGTGTTCTCGGTGACACTGAAATGGTTTCCGGCTATCGGCGCGGGGCAGCAGGGGGATGTCGGTTCGCAATTCCACGCCCTGGTATTGCCCTCCCTGACGGTGGCGTTGAGCTGGATCGGGTATTTATCCCGGCTGGTGCGGGCGTCGATGCTGGAAGTTCTCAAGGAAAACCATATCCGCACCTACCGCGCCTTTGGCATTGGCGATCGGCTGATTGCACTGCGTTACGCTCTGCCTATCGCGGTGGTACCGGTGGTGTCGGTATTGGGGGTCGGCATTGGTTCGCTGCTTTCCGGCGCGGTGTTAACCGAGATTGTCTTCGCCCGGCCCGGCTTGGGCAAGCTGGCGTATGACTCGGTCATCTCCCGCAATTTCCCGGTGGTGATGGGGACGGTGGTGGTGACCTCCGGATGTTATGTACTGGCCAATCTCATCGCCGATCTGATCAACACTTTTCTGGATCCGCGTGTGCGGCAGGAGCTTTGACCATGGCTCTCACCACCACCACCCCTCCGGCGTTGAGCACCGGTAGCGCTACCGCCGCGGGCCGGCCGGACCCGTTTCGCGTGCTGCGGCACGTCTGGTCGGGTCCGATGGGGCGTTTCGCCATGATTTGCGTGGCGGCAATGCTGCTGTGCGCTATCTTCGCCCCCTGGCTGGCGCCGCACGATCCCATTGCCATCAAAGCGGCCCTGCGTCTTAAGGGACCGAGCATGGATTATTGGCTGGGCAACGATCAACTTGGCCGCGATGTATTGTCGCGCTTGATCTACGGTAGCCGTATCGCGATGACGGTGGCGTTTCTGGGTACCGGCGGCGCGTTGTTTATCGGCGCTGTGCTGGGGCTGCTGGCGGGTTACGGCCCGCGGCAGATCGATACCCTGCTGATGTTGTTCTGCGATTCGCTGATGTCGATTCCGATGATTCTTTTCGCCCTGGCGGTGGTGACGCTGGTGGGGTCCAGCGTGAGCACCATTATCCTGATTATCATTACTTTTATGGTGCCGGGCTATTTTCGGGTGGTGCGCAGCCAGACCCGGGTGCTCAAACGTATGGAATATATCGTCGCCGCGCGCGCCATGGGCGCTTCGCCCGTCAGCGTGGTATTTCGTCATTTGATTCCCAATATGACCGGCACGCTGCTGGTGCTGGTGGCGATGGATATCCCGGCGGTCATCGCCATTGAGTCGGGCCTGAGTTTCCTGGGGCAAGGTGTACAGCCGCCGGACGCCAGCTGGGGCACGGTGCTCAACGACGGTTATTCCTATATCCGCCAGGCGCCGCATATCGTTATCGCCGCCGGAATTCCCATCATCATCGCCACGCTTGGCTTCACCTTTCTCGGCGAGGCGCTACGGGATGCGCTGGATCCACGCACCGCCAGACAATCCCGGGGGGATAACTAATGGCACTGCTGGAAATCGACAACCTGTCGGTCACCTATGCGTCTGACAAAGGCCCGCTGAAGGCCGTTCGCCATATTTCCCTGCGGGTGGAAAAAGGCGAAGTGCTGGGGCTGGTGGGGGAAAGCGGTTCGGGTAAATCAACGTTGGTGGGGGCAATGCTCACACTGCTGCCCCCCAATGCCCGGGCCTCCGGTGCATTGCGCTACCACGGGCAGGATCTGCTGACCTTGTCCGAATCCGCCAAGCGCCGCCTGCGGGGCAACGGTATCGCCACGGTCTCCCAAGATCCCTTTACCGCCCTTAATCCGGTGGTCACCATCGGCAGACAACTGGTGGCTTTCCAGCATCATAAGCCCGGCTCGAAAACCGACAAGCTGAATTTGGCAGTGAAAATGCTCGAACGTGTGGGTATTTCCGACCCTCGGGGGCGTTTGAAACAATATCCCCATGAACTGAGCGGCGGAATACGTCAGCGAATCGCCATCGCGGCGGCGCTGTTAACCGAGCCGGAGCTGTTGATTGCCGACGAGCCCACTACCGCGCTGGACGCCACCACCGAAATGCAGGTGGTGGAAGTGCTTAAAGCCAGTCGGCAGCTGGTGGACGGCGCCATTATCTTTGTGACCCATGATTTGCATTTGGTCAGCGCCCTTTGCGACAACGTGGCGGTGATGTATGCGGGAGAGATTGTAGAGGCCGGCCCCATCGGCGAAATTTTCGGTTCCCCGGCCCATCCCTACACCCGGGCGCTGCTAGCCTGCGATCCCGAGCGCATTGAAATAGCAACCCGCGAGCTGCCGTTTATCGCCGGTTCGGTGCCGATGCCGAGCGTCCACCGCGTCGGTTGTCCGTTCCAACCCCGCTGCGGCCTGGCGTTCGCCCCGTGCGGCAGCGAGACGCCGCCGGAAACCATCCTGGGGGAAAACGGCCGGACGGTGCGCTGTCATAAGGTGAATGCCAATGCTTGATATTCAGGATTTAGTGGTTCGCTACAAGACCGGCACCCTGTTGAGCCGTTTGATGCCCGGCGCCGTCGGGCATGTGGATGTGCTGGCCGGCGTCAGTTTGCATGTGCCGCCGGGCAAGACCCTGGGTCTTATCGGCGAGAGCGGGAGTGGCAAAACCACCCTCGGGCGCGCCGTGATCGGCTTGGCCCCGGTGGCCAAGGGCAGTATCCAGGTTAACGGCCGGGAGCCGCTGGATGCCAGTGATTTGTCATGGCGGGCCATCCGCCGGGAAACCGGACTGATTTTCCAGGACCCGATGGCCGCCCTCGATCCGCGCATGACCGTGGAATACCTGGTCACCGAACCTTTTGCGGTAAACGGCCGTGAATACAAGCGCCGCGGCGCGGCGGCGGCGTTGCTCGACCTTGTGGGGCTGCCGTCGCTGTTTCTGGACCGTTATCCTCACCAACTTTCCGGCGGCCAGGCGCGCCGGGTGGCGGTAGCCAGAGCCCTGGCCCTGCGGCCCAAGCTGATTATCGCCGATGAACCCACGGCGGGGCTGGATCTCTCGGTTCAGGGGGAATTACTCAATCTGTTGACATCCCTACAGCGGGAATTGGGTATGAGTTATCTGATTATTACCCATAACCTGGCCATTACCCGCCATGTCACCGACCGGATTGCCATCATGTACCTGGGCCGCGTTGTGGAAACCGGGCCCACCGAAGCGATATTCCGCGCGCCGGCGCATCCCTACACCCGAGCGCTGCTGAACGCCAAAAGCAAACATAACCTTCCCGGCGCCGGCGTATTGCAAGGGGATGTGCCCACGTTATCCCGCCGACCGGACGGCTGCGAGTTTCACACCCGTTGCCCCCTGGCGACGGCGCTTTGCCGCAGCGTGGCGCCAGTGCCGCGGCAGCTTACAGGGGAACATCAGGTGACCTGTCACACCCCGTTAATCTCAGACCAACCCCAAATGGCCCGGCCAAGCCGCATCATTTTAAAGGAGATGCATTCATGAAAGGCCCCTCTATGAACAGACGTGAGCTTATCAAAACCATGGCGATTCTTGCCGCCGGGGTGTCCAGTTCGCTGGTCATCGGCGGCCAGACGCTGGCGTTTGCCGCCGATAATAAAAATAAAATCCTGCGCGTGCAAAACGATCAGGATATTACCAATCTTGATCCCGCCAATCGCAGCGGCTGGTACGATGAAATGGTGATGTTTGCCGTCTATTCCGGCTTATGCCAGTACAAGGCCGGCACAGAATGGGGATGGCAGTTGGACGCGGCCGAGGTCTTGGAACAGGTGGACCCGCTGACCGTGCATTTCAAGCTTAAACCGGGCATCAAATGGACCGGTAATTTTGGCGAAATGACGGCAGAAGACGTGAAATATTCTTTCGAACGGTTCCTCGATCCCAAACTTGCGGCCATTTATGCCTCCGACTGGGAGGCCCTCGATCATGTAGAGATTAAGGGCGCCTATGAAGGGCTGATTCATTTAAAGCATCCCTTCGCGCCGCTGTTTACCAGTACCTTGCCCCATGCCTCGGGACTGATTGTCTGTAAAAAGGCCGTGGAAGCGGCGAAGGATAAAAAAATCGCCACCGATCCCCTTGCGTCCTCCGGGCCGTATCGCATCGGCGAATGGCAGCCCCGGGAGCGGCTGACCCTGGTGCGCAATGAGAATTGGGCGGGACCCCACAGCTTTTACGACCAGATACAACTGGTGCCCATCGGCGATTTGAATACCGCACAAATCGCTTTTGAGGCTGGGGATCTGGATATGACCAAGATCAATATCAGCGCCATACCCAAATACCAGCAGGGAGTGGCCGGCACCACGCTGACCGTGCGACCGGCGCTGGCCTATACCTGGCTCGGCATGAACGTTGATCATCCGCTGCTCAAGGATGTGCGGGTCCGTCGCGCTATACAGCAGGCAATTGACGTGCCCTCCATTTTGGACGCCGCTTTCGGCGGGGCGGTAAAACCGGCATTCGGCCTGGTGCCGCCGCCTTTGCCGGGCGCCAGGACTAAAAACATCTATCCCTATTCGCCGGATGCGGCCAAACGTCTGCTGAAGGAAGCCGGCGTGTCCAAGCTGCAATTGCGGCTGGACTTAAGCACCTCCACCGACGGCGCCACCGTCGCCCAGGTCATCCAGGCGCAGCTGGCGGAAGTAGGTATTCAGCTGCAAATCAATCAAATGGACAGTGCGGCCTTCGTGGCGGCCGGGCAGGAATCCGAAGGAACCGCCTGGAAGGACTCACAGCTGCGGATGACCACCTTTACCACCGCGCCGGATGCCAGTTGGGTTACCGCCTGGTTTACCTGTAAGCAGGTCGGTATCTGGAATACCCAGAGAACCTGCGACAAAGACTGGGATAAGTTGAGCGATGATGCCGCCAATGAGCTGGACCAGAGCAAGCGGGCCGCCATGTATGTGAAGCTGCAGGATCAACTGGAGGAAACCGGGGCTTATGTCTTTCTCTATCACGGCAGCAACGCCTGGGTGACGCCCAGCAGCATCAAAGGCGCCTGGACCCCCGACGGCCAGTGGCCCCTTTTCCGTGAAATAAAAAGCAGTGAAATAAAAAGCGCCTGATATTTCGCCCTACGGCCCGGATCCGGTGCGGGCCATCAATAGAAAAAAGATAAATAAACCCGGGGCGGCTGTTTCGCCCCCTGGTTTAACGTGGGAGCTTCCTTGAGTACTGCCCGTCTTCCCCTCGCGCCTAAAAAGAGCTTACGGTCCGCCGGCAGCGCTTTACGGCACCCCAATTACCGTCGGTTTTTCGGCGGTCAACTGTTATCGGTTATCGGTAACTGGATTCATACCATCGCCCTGGGCTGGCTTATTTGGCGCCTCGGTGTGGCATCGCCGGTAATGCTGGGCCTGTTGGCGTTTTGCAGCCAAGGCCCCATTTTACTGTTCGGGCTGTTTACCGGCGTTATCGTTGATCGCTGCGATCGCCGCAAATTGGTGTTGGCCACGCAAATCGGCCTGACGCTGCTGGTCTCAATGCTGGCGATCTTGACTTTGAATCATTGGATAACCGCCCGGATAGCGATTTTTATCGCACTCGGACTAGGGCTTATCAGCGCCTTCGATCTGCCGGGGCGGCAATCGCTGGTGGTGGATTTGGTGGAATATAACGATTTGGGCAATGCCCTGGCGCTCAACTCGGTTATTTTCAACGGCGCCCGGCTTATCGGCCCCGCCCTGGGCGGCCTGCTGGTGGATAAGCTGGGGGAGGGCTGGTGTTTTGCATTTATTGCCCTGTCTTATGTGCCGCTGATTCTCTTTCTGGCCGGGATGCGTATTCCCCAGCGCCCTCCTACCGTCCGCACCGGTGGCCTGCTGGCGGAAATGGCCGAAGGACTGCGCTTTCTGCGCCATGACGCCGATGCCCTGCGCATTTTGCTGCTGGTGGGACTGTGCAGCCTCACCAGCGTACCCTATTTCTCGTTCCTGCCGATGCTGGCGGACCGGGTCCTGAAAGGCGGTCCGGCCGGATCGGGCATCTTGATGAGCATTACCGGCATCGGCGCGCTGGTGGCTGCTTTACGCCTGGCCTATAGCAGCAGTATCGAATTCATGCGCCCCTGGCCGCTATGGGCGGCGCTGATGCTGGGAGTGTCGCAAATCTGCCTCGGCCTGTCCCATCTGTTTTGGCTGAGCGCGCTGATTGCCGCGCCCATCGGTTACGCCATCCTGACCCAAAATCTGACCTCGAACTCGCTGCTACAGCACCAGGTTCCCGACCGCTTGCGGGGCAGGCTGATGTCGTTTTATTCCATGATGCTGATCGGCACGGTTCCCATCGGCGCCATAATCTGCGGCGGAGTGGCGGAAATGATGGGACTGCCGTTAACCATGATCGTCGGCGGCCTGCTTTGCTTGGCAGGCGTCGCCGGTATTGCCGCTTGGGAGCGTTTCGGTACCCGGCGCCGGCTATCGCCGCCGAATTCTTGACTTTCTATCGCCAGGAGGCCCGACCATGTCTGACACAATTGATAATACCCTCGTTGTACCTGCGTTTCGCCAGATAACCGTACCCCTGTCGGACGGCACGCAGCTCACGGCCCGCCTGTGGCTGCCGGAAGGAGCGGACCCTGTGCCGCTGGTGCTGGAGTGGATTCCGTACCGTCAGTCGGATAATACCGCGGTGGGGGATTCGATGATCCACGGTTATTTCGCCGCCCACGGTATCGCCGCCATGCGCATCGATTTACGCGGCAGCGGCAACTCGGGCGGATTTCTGCGGGACGAATACCTGTTGCAGGAGCAGGATGACGCGGTGGAGGTTATCGCCTGGATTGCCGGGCAAAGCTGGAGCAACGGTAACGTCGGCATGATCGGCATTTCCTGGGGTGGGTTCGCGGCATTGCAAATCGCCGCCCGGCGTCCGCCGGCCCTGAAGGCAATCATCACCTGCTGTTCCACCGACGATCGTTACACAGACGACGTGCATTTTATGGGTGGGGCGCTGCTTACTGACGGTTTGCAATGGGGCAGCGGCTTATTTACCCAACTGGGACGCCCCCTGGATCCGGCCTATGTGGGCGAGAGCTGGCGCCGGCAGTGGCTGGCGCGGCTGGAGGCCATGGAGCCGCCGCTGGCTCATTGGCTGGCGCATATGGAACGTGACGACTACTGGCGGCATGGATCGGTAAACGAAAACTATCAAGACATTCAATGCGCGGTGTATGCGGTAGGGGGCTGGACCGACGGTTATTCCGACGCCATTTTGCGCTTGATGGAGCACCTTGCCGTGCCGCGCAAAGGGCTTATCGGCCCCTGGACCCATATTTACCCAAACTGGGGCACCCCCGGTCCGGCGATAGATTTTCTCGGGGAGTGCCTGCGCTTTTGGCGGCACTGGCTGTTGGGCGAGCAAACCGGCATCATGGATGAACCGATGCTGCATTTATGGCAGGGAGAGCAACTGCGTCCCGACCCCTCGTCGCTGACGCTTGGCGGCCATTGGATTACCGCGCCCCAATGGCCGGCTACCAGCGCCAGGCATGATTTTTATCTGGGGGACGGTGTGTTAATCGACGCATCTGTCGCCGTGGCAGAACCACTGCTGATTGATACTCCGGCGCACTGCGGCGCCATGGGCGGCGAGTGGTGTCCCCTTGACGGCGGCGGCAATGCTCCTGAGTTCCAAGGAGATCAGCGCGCCGACGACGGACTGTCGGTGTGTTTCGATACGCCGGTGCTGAATTCGCCGCTTATCCTGTGCGGCAAGGCCGATTTGACGGTGGATATCGCGTTTGAAACCCCATCGGCCATGTTGATTTTGCGCCTAAACGAAGTGGATGCCCACGGCCGTTCGGCACGGGTGACCTTCGGTATTCACCGTCTGACACGACCGGATGTGCCCGCCGGCCAGACTTTCCCGGTGGAGCTATCCCTTAAAGGCGTCGCCTACCGGTTCTCCGCCGGCTGCAGGATCCGATTGGCACTCTCGACGGCATACTGGCCGATGGTCTGGGCCGAACCCGGCCAGGGACCGGTGCGGATAGCCCCTGCCACCGGTAGGTTCCGGCTGCCGCTGCGGACCGAAAACCTGCCGGATAAGCCGGATGCTTTTGGTCTTCCACGTTCTGCACCGGCGCTGGATCACCAGGTCATGGCCCCGGAAGTCACCACCCGCCGCGTCAGTTGGGATGCAGGCAGCAATATCCACCGGTTGACAATGGATGCCCGGCGGCAGAAAACCCGCATCGGCGAATTGAGTTTCGACAGCGAAGGCCATGAGGTGTATGAAATCGGCGCCACCGCCCAGACGGCCCGCTGGCAAGCCGAACGCCTGCAGCGCTATCAGCGTCCCGGCTGGCATATCGAGCTGCGCAGCGAAAGCCGCCTTGCATGGCAAGACGGCGGCCTGGTTTTGCACTCAAGCTACAGCGCCTGGGAAAACGATCGGGAGGTTTTCCAACGCCAGTGGGAGCATCGATTTCCGGGGTGAATGACAAATCTGCCGGGAGCAGATTTGAACGCTGCTTGCAGCGGCCCCAAAGGGGCGAGGCTCATGGATGAGCCGAGTAACGCAGTCAACGCAGCTGCAGTTTGAAAGATGATGGCTATAGGGTATTGTTTACCGGTGATGTTATAGCCTGAAGTGATTTAAAAATATGCCCCTTGTCGAACCCCTGGTGTTCACCTTTTTACTTGGCCATGACTTTTCGATGATGAGTCTGGCCTCGGCCATTGAGCCGTTGCGTTCTTATAACCGGCTGTATGAAAAACAGGCTTTCAACTGGCATCTGGCCAGCCTGAACGGCGAGCCGGTAGTGGCCGCCAACGGCATTCCTTTTCCCACCCGGTCCATTGACGATGTGTTGCCCGGTTCTCATTATGTTTTTATCTGCGGCGGCGAGCGGGTGGTGGCGCCCAGGTATGAACGCGGCTATCAAAAGGCCATGCGACAGGCCGCCCGTGCCGGGATTTTTATCGGTTCGCTCTCCACCGGGACCTTTTTGCTGGCCAAATGCGGCCTGCTTAACGGTTACCGCTGCACCATCCATTGGGAAAGCCGATCGGCGTTTGAGGAAACCTACCCGGATATCCAGTGTACCCATAAAATTTATGAGATCGATCGCGGCAGACTCACCTGTTCCGGCGGGACGGCGGCCATGGATATGATGCTTAATCTTATTGCCGAACGCTACGGCGATAAACATGCCGCCGCCATCGCCAATCAGTTTCATCATGAACGGATTCGCAGCGCCGAAGACGATCAGCGGGGCGGACGTCCCGCCGGCGCGGCAATGCCGGCTCCCCTTGGCACCGCAATCGCCATTATGCAGGCACACATAGAAGATCCCATCCCATTGCCGGAGGTTGCGGAACGAGCCGGTGTGGGTAAGCGCCAGCTTGAACGGCTGTTTGCGCAATATTTCGATAAAACGCCACAGCGTTTCTATTTGGAACTGCGCCTTGAACAGGCGCGGGAAATGCTGATTTACTCTGACCAGTCGATTATCGAGATAGCGGTATCGGTGGGGTTCGGCTCTACGTCGCATTTTGCCGGCTGGTTCCGCCGGACCTTCGGTATATTACCGTCGGCTATGCGTCGCGTCAGAAGAACGAAAAACCTCTCATAATCAATACAAATCCCTACGGCGCTCCGCCAGGTAAGCATGGCCCAGGCGCCACCGCTCAAGGGCCGCCAGGCTGATTTCTCCCTGCAGCACCGCCGCCCCGTTGCCCGGCAGGGCCGCGACAATATCGCCGTCGGGACCCACAATCCGGCTTTGGCCGATACAGGCACTGTCCCCGCGGTTAGCGAACGCGACAAAACAGCCGTTTTCATAGGCCCGTGCCGGCACCACATGACGGGGCACCACGTCATAGCCGGTGGTGGTGGCACTGATGCACAGCAGGCAATCCATTCCTTTCAACGCCAACGCGCGGACCGCTTCGGGGAAATCCAGGTCATAGCAAATCAGCAGGCCGAAGCGTAACCCCCCCAGAGCGAAGCAGGCAAAGCCCCCGCCGGGCTGAAACAGAGCCGCCTCATAACCGGACCAGAGATGGATTTTGCGATAATCGGCTCGTACCCGGCCCTGCCCGTCAATCACTTGTAAAGCGTTATACAGACCGTCAGGAGCGCGTTCCGCGTAGCCGAATACCAGCGCCTGCTTTTTTTCAGCGGCCAATTGCGCCAGCGCCCCCAAAACCGGTCCCTCTTTTTCCAGCGCCAAACTGCGTACCCGGTGAGGATCGTCATAACCGCACAGTGCCAATTCCGGCAGCATAATCATGTCGGCGTCCGGCAGCGTGTCCATGGACGCGCGAACCCAATCCACCACCTCGCTCTCACCTGCGGGCGTGCCGGTTATCTGAGCAATGCCGATGTTCATTTCGCTTCTCCCCGGGGGTTGTTGTCGCCGAAAAAGGGATAATAATCGTCCCAGCAGCGATGGAAGATTCTGCTCTCGCCGTTAAAGGCTTCCAGGCTGGATACCAGCCGCCAGCCGCCGTCGTCGGCAGTGAGCAGGCTGCTGACTTCCAGACGGGCATGCCAGTCGCCGCGGTGGAAGCCGGCGCTGCGCACCGCCCGGGCGCTGGCGGACCGGGGATCAAGGGCGTTGATTTTATAGGTTTCACGGCCCAGGGCATCCAGCCGCAGGTCGGTTTCTTCCAGGTATATCGCCCCCAGATTGCGCACCACCTCCAGGGTGGTGTCGCCGTCGTCCATATCCCGGTTCAGGCGCAGTCGTCCCCGTTCAGGCGGCACGATTATCCGCGAAGGCAGGCTGGGGGGGATCGGGGGCAGGCCGAGATCGGGGGGCGGCGTCAGGGCAATCCCACCGTCGCGTACCGACAGCTCAAGGCTGCCGCCTTGCAGTGTCAATTGGGTGCGTACCGGCAGCGGCGCCGCCAGCGGCCAGTAGGACGTGGAGATAGCCACCCGCAGACGATAGCCGGCGGGTATCTCGAACGCAGCGGCATTGAGCGTTAACGCCACATCATAAATTTCACCCGCCACCAGAGGTTCGCATCGATCATGGCCATTACGCTGAGTGAGATTAAGCAGGCCGTAGGTGATACGCAACGAGGTTCCGTCCGCCGCCACGGCGTTCAGCCTAACGGCAATCATTCCTTGGTCCCTGTCGGACGACAGGCGGAGCCGAATTACCGGCCGGCCGGTAATCTGTAACGGTGCCGTTAATGGCGGGCCGTCAAAACAGGCGGAGCCGGCGTCATCCTCCCGCTGGTCTCCCGGCATATCCGGCCCATTGCCATAAGGACACCATTCACCGGAGGCGATGCCGGTGGTGGCCGGGGAACAAATGGCTTGGGCAAACGGTGCGGGGAGCTGGTGGCGGGACTTGCTCCGGCGGGCCGCCGAGGTGCTGACATTCGTGGTGGCGTCATCCGCCGTGTCCGCTTCCAACCGGCCGCCCGGCGCCAGCGTCCACCACTGCCGCACAATGGCCGGCCCGGGCCAATGCCGCTCCGCCGCCCAGCGCCCGAGGCGTTCGGTATAACGCACCCGCGGTGGTTCCGCCTCTTGCAGCCAATAGGTCAACATCGGCTCATCCATAATGCCGGTGGGCTCATCCTTAAGCCAGTGATCAAACCAGCGCGTCACGTAGCGGATAAAATCAATGCGCGGCCCCGGCGTGGCGACATGGGGAAAGGAATGCCCCCAGGGGCCGATGAGCCCCTTGCGCGGTCCCGGCAGGTTTTCCAACAGACGCAGCACGGTGTTGGTATAACCGTCGGCCCAGCCGCCCACCGCCAGTACCGGCACTTCTATACGGGAGTAGTCTTCGCATACCGAACCGCTGCGCCAGTAATCATCCCGGGTGGGGTGTGCCATCCAGCGGCCCGCCGGGGGCTGGTCCATGGCGTTGAGCCGCTCGAGCCACATCTCTTTCCACCTGTCCCCCACAATGTCCGGATCCGGCGGGGTCGGTGTCCAGGTAAACAGCGTGGCGCCATATTGCAGGTTATCATTGAGCAACACCCCGCCCATGTAATGCATGTCGTCGGCATAACGATCGTCGGTGGAACAGGCGGTCACAATGGCTTTTAACGCCGGGGGACGCAACGCGGCGATTTGCAGCGAATTGAACCCGCTCCAGGAGATGCCAATCAGGCCCACCGCCCCTGAACACCAGGATTGTTCGGCAATCCAGGCGATGACTTCACAGGCGTCGGCCCATTCCCTAGGGGTATATTCGTCGTTCATCAGGCCGTCGGAATCCCCCGCGCCGCGCATATCCACCCGGATGGCCGCATAACCGCTTTCGGCCAGGCCGGGATGGAGAACGGCATCATCGCCGCGATGCCTGTCCCGCCGACGATAGGGTAGGTATTCCAGTATCGCCGGCACCGGCCGGGGGGCATCCGGCAGCCAGATCCGCGCCGCGAGTTTGCATCCGTCTTTTAAGGTAATCCAGGCTGTTTCGATTATCTGCATCAAGGTATCCGCATCAAAGCATTCTTAGGTGGAAAACGTTGGCTAGGGTCCATATATCATCTTTGCATAGCGCCGTCCCGGAGCCATCACCATTGCGACCGATTTGGCGCTAAATACGACATCGGGCACCGGCCGACATCATTTGCTGTCCAGGCACTTCAAAAACCGGGATGGATCAGGCCGGACTGTGGGCTGATGCCCGTATGCCCTTGCTCATCAAGTAATAGGCCGGGCAGACAACCGCCAGGCCGACTATCCATGAAATATCCGCGCCCCCCATGGCACGGGCGATGCAGCCGGTGTAAAGATCGGTGGCGATAAAGGGGATTTGCACCAGGATGCCCAGCAGATAGCAGGCCATGGCCCTGAGATTGAAATAGCCGTAAATACCGCCGTCTTGTCGGAAAAAGGAGGGAACATGGTAGTTACCGTGGGCAATGAGGTAATAATCCACCAGATTGATGGCGGTCCAGGGAATCAGTACATACAACAACAGCAGAATGAAATGGGTGTAATTCACCAGAAAATTTCCCTGGCCCTTAACCGCCAGCACCAGGGACAAGGTAAACATCCCCAGGGCCAGAATAATACGTGCGCCGGATCGCGGGGACCATGACGGCGCCAATGTCTGGCCGACGGTTAAAGCGCAAAGGGTACCGCAATACAGATTCATCGCATTGGTGGCGGCGATGCCCACTGAGAAAATCACCACTATCAGGGTGCTGGCCCCGCCGGTGAGGGTCACCAGACCGGTAACGATATCGCTGTCGTTCCAGCACAGTGCGATCACCACACCCAGAATCATCGGAAAAATGGAGCCCAGCGAGCAGCCCCAATAGCTGGCCCAGAATACTTTTCGCGGGTGGCTGTTTTCCGGCATGTAACGGGAGTAATCGGACACATAGGGCGCATAGGCCAATTGCCACAAGGCGGCAATGGACATGGTGCCGAAAAAACCGGCAAAGGTTGGCGGGCGATGAATGAAAAACGTTTCCGGCAAACCGTTTACCAGCAGAATCCAGGCAAAGCTCAGCAACAGGGCGGAACCTGACAGCCAGGACATAATTCGGGTATAGGTGTGGATAAGGTTATAGCCAAAAGCCGTGGCGGTGACGCTTAAGACACCGACTATGGCAATGCCGCTATTGATACTGAGCGGGGGGCAAATGGCATGCAGCCCCTGGCCGCCCAATACCAGGTTGGAGGCAAAAAATCCCAGGTACATGATCACCACTAATGTCACCACCAGTAAGGCACCGTAAGATCCGAATTGACCGCGGGTCTGGATCATTTGCGGCACCCCCAGCTGTGAGCCTTGTGCGGAATGCAGAGCCATAAAAACCGCTCCCGCCAGATTACCTACGATCACCGCCGCCGTCGCCGTGAAAAAAGATAAATTGAACATGCACACCGCCAGTGAACCGGTAATTACTGACAGCATCATAATATTGGAACCGAACCAAATGGTGAATAAATCGCTGATCTTGCCTTGTCGTTCCGTAGCGCTGATGGGTTGAATGGTTTTTAATTCAACCTGTGAGGCAATGCCTGCCGATGGTTTTTTCATAATAACTCTCTTAGAACACGAATAATAATTTGTTAGATTGAAAAAATCGGTCAGCAAATTATTTAAAATAGCAAACCGGATATTAACTGGATTGATATGTCGATTGAAACTTTAGAGTATGTCCATAATAGTCAGCATAAAATCTCCATAGCAGGCGATGGTGATTGGGAAAACTATTTAAAATTCCGTTAAATATTAACTATACATTTTCCTATAACATGTTCATCACGCTATTTGAATCATAATTTTCTAATATTCATCGAATTGCACCTTTCCCACCCACTTCGAGGGTATTATAGCCTTTGGTAACTTAAATATTTTGTCTCATTCAGAGTGGAAAATAAGGTAGAAAAGTTTATATCCATGATTTTGGATTTTATTACAATAATTATATTTGCATTTTAGAGTGCGGGTGGATATAAAGGTGGCGAATTATTCTTTTTTTCGCCGACATTTGAGGATACGAGATGAATGTAATGTGGTACGACTGGCATCATTATGAGCTGACGGTACAACGTTTGTATGACATTCTCGCCTTGCGTAATGCGGTGTTTATTGTGGAACAGACCTGCTTTTATCAGGATATCGACGGCCAGGATCTCCTGGGGGATAACCGACATGTCGCGGGATATTTGGAGGGTAAGCTGGTAGCGTATGCCCGCATCCTTACCGATAAAGATATCCTGACCATCGGCAGGGTTATCGTTTCACCCCGGGCGCGGGGGATAAAACTGGGAAATCTTCTGATGGAGCAAGCGATGGAGGCCTGCGCGGCGCGCTGGCCGGGCCGGAAGATTCATCTTTCCGCCCAGGCGCATTTACAGAAGTTTTACGGTCGTTTCGGTTTTCATGCGGTCACCGAAGTTTATGAGGAAGACGGCATACCGCATATCGGCATGGACAACGACCCTTCATCGGTGCGGTAACGTACCGGTTGAGGGCCCCTTTGGGCGGCTTCAACATGCATCCGCCCTTGGGGTCTAGGGGATATTTTAAGCCGTCAGCTGTGCTATATCGGCGGATCGCCATTGAGATAAATTCATCTCGGCGATAATTCCCGGTCCAAAACCGGCAATAATCCCTTTGTGGCTGGATTTGAAAATACGATCTTCATGCATGCGTCGATACGCTTCAAATACCACCGAACTGGCGATGTTGCCGCAATTGACCAAAGTGTCGCGACTATAGGAAAATTTCTCCTTTTGCACGCCCAGATATTTGCATAAGTCATCTAATATCCTGGGGCCACCGGCATGGATAATATAATAGTCAAGGTTGTCGATCTGCCAATCATGGGTCGAAGCAAGCTCCGCCATAACCGGCGCCAAAGGCGCCATAGTGCCTGGAACCCGTTTATCCAGCCGGAAATGAAAACCTGTATCTTTTACCACGTAGCGTATCCATTCATCGGTTTCTGGAATAAGATAACTACTGTTTCTTTGTAATTCCAGGCCGTTGCCGGCGCGGCTGGTGACTACGGCCGCGGTTATCGCATCGCCAAATAAACCATCGGAAAGCAGACTGCCGACATCGCCATCGGTGGGTTGATAGCTTAATGAGCAGAATTCACAGCTGACAATTAGCACATTGCTGCCGGGGTGCGCCAGAATAAAATCATGAGCGCGGTTAATAGCCGCGCCGCCGGCGGCACAGCCGAGTTGAGCGATGGGGATTTGCACCGTCTGCAAGGGGAATCCCATTTTATTCACCAGCCAGGCGGTCAACGACGGCATTAAAAAACCGGAACATGAAACATAAATAATGGCCGAAATATCTTTGGCGGTGATATCGGCATGACTCAAGGCTTCCTCTATCACGTCGGGAACCAGCCTCTTGGATTGATATTCAAAAACGGCATTTCGATAGCCAAAGCCCGGGTGTAATGTTGCCAGCTCGATAGGTTGGATAATGTGTCTTTTTTTTACGCCCGTATTGGTTATCAGCGCGATGGATTTTTCCAAATTTGGATTATCCTTGAAATTCTTTTTCGCTAAATCAATGGTTTCCTCAAGGGTAATAATATACTCCGGCAGATATATCGCTGGCTTGTGAAGTGTCGGCATTTTTTATGGCTCCATAACATCTTTATAATAAGTAGATTCAATACAATATTGATTACAAAAATTAATGCCCTCTTAGAGTGGTAGTACCGTATCAATTTGTCAATTAGCAGGGAAAAACCATATAAAAATAAAGTTGAAATTTTTAAACTTATATTATTCAAAACGTTAATCATTATACATATGGGTTTATTACGCTATTATTGTATCAATCAGACTAAAATAAATATCAAATTAACTGTTTAGACAATGAGGTATTTGTGGTTTTATCCCCGGCTGGTTTTCAGAGTGAGCGGATATCATATCTCCGCAATATGCGCCGTAATCATTATATTTAGCTATTTTTTGCCGTATCGCCAGTCTTTTGTTGCGCAGCGTCGACGCGCGCGAAGCCCCGATGGGTGATCCATTATTATAGGTAAAACTTATAGACATGCCAAAAGTAGAAATAATAAAAATTATTTTTCTTAAAATTATTTGCAAGAATTATATTTTGAATCGATGATTATATGCATTCGTTGCGATGATAAGCGGCGGTCATAACCGGCTGTGTGTCGTTTTTCGCCGAATGTCAGTTGGCCCTTTTACATTTTTGCACAAAAAACCAGCATGCCGGCGATGCAATCATGGGCATGTCTGCTAGCATATAATCTCCTCTCCACCAATGGGCCGGGCACGCTTTCATGACCATGACGCAATGGGTCGATATTGTTCAGGATAAAGATACCCGGATTGAAACCATCCGGGCGCACTTTGAGGGACACGCTTACGACGCGCACTGGCATGACAGCTATCTGGTGGGCGTCACCGAATCGGGGGTGCAGCAATTTCACTCCGGCCGGGTGAAATACCGCAGTACTCCCGGCAAGGTCTTTACCCTGGCGCCGGGTGAAGTACATGACGGCGATGCGGTCGACCGGTCCGGGTTCACCTACCGTATGCTGTATATTCCTCCGGAATTTTTGCGGCACGCGTTACAGGGAATCTTCGAGAATGCGCCGGATCGGGCAGAGATATCCTGTCCGGCTACCCTGCTCCAGGATGATGTATTAGCTGCCGCCACACTATCCGCCTTCGATGCACTGCATCGCCAGGATTTCAAAATCGTGAAAGACCATGCGATGCAGCAGCTGATTTCCCTATTAACCCGCCGCTATACCTGGCTTCAAAAAAAGGTGACGGCGGATAAAAACAATCCGGCCATACATCGGGTCCGGGATTATCTCCATGATCGGGTGGGGGAAGAGATCGGTTTGACTGAGCTGGCCGCCATGGCCGGGATGGACAGATTCCAATTAAACCGTCAATTTCTGCATTGTTACGGCCTGCCGCCCCATGCCTATCTGGTACAGTTGCGATTGGTTAAAGCGCGGGCATTATTGGCCCGGGGTCTTTTGCCGGCGGATGCGGCCGCACTGGCGGGTTTTGCCGATCAAAGCCATATGGGGCGCTGGTTTAAACGCGCTTATTATTTGACCCCTGCGGCCTACCGGCGGATCTGCACAAGCGTTCCAGACCGGTAAAAGCATCTGGCTTATGCTCGGAATTCGATTCAGCAGGAGAATGAATATGAGTTCGATTCCGATAAATGAAATCACGTCCCGTCAACCAGAACGCTGTGTCATCGTTCTCAATGAAGATTTACCCGCCGGCAAGGCGGTGAATGCCGCCGCGGTCATCGCCTTGACCGTGGGACAGCGTCATCCCGTTTTGGTGGGGCCACCGTTAATCGACGCAGAACAATGTGAATATCCCGGCTTGATCCCCATCGGTATACCGGTGCTGGCCGCTTCGGCCGACGAGTTGAAAAAACTGTTGGAAAGTTGCCGGCGCCTGGCACTGGATAAGGTCATTTTTCCGGTTGAAGGGCAGGAGACCACCCGCTACGAAGAATTCACGGCAATGGTACAGACCCAAAGGGCCGAACAGCTGCAACTGTTGGGAATGGCAATCATCGGCGGTAAAAAGGACGTACGCAAACTGACCGCTCAATGCAAACTCTTCGGTTAATTTTCGGCGGCATTACTCACCGACAATATCTTTTAGCAGCATAAAAATTTCCCGAGGAATATCCTGCGGCAGCGCGCAGCCGGGTGCGAAGATAAAGTTATTCCCACCCGACTCTTTTAACGCGCGCTGATATTGCAGCTGGAGCCGCGCCCTGATGATGTCCCGGTTATTTTCCTCTTGGTAAAAGTCGTGATGTTGATCAATACCGCCTATGATGATTTTGTCGGTCAATTTGCGTATGGATTTTATGCTGCTTCGCTCTGTGTCCGCTACGCCGTAGGGTGCATCTTCCCAATTGAATGCCTGCACGTCGTAATCAAGGCATTCATTAAACAGCAGCCTTTTTTCGCCGTGTACATGTAGAATATTGAACCAGGTCTTACCGTTGATATAGGACAGAATCGCCTGGTCATAAGGACGGCAGAATTCATTATATTCTTCCCGGCTAATCACCGCGCTGCTGATAAATTGAGAGGCCAGGAAGATACCGTCGATACCCGCGTCCAGCAGCCCGTCAATGAATGTAAATTGAGTCGTCAGCAAGGCTTCGAGACCTGTATGCAAGGCTTTTTTATGCCGCTGCATAAACTCCCTGGTCAGACGGGGATCGGTGGAACTGCTCATTTCCTGAATCCAGGTCAGCGGAGCAAACAGGGTCGCCACAATAGGGACTTTTCCCCGGTAATGTTGCACCAGGGCGTAGGTTACCGCAATCTCTCTTGCCAGAGCGGCATTGGTTTTATCCAGCACCGGTAGCTTTAAAAGGTCGCCAGGGGTTTTCACCGGATAAGACAGAAAAGTCCCCGACCATCGCGTAGGATCGCTGGAAAACCGGATATCCGCCCCATAGGCTTCGGCCATGTAATGCCCGTTGGACATCACTTTGACAAAATCCCATTGATTTTCGTCGGTGAATTGGATGGTCGCCTCCACGAACTCCGCGATATTCCTGTCCACCAATGGCATGTGCAGCCAACCGGCAATCGCGGTTCTATCAACAGGTTTTCCCTGCAACATACTCTTCAGTCGCTCTGTGCTTGTCATCGTTTTATCCAGCATCAGCCCTATATACCCATTTCCATGCAAAGAATATGGGTATCTCAGAATGGCTATTTATACTGCGTTTAATGGCATTTAACCTCAAGAATGTTCCCTTGCTAAAAATTGTTATATTGTAAGCTTGATTTTAGCTAAAAAAATACTATAGATTCCTGAGGCTGGCAGGATTTCCTGAGGCGGCACTAAGCCGGATTATCCCACAAAGAGATATATGAATTGTTATTTAAATACAAAAAACATTAATGATTTCGATTGTGTGTTAATAAACGTTACCTAAATAACCATCCCGAATGCTTGCTCCTTATCTTTTCTCTTAGTATCATTTTTAATTAGAAGAACCGCCCATTATCCCTGTATTTTAGTTCGAAGGTATTAATAGCAAACTGATCCGTGTCATAGGTATTTTTTGAGCAAAAAAAAAGCTCTATTTTGGCCTGCGTCGCCCCTTGAAACCAGAAGGAAGCATAAATGTTTCTGTCTAATAAATGTAAAGTAAATATTTTATGCTATTAAAGATTTGGGGTAACATTGAACATAGAATGGATCAGATAATACAAAAAAATAAGGTTGCGGGGCATAAAATCGTCAAGACCTACTCGGCATCAACAGATTATTATCGATTACAGGATAATTTTTATGGTGGAAATGGGGTTTTTTTTAATAAAGATCCAAAAAGAGAGTCTCGTTACGCTATTCCCGACAGAAGAAAGGGTGCTTTTTATGTCACCGCCATGCCGATTACCGCCTGCGCTGAAATGTATAAAGGGGAAAATTTTATCGATCTGGAAGATTATAATAAAAATTGTATGGCGATCGTCACGGCGGTGCGGGAACTGTCGATTATTGATTTAACGGCGCTGGCCCCCTTGCTGCATGTCTCGCTGGGAGAACTGATGGGGGACAATTACCGGAATACCCAGGCGCTTGCGGCGGTACTGTCAAAACATGTGGATGGGCTGGAATATCTCTCCCGCATGACCGGACAATGCTGCACGGTTTTCTGGTGCGAGGACATCTCTGGTGAGGGTCTTGTTGCCACCAAATCCGTCACGCGGTTGTCCGATTTTCAGCATGACGGCGTCAGCGCCAGGAATATGCTGAGGGACCAGCTGGATATTCGCATTACCGGTTAGTCCTTACGCCGCATCAGGGGTGCCGAAGATGCCGGCCAGCCTTGCCAGTTGACGTATTTCCTCCGCCGAAGCTCCTTTGCGCAATATCTCCAGAGCAGTAGTGGGTTTATCCAACGCTTTGTCCAGCGTATCAATTCTACGGGTGAAGAAGTTACACTTTCTTACACTGCTGACGTTTTTCAAGCAAGCCAAAATTTCCGGCAGTCCTTTTAGCAGACCTTTCGCGCCATTATTATCCTCGATTGAAAATTGAAAAACCGGATAGAGATTTTCATTGCCCCAATTGAGGACGATGAGCTTGCTTTGCTCGCCATATTTGTTAACGGTAGGGCGAGATATGCCTAAAATGTCAGCTACCATACTTGATTTATAAACACCGCCATATTTTCCCAAATGAGCAAGGAAAGCGTTTCTGTTATTGACGAACTCTTGATGCTCTTTTTTCTCGGGTGTGTTCATTTCCACAATTTCAATATGGTTAGCCCGACCTTTGATTTCCGACCAAAACTGATCATCCGGCAATGTTAATAATAGATTAATGTTTTCTGCATCTTTTTTTCTGAGGACATCGATAAAATGTTCCGACAGATTGGCTATTCGCGCCCGGAGAAGCTCGGAATGATCGAGGCTGCCGGGCTGTCGGCCGTGATGATGGTTACTGATCTTTTTAGCAGGTATTCCCATGGATGCCCCAAAATATTTTACGATTTATCAAGATAAGTTTACAGTAAATCGTAAATTTAGCAAATCCTGTCGCGGCACTTTTCCTCGTTGGATATGAATTATATAAGATATACCGCTTTGATATTTTGAAAGCACCGGTAGGTTCACTAAGTTGTGGTCATAGGCTTTTCTTGGAAAGAGTAGGGTAAACGATGTCCGCATTTTTGAGATCAATGATACTGACCGCCGCCATTTCCCTCTTGGGCGTGCAATCCGCCAGCGCGGGTTCGACCCTGGACCGGGTCACTCAGTCAAAAGTCCTTCATGATGTGTTAGTGAACGATTATCCCCCTTTTGGTTTTATAGATGAAAACAACCAGCTGGCCGGATTTGATGTGGATGTGGCGAAAGCGGTGGCGCAAAAGCTGGGGGTTAAGTTGGAACTGGTCACGCCGGGATGGGAAACCATTGTCGGAGGTAAATGGAACGGGCGATGGGATGTCTGCATCTGTTCAATGACACCCAATACCGAGCGGGCCAAAGTTCTTGATTTTCCAGTGCCCTATTATAGCTCTCCGGCGGTGCTGGTGGTGAATAAAGATGAAAAGAACATTAAGGGCGCCGCGGATTTGAGCAATAAAAAGGTGGGGGTAGGCATTGGCTCCAGCTATGAAAATTACCTGAATAAAACTCTGGTGATTCCGGGCGCTAAACCCATTAATTTCCCATTTAATCATGTCCAGATCATACCTACGGACGAAACCGTCGCCTTTCAGAACCTGGCGTTAGGCGCCGGAACCCGCCTTGACGCGGTGGTCTCCGATCTGGCGACGGCCAACGCGCGTATTGCCAAGACCAATCGTTTTCGCATCGCCGCCGAACTCTATGCGGAACCAAACTGGGTGGCCACGGATAAAGGCGATGAAGCGTGGAATAAAACCGTTGCGGATACCATCAATGCACTGCGTGCCGATGGGACATTGGCAAAAATCTCTCAGCACTGGTTTGGCGAAGATATCACCCGGGCATCGCTATAATGCGTTTGCCATACCCTTTACCCCCGGTTTCAGCGGCCAAGGGCGGTCCGGGATTCCGGTTGCGAACCGGCCTTACCTGGCTGCTCCTAATGACGCTGCTGGTCTGCCTGTTCTCCCGCATGGATCTTGATTTCGGTTTAATCCGGCAGAAATTGCCGTTTATGCTCGGACTGCGGCTGTCCCCGGACGGGTTCATTCAGGGGGCGGCGCTGACCCTGGTAATCACGTTGATTTCCATGTTGTTTTGTATCCTGTTGGGTATCATCACCGCCGCCGGGCGTCTGTCCGCCAGCGCAATCGCTTTCGGTTGCGCCACTTTTTACGTCTCGCTATTTCGCGGCACGCCGCTGTTGGTTCAGGTATTGATTATCTATCTGGCGCTACCCCAGGCAGGTATCGTCTTGGGCGCGTTCAGCTCAGGTATCATTGCTCTGTCGCTGAATTACGGCGCCTATCTGGCGGAGACTATTCGCAGCGGTGTGATAGGCGTATCCCGCGGACAAAAAGAGGCGGCAATGGCGCTCGGCCTGTCGCGTTCGGTGATACTGTCCCACGTGGTGGCGCCGCAAGCGCTGCGCATCATACTGCCGCCGGTGGGATCGCTTTTCATCTCGATGCTTAAAGATTCCTCGCTGGTGTCGCTGATGGGGCTGTGGGAGCTCAATTTCCTGGCTCAATCCTATGGACGCAGTACCTATCACTATATGGAAATGCTGGCCACCGCGGCGGCTATATATTGGCTGATGTCGGTTGTGCTGGAACTCTTTCAGCAACGGCTGGAGCGCCATTTCGGGCAAGGTTATGAACAATATCATTCCCAACGTTGAAAGGAACTGTTTCAGATGAACGAGAGCGCCGACAAGCAAAATCATGCCCCTAACCGGGCGGTCACTATTCTGGACGGCGGCATGGGGCGTCTTCTGCAACGACTGGGAGCGCCGTTCCGGCTGCCCGAGTGGTCCGCGCTGGCTCTGATTGAAGGGCCGGAGTATGTCAGTCGCGCCCATCAGTCCTTCGCGGACAGCGGGGCGGAAATTATTACCACCAATACCTTTGGGCTGGTGCCTCATATGCTGGGAGAAGCGCGTTTTCACTCCCTGGCGTTGACGCTGGCCGACTTGGCGGGGCGTCTGGCCCGCGCCGTGGCGGATGGGGCCGCCGCCCGCCGTCCGGCATCCGTTGTACGGGTGGCGGGTTCTTTGCCGCCTTTATTTAAAAGCTATCAGCCGGAAAAATTCATCGCCTCCCGCGCCCCCGAGATTCTTGCCCCGCTGGTGCGGGGTTTGGCGCCCCATATCGACTTTTGGCTGATTGAGACACAAAGTTCCACGGCCGAAGCGTTGACCGACCTGGCTTTTATCCGTCAAACCAATAAGTTACCCATTTATGTTTCTTATACTTTGAAAGATGAGGCCGGACGTATCGGCCCGCCGGAACTCCGCTCCGGCGAGCCGGTGGGAGAAGCGGTGGCGGCCACGCTTGCGGCCGGGGCTGATGCCGTTCTGTTTAACTGCAGCCAACCGGAAGTGATGAGCGAGGCGGTTATTGCCGCACGACGAGTGATAGATGCTTCCTCGAAACCCGCGGCCGGGCTTGGCGTCTATGCCAATGCCTTTCTGCCCGAGCCCCCCACCGACGACCCTTATGCGGGTATTACCGGTATAAGGTCCGATCTCGATCCGGAAAACTATCTCAAATGGGTCCGTCGCTGGGTTACCCAGGGCGCCACCATCGTTGGCGGCTGTTGCGGTATCGGACCGGAGCATATCGCCGCAATCAGTAAGGCGCGGCAGACGTTTTAACCCCCCCGGACGTATTGTAAAATGTGCCGCCGCGACCTTGGCCAAGCCGCACGGCGCCGTTGAATACACCGATTCATCATGATTCCAGAAATAGCCGGTCCCTTCGAGCCGGATCTTGGTTTGAATAGAGCTTGATGTTGGTCATGCCCAGCCTAAAAAAATATATTTTGGACGGGGAAATGGCGCTCATATTATTTTAATCGAATAACTCTTTTCGCATTTTCTCCGCTAGAATAATAGGTATTCTCGCATAAAAATAATGATAATGTAGCCTGAATGCCATGGACTGAAATGATCTCAGGAAAATTACTCAATTCTGGACGGCAATAGAATTGGCTGCTTTTTAATGTTAGGGTTATTGTTATAATCACCTCTGAATGCAGCGTTCTTTGTTAAAATTTTTCATTATCTTATATTAATAAGGATTAACTTTTCGCGTGGATAGATAATATATTATATATCATCCGTTTCACGATACCAGATAATAAATAAAGAGAATAGGTTATGCTGAAAAATAAAAGCGTCAGTGATGAAGTTTATGATATTCTTAAAAAGGAAATCATACAGAATCAATTGCAGCCGGGAGAGCATCTTATCGTCAGTGCCTTAAGCGCAAAATTCGGTATAAGCGGCATTCCCATAAGAGAGGCCCTGGTTAGACTTACCGCTGAAAAATTCTTGATATTAGAACATAATAAAGGTTTCAGGGTGGCGGCCAAGCCTTGTAATAACGATCTCTATCAGTGGCACGAGGCGCGTGTACTCATTGAATCGTATATTGCGGATGCGGTTATTGCAAAAATGACCGAAGCCGAACTGAATGAATTAAAACGATTGAATTATGGCATTCGCTCTCACGATCGCAGCCCTGGCTATGAAAATCATAGCTATTTAATTACCATGAATGCTGATTTTCATACCATCATCGTCAACGCGGCGGGTAATCGATTGATAAATGACATGTATACCGCGGTTAATTATGACCCGCACCTGGTCAGATTTCATGAGGGGCAGGGCGTGGCGGATCTCGATATTTTATGCGATGAGCATGATGAAATAATCTCAGCCATTGAGGAAAAAAATCCTGCCCGCTATATCGAAAAAACCAGATCTCATATCATTCACGGATTCAAAAGACAGATCGCCCTCTGTAAAAATGAATAGATCAGTCGGATCAGACTGGAGTGGTACGACCCACTGATGCGGGTTGACGTCAGTATGATAACCGCTGCCAACGTTTTGCATTAGACTGATTACATCAAGACGTCATTGACGGGTAGTTAATATGTATTTACTTTAATAAACTCAACGCATCTTTAAGACTTTAATTTTTTAAATCTCACGTTAATACATACCCTTAGCCAAGAAGAGCCTTAAATATCGGCAAGGCGTTTATTCGTGCAAAAATATCTTTCCCACCGGTGGGTATTAAAATAGCTCAAACAGGATATATTGAAGCGACTTTGGCTGCCTTAGCCAATTGGCATTGATTATTATTCGCTAAACAGAAATTTACTATTTTTGATTGGTTGCATGCTTATTATTGCTTCATATTCCAATCTATCCTGCCAATGATTTTTGTCAGTGTGCTTCGGGTCACTCAATATATCACTCTACATTTTGCAGAGATCCTACACGGGAGTTCAAAGGAAAACATAAATGAAACGGAAAGGAATAATTCTCGCTGGTGGAGCGGGTACCCGTTTGCATCCGGCAACCTTGGCTATCTCAAAGCAATTGCTGCCTGTCTTTGATAAGCCGATGATTTATTATCCACTTAGCACACTTATGCTTGCGGGAATCAAAGATATCTTGATCATTTCCACCGAGTTGGATACGCCGCGTTTTAAGCAATTGCTGGGCACTGGAGAACAATGGGGAATAAGGCTGCAATATCAGGTCCAGCCGGCCCCCAATGGGGTGGCGCAGGCATTTATCCTGGGAGAGGACTTTCTGAATGGTGATCCCTGTGCACTTATTCTTGGGGATAATATTTTTCATGGCAACGAATTACCTCATTTACTGAAAAATGCAGCCTATTCTGAGAGCGGCGCCAGCATTTTTGTTTACCATGTCCAGGATCCTGAGCGCTATGGGGTAGCGAAGTTGAGCGCGGATGGTCGGGTATTAAGCCTGGAGGAAAAACCCGTCGATCCAAAGTCCAATAGCGCCGTAACCGGGCTGTATTTTTACGACAAAGATGTGTGTGAATTAGCCCGGACCTTAAAACCCTCTTCACGTGGTGAACTGGAAATCACCGATTTAAACAGACTTTACCTCGAAAAAGATGCCCTACGGGTAGAGGTCATGGGGCGGGGATATACCTGGCTGGATGCCGGTACCCATAAATCCTTATTAGATGCAAGTCAATTTATTGCCACGCTGGAAAGCCGGCAAGGTCTGAAAGTATCATGCCCGGAAGAGATTGCTTATAAACAACAATGGATAGACGATCAACAACTCGCGAAGCTGGCCCGGCCATTAATGAAAAATGGCTATGGGCAATATCTGCATTTTTTGCTGAAAGAGAATACGCAATGAAACCCTCAAAACTGCCCATTCCAGATGTTTTACTTTTTGAACCTCAAGTCTTTAAAGACGAACGGGGTTATTTCTTTGAAAGTTTCCAGCTCGAATCCTTTCAACAAGCCGTTAATCGCGAAATACATTTCGTTCAGAGTAATGAATCCTTTTCCAAAAGAAACGTGATACGCGGATTGCATTATCAGGTGAGTAAGCCGCAGGGAAAATTAGTGCGAGTGGTTAAAGGGACCGTGTTTGATGTCGCTGTCGATTTACGAAAAAGCTCGCCGACCTTCGGCCAGTGGGCTGGAGCTCTATTATCCGATGAAAATTTTCACCAACTCTGGATCCCTGAAGGCTTCGCCCATGGTTTCCTGGTGATATCCGACAGCGCAAAATTGCAATATATGGTAACCGATTACTGGTATCCGCAATACGATCGATGTATACGCTTTGACGATCCGGATATTGATATCAAGTGGCAGGATATGGCCCATACAGATATTGACCCCATTATCTCATTTAAAGACAAAACCGGGAATTTCTTGGCCGACGCGGAGGTTTTTTTACAATGAGCGACAAAATATTTATTACCGGTGGCACCGGTATGCTCGGCGTCTATGTCGCCAATGCACTGAGAGATACCCATTGTGAAACGGTCGTTGCCGATCGGTGCCGCTTTGACCTGTCGAATCCCAAGGGCGTTTATTCCTTTATCAGGGAAGCGAAGCCGAATGTTATTTTGCATTTCGCCGCTGAGACCGATGTCGATTTATGCGAAAGGGAGCCGGCGCGGGCCGGTATTTGTAATCATCTGGCAACCGAACAGATTGCCAAGGCGGCGGAAGCCTGCGGCGCATGGTTATTGTATATTTCATCCTCGAATGTTTTTGGCGCGGAAGGGAAAATCAGTTATAACGAACTGGATATCCCTATTCCCACTAATTATTATGGTCGATCAAAGTTAAATGGTGAAGAAGCGGTAAAGGCCAATTGCCCCGGGCGCCACCTCATTCTACGCGCCGGCTGGATGATTGGCGGAGGGCCGGGTAAGGATCATAAATTCGTCGGCAAGATTATTCAACAAATCAAAAATGGGGCGACGGAATTAAAAGCGGTAAGCGATCGGCTGGGAAGTATCACTTATGCAGTTCAGTTGAGCGACTTCATCCTTTGGGCAATTAGTGAGCGCCAAACCGGCACCTATCATTTTGCCAGCAACGGAACTATCAGTCGCTTCGAAATAGCACGAACCATAGGAGAACTTCTAAATTATCAAGGCAACATTGTGCCTGTCCAATCTTCCATGTTCCCCTTATCAGCCCCCCGGCCCTTTTCTGAGGGTATTAAATCCCTTTATTTATCAACATTGGGCGAATCGATCAACCCCGGTTATTGGCAGGATGATCTCGCAAGATACGTTGCTACTTTCCAAGGTTAATAACATTACCATGAACTATAAAATTAAAATTTTTACGCGTTATGCCAAGGAATTTGGCTGGGGTAATGCAGTTATTTTCGCTTTATATAAGCAGTTTCCTCGATTCTTTGTGTTATTGCATAAAAAAGTCAATGCCGGCAACCAATCTGTCTGGCCTGGCATGACAAACCTGGATCCGGTGATGTCTTTCGGCACCGTATTAGATTATAAACCCTGGATCAAATACGGTGGTGCGGTGTTTCCGGTTGCCCGAAAAGACCACAGGCCGGTATTTATCTGGTTTGTACCTGATTGGCTGAATGTCTGGGGAGGAGGCCATTATACCTTATTTCGGTTTGCTAATCATTTTGCCGGGTTTAATACTCGAAATATTATTTTTGTCTATGATAACCATCGGCATACCTCGGCAAAACAGTTACAGGATGAACTCATGGCGGCGCTGCCTAATTGTCAATTGGAGGTTATTATCGATCCGGCTTTATTGCCTTCCTGCGCCGCGGCCATAGCCACTACCTGGCAATCCGCCTATAACGTGAGGGCCTTCGAGTTTGCCGATAGAAAATTCTATTTTATGCAGGATTACGAGAGCCTTTTTTACGCTTACGGTACGACATCCATGCAGGCAAACGCCACCTACGGTTTTGGTTTTATCGGTATTACCGGCGGCGGTTGGTTGAAACAATGCTATGAGGCCCATGGCGGGCGGGCGCGGAACTTCTTTTTTGCCGCGGATCGCCAAATCTTTTATCCCTTGGAGAACGGCGAAGCAGTGCGTGAAAAGGTTTCGCGGCTGTTTTTTTACGGACGGCCCTCAACGGAACGCCGCTGCTTTGATTTGGGCATGGCGGCGCTGAACAAAATCTCTGAAAAATTTCCTCAGGTGGAAATCGTGATTGCCGGCCTGGATTTAGAGGCCCATCCTCCTTTCCCGGCGACATTAATGGGCAATCTGTCTCTGAAGGAAACCGGCGATCTTTACCGTACCTGTGATATCGGAATGGCGTTTTCCGGTACCAATCTTTCCTATTTGCCCGTTGAATTAATGGCATCAGGCGTGCCGGTTATTTGTAATAATGGACCGCAGGTGGAGTGGCACTGCCGGCACGGGGTTAATGCCTACTTAGCGGATCCCGTACCGCAGGCTATGCTGGAGGCATTCAGCGCGCTTTATCACGATCGTTCATTACGACAGCAACTATCCGATGGCGGGCTCGCCACCATGGCGCCGCTATCCTGGGAACAACAAATGGACGGCATCTACCAATACGTAATGGAAAATCTGGATTCAACGGTCCGGGATGCAAGGGAAGTGCCGGTAGCCTAGCCGATTAAACGGATCGGTGCCGGGGGATTTGGCATAAAGGCGGGGCCTCTTGTGCAGGTCAGATTGCTGACTAACGTACTCGGAATCAAAAGACGGGGCAGGCTGTACCGGCCGTCCACTTTGTCAACAAGCCCGCCTGCCGCGCAGATCATGTTCTTCTATCGGAAATAAAGATCCCCTGCACGCCTTTTACGCCGTGCACTAAACCGAGGAGCATCATTTTCAGGCGCGTTATCCTTGGTTTGCCGGCGATGAGAAGAAAGATGAAGAACATCACCAGCCGGTAGCCATGGGCCAAACGCCATGAAACGCTCATAGGGGTATGATAAAGCATGCGAATGGTATTTCTGAAAGTGTAATAATTCCGCAGCGGGTTATGCCGCGGGACCTCCCGCCAGCGGGCAAACCAGATTTTAATGACGGCATCGCCAAGACTATGGCTTAACAGCGCCTTTGCCGAACCAAACAGACGATAACCTTTATGGGTTGCGCGAAAGCACCACTCCGTATCCACATGGTCGATAAAATAGCCGTCGTTCATCAAGCCGATATCCTTTATAGCCGCGGTGCGAATCAAGGTCCCGGAGGAGATGAGAAAATCAGTCTCGATGGGGTCTTCAGGCCTGCGGGGAGAGCAGCGATGAATCAATACCCCCCGTTTGCGCACGAACCTGGCCCGGGTGGATGTTCGCCGGTCCACCGTGGTGGCCCCCACGGCCCCGACCTCGATATTGCGCGCCAGCAGTGTGGATTCCATCGCTATTAGTTGGCTCACCATATCGGCGGCGGGGATGCTGTCTTGATCCAGCAGCAGCGTATGTGTGCATCCCCACATCAGGGCCAAGGCAATGCCGCAATTTTGCCCGGCGGCGATGCCTTGATTATCCTCATTAAGAATAAGATGCCGGTGCGCTGAATCCTGAACAATTTCACTCAACGCGGTACGGCTCGGTTCCGCCGATCCATTGTCGACAATAATAACTTCCTGCACCTGCCCGCTTATGGCTGCTATCACTTCGGCAAAAAGAGAAACGTCAGGATTATAGGTGACAATGACCGCACAGATACGGGACCACGGCGCCGTCATGGAAAAGCCTCTTTGCCATGATACTGTTTTTCAACCCAGCGAAGATAGCCGCCGCTGGTGACGTTATCCACCCAGGACTGATGTTCCAAATACCAGCGTACCGTTTTGTCCATTCCGGTCTCAAAAGTCTCCACAGGTTTCCAGCCCAGTCGGGTTTCAAGCTTGGCGGCATCCAGGGCGTATCGGCGATCGTGGCCCGGTCTGTCCTGTATATAGGCAATTTGCCCGGCATAGGATTTACCCTGTGCGCAGGGGCGTAGCCGATCCAGGATCAGGCATAAGGTATGCACGACGTCTATATTGGCTTTTTCATTCCAACCGCCGATGTTGTAGGTTTCTCCCACCTCGCCGGATGCCAGTACACAGCGCAAGGCCGCACAGTGATCCTTCACATAGAGCCAGTCTCTTACCTGCCTGCCGTCCCCATAAAGGGGCAGCGGTTTTCCCGTTAATGCATTGTGGATAATTAACGGAATCAATTTTTCGGGGAATTGATACGGGCCATAATTGTTGGAACAATGGGTGGTAATCACCGGCAGACCGTAAGTATGAAAATAGGCGCGAACCAAATGATCGCTTGCGGCTTTGCTGGCGGAATAAGGACTGTTGGGTTCAAACCTGTCCGTTTCACGAAAAGCGGGGTCTTTGTTACCCAGCGAGCCGTAAACTTCATCGGTTGAGACCTGCAAAAAGCGAAAGTCGGCTTTCAGGTCGCCGCCGCCGGACATCCAATATTTCCGTACCGCCTCCAGCAAATGGAAAGTGCCTACCACGTTGGTTTGGATGAAGTCCCCGGGATGTAGAATAGACCGGTCGACATGACTTTCCGCCGCAAAATTGATAACGCAGCGTGGCCGGAATTTTTCCAAGAGGCTGGCCAATAGCAAGGGGTCACCAATATCCCCTTGTACCAAGGTATGCCGCGGATCGTTTATCAGCGTCGCCAGATTTTCCTTGTTTCCGGCATAGGTCAGCTTATCCAGATTAATGACCGATTCATCCGATAACGCCAACCAATCCAAGACAAAATTACTACCGATAAAACCGGCGCCGCCGGTTACCATTATGCTCATGTTCTTAAACCTTCTTGAAAATAGCGGCGAAAATCAAACCCAGATTCCCCAGCAATGTTTGCCGGTAAATGCCGGACTGTTTGAGGACAATCAGCCTCGGCAATAACCAAATGCTGCGGGCCATAATAAATTGGTGCAACCGCCAAGCATTTTCTCGTTTCAATTTTTTGCTGATATGCTGGAGGGCTAAAACATTGCAATCAATCCACCGTTTAAATTCCCCCCGCCATAACCGACGTGCTCGTATCATTTTATTGCGCCAACCATTATTGGTGCCCACCAGATTATTTGAATGCTGACGGTAGCGTACCGATGGATAATCGTCATAAATAACGCAGCCCCCGCAACCGCTGACGACCAGATAAGTCCACCAATCATGGGAAATAACGGTTACGCGCCCGGCCTCAAACAAGAGTTTCCGGGCAGCCTGATTGAAAATCATGGTATTGCCGCCACCTAGGCTTTGCGTCAGGGCGTTGGCAAAGCTCGGCTGCTTGGTGAATAAGGGAGACAAGCCCAGCTCTCGATCAAACTCATCAATTAATCTTGTTCTGGAACAGTACATCGCGGGTAAACCTTCATCGTTATTTCTCAATATATCAAGGGCGCGGGTGAGCTTATCCGTTTCCCAGATATCATCCTGGTCGGCATAGGCATAATAATCAGCTGTGATCGTTGGGTTACACACCAATGACAAAAAATTCTCGGCGAAACCTTTTTGCGGACCCGCCAGGAGCACGAGCCGATTGGCCCCCCATTTTCGCTGGAAGGCGGCGATTATCGACAGGCTTTCATCCCGGGACCCGTCATCGGAGATCCAGACCGACCACTCCTGCCAGCTTTGTGCCGCAATAGAGTCCAATTGCCTTTCAAGGAATTTTTGGGCGTTATAGGTGCCCATCAGAATGGCAACCTTACGTGCCGATCGATCTTGCCGGTACAACATATCCAACGACGCTCCTGTTTAATACTTCAGGGTGCAGGCACGATTGATTGATTCAAAGAGTTATAATATTCGATTGAACAAATATGCGTTAAAATAATTAGATGGAAATGCCGTCATGCTCAATGAGTTGAATATATCAGTTGGTCATCTTAGTTCAAGGAAGCAAGGTTTCCTGAACTGAAATAGCTTATTTCTTCTATTTTTTTTCAATATATTATTAACAATAAGTTGTTTAGATTTGTGTCGTCTTTGAAAAAGATCGTTCGGGAGTGGGCTTTTTCTCGCTATTCGGTAAAAGAGTAAATAACATCCTGCCTGAACTAAATCCTGGCATTTATTATCGGACTGCCGTTACACTCTGCCAAGAGGAGTATATGTTTACGTTTATATCCTCTCAACCATGGAAAAGCAGGGCATTTCATGATCCAAGCCAGGCGTTAATATGACTGGTAATTGATACCTGATTGTAGGATTAGCTGCTGTAATGTATTTCGCAACAAAAGATTTAATAAAAAGTGTTCGCCATCTGCCGCTTATTTCCCATTTGGCCTATAGCGATACCAAGGCGCGATACAAGCGCAGCATGCTCGGGCCGCTTTGGCTGACGCTGGGCGCGGCGATTGGCGTCGTGGGGCTGGGCCTGGTCTGGAGTCAGCTGCTACATCAGGATCGCAGCCAATTTATTCCATCGTTAACCGTAGGATTGTTATTGTGGCAATTTATCTCGGGGACTGTCACTGAAAGTACCGGGATTTTTGTTCGCCAAGCGCAGATTATCCGCAATTTGCAATTGCCTATTTTTATCCACCCGATTCAGCTGATTGCCCGTCAATGTATTTCTCTTGGCCATAATTTACTGGTGCTGGTGGGGGTGCTGCTGGTCTATCCTCAATCGATAAGCTGGGTGAGTTTGTTAAGCGTCGTTGGTTTCGCCCTGGTGGTGCTTAATCTGCTATGGATATCGGTATTGCTTGGCCTCATTGGCGCCCGTTTTCGCGATGTGGAGCAGATAGTACAATCCTTAATGCCCATTGTGTTTTTCCTGACCCCGGTCATTTACAAGGCCGGCCATATCGGCGTCAGCCAAGCCATTATCTGGCTTAATCCCTTTACCTATTTTGTCACTCTGGTGCGCGACCCGATCTTTGGCACTATTCCTGCCAGCTTTGTTTATCAGACGGTGATTCTCATGGCGTTGGCGGGCTGGACGGTGACGCTGCTGTTTTTCAACCGTCATGCACCCCGGCTGGCATTCTGGATATAACCATGGCGACGCTTGTTTTTGATGATGTCTCGGTGGCCTATCCCATCTATAACGCCCATTCGCAATCGCTGCGCAATCAATTGGTCAGGATCGGCTCGGGAGGGCGTATCGGTAGCAGCGGCGGCTCTATTGTTACGGTAACCGCCCTGGATCACGTCAGTTTTGCTTTGAACAACGGAGACGCTGTCGGCCTGATTGGACATAACGGCGCAGGGAAAAGCACGTTGTTGCGCACTATGGCCGGTATTTATTGCACAACCTCGGGAAGAATTACGCGAATGGGTTTGGTGTCCACGGTGTTTGAATTGGGCGCGGGTATGGACCCTGAACTTTCCGGTTACGAAAATATCATGCGCATGCTGTTGCTGATGGGAAACTCCGTCTCACAAGCCAAGGCAAAAATCCCGGATATAGAAGATTTCAGCGAATTGGGCGATTTTCTGGTCCTGCCGGTACGGACCTATTCTTCAGGTATGACAATGCGGCTAATGTTTTCGGTGGCCACGTCGGTTAAGCCGGAAATCCTGCTGATTGACGAGATGTTCGCCACCGGCGACGCCTCTTTCCAGAAAAAGGCGGAAGCACGGATGCACGACTGGATTGCCGGAACGGATATCTTTGTATTTGCCTCCCATGACCATGGGTTGATCAAACGATTATGCAATCGTGTTTTCCGGTTGGATCACGGCACTATCAACGAAGAAGATATTGAGAATATCTGAGCTTGTTGAAAAGTGCTCCGGCATGGATAGTGTAAAGTAAGATGGGGATGAGTTCTGCCTCCCGTTGATCTACACTCTGGCGACATTCCTTAGGTTTGACCGCTTATTGCCGCTCTGGATAAACCATGGTCCATTCTCCGCCAGCCATGCTGGATATTGCTACATTTATCGTGGTGGCGCAGAACGCCAGCTTTACCCGTGCGGCCGAACAGCTTGGCACCAGCAAATCAAACGTCGGCAAGGCGGTACAACGCCTTGAGCTCCGGCTCGGCACCAGTTTGTTCCAGCGCACCACCCGGGTAGTCCGCCTGACGGAAGACGGGGAGATTTATCTGCAGGCGGCGCGTATGGCGCTGGATGGACTAAGCGAAGCGGAAACCGCCCTTGCGGCGCGCCATGAAGACCCCGCCGGACGGGTGCGTCTTAATGTTCCGGCGGGCCTCGGCAGGCTGTTTTTGCCCACCTTTGCCGCCATCAGAAAACGTTATCCGAAAATCACCCTGGAGTTCACGCTGAACGATCGTCATGTGGATGCCGTGGGAGAGGGATGGGATATCGTGGTGCGCATCGGACAACTTCCCGCCGAAGGGGAGATGACCGTACGCAAGCTTTGCGATCTCCGTTTGGGATTGTATGCATCCGCGGCTTATCTTAAGCAACGCGACCCCATTACGTCGGTAAAGCAGCTGAGCGACCAGCAAGCCATCATGTTTCGCTCGATCTCCGGCCGGCTGCGGCCATGGACCCTATGGGACGGCGGGCAGACCCTAGTTCTCTCGCCAGATGCCGCGATAATCCTGTCCGATGGCGGGGCCATGGTGGATGCCGCTGTCAACGGCTTGGGCATCGCCCAGCTTTTTGACCGGGTCGCACAGCCTCACGTTATCTCCGGTGCGCTGCAACATCTATTGCCTAAAGCCGATACAGAGGGTGCGCCAGTGCATGCCCTGATTCCCGTCGGCCATCGTATGCCGCCTAAAACCCGCGTGATTCTCGATCATCTTGCCGATGTTCTCCGCTTGCCGCTGGAACAATAATCATTGCATGTGACGATCTTTAGCCATTCACATTGACCCCTGCCACGTTTAAACACGCCTTCTCAATCATAAGTAAAACTGACTGGTCGTAAAACAAGCAAAAAAGATTACTGCATCACATTGTCGACAGCGAATCGGCGACTGTTCTTGACGCTGATATCAATATCCCTTATATCTCGCAGTGATGTCTGCATTAAATAAATAATTTCTGCTATGTGGAAAATATTGACTACTTTTCAGATATAGCCGTCGACGTCGAAATAGTAGCCGGGGTAGCGGTAATGGCTGTGTTTGTCATCTACTCAACAATAAGGTAAGCGACGATGAAAGGTCAGGATATTTTAGGATGTCTTTGTATTACCGCCGTTTTTTATGTGGCAACGCTCACAGGCGCGTTTGCGCGGGAACCTGCGAAAGCCATGCATTCAGCCACCATCGAAGGGGGGCCGATTTCCATAGCCAGCCAGGGGAATTTTTTTGTCGTGGGCAAATACACCCTGACAAAAGAGGGTCAGCGCATGTCCGGGCAGATGTATGTGCAATACCAGATCCCCGCCAAACAAACGCATCCTTATCCGCTATTAATGATTCACGGCGGCGGCCAAACCGGCGAAGGGTATTATGAAACACCCGACGGCCGCGAAGGATGGGCAACCTATTTCTTGAGCCGCGGTTATGCGGTCTACGTGGTGGATCAGGTCGGGCGCGGACGCTCCGGATATTTTCCCGATGCTTACGGATCAACCCGTAAACCCGATACCAGCTATTCCATCAAATGGTTTTCCCGCCAGCAGGATTCAGCTCTTTATCCACAAGCCAAGCAGCATACCCAGTGGCCGGGAGACGGCAAGCCGGGGGATGCGACCTTCGATCAATTCTATGCCTCGCAGATGGAAGATATGACCGATCTTCAGCAAAACGAAACGCTGAATCGGACCGCCGCCGACGCGCTGATTGACCGTATAGGACCGGTTATCCTGCTGACGCACTCACAGTCCGGTCCGATTGGCTGGGGTATCGCAAACGATCGTCCTAAAGACGTCAAAGCCGTGATTGCCATCGAATCCAGCGGACCGCCCTTTTACAATGTAAAGGATACCGGTGCGCCGCACTGGTTCAAATATGACGAAAAAATCTCCCGGCCTTATGGCCTGACGCAGACCCCCTTGACCTATGATCCGCCCCTTGTCGATGCTTCAGACCTTAAACCCATGGAACAGACAAAACCGGATCAGCCGGATATCGCCACCTGCTGGCTGCAAGGGGCGCCGGTCCGTAAATTGGCCAATCTGGCCCAGGTCCCTATCCTGATGGTGGGCAGCGCCGCGTCATACCATGTGCCCTTTGACCTGTGCACGTCAAAATACCTGACGCAGGCGGGGGTCAAAAATGATTTTATCCGCCTGCCGAGCATAGGAATTAACGGCAACGGCCATTTCATTATGCTGGAGAAAAATAACCTGCAGGTCGCCAAGTTCGTAGATACCTGGATGGGTAAAAACATTCATTGATAAGCGGTTCAATGACGTTGCTCTTCGAGGATATCTTCGGCCAATGTGAATAATAATAAGATTTTTTGATGATAGTAACCAAGGGGACCTTCCAAAGGTCCCCTTGAACTCACCCACTTCCCAGGCGGCCATGGTGCGCAAGCAAGGTCTGCTGGATAATGTCCCGTAACCGCTCGGCGGCGGGGCTCAGCGCGCTGTCCGATTGCAGCAGCGCCACCCCTGACTCGCCGGACCACGTGCTTTGAGCTGCTGGGTGTAAATTAGTCAAGGGCGAGGCTAAACAGGTAAAGTTTGTTCAAAAGGTGCCGATAAGATTCCATCGCTTTATTTTCCCCACCTCTTATTGCAGGGTTTTTAGCATGCGTAGCAATCTGCCTGTAACCCAGAACGAATATATTTTACCAGACGACGCCACCCTGATGTCTGTGACGGATACGCAGAGCCATATCACCTACGCAAATGCTGCCTTTATTCAGGCGAGCGGCTATCAGCCTGATGAACTTCTGGGGCAGCCCCATAATATAGTGCGCCACCCTGACATGCCCGCCCAGGCGTTTGCCGATTTATGGCAAACGATAAAGGCCGGCCGCTCCTGGACGGCGCTGGTGAAAAACCGTCGCAAGAATGGCGATTACTATTGGGTGCGGGCGAATGTGACCCCGATAATTCGAAACGGCCGCTTGACCGGTTATATGTCGGTTCGCACTAAACCCACGCGTAAAGAGGTTGAGGAGACAGACAGTTTTTATCGAAATTTTACGGCGGGTAAAACCGGCGGCATTAAGTTCCATGAGGGACTGGCCCTCCACGGCGGCCTGCTTGGCTGGATGTCCTGTCTGCAAACCATGTCGGTGCGATGGCGCATTCGCTGCGGGGCATTGGCGATTGTGCCCCTGAGCCTGATAAGTGCTTATCTATTGGCGCTTCCGGTTCAAGAAATAGGACTGACCGTAGCATTGGCCGCCTGTATATCCCTATTGATATCCCTATGGATGGAAACCCTGGTATCCAGGCCGTTGGAACGCGTATTGAAACAAGCCCTAAGCGTCGCCGCCGGTCAGTTTGACAGCAGTTTGTCCCTAAACCGCGTTGACGAGGTAGGCATGATTCTGCGTGCCATCAATCAGTCGGGATTGAATCTGCGGTCGTTAACCGATGATGTCAATGAGCAAATCTCCGGCTTGCAGCATGCGGGGGACGGTATAGCCAGGGGTAATGGCGAACTGAGTTCTCGCAGTGAAGATGCGGCCTCCAGCCTCGAGCAAACCGCCGCCTCCATGGAACAAATGACGGCAACGGTAAAAAATAATGCCGATACCGCCCACAATGCCAGTAAACAGGCCAAATCCGCCAGCGAAGCCGCGAGTAAAGGCGGCGCGGTGGTGGGACAGGTGGTGGATACCATGGCGACCATTACCAGCTCGAGCAAAAAAATCAGCGAGATCATTTCGGTCATCGACGGTATTGCCTTCCAGACCAATATCCTTGCGCTGAATGCCGCCGTTGAAGCGGCGCGTGCCGGTGAAACGGGGCGGGGATTCGCGGTAGTCGCCGGCGAAGTGCGGTCATTGGCGCAGCGGAGCGCCAATGCCGCCAAGGAAATCAAAGATTTGATTAATGACAGTGTGGAAAAGATTGCCGCCGGCAGTAAATTGGCGAATAACGCCGGGGAGGTCATGAACGATATTGTGAACCAGGTATCCCGCGTATCCTCAATGATCAGTGAAATCAGCCTGGCCACCACCGAACAATCGGAAGGTATCGGTCAAGTGAATATTGCCGTGGCGCAACTCGATGAGGCCATGCAGCAAAATGCCCTATTGGTGGGAGAGACCACCACTGTGACCGATGGCCTGCGAGATCGCACCACAAAACTTCTTCAGGCTGTCACCGTGTTTAGGCAGCATTTGATTGAAGCGCCTAAAGTTCCGGTAGCGGAGGCCTAAGCTCTCGGCGGGAAGCGCCCGCCGCATCTATCCCTTATTGGTGAACCCGCGCGGATTTCATCTGTGAAGGAAACTTTTCCCGACGTTGAAGCGGGCGGTCCGGCCGAATCCAGAAAGAGAGCACCACGCCGCACAATAGCAACGCAATGGACATAATGAACGGTAGCCGGTAACTGCCGGTTACATCGCTGATATAACCGAACGCCAGCGGCGAGACGACCCCCGCTATTCCCGCCGAAGTGCTGACAAATCCACTGGCCACCCCGGCATAGGCGGGGGCGACATCCAGCGGCACCGCCCAGATAGGCCCCTCCGCCAGTTCCAGGAAAAACAGCGATGCGGCAAGGCATAGTGCAATGACATTTTGTTGATGAATGAACAGGACACAGGACATAAACGCCAAGGATCCCAAAAAGGCGAAAATAATGATATTGCGCCGCGCCGCATTGATGTTCTTGGTCCGCTGAAACCACGCATCGGTTAATAATCCACCGGCGGTATTGCCCAGCACACCGGCGATAAACACGCCTGAGGTAAACAACGCGGATGTTTTTAAATCAATGCCGTATTCGCCGACAAAAAAGCTTGGTAGCCAGCTGAGATAAAGCCATAGCGTCCAGGCATGGCAGAAAAACACCAACGTTACCGGCAGGATACGCCGGGTCAGCGCCAGCCAGGGAACCGGGGTTCGATGAGCCGGACCGGAATAGGGAGGTAACTTTGCTATCTCTTCTTCCTTCACGCCCGGATGTTTACGCGGATCGTTACGGAAATAGAAACACCACAGCGCTGTCCAGACCAGGCTGACACAGCCCAGCACGACAAAGGCGCCGCGCCAGCCAATCAAGGGGATCAACGCCACCATAATCGGGGGCGTGATCGCCGCCGCGGCGCGTGCCGATGAATGGGTGAAACCTTGCGCGAAACCGCGGCGCGCCACCGGCACCCAGTTTCCCATGGCCCGCGTGGCGTTGGGGATGGTGCCCGCTTCGCCCAGCCCCACCAGCATACGACTGAAGAACAGTGCAATCAGCCCGCCGGACAGCCCGGTAGCCAATGTGCCCGCCGCCCAAAAAAGTCCCGAAAACGCCAGCATGCGATGGGGTCCGATTTTATCGCCCATGTAGCCGTTAATAATCTGGAAAATAGCGTAACAGTAGCCGAAGGCAGAAAGGACCAGCCCCAGCTGCGTATTGGACAGATGCATCTCGGATTTGAGCAGAGGCGCGGCGATAGAGATATTCACCCGATCGATATATTCAATAAAATACATCAGGCAAATCAACATAAAGACTTTGCCCGTCGCTCCCCGGAACATTATCAATTTCATTGTCACACTCTCCGTCAAACGGGTCGCAGCCCGGCGGCATGCGTTGGCCGACAAGCACTGCAGGTGATCGTTGCCGGTAAGGGGCGGTTTGCCCCAATCGACTCGCATGTACAGGCACCCGTGTCAGTGTTCACCCCGACAACGTTACCTGACGATCAGCGCCCTGAAGGATCAACCCAATAGGATGACCACTGCAGGGAACGCCTCAACATGCCATTCACCGTCCCGGTTCCTAACGAGAACGACCGGAAAATGACAAAGAAAAGAATGCAGCCCTAAAATTTGATATCTGCCTGATCTTGATCTCCGGGAGCCGGCATTCCGGTTTTAACAGTTCAAGAGGCTTGGTAATCAGATTGAATATTGAATATTGTCGACAATAATTCGTGATAAAAACACCCTGTTAACATGATTATTCTTTTTATGTTACATAGATCGCATATTTTTCAACTCCCGTCCGCGCCATGGCTGTGGGTATTACAGTCAGGTTGATGTGCGCTGTTTCGGCAGGCAGCTTTGAATGGGCATCGGTATCCCTTAACGCGTTGAGATTACTTAGAGAGATTGTGGCTAATCTCACGAAGCGATCTTTTGCTGGTCAGGAGCGATTTTTGCAAGAAATACCGTTTATACCCATGATAAAAGTCGCTGTCTCGCGCTCTGTTCTCTAGGGCGTTTTAGGCGCCATGGTTAGGGACGGCGAATCGTTCAGAGACATAGGGCGATCGGTGGAATGGAATCCCGATATATTACAAGGAAACACGGATGAAAATGGGTTTACCCACGGAAGGGTATTCATCGGCCGGCGAGTTTATGTCCGCCCTGTCGGGCG
>NZ_JAAVUT010000022.1 GCF_018449575.1 Sodalis sp. dw_96 | reverse complement strand
CAGCCGCCCCATCAGCGTCCCGTCGCTTGAACCAAGGTTTGCGAGAGCCGCACTCACCGCAGTCGCACCGGCGGATTTGATTTCCGAGAAATTATTGGCGGTCTGCAAGAAATTTAATGCGCCATTAGTTTTTAACGCCGCAATGAGATTATTGAGTAAAGTTGCCGTATCACCATTATCCAGCACATCATTTCCCGTGGCATTGGCAATAAACTGTGCTAAAACGCTGGCGATGGCTGTTGATTGACGTAAAGCCTTGTTGACCTCGGCCGATGCTGCTTTGCCCGCGGTGAATCCCGAAACCAGGGCCGCGAGGGCTTCATAGTCTGCCTGGGCGGTGACGTTAGCACCCGCACCTATGGCAAAGGGTTTAAAGTTATTAGTTGCCATTATTGATTTACTCCTACTATTACAACATGAGTTTCGGCATAATATTGGCCGAATATACTAAAGCTGAAAATTTATTAAGCAGTAACTGATAGCGCCATATAGATCGATTAAACTGGAACAGGGGGCCAGGTAATTTCCACTGCGGTGGTATCTACAGCCTCTACCGCTTGAACATATTTCATCCAAGTGGTCAGGGTTGATTTATCGCTATCAGTGATGATTCCCAGCATTAATTGAGTTTGCCACAGTTGGGTTTTCAAATTAGCCGCGGATATTAATGCCGTTTTCTCAGCGACAGCGGCATTTTCTTGAGCTGTTTTTAAAGCTGCGGAGTCTGTAACCCATTCGGAGCCATTCCATACGTCATAAGGGGTAGTTGGGGCGAGCAGTGTCAATGACGTATCAATAGCGCCAATATCCTGAATTACCATGGATTGCAGCGTTGCTATGTTGTAAAATGTTTCCCCACGATGATCCTCAACCTGTTCCCATGCGTCATCAGCCGAATTCCGGCAAATCGCAAATCCATCTTGAGCAGCAGGCGGTTCATCAATAGTAGACGAGGCGGGCAATCCAATACCAATCATTAAATATTCGTCAGCTTTACCAATATATTCACGAGTGAGGTTATTTATGTTAAAGACCGTAACCCACCCATCACTTATAGCCTGATTATTTTTATCAAGAACCGCTTTGATATTGTCAGCCATTATACTGCCCTCACGATATAATTAAACGATACGTTGCGCGGGCGAATATACGAACGGTCGCGAGGACCTGTGTTATTTGTCCCAGTTAAGTTTGACACTGCTTTATTATCGCCGGTATTGAATATCAGTTCAGTGTTACCTAAAACGATAGTGGTGGTTGTTGCGTTGTTTTCAATATTTGGTTGTATCCAAGTACCATCTTGCGATGATAACAAAACTCGGCTGATGTCTACACCCCGCCCATCATCCCATCCTCGAATAAACTCTCCTCTTAAATCCGGCAATGTTAACGAAGGAAATACGCCCGCTAGTTTGGGGTATAGTGACGCGGAAAATACCGCGCCATTGCATTTCAGCCACCCCGCTGGCGGTGTAGCCACCGGGTAAGGTATGGGAACGCCCACCGGCAATGCTGAGCCGTCGCCCAAATTGAGATTTGCTAAAGCCGCGCTTATCGCAATTGCACCGGCGGATTTAATTTCCGAAAAATTATTGGCAGTCTGCAAAAAGCTCAATGCGCCATTCGTTTTTAATGCCGCAATAAAATTATTGAGTACGGTTGCCGTATCGCCATTATCCAGCACATCCGCTGATAATTGATTCGATATAAACTGCGCCAAAACGCTGGAAAATACCGTTGCCTGCCGCAGGACCTTATTCACCTGTTCCGAAGACGCCTTGCCCGCCGTAAAACCCGACGACAACTCGGCCAGCGCTTCATAATCCGTCTGGTCGATAACATTGGCGCCCGCGCCGACGGCGAACGGTTTGAAATCATTGGTTGCCATTATAAATTCACTCCCCACGAGCCGATATCAAATCCGGCGATATATTGATTGTCCATGTCGAAGCCGAAAAACTGATTATCCACGGATGGGGTTAATATTTCCCCGGCGTAAACCCCGGCGGCCTTTACCGTTAAATAGCCCTGGCGAATGGCGGCCAGCAGTTCACGGGAAACGTAATCCATGCTGGTTTCGGCGAATACCCACAGAGAAATGGTCATATCCTGGTTATCCACAATCTGCATAAATAACCCGGAGCCGGCCAGGGCGGTATTCAGAATATCCGGCAGCGAGCCGTTGGTGCCGTCCCAGTGATTGATGGCGATTTTGGCTTTCAGCACCACCCGGTAAACATCGTCGCTCAGGTTGGTAAAACCGGCGTCGGGATCGTAGGGACCTTGCCAGACGCCCTGTTCATAGCCCAGTCCGTCGGTATCCCAGGAAAAATAGACGCCGGAAATGGGCTGTGCCACGGTGCGGCTGCGGCCTATCCATTCCCCGAGAATGTCCAGCTGATTGCCTGCGGCGGTATCAATGTCAAAATCATTGATAAGCGCAGTCATGGCGCCGTCGATATCAATCAACGGGCGGGTGGATAAATCGATATGGTCGACAAAATTCGGTTTGCCACGATGGTAGTTGGTGATGAGATCGGTGTATTTACTCATGACGCCACCTGGATAAGGATGTCATCCACGCTGCAGGAGGCTGATTCGTCCCAGGCGATATCAATGTTGCCGGCCGCGACGGCGGCGGCGGATGTGCCGATGGACAACTCGATAATATCGTAATATTTGCTGGCGCCGCCGCTCACCGCGCCTAGATTGGCGGGTGAATAGACCCGGCTCAGCAACACGTCGCTGCCGATGGATAGTGAATTGATATAGTCGGCGATGGCGGCCTTGATCTGGTCGCCGATGACCGAGGTATAGCCGGTAAATACCGTCAGGGTCAGGGAGGTAAACACCGGCACCGCAATCGGCCTGGAAAAACTGATGACCTGAGGATTACCGTACTCGTCCGATACGGTGATGCTGGTGGTGCCGTAAGTGCTGACCCCCTGCCCTTTTTTGCCGCGCAGGGTATCGGCGATGGTGGTGGCGTCGCCGCCCTCAATCACCGCCGAGATGGAGTGCGCCGGCAGGCCGTTACCGTCCGTGCCGCCGGTGTCGTTCTCGAAAAGAACATGCCGCGTGACGCCGCTGATATTGGCGATGGCCCCGTCTATGGCTTCAAAGGGCGTCAGCGACGGCAGCGCCACGCTGATGGCCTGCCTGGCCCTTAAGGCGGCATCGGTCTCGTCGGCGCTGCCCACCGCGGCGGCTGAAGGGTTGGTGACGGAAGACCATCCCAGGGTCGGCGTATTGATCTGGCTGACCGTGCCGGGCAGTGCGGTGATAGCGCCGGTGGTGGCGCAGGTGGCGGTAACGATAACCGAGCCGGTGACATCAATCACCACCGTGGCCGGTAAATTCCAGATAACGCTGTTGCCGTCTTTTACCGATCCGTTAGTAATGGTGGTGCCGGCGGTGCCGGCGATCAGCACGTCCACGGTGGAATTCACCGCGGCAGCCCGCTGGATGCCGTTAATCTTCACATTGCTGGCCAGTCCGATGCCGACGGCGGTGGCGGGTGAAAAAGAGTTGTACACCGCGATGGCGCTGTTATTGGCGTCGTGAATCGCCAATGCCACCAGCGCCACCATTTGGCCGTCTTTGCTGTCGGGGGCCAGATAGGCATCACTGCCGTAAATCTGCTGAAAATAGCCGGTGACGGTGTTGAGGATAGTCTGGTAATCGGGGGCGGTGATGCCCGTGGCCGTGACGGTGGCCGCCAGCCCAAGAGAGTCGAGATTAAGAGCCATTATGCCTCGCTTATTACCGTGGTCGTCCCATAGAGGGTGTCGATGGCGGCGGTAAAGGTGACGCGGCGCGTATTGCCGTCGTTATGGGTGTCGAAAGACTGGATGGAATTGACCCCCGGGGTGCCCAGGATCCGGTTGCGCACCGCGAGGCTGTAGATATCCGCGCGCTGCTTGCCCAAGATGGACTGCAAATAGGGGGTGCCCTCGGTGGTATCCAGGAACCATTGCCCCTGCCAAAGCTCAAAACGAGTAGCCACGGCCTGCGCCACGCACTCGGGAGAATTGATTAAAAAGGTATTGTCCCCTTGGCCGAAGGTGTAATCGCCGTCCGTTCCTTCACGTCTGTATCTCATTTTGCTGCCCCCGTATTGCTGCCGCCGCTTTGTACTCCGCCGTGGACGTGGCCGGTCTGGCTGATGCCCGCCGCCACCTGATCGCCGGTGGAGGTGACGGCGCCGTTGATTTGAACCTGGCCGTTCACCGTCAGCAGCGGCGTATCGATGGTGACATTGCCGCCACGGTCGATTTCAATAAACGACGCGCCGCTGTCGGTGCGCAGTTGGGTGGCGGTGGTGCTGATGCCGCTGATTTTATATTTTTGCGACTGCGGGCCAATCAAGGCGAAGGCGTCGGATAAATCATGCTGGCGCGGATCTACCGGTTCCTGCAGGTCGCCGTTCTGCCACCAGAAATCGATGCAGCGATCGGCAAACACCACCAGGCATTCATCTCCTTCTCTCACCGGGAACGTCAGGGTGACGCCGCCGCCCCGGGGGAATAACACCGGAACATCCGCCAGCAGCGGCAGGTTGACGGAATTCACCTTGCCGGTGATATCGGTGATGGCGCCTTTGATGGCCGGCTGTACCGAACAGGTGACGGTTTCCGGGTCGAAGGACTTGATAATGCCGGGCATGGCCACCCGCAGGTTGGTGGAGAGATTATCGCCATGGGCTTCCAGTAACTGGTCAATCTCGCCGGTTTGTTCATTAACGGGAATCGTCATCAGCATATACTCAAATCGTTGGTGATAAGCTCCACCAGGTCGTTGCGCGCGGTGCAGGTCAAATCCATATACCAATCGTCACCCATGGTATCGCCTTGGCAGGTAAATGATTTCACGACAAAAAAGCCGGTAGTCGCTAATGCGGAAGCATAGTTTGGCGGTGTGTCCGCTGTGGCAGTAGCACTAGCGGCGGCGTCTTTACCTTTGGTATCGGGGGACGGTTTTTTCGCGTCGAAGAAATTGATATCGTTGAAATTCGCCTCCCTGGCCGTTTGAAAATCCACTTGAATCAGGCTGTTCCACTGGATATTGGGGTTTATCAGGCATCGAATCATGGCCCCGTCCTTAATGGTTTGCGTGGGCACGCCCAGCAGCCCCGTCCGGCTGTTTAATACAATTACGTTGTTAAAATAGGTGTGGTCAGGCATTGATACCCGCTGGCCATTGATAAATTGCCAATTGAATTGGCATTGTTGACCCAGTTGGGTTTGATAATCATTGGAATGCCCGTAAAAAGCCTTTGACCGGGGAAATTTGGTGTCAGGCATTTTCGCCGTCATGCCTTGGGTCACGCCGAAAGGCTTATAGGTCTTCATTAAGGCGGCATCCACCAGCGCGGCGTCATAGCCTTTGCCCATAGTCAGGTTAATGGTGGCGTAAACCATGGCATCGTGGCAATCCCGCGCCTGAATGGTGACCACCGTGTCGGTTTTGTTTTCCAGGCTTCTGCTGGAATAGCGGATTTTGCCGTCAAACAAGATACCGGAATGGCCCTGATAGCCGGCGATAAGTTGAATAGTGGCGAATTCACCAGCCTGAATGGCATTGGCGGTATCGTCGGACAAATTGTAGATCTTGAATACGGCGTTGCGCCATTGAGATATTTCCCACGCTTGCAGCGTGAACACACATCTTAAATTGGATAAATCCAACGTGCGGCCGCCTGGCGCCGTTATCAATAGCGTGCAGGCTCTTAGCCAGTTATCGCTCATATTGCCTCCATAAAAAAACCTCGCCGGGGCGAGGTTCGTTTATAAATTCATGGGCCATGGGAATGCACATCAAGATGATGACGCGCTAATAAAATAGACATGGCTGCTGTTGCCCAAATCGGTTGACGTCGGCAGAAGCTGGTCATCGTCATCCAGCATCACCATCAGCTGGCCGTTGAAACCCAGGTAGGCGTATTGCGCCAATAAATCGACGTTGATCACCAGCGGAATGCCTTGAATCAATGCATTACCCGCGGAGTCGGCGATATCCAATATCCAGCCGGCGCTGTCCCGCCACAGTAACGTCATTTTGTATAAGGTCCCCGCCAGCTTGATAAAAAAAGTCTGATTATCCGCCGTGAGGGGTATTTCTTGGATAGCCATAATGCACCACCGAATAGTATTGATATGAATGCCAAGGACTGATAATCAGCCGGCGGCGGCTTTGTTCGCCGTCACGGCGGGATTACCGGGAACAGTGGGCGCCTTTTGGCCGGTGTTGACCACCGCCGCGGTGCTTAAACCGTTGGCCATATTCACTGGCTGGGCCGCCTGGGTTGTTCGGGTAGAGGTGATAACAACCTGGGTCATGGTCAGTGTGCAGTAAAGTACGTATTCCTTGGTGGCATCGGTATTCACCTCAATAGTCGTAATCAGCATATTGGAATATTGCCGCTTGCCGGTAGTGACATTGATGAGCGTTCGATTGGACTGCAAAGCCAGTATGCTTTTATAGGTGTCCTGCGGACTGAGCTGAAGGGGCGTCGTTTGGTTATAATTTTCTTTTATCGCGCTGATGATGTACTGATCAAGTAACGTGCCGCCGCCGGCAAAGCCCAGGATCATGGTAACCGTCGCCGGCGGCATATAGGCGTGGTCGCTGATGGTGGCGCCGTTCTCCACCGGAAACGCCGTGACGGTCAGGTTATCCTTATGATCTTCCGACACCACTACGCTTGGAATAAGCAGCGTCGTTCCCTGGCCGAAATGCCGCGAGTTTTGCTGGAACAGGGCAGAAAGAATATCCATTTATCGCGCCTTTGGAGAAAGTAGTTGGGTCAGGGTCGCGTTGACGCTGATTTGCCGATCCGCGATGTTATTGGCCGTCTCGCTGGGCGCGGCGGCGCCGTTGACCGTAATATTGGTGGTCTGGTTCAGGGTAGTGGCCCCCGCCGCCGCGCCGGCGCTCCCCATCGGTTCATTGGCATAGGGGTTCCCGCCCGGTTCCCATTGCCCCGTTCCCTCCGTCAGGGATGCCGAGAGCCGGGGAGCGGCGATATTCAGCAATGCCGTCGGATTAACGTTGAATCCTTTGGCGAGGTTGCCCAGGGCGTCGCCGGTTCCGGCGCTGTGTAAGATCGATTGTCCGCCATCGCCTGCCATGGAATTGTTGAAAGTCGCCTGCCTGCCATCCTCGGACATGGAATTGTTCAGGTTTCCTTTCGCACCGCCGCTCATATCCCGGCCCGCGTGTGGGAAGTCCGTCAACCGGCGCAACGTCGCGCCGACGCCGTCAAGCAGGGTCTGTAAAGACGCGATGCCGCCCTCGCCGCTCGCCGCGGGCTGGGTGGCGCTATCAGGCTGATTGCCGGGTCGCGGCGGAGAGCCAAGGGCGTTAAGGGCGCTGTTTTGCTCAATATCCGTGGCTGTGACGGACGACGTCGAATTGTTATCCGCGTTGGATGTGTCATTCCCCGCGGCCCCGGAACCGTTGGCGGGTTTGGCGGAACCGCCGTTGGTTTTCTTGGTGCTATCCCCAAAAGGCAGAGGCCATCTCAGGGTTCCAACCAGCCCCTTAACGGTATTGATAAGGCTATTACGCATCGCGGAAAATCCGGCGGCAGTTTGTTCAGCATCGGCGGCGGTACTCAGCGCATTTTTGGCAACGACAACAGACTTATCGCCGACGTGAAAAATAACTCCGGCGACATCCGAGGTATTATTTCGGACCATCGCAGTCCCGTTGCCCCCTAAAGCTTCAGCCCATGAGGGGGACGATGTACCATTCCGCACCGTCTGGACTCCGTCACCCATGCCGTTATCATTGCCGGTATTCAGCGCCATGTTGCGGCCGCCGAACAAAACCTGATAGCGGGAATACCCGGCCAAAGGGCGACTCGTGCGGCTCATGCCGGTCGGTCGCCGATCCGCTGCCGCACTCCCCCCAGCAGACTGCGGCGATCTGGCCCCAACCTTGTTTAACAGGCCCGATAACGATGTCCCCGCCTTAGTAATAACCGCCCCCCAACTGCCCGTGTCGATTTGATTTGCCGCATCGGATAACCCGCTACCCTGCACAAGGGACAGTGTCGGCGCCAGTGCGGTGGCCAACGGCGTCAGCACGGTTGTCGCCTGAAACGACGGTGCCTGCAAAGCCCGGTTCAATCCCGCCAGCGTGCCGGTCAAACTGGCCAAGCCGGTTAAAGACGTGGCCGCGCCCGTCGCCGTTGAAGCGGCATTAGCGCTAAAAGCCCCCCCGAGGGGGGGTGTGGAAAAACTGTCCAATCCATTGGCCAGGCGCCCGATAAAAGTTCCCATTGAGAGCACGGTTGCATCGGCAGCCCGGACAAGATTGGTTATATTGAGGGTTATCGTGGATCCGAGGGTATCCAGACTCTCATCGGCATTCTGTTGAAACCCCAGGCCGGCCAAAAAATCCTTGATGATTTCAGCGTTCATTTGCCTGCCTCCAGCGCGCTATCCGCGCATTATTGTCTTCCACCAAATCGAGATAATCGTTCAACATGGCGATATCGCACAGATCAATGGCGCCGCTTTTGATCTCACCCATGGTGGTCAGTCCCGCCTTGACAGGGCGGAGAATAAACTCTTCTCCGCCCGGCAGGCTGTCCAGCGTTATAGCGGCGACGGGTCCGCCGTCACGCTGCCGGGGAGATCGTGAAAAAAATTTCCCAGCGATTCCCCCACCACGTTAGCGACGATATGCAGCACATCCATCAGCTCCAGGTCATCAAACATCAGGGTATCCGACGAACGGTCGAACACCTGTGCCCAATGGGTTCCTTGTTTACGCCTGGCAACCGCCAGGCAGGGGAACATGATGGCGTCGCAGTCTTCGTCTTTCAGGGCGGCAATGGTTTGAGCGATTTTCGGCAAGGCGTCCAGCAGGCTGGATTCACCGTTTTTCAGTTCTCCCAGCATGTCCGCTATCACCGGCAATAATTTGCGGGATACCTTAAGCTGATCGAACACGCCCAGGGTGGACGTGCGGTACTGATTGCCTTTCAGTTCAAATTCCATTGTTTAGAACTCCCCGAGCACCTGGTCTATCTTGCCGCAGGCGAATGTCCAGGCCATGGTGCCGCCGTCCGTCGCGTTGGTGTTGTTGGGCACGCCGCTAAAAGCCACGGAGCGGGCGGTGGTGATATCGCCGGAGGCCTGGTTGCGCAGGACGATAACGTTATTGCCCCAGGCCGCGGAGGATAAGGACTGGGCGTTATAGGCCAGGGACAGTTTTTTGTTCACCGGCGAGGTTTTCAGCAACGTTACCGTAATGGTGCCGGATTTATTCGGGCTCAGGCTGTGCATGATTTCACCGTCGGCGCCGATAGTGACGGTATTCACGGCGGCGGGCATGGTTACCGTGATGCCTTCCGTGGAGTTGGCCGAGCCGTAGCCCAAATCGATAACGCCGGTCAGGCCGGACAAAGATGCGCTGACATCGGAAAAACTATAAGTTGCCATGAATTACTCCTTAACGAACCACATTGATTTGAACATCGGCATAATGCACCGCACCCGCCAGCTTGCAGGCCACTTGGATAAGCGGCGCCTTGCGGGCCTCGCGGTCGGCCTGCGCCTGATTGGCGATGGGTGCCGCATAGACGTAGTAACCTTTGGTGAGGGTGTCCCCCGCCGTCAGTTGACCGATATCGCCGCCATTCCATACCCCCGGCGCCACCAGACCGTTGGTAACCGACTGATCCATGGAAGCCTCAACGTTGGTGAGCAGACGCGTGACCCCGGCATCGGTTTGCGGGATTTTGGTGGTGGAGGTGTAAAGCAGATTGTAGAGATTGGTTTGGACGTAGTTTTGCAACCAGTCCAGTCCCTGGCGTTCATCGAAGAAGTCGCCGTTGGCCATGACGCCCTGTTGCAAAATCGCCGTGTCATTGGCGTAGTAGACATAGACGTTGGCGTTCTTGCCGTCCACCGCCGCCGCCTGGGACAGGGTGAGGGTTTCGTAGGTGACGCCCGGTTCGGTTTTGAATTTCAGCGTAATGGTGGTGTTGCTGCCGGTGAAATCCACGGTAAACGCTCGGCCAAACGCCGACAGCGCGGCGTATTTGCTCGAGGTGGAATACTGCACGAAGGTGCGGCTGTAAGAAGCGGCCTTGAGCTTAGCGGCCAGATCGGCGCTGGAAGTCGCGCTCAGAGTAGCGACGTCGCCGGTGGTGACGGCAAAAATATGGCTAAGAGAGGAGGCCTCGATGGCGGCGGCGACGCTGATAACATCCGCATCGACGAGATCCGCATCGTCCGCCAGCGCCAGACCATACCAATTGGTATATTCCAGGCAGGCATTCACCGCCGTGGCCAGGGTTTCGGCCGTGCCGGTTTCCCCGGTAGCCAGGGTTTTGGCCCAGCGGCCGATATAAACCTGGGTGGGAGTCGGCGACTGGGAAAAGAAAATCGACGCCGCTTCATATTCCGGGCTGCCAACGCCGAAATCCGTTCCGATATCTTCAATGCCGGCATACAGGCGCAGACGCTCGGTTATAGGTATAACGGTCGAGGTGCCGAGGATAAGCAACGCGCCGAAGTTGCGGCCGGATGCCGCTGTGGGCGACATAATGATATCAACGTTGACCACGTTAGATACAGGTAATCCCTGTGCCATAAGTTATTCTCCAAAGAATGATACTGGTGTGTCCACCAGCGAATTAACGCCGTATTCTCGTACGACCTTGCGACGCAGGCGCACCGTCATGTCATAACGGCGCGTCCACTGTGTATCGATAAGTTCCGGGTTGGATTTGATGGCGCTGTAATCGGTTAATGACAGGCCTTGTGCATTGAGTTCGTCGTTATTCTGATTCACCGCCATACCGTCGCGGAACTGGCTAATCAGCTGCTGACCGCCCGGCCCGTAAAACGATGTCTGGAGGCTTATCACTTCATGCCGCCACAGCTGTGTACTGCTGTCAGTCTGGGAAACGAACGCCTGGCTGTCGTCCTGGCTAATGTCAGAAATGCCGAACGCGCACCAGTCGGTATCCGCCGGGAACGCCGGCGCTTGATTGGGCTGCCAGCGGGAAACCACATACCCGTCCGCCAGCCCCGTGAGACCCATCACCCAGCTGCTTAACTGGGTTTCAAGGGTTGAGTCATAATCGGGGCCGCTGCCCAGCGGCACCAACCAGCCGCTTTCGGTACTGCTGTTGTTGCCCAATGGTTCTACCTCCTGTATACCCGTCACCTTTCACGCTGCGGATGTGTTGGATATAAATGGTTCGGTTTCGCTCTCATTTCTCCCCATTTGTCCGGCCAAAGCCGGCCTGCGGGGCCCTATTTCTGTCTCTCGATTTCGATTTGCCGGATAGCGGATAACTGCTCATTGCAATTTTGCAGGTCGGTGAGCAGCAGTTCGTCCCAGGCCAACGCGGCGCCGTAGGTCAAAGGGTCATTTGGCGGCGGCGACGGCGGGCAAGGAGCCGTCAGGCTGGCCGGCAGGGGAATCGTCGGTACTTTCACGTAGCTGGTGGTAGTGGTCGAGCAGGACGTTGCCAGCAGCAGCAGGAACGGCAACCCCAGCGCACGGCTCAGTCTTGATGAGCGTCTGGATAACCACTTCCCGGTCCTGGCCGGCAGCGTTATTGTTGGCTTGCGCATTAATGGTGGTCCCGGCGAGAGTATTAAAAATAGTGATGAGATGGGTTTGGTTTTGCATGGCTGCGTCAGCCGCCTTGTTTTCCCGCACCAACACGGTGTTGGCGGTTACTTGCGCCTGGTACTTGCCGTAATAATGCAATGACAGGTAAAGCGTGGCGCCGAGCAGCAGTACGATCACGGCGGCCAGGATAACGGTGATTTTATTACTCATAGGCACCGCGCTCCCGCCGGCGGTTTCCCGCATCGCTCATCCCCCGGGCAATAGCCCGGCGGGCCGTCGCGGCAATTATTGCGAAAAAAATTCTCGGTAATGGCCGCGGTGAAAAATGGTTTCATACGCCTCCCCAGGTACACACGTCAGTCTCAATTTCGCGCCGTTGCATCAGCCCCTTCCAGGCTCTGTTGCCGGCATAGATCCACTGGCGCAGCGCTTGGCATGCCCCAAGAGTGTCGCCGGTGTTAAGCTTGCGCAGCAAAGAGGAGTGACGAAACGCCGTGGCTCCTACGTTATAGGTAAAGGAATAGAGCGCGGCGCGGGTGGTGTCTTTAATCGGGACTTTTACCGCTGCATCGACGGCCTTTTTCACCGGCGCCAGGTCTTTTGCCAGCAGTGCGTCGCATTCGGCATCGGTATAGCGCTTGCCCTTGATAATATCCGGTCCGGTGTGGCCGTCGCAGACAGTCCAGATACCGGCCACATCCTGATAGGGCAGGTATTGTCGCCCCTCAAGACCGTTGGGACCGCCCAGCAGCGCCACCGCTATGGTCATCGCTCCCCCGCTGAGGGCGGCGATGATGCTTTTGCGTAACGCCGGTGACATCGCCATGCTAATGCTCCGTCTCTTTAAGTACGTTATTCACTTTCTCGACCACCTCGCCGGCCTGGCTGATATCGTGGGAAGGCGATCCCTGCAAAAAATCAACGATGGCTTTGGTTCTTTCCCAATCGAACGTCAGTCGCTCACGGGCCAGTTGGCGGTTGAGCTTTTCGGTTTTCCGTTTATCCAGGTAGCCGAGTAGCGAGATAACCGCGCCGATAAGGGCGATAACGAGATAAACGAGTTCCAAGGTGGAGAGTCCCATCAGGCTTGATAAAAGCGTGACCAATGCCCCGCCGTGCGTCGCGATATCTGATTTTTGATCCATGAGTTGCCTGTCCCACTGCCTGAAGTTCAAGGTTGGTGCCTGGTGAAAAAAGGAAATAAAAAAGCCCGCCGGAGGAAACCCCCAAGCAGGCTTAAAAAAGACACAAACGAAAAGACCCCGCCGAAGCGAGGTCTTTTGCTGTTGAAATCAATCTGGCTATTTGATTGTGCGGGACATTTTTACTAAAGAGTTCGTTAGGTCATATTTAGCAAGTCGTAATAACCAGTGATTGCACTTTATCATGGGTTTTGCGGACCGCACAAGCTTTTTATTCAGAAAGAATTTATTTGCCGATAGCGGCTAAAAACAAAATACCCGCCGCACCGAAACAAAAAGACCCCGCCGAGGCGAGGTCTTTTTGCCGGTCTTAAGAACCACTTAGAACATGCTAGCATGGGTTTTGCGGACCGCGCTAACCTTTTCTTTCTCATAGCTTTTGACTTCCGGGTCCATATCCAGTTTCACGTCCAGCATTGCCAGGCAGCCTGCCACAAAACCTTCGGCTACCTGCAGTTGTATACGGATTATTTTTTCATCAATGCGCCAATGACGAGCGATTTCCCGTTTGGACATACGGTAGACGTAATACAACATGATCAGATCCAGCTCTCTGCTCTGACGCAATGACTGCAAATGCAGCACGCAGGCATCGATGGTCAAACCGTCACTATCGCAGCATTTTAAACGTTGTGACGTCCGATACGGCATCAGTCCTTTAAAACCGGCGGCGATGGGGGACCAATCAAGGCCGCTGTTATCGCTTGCCGCCCAACCACCCCACCGTTCCAGAACCTGCTGAATGTCTCTCATTTTTGATCCCGATGAATTTTTCGATTCGAATAACAAATTTAATTGTATTAAACTACTTGAATTATTGTTTGTCAAACACAACTAAAATTGTATTTAATGCTATAGCTGATTTTCAGTTCATTTCATGGAGAGACAGAATGTCTTTAGCTGCACGTTTTAAAGCCAGACGTATGGACTTGAATTTGACACAGGTAGGAGTGGCCGCTGCTGCCGGAGTGAGCCAACAAGCCATTGAGTCCATCGAAAGCGGCAGGACCAAACGCCCGCGAAACCTGCTGGATCTCGCCAAGGCGTTAAATTGCAGCCCTGACTGGCTCTTGAACGGCAAAAACGTCATGCCGCTGACTGAAATCAGCACGCGCCGCATTCCTATTTTGAGTTACGTTCAGGCAGGAGCGCTAACGGAGGTGTCCGAAATTACCACTGTCGAAGGCAACTACGAGTATGTTTTGGCTGACGCGGAAATCACCGAAAACGCCTTCGCACTGCGTATAGACGGCGATAGCATGATGCCGGAATTCCAGCCGGGGGACATTGTGATTATCGATCCGGAACTGACCCCCGCCCCAGGAGAATTTGTCGTGGCGAAAAATAACGGCTATGAAGCCACCTTCAAAAAATTTCGTCCTCTGGGCCTCGGCATTTGCTCGTTCGAACTGGTACCGTTGAATCCGGATTACCCGGTTTTGCGCAGCGCCGACATCGATTTACAGATTATCGGCGTGATGATTGAGCACCGGATTTTCCGCCGCAAACGCTGATACAGGACCTTAGACCCGCTCCAGGGTAGGTTATTGGATTTAACATACAAATTAAATGCTGATAAAAACAAATAACTGATTTCCTTTCGATATAAATACCTCTTTTATTGTTTACAATAAACAATAAAAGAGGTATTTTAGTTCTCGTTCAAAACTTACCGTTATGAAGGGATCTAAAGTTATGGCATTTAAAAACCTCGACAGTCCGCTCTATTTTCGGGCGGCCATCGCCGCCGCGCAGATTGAGCGCATAGGCGATTATCGGCATGCGGCGCAGACTTGGAGTAAAGCCGCACGGTATTCGCGCAATCCGCTCAATCAAACCTGGAGCGAACATCGTGCGGATTTTTGTTTGATGCAAATCGAGCGCGAAAAGCTGAAAAAAAGCGGATACGTGGCTGACTCCGCGGAGATTTATTCCATTATATAGTCGCGAAGTACCGCCAACAGCGCCGGGAACTGGATAAAACCATCCTGTTCCCTGAAATGCCCCGCGGCGGGAAAGCTGTAGAGTTCGGCGCTAAGGGATCGGCTAAGGGTTTGAGTGAGATCGGGCGGAACCACATCATCGTTCAGCGACCGCAGGGTAACCAATTGCCCGACGCTTTTCTTCAGTCTGCCATAATCTATTTGCTGCCGGGTAAACTGATCCAGTTCGGGAAATGCCGCTACCGGTTCGGCAAATCCCGCCACCAGAATGGCGCCGCCGACGGAAACCCCCTCCCCCAGCGAGGCGAGATACTGCATTAGGGTAATGCACCCCAGGCTGTGGGCGATAAACCAGGTGTGGCGCGAAGGAGAGGGTACACAGGCTCTCAAATGCGACAGCCAGCGCTCCGGGCTGGGCGCCCTGGGGGATGGCATGCAGGGCACGATAACCTGGGTTCCCTGTTTTTCCAGCTGCGCTTTTAGCCAGCGGAACCAGTGATGGCGCGGCGTGGACAGAAATCCGTGAATGATCACTATTTTGTCAGGCATCTTCATTTACTTCCCCTACATCCCGCTAAGCGAAGCGAAATTGCATGAACAGACATTCAGCATAGACGGAATATATTTCAACCTGATTAACATTCCCCCCCAATCCCCACGGCTTGACATCCTGTCGTGACCTCCTTAGTTTAAGCCGTTATGGTATGACAAATCCCCTTTATTTGGGCCGGAACAGCGTTCCCGCGAGCCGGGTTTGATCTCGCCCCAGCGGCGCGAATCGAGGTAACTCATGAAGCAAGAGGAAAATCGCGGCTCACTTTCCCGAGCTCACGTCACTGTTTTTGCCACCGCTTGCGGTATCACCGTGGCCAATATTTATTATGCGCAGCCGTTGGCGCAAACCATAGGGCACGCGCTGGCAATGCCGAATACCCTGTCGGGCCTGGTGGTCACCGTAACCCAAATCGGTTATGCCGCCGGGTTGATTCTGTTGGTATCGCTGGCGGACCTGGTTGAAAACCGCCGGCTGGTTATCGCCGCACTGCTGGCAGACGCCCTGGCGCTGGTGGCAATGGCGGTTGCGCCGGTTATCTCGCTGTTTTTTTTAGCGGTCTTCGCCGTGGGTTTTTTCTCCGCGGCGGCACAAATTCTGGTGCCTTTTGCGGCGCATCTGGTGCCGGAAGCGCGCCGTGGCAGGGTGGTGGGTAATGTAATGGGGGGGCTGCTGCTGGGCATCATGCTGTCGCGTCCCTTGTCCAGCCTGCTTTCCGGCTGGTTCGGCTGGCAGGCGGTATTCTGGCTTTCCGCCCTGCTGATGGCCGGACTGGCCCTGCTGCTACGGTTCCGGCTACCGACCCGCCAGCCGCGCCACGACAGCCACTACCTGGCCATTTTAGGTTCGTTATGGCACCTGTTTCGCACCACGCCGCTATTGCGCCGCCGCGCTTTATGGCAGGGGCTGTTGTTTGCCGCCTTTAATATGTTCTGGACGGCGACGCCCATGGTGCTGAGCGGTCCGCGGTTTAACCTTTCGCCACACGGTATTGCGCTGTTTTTATTGGCGGGAGCCGCCGGCGCGCTGGCCGCCCCCATCGCCGGCCGACTGGCGGATAAAGGGCTGTCGCAGCCGACCACGGGCGTGGCGATGCTTATGGTGGCGCTGGCCTTCGCCGCCACGTTCGCCGCCTGGACGTTACATAGCATCACCATTTTCGTCGTGGCGGCCATCGTGCTGGATGCCGGTGTACAAACCCACCAAGTGCTGAGCCTAAGGGCCATTTATAACCTGCCGGCGGAAGCCCGCGGCCGGCTGAACGGTCTGTTTATGACCAGCGTGTTTTTGTGCGGTTCCGGCGGCGCACTGCTGGCGGGGGCCCTGTTCTCCCATGAGGGCTGGCCTGGGGTGGCCGTCGCCGGCTGTATCGTATCGACGCTGGCCTTGGTTTCATTTGCCGCCGTCAAGACCCTCGGCCACGTTAAGGAGGCATAATAAAGAGGCATAGCTGAGAGACATAGCTAAGCGGCACAACATAGCGGCTAGCCGCGTTAAGCTGCACTTTGTTACATAAGTCCAGATGACAGCCACCGGGCAATAATGGCAATGTTTCAAAACTGTTTCGCTATTCTGTTTGAGATGATCGTGAATAAACACTTTTGTTACACCGTGGTCTTTACCCTGTTAATAGCCGCTTCCCCTCTCTCTTATGCCGCGGGTTGTCTCAAAGGCGCCGCCGTAGGCGCTGCCGTCGGACATCTTAAACACCACGCGGTGTTGGGTGCGGTGGGCGGTTGTGTCGTCGGCCATCATATGGCGGCCAAGGATAAAAAGGAGCAGGCCAAAGGGTAGTCAATCAATTTTGCCGGCGGCCACGCCGGTAAAAAACTGTTCGGTCACGGCATGTTCTTTTATTTGACTTAAGCAACAAAAATAAATAATAGAATTAAATTCGGACTTAATTGAAATTTTTGCCGGATATAACCCAAGCCATTCGGTTGGGACGGAATATAGTAGATAATCTTCGAATTTACTGACAAAAATAAGATGAAAATCGAAATAAATATCAAATCCGCAGGCTATTGAGTATGAAATATTTTTTGACTAATATACCTCAATATAGCCTCAAATCCAGGCCCCATGCGGCTTGACCACAACTAAGCCTCCACTCATACTAGCCTCCATTAATTAAATCTAACTTCAAGCTGAATATCATTTCAGCTCTATGCCCGTTAGCGCCCCACATCTAAAAGGGATATGACGATTGCAAAATTTAGCGACATCAAATACGCCGCTCGTGCCTGATGCGGCATATCAACCGGCAACTTTGTTTCTCGGGCTGGCGCCTTTTCTTCGGATGAGTATTGCCGGCACCGATTTTACCTCCCTGGCGGAAGAGATGCTGGCCAAAGCGGAACGTTATCCGGACGACGCCGAACTGTGGATGAATCTTTCCACGGTAATGATGTGCCTGAAACAGCTGAAAGTGGGATTGGTGATACAAGAGCAGGCGTTGACAATGCAACGGCTATTCCGCCTGCCGGCATCCCGGCAACCGGCGAAGCTGCGTCTGTTGATGCTGATGATGCCCGGGGATCTTTCCGCCAATATGCCGCTGGATTGCCTGTTGGAAAACAGCGATGTAGACCTGCTGTATTATTATATCACCCCCGATACGCCGCTGGCGTGGCCGTTGCCAGAGCACGATGTCGTTCTGGTGGCCATCAGCGCCGCCGACGAAAGCCGTGAGCCGCTGGCGCAATTGGAACGGGCGCTGGCAAATTGGCCGAAACCGGTTATTAACGCGCCGCAGCATATCCCCGCCTCGGAGCGATATGAAGCCAGTATGCTGCTGCAAAACGCGCCGGGGCTATCCATATGCCCGGCCCTGCATGTCAGCCGTGCGACGTTGCAACGGGTGGCCGCCGGGATAACGCCTCTGGCCGAGGCGGTTGAAGGCTACGATTTCCCTATTATCCTGCGCCCCGTCGGCTCTCACGGCGGCCGGGGACTGGCAAGGATTGACGCTTTGCCCGCGGTCTCCGCCTATTTGGCCGACATAGACGCGGAACAGTATTTCCTCTCACGGTTCGTCGACTACAGCGGGCCGGACGGGCTGTTTCGTAAATTTCGCATTGTCCTTATCGGCGGCAGACCTTATGCCTGCCATATGGCGATTTCATCGCATTGGATGATTCACTACGTGAATGCGGGCATGTATGAGGATGAAAAAAAACGGGCCGAGGAAGCGGCATTTTTTACACATTTTGATGCTTTCGCGCAGCGGCATCGGGGCGCCCTGGAGGCGATTTATCAACGCACCCATCTGGATTATATCGGCATTGATTGCGCCGAAACCCGGGACGGAGAGCTGCTGGTATTCGAAATCGATCCTGCCATGGTAGTACATGCCATGGATCAGGAAAAAATCTTTCCACACAAGCAATACCACATGCAAAAAGTCAAAGACGCATTGAGGGAATTGCTCCTACTTCGGGCCGCTGAAAATCCACTCAGCCAACCACTTTGACGCGGGAAAAACACGTTATCATGCGGACAAATACACGTAACGCCCTGAATTTCTCAGGTGGACCGGGGGCGCTGCCGGAAAGCGTGCTGGCCCAGGTTCAATCATCCATTATCGAAGTGCCGGAAACCGGTCTGTCCATCCTGGGCATCAGCCATCGTTCCGCCTGGTTCGAATCCATTGTCAGGGAAACGGAAAACAATATCCGCGCCCTGCTGGGCCTGTCGGAAGACTACCATGTTCTGTTCCTGCAAGGAGGCGCGACGCAACAGTTCTCCATGGTGCCCATGAGCATGCTGCGAGGTAAACGCCAGGCCGCAGAGTATCTTGACACCGGTTACTGGAGCCGGAAAGTGATATCCGAGGCAATGCGCGAGGGCCCGGTCCGTGTCGTCTGGAGCGGCGAAAGCTGTGGGTATCGCCATCTTCCCCGTGAGGATGAACTGTCATTTTCAGCCGATGCGCCGTACATTCACTACGTATCCAATGAAACGGTGGAAGGTTTGCAGTTTCATCGTATTCTAGGCCGGGACGATGTCCCCCGGGTCTGCGACATGTCTTCGGACTTTTTATCCAAACCTTGCGAGGCGGATAAATTCTCCCTGATTTACGCCCATGCCCAGAAGAATATCGGCCCCGCGGGTGTCACCATCGTGTTGGTCCGGGACAGCATCGTCCAATCCGCCCCACAAAACCTGCCGGCCTTCCTGGATTATCGCCGCCACGTCGACGCGCACTCCAACTTCAACACCCCGCCGGTTTTTGCCATTTATGTCGTATTGCTGGTAACACGCTGGTTGCTCAATGACATTGGCGGCGTGGAAAACATGGCGCGGATAAACCGCGGCAAGGCGGAGCTGCTCTATGGCATTATTGATGATAGCGATGAGTTCTATCGCGGCTGGGGCGAAGCCCGGGACCGATCGGCCATGAATGTCTCCTTCAACCTGCCAAACGCGGATCTTGAAAGAGCCTTTTTTACCGAAGCCAAGGCCGCCGGTTTTTCCGGACTGGAAGGACATCGGGCGATTGGGGGCGTGCGCGCATCGGTCTACAACGCGCTATCCCTCACCGCGGTAGAAACGCTGGCGGATTTTATGCGGGACTTTCAGCATCGCAGCAGGCGTTAAATCCTGCTCCAGCTTGACTACCCTTCCTTTGCTGAACAGTCTGAAGCCGGCGGCGATATCCCTTGGCCGCCGCCGGCTGCGCCGCCCCTACCCCCTCACCGGCGCTGACGCTCTTTTGCCGTTGCCGGTGGCACAAATCCGTGGATACACCCGTCCCAATTTTTTGCAACCCCTTTTCATGCTGCTATTGAACCTACACGTAAACATCCCTCGCTACCGAACTTATACCAAGTATGTATATTATTCTTGATACTCTAAAATAGAGTAAATTATATACGTGCTAAATATCAAAATTTATACACCATTTGTATATATTTGCCAAAATGTCGACTTTCCAATTCAAAATATACGCTATAAGTATATTTAAGCCATGCAGGAGATCAACCACGTGAAACTTTTCATTATTAATGCCCACAGTCTCGGCCACACTATCAGGGACGTTAGAATCCAGAAAGGATTGACACAGGCCGAACTTGGTCGCCAGGTACAAATGCATCAGAAAGACATATCTATTCTTGAGCATAACGCCGGTAATACCAAGCTATCTCGACTGCTTGCAATATGTGCAATGCTGGGATTAAAAATGATAATAGAAGACGATACTGGCCCAGCTATGGGTGATGATATGTGGTGAGGTTACGTCTTAATTTCATATATCTCTTACCTCACACTCAAGGAATGAATAATAAAATGATAATAAAATATATAAAAATACTTATAAATCATTGCGATAACTTGATGTAATCATCATTTCTTACCAATGATAAATATGTCGACAAAAATGAAATTAAGTGAACGTTATTATCTTTCATGTAATAAATTATACAGGGGTTTCATGGAGAATTACCTGGTTAGATCTCTCGAAAGATATACATGAATAGAGTTAATCATCAATTGTCACCCCTCCTATACATTACGACAATTGACGATATGATCGCATATAGAACGCCCTGAACATTCAGAGCGTTTTATATTTCACCTTTTACATTACCGAGACATAAATTTATCTAAAGCCTATGCCATAAATTAGCACGCACCAATTGCTTAAATTAGCATTCGTGATATTTAGCCAGCAATTTTATTATTAATTAACTATTATCAGTTTCAGGCAGATATAAATCCGCCGGTCCACTACCCTGATTACCCGCCATAGTGCGGGCTTTTTTGTGATCCATCATTCTGTTTAATTTTTGATCAAAATTATAATAAGAGAGCGGTCGTTCTCACTTTATGACCGTTCCCTGGTAATTTTTGCCCGCTAGTTATAAAAATGGCGGGCCTTTTTCTGTTGTAAATCAGATGGTTATTTTCGACGTTGGTTTATCATCCTAATGCGGTTATGAGTGTGAAGCAATCCCCCTACGACGCGAATTTAAGATTAATCGTCCTGGCGTTCAGGCTACGACGGTTCTAACGTGAGGATCAAGCCACCTCATCCGATACGGGCTTTTTGAGCCGTGCTTCTTAAGGAGTAATAAATATGACGGATAATAAACATTCTTTACCCGGCAGTGAGAGAAAGGAGTTTGCGGGATCCAGCTGTACCGGGCCGCTGAAAGACAGCGAACGGTTTGACGTAAGCGTAATCGTCCGGCGCCCCGACGCCGCCGGTTTTCAGCAGCATGTAAATAGCCTTTGCCAGTCCCCCACCGGCTCATCTTCCCGCCCCGCGCCCTTAAGCCGGGAGGAGTATGCCCGACGTTTTGGCGCGGCGCCTGAGGATGTTAAAAAAGTCCGTGAATTCGCCCAACAGCACCAGTTGCGGGTCGTGAGTGAAGACCGGGTAACCCGGACCGTGATTTTGTCCGGCACGGCGCGGCAATTCAATGACGCCTTCGGCGTCCTCCTGCAGCACTATGAACATGCCTCCGGACATTTCCGCGGCCGCACCGGGGAGATACATTTACCGGCGGACCTGGTGGATATCGTCACCGCGGTGCTGGGTTTGGACAACCGGCCGCAGGCCCGCGCCCATTTCCGCTTCCGGCCGCCTATCAGGCCGGCGACTAAAGCCGCTGCGTCGGGGCCCTATACGCCGCTTGAGCTGGCGACGCTTTACGATTTCGCCCCCGGCGGGGGCGCGGAACAATGCGTGGGCATCATCGAGCTCGGCGGAGGTTACGATGAAACCGATTTGCAGCAGTACTTTTCATCCCTGGGCCTGCCCGCGCCTTCGGTGAACGCGGTATCGGTGGACGGCGGGAAAAACAGCCCGTCCAACGGCGCCGGCAGCCCGGATGGGGAGGTGATGCTGGATATTGAAATTATCGGGGCCCTGGCGCCGCAAGCCAAACTGGCGGTATATTTCGCCGGCAACAGCGATAAGGGCTTCATTGATGCGGTCAACAACGCTATCCATGATACCGCAAACCGGCCCTCGGTAATTTCCATCAGTTGGGGCGGTCCGGAGTCCAGTTGGACGGCGCAATCCATGGACGCCTTTGACGATGTGCTGCAATCGGCGGTGGCGCTCGGCGTGACGGTGTGCGTGGCGGCAGGGGACAGCGGATCGAGTGACGGCGTCGCCGACGGCGCCGATCATGTGGATTTCCCGGCTTCCAGCCCCTATGCCCTGGCCTGCGGCGGAACCCGCCTGCTAGAGAATAACGGCGCCATCGAGGCCGAGACCGTGTGGAACGACGGTGATCAGGGCGGGGCCGGCGGCGGTGGTATCAGTGCGCATTTCCCCTTGCCGGACTGGCAAAAATCACTCAAGGCGGTGCGCACCGGGGGTAAAACCGCCGCCCTGTCACACCGTGGCGTGCCCGATGTGGCGGGTAATGCCGATCCGGAAACCGGTTATAAGGTCCTGGTACACGGCCAGTGGATGGTTGTGGGCGGTACCAGCGCGGTAGCGCCTCTCTGGGCCGGCCTGATCGCCCGCGTCAATGCCGCCGCCGGCAAGACGCTGGGTTATATGCAACCCCTGCTCTATTCGGCCGCTGCATGCCGCGACATTACGCAGGGCAATAACGGGGATTTCGCCGCCGCGTCCGGTTGGGACGCCTGCACCGGTTTGGGGTCTCCGGACGGTAAAAAAGTCGCTACGCTCCTGCGCTAGGGGATGTGGTGGTTGGGGAAAAGTGAGGAGGATATATGGCTGGACATAAAAAAGACCTTAACGGCAATCACCAAGGCGACGCCGGTAACCACGCCCGAAACAAAGGGACAGCCCCTGCACAGAGCGATCTGCCTTTTTTTGATGCGGTGGCTTATGGCAACGGTCCGGACGATGGGGTAGACGACAGCAGCGAAAATGCCGCCGTCACGCACCATACTCTGGTATTAGGGGGTAAAACCCTGGCCTATACCGCCACGGCTGGTCATCTGGTGGCGGTGGACCCGAGCAGCTCCAAACCGGAAGCAAAAATCTTCTATGTGGCGTTTACTCTTGATGGGCAGGCGCCTGAGGAGCGCCCGGTCACCTTTTTTTATAACGGCGGCCCGGGGTCGTCTTCGGTCTATGTCTTATTGGGTTCTTTTGCGCCAAAGCGCATCAAAACGGCGATGCCTGATTTTACCCCGCCCGCCCCTTATCAACTTGAGGATAATAGCGACAGCCTGCTGGACCTGAGCGATCTGGTTTTTATCAATCCGGTGGGTACCGGGTATTCGGCGGCCATCACGCCGCGCCGCAATCGTGATTTTTGGGGCGTTGACCAGGATGCCCATTCCCTGGCCCAGTTCATCAAACGTTATCTGACCGCCAACGATCGCTGGAATTCGCCTAAGTTTTTATTTGGTGAATCCTACGGTACCGCCCGCAGCGCGGTACTTTCTTATCTGTTGCATGAAGACGGCGTCGACCTGAACGGTATCACGCTGCAATCCTCGATTCTTGATTATGCCAAGGCCGGCCAGCCCGTGGGCCTGTTGCCCACCTGCGCCTGCGACGCCTGGTACCATAATAAACTGGACATCAAACCGCGGCCGGCCGACCCGGCCGCCGTGGCGCAGCAGGCGAAAGCGTTTGCCGGCGGTGAATATGCCGCCGCGCTGGCGGCTTTTCCGAAGGTGGACGACGCCATCGTGGCAAAACTCAGCGACTTGACGGGGATTGACGGTAAGACCCTTATCGGTTGGAGCCTCGATGTGGGCGCCTACAACAGCCGAGGGAATTCGCTGTTCCTGGTGACCCTGCTCCAAGCCCAGGGGCTGGCGTTGGGTTCCTATGACGGCCGGGTCACGGCGGTCAATACCGGCATCGCCGCCGATATCGATCCGAACTCCGGCGGCAACGATCCTACCATGACCGCGGTGAACGGTGCTTACACCGCCATGTGGAACAGCTACCTGAACGACCAGCTCAAATACACCTCCACCTCCGCCTTTACCGATCTCAACGACCAGGCGTTTCAATACTGGGATTTCCATCACACCGATCCCACCGGCGCGGAAAAAGGCGTCGATAGCAAAGGCAATCCGATTCTTTATACCGCCGGCGACCTCGCCGCCACCATGAGCCTGAATGTCGATCTGAAAGTGCTGTCGGCCAATGGCTATTACGACTTCGTTACGCCATTTTACCAGACCGAATCAGATTTGCTGGCAATGCCCTTATTGTCCGCCTCGATTCGCCAAAACCTGACGATAAAATATTACCCTTCCGGACATATGATCTATCTTAACGGCGATGCCCGCACCCTGTTAAAAGCCGATCTCGCCGCCATGTATCACCAAGCCACCGGCGACCATGCGGCCATGAGCCGCATACGCCTGTTGCAGCAGCGAAAATCAGCGGCCGGAGGGTGAAGAAACAGAATTTGATTTAGCAGTTGCCGGCAATCATTTTATGTCATGCCCGATCCCATCGCGGCATGCTGTCGGAACGTTCCCCGCATTCCACCTCACGCGGATTTTCCGTCCGGTATTTTTTATTTACTAGTCAGTAAGTTTTATAAACATGAAAAAGTGATAACCGGATCACTATTTACTTACATGAAAGTAAGTTTTTCTTGTATTGGACTGGGAATAAATTATAACTAGAACACCAAGGCGGCATTTGTGAAACAACGGTTAACCACGGCCGGCCATACGAGTATAGCCACCCGTACATTGCCATTCGCATATTACCTTTTTGTCATTCGAGAGGTCAGTAGCATGACGGATCATATTATCATGAACCTGCATGATTCAATTGCCGAAATCATTATCAACCGCCCGGAAAAGATGAATGCCATAACGCCGGAAATGAGCGAGGACCTGGCCCGGATTTGCGCTGATATCGATAAAGATGACGGGGTGCGGGTGGTGTTGCTGCGTGGCGCGGGAGAACGCGCATTTTGCGCCGGCAGCGATTTAAAATCCCTGGAAAGTTATGACAGCGCCTGGGCGTTTCGCAACCGCGTGGAATATGGCGCAACCCTGCGCAGCCTGCGCAAACCGGTGGTTGCGGCGTTACAGGGCTGGGTACTGGGAGGCGGGCTGGAAATCATGCTTGGCGCCGATCTGCGCGTAGCCGGAACCGGTGCCAGGTTCGGCGCTCCGGAAGTGATCCGCGGCTGGGTGGGCGGTGGCGGCGCCTCGCAATTTCTGCCTCGCCTGGTGGGTTATGGGCAGGCCATGCGCCTGCTGTTAACCGGCGACCACATCGATGCCAAAGAGGCTTTTTCTCTCGGGCTGGTGGAGTATCTGGTGGAGGATGATGCCGTGTACGAAACCGCGCGGGCACTATGCCGGAAGCTGGCCGGTTACAGTCCCCTCGCCGTGCAATCCGTGAAGGCGGCGGTACGCGCCGCACTGTCAATGCCTCTGGAAGCCGGAATGAAATACGAAAACGAGCTGACCAGCCTTTGCTTTGCGGCGGGAAACTATCAGGAAGGATCCAGCGCGTTCGGCGAAAAGCGCCCGACAAAATACGCCGAGGATTAAAGATAACAGTCTTTATCAAAATGCATCATTGAAACATTGTCCCACGGGAAATATCTTTTTCACGCGGGGATAAAGCCTAAAGTTTTGAATATCATCCGCCAAGATAAATAAATTATCCTGGCATTAACCACCCAATAGGAGCACATCTTCCAATTAATTTATTGTGTCGGTTTTAAATTTACAATTTTTTGGATATCGCTATCCAGAATGCGGTTTATTGTGAATTACATAAACTGCCGATTTGATTTTGCCATACAGCAAGCAAAGATGGACAGAGTTCCATTACTAAAATCAATCTTCTTATTAAGATGTAAGGAAGGAAGTGTTAATAAACATCGGCAGGAGAACATTCCATGCAAAGTGCCCAGACCCTAACCACAGAATTGACAGTTAATAATAATTCCAATATTCGAAAAGCGGTTGTTGCATCCACCATCGGTACCATCATCGAATGGTATGATTACGGTCTCTATGCCGCGGCATCGGGTTTGATAATCAATAAACTGTTCTTCCCCCAGCTCTCTCATCTGGGCGGCATTCTGGCGGCGTTCGCCACCTTTGCCATCGGTTTTATCATTCGTCCGCTGGGGGGAATCGTTATTTCCCATATCGGCGATCGGTTCGGTCGCAAACCGGCGATGATCGTGTGTGTTTCCATCATGGGCGCCGCCACCGTGGGGGTGGGGTTATTGCCCACCTATGAGCAGGCCGGGCTACTGGCCCCGGCGTTACTGATCCTGATGCGCCTGATGCAAGGCTTCGGCGCGGGCGCCGAACTCGCCGGCGCCATGACGTTGGTGGCGGAATATACGCCGCTGAACCGGCGGGCCTTTTATACCTCCATTCCCAATACCGCCACCAATTTCGGCGTTTTGGTGGCTACCCTGACCTTCCTGGGGTTTTCATCCGTGCCGGAAGACATTCTGCTGTCATGGGTTTGGCGCATCCCTTTTCTTATTTCGGTATTGTTATTCGCGGTGGCGGTCTATATCCGTTTTAAATTAAACGAAACCCCCGAATATGAAGCCGCCATGGAAAAGGCGCGCCTGGAGCAAAAGGATAAAAAAATCCCTATTTCGGAATTATTTAAAAATAGTCCGAAAGAAGTGCTGTGCGGTTTTTTCGCCATGGGAGGACATCAGGCGCTGACCTATATCCTTAATACCTTCGCCCTGAGCTACATGATAAATACCCTGGGCATGTCCAAAACCGACGGTCTGCTGGTGCTGATTATTGCCCTGTTTTGTACCCTGTTTACCGGCCCTATCGGCGGATATCTCTCGGATCGTTACGGCAGCGCCAAAATATTTATGTTCGGCGCCTTCTTTGCCGCCCTGATGGTTTATCCGCTGTTTTATCTGGTGGATACCAAGAATGTGGTGCTCGCCGCCATCGGCGTGAGCACCATTTATGCCGTCAGCTGGGGCTGTACCGGCGGCGCCCAGGGTGCGTTTCTCGCCAATCTTTTCCCCACCCGCTACCGCTTCTCCGGCATCGCCATGTGCCGGGAACTCTCGGGAGCCATCGTGGGCGGCCCCACCCCGTTCATCGCCACCGCCCTGGTGGCCTATGGCGGCGGCCAACCCACCTATGTCATGTGGTATCTCATGGCGTTCTGTGTTTTTACCTTTGTGGCCGTCTGGTTCGGCAGGCACCTCTCATCGCATACCTGATTGATGTGCGGGGCCACCAGCAAGAATTGAAAACTAGAGGGGAGTAGAACAATGCGAATCGTAACGGCAGCCGAGGTCGCTGGCCTGCTGCAAGATGATGACACGCTGCTGATCGGAGGGTCCGGCGCGGGGCATGCGGTGCCGGAGGCGCTGATCGAGGCGGTTGAAAAACGCTTCCTGGCGAACGGTGCCCCCTGTCGCATCACCTCGGTACACCCGGTGGGATTGGGGGACCGCAGTTTTCGCGGCGCGTCCCGCCTGGCCCATAAAGGATTACTGAAGAGGGTGGTGTGCGGCACGTTGGTGGATTCTCCGCCCCTGGCCCAACTGGCGCTCAAGGACGAGATTGAAGCCTATACCCTGCCCCAGGGGGCGTTATCGCAGTTAATGCGTGAAATTGCCGCAGGACGCCCGGGTCTTATCACCCATGTTGGCCTGCATACCTTTGTTGATCCCCGTCTGGGAGGCGGCCGGCAAAGTCCCTGCAGCAAAGAGGATTTAGTCAAGCTGATCGAAATAGAAGGAAAATCCTGGCTGTTCTATAAACCCTTTAACATCGACATGGTGTTTTTGCGCGGCACCACCGCCGATGAAGACGGCAATATTTCCATGGAACAGGAAGCCATATTCGGCGACATGCTGTCCATGGCGCAGGCGACCCGGCGCTGCGGCGGGTTGGTGGTGGCGCAGGTTAAACGGATTGCGAAACGGGGCACTCTGCCGGCTAAAAGCGTCAAAATTCCCGGCATGCTGGTGGACTTGGTGGTGGTGGAACCCGACCAACCGGTGACTTATCAAACCCAACAGGATTTCGCCTATAGCGGCGAGCTGCGCATTCCGCTGGATGCCTTTCCCACCCTGGCGCTGACGGAACGTAAAATCATCGCACGCCGCTGCGCCATGGAGCTGCGCACCGGCGCCATCTGCAATGTCGGTTCAGGGATTTGCACCGGTATCGGCCTGGTGGCGGCGGAGGAAGACATTCTCCACAACATCGTGCTGACCAATGAACAGGGGCTTATCGGCGGAGCTCCCGCCTCAGGCCTGGATGCCGGCGCCGCCCGCAACTATTCGGCCATTGTCGATCAACCCTATCAGTTCGACTTTTATGACGGCGGCGGCCTGGATATCGCCTTTCTTTCCGCCGTGGAAATCGATGCCGAAGGCAATGTGAATATCAGCCGCTTCGCCGACAAGATAGTCGGGGTCGGTGGTTTTATCAATATCAGCCAGAACGCCAAAAAAATGGTGTTCGGCGGCACCTTTACCGCCGGCGGCCTGAAAGTACGCTGCGATGATGGAGAGCTGCGCATCCTCCAGGAGGGAAGCCACCGTAAGTTCGTCTCGGCGCTGCAGCAAACCTCCTACAGCGGACCTTTTGCCAATGAGCGCGGCCAAACCACCCTGTTTGTTACCGAAAGGGCGGTATTCCGCGCTCTGCACGGCGCGCTGGAACTGATAGAAATCGCCCCCGGCATCGATCTGGAACGGGATGTATTGGCGCATATGGCGTTTCGCCCGCAGATCTCGCCGACACTCAAAACCATGGATTCCCGACTGTTCCGCGAGGGGCCGATGAACCTGAAAGATGCGCTGGACGGGCAATCCTGGCCCCACCATCCCCGCCTCTCACTGCTTGACAAGGGAGAGCGGTGATGGAAAACAACATTGTTGACGGCTCGACCCGTCTGTTCGGCATCGTCGGCGACCCGATAAGCCAGGTGAAAACGCCGCAGTTAATGACCGGCATCTTCAGGGCGCGGGGGGTCAATGCCCTGTTATTACCCTTCCAGGTGGCCGAGGAAGGGTTTGAGTCCACCATGAAAGGACTGATGAGCCTGCGCAATCTTGACGGGCTGGTGATCACCGTTCCCCATAAGGTCAGGGCTTGCTCCCTGGTGGACAGCCTCTCCCCCCGGGCCGGTCAGGTGGGCGCCATCAACGTGATGCGCCCGCTGCCGGACGGCACCTGGAGCGGCGATATGTTCGATGGAGAGGGTCTGGTGCGGGGCATGGAAAAACAAGGCTTTTCCATAGCGGGCAAGCGCATCAAACAGCTTGGGGCCGGCGGCGGCGGTTCCGCCGTGGCCGTCGCCCTGGCGGCGGCGGGGGCGGACCGCATCACCCTGTGCGATCCGCAGCAGTCATTGGCGCAGGGACTGGCGGTCCGCATCAATCACTTTTATCCCCGCCATCCCGCCGAAGTGACCACCGACAGCGCCGGGACGGACGGCTACGATTTACTGGTGAACTGCTCGCCGGTGGGTATGCGTCCCGGCGACGGCATGCCGGCGCCGTTCGGTGAATTCGACCCGGCGCTCGGGGTGGTGGATATCATTATGCATCCGGAAGAGACCCCCTTGCTGGCCCATGCGCGCCGGTGCGGCTGCCGGGCGATGAACGGACGGCCGATGATCGAAGGGCAGCTGGAGGCATTCTGCGCCTTTTTCGGCATCCGGCAATCCTGATGGCAAGATAAGAAGGAAAGGCGACATCCATGAAGATAAAACCTGTTAACGCTGTCGATCTGCTGCCGGCAATCCGGCGCATGTGGGACCTCTCGGCGGTAAAAATCCGCTCCATAGACGCCACCATGGATCGCGCCCAGGGGGCGCCGGTGCATACCGTGGCGGGCCGCTACCAGGCCAAGGGCTGGACGGACTGGACCCAGGGATTCGAGTTCGGCAGCGCCGTATTGCAATTCGACGCCACCGGCGAGGAATATTTCCTCCGCATGGCCCTTGAGCGCATCCGCCATGAGATGCCGACGCATATTACCCATTTCGGCGTACACGACCATGGTTTCAACCAAATCAGCACCTACGGCAATCTGTTGCGGCTTATCCATGAGGGCCGTTTACCCGCCGACCCGGGAACGCTGGATTATTACCGGCTGGCGCTACGGTGTTCCGGGGCGGTGCAGGCCCATCGCTGGACCTCCATTGGCGACGGACAAGGATATATCCACTCCTTTAACGGCCCGCATTCGCTGTTTATCGATACCCTGCGCACCCTGCGCATCCTGCTGGCGGCCCATAGTCTGGGACATGTCATGAAGGACGAAGGAGATCGGGTGGTCTCACTCTTGGACCGGGCCGTCGCCCATGCCCGTACCACTGCCCGCTATTGCCTGTTCTATGGCGAAGGGCGCGATATATACGACCTGCGCGGCCGGACCGCCCATGAGGCCATTTTTAATATCAAGAACGGTGATTTCCGCTGTGTCGGTACTCAGCAAGGTTATTCCGGGTTTTCCACCTGGACTCGCGGCCTGAGCTGGGCCATCTGCGGTTTCGCCGAACTGCTGGAGTACATGGCGCAATTGAGTCCGTTGGCGTTCGGCGCCGCTAACGATAAAACCGAGGTGCTCGCCATGATGGACAAGGCGGCGGAGGCGGTGTGCGATTTTTATATCGATCATACCACCGTAGACGGTATTCCCTATTGGGACACCGGCGCGCCGGGATTGGCGCGGATGGCGGATCCCTATGGCGTGGTTTCCGATCCGGCCAATGATATCGAGCCGGTGGACAGCTCCGCCGCCGCCATCGCGGCCCAGGGTCTGCTGCGCTACGGCGCGTGGCGGCAAGCGGGCGGCGACGGCGCGGGTGAGCGCTACACCCAGGCGGGTTTGACGGTTTTGCAAACCCTGCTCAACGATGTTTATCTGAGCGGCGATGAGCATCACCAGGGGCTGATTCTGCACAGTCAGTATCATCGGCCCAACGGGTGGGATTATGTGCCCGCCGGCCATCATATTCCGTTTGGCGAGGCCACCATGTGGGGAGATTATCACATGCGGGAATTGGCGCTTTATGTCCAGCGATTGGCGCAGCGGGGCCCTTACCTGGCCTTTTTTAACATTACCGGAGAAACCCGATGAGCGACATGAGTGTCCCACGCATTTTATCTTCCGGCGAATATGGCTATGGCGATGTGGATATCGGTGATAGCTATAAAACCTCCGGTATCACGGTGACCGAGGCCCATGTCGTCGGTTTCGCCGGTCTGTCCGGCGATCTGTTCGATCTGCATATGGACGATCAGTTTGCCCGCGAGCAGGGCTTTCCGGGAAGAATTGCCCACGGCCTGCTGGGTTTGTCGCTGGCGGACGGGCTAAAGACCCGCTGTGCCGTGCGCCTGCGCGGTATAGCGACCCTGAGCTGGAACTGGTCGTTTCGCGCCCCGCTCATGATAGGCGATCGTATCCACGCCGAAATCACCATCAACGCCAAACGCCCCACCAAACGGGACGATCGCGGTATCGTGACCTTGGGAATAAAAGTCATCAATGACAAGGCGGTAGTTGTACAGGAAGGCGAAACGCAGTTGCTCATGCATCTATAGTGAAGTTGCGCTCAGGGATGAGCGCTTAAAAGATGGCCGCACCGTCTCCATCGGCACGGTCTCCTTTTAACACGGCTTGGTTGCCCTTTAACACGACTCGTTAGCCTTGGTGATAGCGGGCCTACCCTGCTATGGAGCGCTCCGGCGGGCGGAAAAACCACGCCCGCTTCGACCCCATCAGCGCGGTCTCCCTTTAACACAGCTCGGTTGCCCTTTAACACGACTTGTTAGCCTTGGTGATAGCGGGTCTACCCTGCTGTGGGGCGCTCCGGCGGGCGGAAAAACCACGCCCGCTTCGACCCCATCAGCACGGTCTCCCTTTAACACAGCTCGGTTGCCCTTTAACACGACTCGTTAGCCTTGGTGTGATAGCGGGCCTACCCTGCTGTGGGGCGCTCCGGCGGGCGGAAAAACCACGCCCGCTTCGAGCCCATCAGCACGGCCTCCCTTTAACACGACTCGGTTACCCTTTAACACGTCTCGGTTGCCTTGGTGATAGCGGACTTGTTCCACTCTTTTTTTTGCGCCGCGGTTTGACCTGCATCATCAATCGGTAGCCGGCCGCAATCGTCCATTGCAATGATATTGATTGTCATACAAACTTACTTATCGGCAAGGAACTTTTTTCCCTCGCGGCTTTCTTTTGCGATAAGCACGGCTGGTTAATATCAAAGCGAATTACATGACAAGACCGGCTTTAACACTGAGGGGAAAAAGCTTATAACGACGTTAAAACGTAATTAATGAAAAAACGCAGTGTTGAGGGACATTATGGCGAAAAAAGCACAGGTAACCGCGGTGGTCAAAAAAACGAACATGTATGACAGCATCAAAGAAGTCGCCAAAAACCGCTTAATCGCCTACGGCTACCATGGAACGACATTTGGCGCCATCGCTGAATCTCTCGATATCACCACTACAAATATCCATTACCATTTCGGCAGTAAAAGCAAGCTGGTGGAAGAGGTGGTGAAAGATTATGTTGCCAACGCATCCACCCAGCATCGGGCTATTTGGCTGGACGAAACCGCCTCCCTGGCGGAAAAAGTGCAGAATGTGGTCAAATACAACTACAAACTTTATAAAAAATTCAATCGCGGCAAAAATTCTAAAAATCCCTGGAGCCTTATAGGACGGATGCGGTTGGAAAGCGATGTCCTGAGCGATGAAACCAACGCCGCTTTAACCTCCTTTACCCAATCCATCACTGAAGCCATTGTCCTGGCGGTGGAGAGGGCACGGGATAAAGGTCAGCTCAAGGCAGATACTCCCCTGGAAGACCTGGCATTTTTACTTATCAATCTGGTGGACAGTTCGTCGGTTTTTGCCCAGGACGCCGGTAACTTCGAACGGCTGGAGCAATTTTTCAATGCGTTTTCCCACGTTGTGCTGTCGGTTTACACCATTGAGACGGCAGGAGAAAATCCCCACCAGGAAGTATTGGAGCCTTAAGCCATTTCAAAGGCCTGGAATATTTTGACAGCTGGCTTAGGATATTTCGGATTTTGCATGGCATGGTAATGATCTTTCGATAAATTACAGGTATTGTTTTTGCAGTATCACTTACTTGCGCTCAGACGCCGTGTTATCCGGCGCCGTTATTGAAGAGTCAATTTCTTCCAGAGAGGACGGCATATGACATGTGAATTAACATACTCCCAGGTGACTTCCCTGTGCTTTATCGCTTTTATGATTCTGGCGGGTGCTATCTGCTGGATTCACGTATGGCAATAATGACCCTCTTTTTTTCGCGGTAGTTAACATATTAGCCACAAACCGGTCCCGGTGCCCGGGTGCTCTGCTATGATCAAAGCAGGCTAGACATCAGGTTAGGAGGGCTAATGAATACTCCATCTATACACATCGGGCAGCGGCAATGAAGTGTCTGGCTTTTTGCCTGAGCCTGCTACTATTAACCGGCTGCAGCAGCGTGCTGGGATCGTTATTCAGAATTATCCCCGCCGATACCGACGTGTGTCCTCATGGGCATAATTCCCTTACCAATCAATGTAATCCGTAACCTCAGCTCTGTAGGCATCCGCCATTTTGCGGCGCGGAAAGAAGAACGCCGTATGACAAAAGCCGGGTTTGCAATACCTTGGCAAAATTGGCGAATCAGTCACAGCAGGCAGTACAAAAATACGCCATCATTACCTTATCTTCATGCAGCGGGGGTAACGATATGCGCCAAAAAGTCGATTTTCATATGGTCCTGCTCGGGGTATTTTCTTTAGTGGTATTGGTTGCCCTAGCCTTTGGATCCTAGGCAGTTCGCCAAGACTTCCCGCATCGGCATCTGATGGAGAACCAACCGATGCGGGGGAGTATGTCTGCAATTTGTCGGCCAATGCCTGTCCGAAGCCATGGGGTATGATGCCGAAATTAAATCTCATCTGCGTTAATTTCCTCACCAGCATATTATTTTTATCCAGGGAGTTATGATATTTCCCCGTATCACGTCTTTTTAAAACCCCCCAAAGCGGAACCAAACCGGAATTCCGGTAGTCCAATAAAAAACCATACCTCTGGCGAAGGGGCTGTAGAGATGAAATTGGCTGATGTTTGAGGCGAAAATGCTTGGACGTTTCCTTGTTACATTATTGGGTCTGTTATTTGCGGCCTGGATTGCGGTTATCGTTAATTTCCATAATTTCGCCATCCATATCGATCGCGGGATGGATCATTTAGAATCTATGCGAAAAAACTCCCTGGATATTATTACGCTGACTGAAAAGCAGGAGAGCGTCGCCAACGGCGAGTCCCAGGATTCAGCGCGCTAGCCATCCCCGTCGGTGTTAACCTCGTCCGATGGGCGAATCGGCATCCGGGCCGGGGTGTACCCTTTCCGTTCCCTCGAATTCACGGTCGTCGTAGCTACAGCGAATCCGGCCGCCCATGATTCCCATACGCAGATGACGATAGCGGACCAGGAAATAGACGCCGATCAGGGCCGCGCCCAGCCCCGCCAGGGCACCGATGCCCAGGGCCCAACGGGGTCCGAACCTGTCCGCCACCCACCCCACCACCGGCGAGCCGATGGGCGTGCCGCCCAATGCGATGGCGAGCAGAATGGCCATCACCCGGCCGCGCATGGCCGGCTCGGTGGATAATTGCACCAGGCTGCTGGCGGTGGTGGTAAATGTCTGTGCCGACATGCCGATAATCACCAGCATGATACTGAATAGCAGGTAATCCGGCATGACGGCGGCCAACGCCAGCCCGGATCCAAAGATGGCGGAACCCACGCACAGCAGGGCGATATTGGGTTTTTCCCGCCGGGCTGCCAGCAATGCGCCGGCGATGGAGCCGACAGCCATGGTGGAGGTGAGGAATCCGTACTGATTTGCGCCGGCGTGGAAAATCGTCACGGACATGGTGGAAATAAAAATCGGAAAATTAAGACCGAAAGTGCCGATTAAAAAAAACATCAGCATCCCCATGCGCAAATCCGGCCGCTGCCAGATATAACGAAACCCTTCGGCAAGATTACCGTGGCTGCGGGAAGCCCTGAGGCTTAGATGCAGCTCGCCGGTGCGCAGGAGCAGCAGGGCGCCGAGCACGGCGATAAACGACGCCGCGTTCAGCAGGAATACCCACCCGGTGCCGATAACGGCGATAAGCGTCCCGGCCACCGCCGGACCTATCATGCGCGCGGCATTAAAAGAGGTGGAATTAAGGGCCACCGCATTGGACAAATCGGCTTCTCCCACCAGATCCGAGACAAAGGTCTGACGCGCCGGCGCATCAAACGCCGCGACACAGCCGAGCAAAAAGGCAAATACATAAACATGCCATAGCTGCACCCAGCCGGTGACGGTGAGGATACCCAATCCCAATGCAAGGATACCCAAGGACGCCTGTGTCGCTATCAGTAGTTTTCTCCGATCAAAATGATCGGCGGCAAAACCGGTTAGCGGCAGCAAAAGCACCTGAGGGGCGAACTGCAGCGCAATTACCACCCCCAGCGCGGTGGCATTGTTGCTGGTAAGCTGGGTCAGCACCAGCCAGTCTTGGGCGGTACGCTGCATCCAGGTACCGATATTCGACACGATCGCGCCGCCGGCCCACATGCGGTAATTAAAACCGCCCAGGGAACGAAACATACCTTTCATCTCTATTCCTTAACGCGCCGGTTTGGCCTGGAGAGCGGATGGCGCATCGGCAGAGCCTTGCCGCCTATATCAGCATGTTCACCATGTCAGCCATGCGGGCTTACGCCCCCAAGGCGCTCAAGAGCGGGAACCGTCAAGAAGCGCGATAATTTCCCCGCTGGTGCCGGTTTCACCCAGCCGCGGAAAAATCCGGCTGATGCTGTTGATATGGGCATCGGCATTGGTATCGGTCATGGCATCAACGGCAAGAGTGACGTTATAGCCGTTTTCATGGGCATGGCGCGCGGTGGATTCGACGCCGGCGCTGGTGGAAATGCCGGCGATCACAACCTGGGTAACACCCTCCTTTTGCAGATAAGCGTCAAGATCGGTGTGGGTGAAAGCCCCCCAGGTGCGCTTGGTAACCCGATGGTCGGTGGGCTGCGCATCAAGCTCCGTCGCCAGCTCGGCCCAATCAGCGGGAAATTGCCGGGAACGGCTCTGTTCGGTCCGTCCCGGCGCGCCGGCGTTCACGTTTACAAGGACCACCGGTAATCCGTGGCGGCGAAAGGCCTCGGCCAACGCCCGGGCCCGCCGCAATACATCGGCCGCCGGATGGACGGTCGGGTAGGACAAGATGCCCTTTTGCAGATCAATAATGATTAACGCGGTGTGGGGATCAAGGGTGGTTAACGGCATGATATGGGGTCTCCGGTACAGTAACAGACCTTCACTTTAGCAGTTAGTAAGGTAATCTACAAAGGTAAACTTCATATATTGGTTACAAACTGTGCCGATGTCTGCTTGCTCCGGATGCCAGGCATAGGCGTTATCCGTTGGCGCCATCTACAGGCACTATTTACGTTACGGCACTATCCATGACATTATCCATGACATTATGCATGACGCTATGCAGGAAAATTTCGACCGGTATCGCGTTAGTGTCCTGTGCGGACTAAAGATTTGCTACTCTTAAAGTCTTAATCAGCCAGCAGACCATATTTGATGCTTAAACAGGCTTTGGTCCCGATCGTTGGCTCAAGACAGCGATGGGAGAGAAATTCATGCCGATAAATCCCCGGTTTCACCGCGTGATAACCGGCTGTGGGGCGGCGCTGTCCCTGCTGGCATGGGGTAGCGGCCCGGTCGCGGCCGCGACGCCATCCTGCAGCTCGACCGCGTCGCCGGATTGCTACCAACAGTTCAAACCGGCCGGCGCCAAGGGGGTTGTGCACTACTACGCCTCCCTGCCCGTGGCGGGTCCTCAGGGCGCCGCGGCCCCCACCCGGGCATTAATTGCCGTGCACGGCCATCCCCGCGATGCCAATAAAACCTTCGAGGCCGCGCTGCTGGCGACCCGCCGCGCCGGACGGACAGGCGATACCCTGGTGATAGCACCGGTGTTTCAGGTAGCCGATGCCGACGCGGGAAAATGCCATACGGCGGGGGTACCCGGCGCCCGTGCCGGCGATTTGCTTTGGACCTGTGAAAGCTGGCTGGACGGCGGCGTGGCGTCCAACGAGGGGGCTACCGGGTCCTTTAACGTGCTGGATGCCCTGGTCGCTACGCTTAAGCGCCAATGGCCCAGCCTCAAAACAATCACCATAGCGGGATTTTCCGCCGGCGGGCAGATGGTGCAGCACTACATCGGCTTTGCCGCCGACCCCACGGGATTGTCGGTGCGTTACGTGGTGGCGGACCCTGGCACCTGGCTCTATTTCGACCCCCTGCGTCCGCAGCCCGTATCTTCCGGGCAGCCGGCGGACGGGTCCAGCTGTACTTCCGCCGATAACGGGGCATGCCGCTTCAAGATGACGATGCCGCCGCAAGATTGTCCCCAGGTGAATCAGTGGAAATACGGTATGGAAAACCTGCCGGGACATTTCACCAGGAACGCCTCGCAGGCGCGCCGGCATTATGCCGAGGCCGAGATACATTACCTTGAAGGCGCCCTGGACAGCAGCGCCGCCAAAGGCACCTTCTACCCTATTCTCGACAAATCCTGCGCCGCGGCCGCCCAGGGCCCCTACCGGATGCAAAGAGGGTTGGCCTATGCCGCCTACGATCGCGCCCTGCTCGCCCCGGATAAAAAACGAACCGTCACCCTGGTACCGGGCTGCGCCCATAATGTCGCCTGTGTGTTTCCCTCCGAGGCCGCCCGCCAGGCGCTGTTTGGCGATCAATGAATCGGGAAAGCCCCCTGAAGCAGAGATTTTGTTTGCCATTAGCCCATCCCCTTGCGGGCGTAAACCAAGGGCAACAGCCCTTGGTTATTAGATGAATATAAAAATATTTATTGCTTCATTAATCAGATAGGCAATCTTTCTTAAGGCTACTATAGAAATCCAATATGCTTTTTAGATCAGTACTCCATTCCGATATTTTCATCCCATCTTCATTATAAATGGTTCGCTTCTCAATGAATTGATTTATTTTCTCGGAAGCAAAATTAGGGTATTGTTCTAGAAATAATATTTTATTACGTAAGAAAGCTTTTTTACCCTCAAAAAATATCACCCAAACGAAGATAAAATTCGTCTTACCCGGTTCATACATAGATACGGCTAAAGCAGCGTGGTTTTTAGCGCGCAATCCCTCCTCAAGGGATTTTAGCCAGCTTTTTTTATAATCCCTAATACTCCAGTACGTCAAAGGCAGACGCACCGACTCTTGAAATCCATCAATAATAATTGTCGCAGGTACAATCGGCTCACCTTCTAATTCAATCGGTGCGTCATCAGGGTATATACCAAACATCTATCAATCCTTAATTTTGTTTAAGCTTTGGTCAAAGGTTCCCGATCGTTCTCCTTTATGATCAAACATTTTCCACCCATTGGTGACATTATGGCTATCCACGTCAGGCGTGATGTAATTTTTACCATTGGAAAACACCGGCTGTCCATGGGAATCAAATGGAGCTTTCTGAGGAGGTATTCTTCGATTATATCCTAGCTTTCCAGCCGCTTCCCGAGCTTCAGCCCCTTTTAGAGCCAAATAGGCTAAACTATCAGAATCCAGTCCCGCCGGAATCGGCGTCTCCGTCGTCCCTATAACCGTCTCCGGCGCACTACCTTTCTCGCCGGTATGGCTTGCTCCCTGCTCTTCGCGCTGATCCGGCGTGCTGAGCGACAGTTCACCAACCCGATCGACAACCGGATTAACCAGCTTACCCTCGGTGGGGTCGTTCCACGGAATGGGCAATATATTGAACTTACTATCTTTGCTGTCGGCAATCAACCTGTCATAAGCGGTCCTTTCCACTGATGACAGGTTAGCCAGCGTATCCGGATGCGTACCGCCATACATCAGGGCCAGCGTGATATTAGTCTGCTGAGTTTTGTTTAAGGACGAAACAGCGTTAGCCGACGCGCCGGCACCGAACAATCCGTTTAAAAAACGTCCCATGATATTATTCTGGCAGGCGGGGTTTTTGGCACAGGCATCGATGGCCAATTGCCCGCCCCTGGCCGCCGCGGTGAGCAGGCCGCCAACCGCGGGCCCGGCGGCTGACGCGGGGGATGCGGTGGATAACGCATTATTGGTCAATCCGGTTTGTGTGGTTTGTTGGGCTGATGGCCGACACTGGGTCACAGGGGCTATTGGCGTTGCGTGAGGTTGCGCCTGCTGCTGAAAGCGCGCCTCCTTAAGAGCCTTATCTGCCGCCCGCAGTTCCTGAGCTTTTGCCTCGTTGGCCTTGGCCCGTTCATTTCGTTCCGCCGACAATTTCAGCGCCGACGCCTCGCAAACCCTGTCGCGCTCTTTACGTTCCGCCTGCAGCTGCATGCATGCCGCATCACGTGATGCGATCTTTTCTTTATTTTGAACTGCCAATAATTGCAGGCAATTCTCATGCTTATCGTTACGCTTTTTTTCAGCCTTGGCAAGGCACTCCGCAAGGGCTAATTTACTCTTTTCCTTGCGCATTTCAGAGAATTGCATTGCTTGCTGTTGAATTCTCGCCTGCTTTTGCGCCCGCTCTTGTTGTAACGTCGCGACGATTTGCTGAACGCGTTCCTCGCGTCTTTGGGTAGGGGTTTTGGCGGCTTCTTCCGCTTCTTTACGTTTAGCCTCCTGCTCCGCCAGCCATCGCTCATGCCGTTCTTTTTCCAGGCGATCCCTTTCTTCCCGCTTCCTTTCCGCTTCAATACGCCGCCGCTCTGCTTCCTGCCGTTTTGCTTCTTCCTTAGCCTGCCGCGCTCTTTCAGCGGCTTCGCGATCTCGCCTTTCCGCTGAGGCACTCCGGGGAGGAGTACTGTTATAATGGGACCCATTGCTGCTGCCATGATAGCCCGGGCCGCTTGAGTGGCTTGGACCACCCCCTGACCGGTTGCTTGCCGAAATACAGCGGCCCGGACCCGAGCAACCGCCACCGCTAGGCCCCTTGTTTCCGCAACCGCTGCCTCGGGCGCTGCTGCATCCTGAAGACGAACTTCCCCTACTGCCGCCGCAACATCCGCCGCTATTCATATATCTCTCCCTGATAATTTTAGAAATAGAGTTATCAATAAAACTCAGTTTCTAATTTTGATTTAAATGTTATTAGATGCATTTGGATTGTGTATTATTAAATGATTTAGGATAGCTAACGTTTAGCTAAATAAATCAAAAACAGACAATGCAAGTCAGCTGAAATAAATTTATATCAATTTTCACTCACATTTTAAATGACATATTTCTACCAAAAGACAACAATTTTTAAACCATATAGGCAAAAAATAATCTGGATAACAGGATGAGAGAATATAATTAAAATACACATCATTAATAACAGCCTAAATAGGACCAGCAATATATTTATGTGATCCCATGACCAATCTGAATATCGCACCCATCGCGGGTCGCTCGTTGTCTAACTGATCTAACCATCCCGCTTTTCGGCGCGATTACGCCCATGCCGTTTGGCCTGATATAAAGCGATATCCGCACGGTTGATCAATGCATCCACCCCCTCTTTGCCTTGGCGTTCCGCCACGCCGCAGCTTACGGTGACAGGGATCGTGTTGCCATTGGAAATCAACGGCGATTGTTCAATCAGCCTGGACAAGGTTTCCATCCGCGCCAGGGCCTGGGCGCCGTCGCACTCCGGCATCAATAGCAGGAATTCATCACCCCCCCAACGGCACAGACTTTCGGCGCGCCGCAGGGAAGCCTGAATGATTCCGGCGATGTGCTGTATAACTCTGTCGCCGATGCCATGGCCGTGATAATCATTGATGGGTTTGAAATGATCGATATCGATTATCGCCAGTGCCACCGGATTATCCTGTTGAAAAGAAGACCCGCTCATACGCTGGAAGCTGAGTTCGAATGCCTGTCGGTTCATGACGCCGGTGAGTTTATCCGTGGTGGCCATCTGCTCCAGCCGGCGCTGATAGCCGCCGATGGTCAGCCACAACAACAATAGAAATATCAGGCTGACGACAACGCCGATGCCCAGGTTCTTCAGCAGCGTGATATACAGCACCCGTTGCAAGGGATGGTCCCTTTGTTCCACCATCAAATACCAATCGAATTCCGGTAATAGACGGGTATTGAGCAGTACCTGGCGGCCTCGGTCCCGGTATTGATAACTTCCGCCGGGAACGGTGAGAATCGCGGTGGTCAACGGACCCAATCCGGGTTGTTGCCGGATATTCATCGCCCGGTTAAAGGATTGTCCGTGAAGGACCACCTGACCGCTTTTATCGACAAAATAAATGGTCCGGTTATAGCGCTGTTCATATTTTTCAATCAGCACCTTCACTTTTTCCACCGAAATGCCGATACCGGTAAGACCGATAAAGTTTCCCTGATAATCCTGGACTTTATGGTTAACGAAGACGTCCAGGTGGGTATGCTGTTCCGGGTCCGGACGAACATCGATAAAATAGGGTTTATCGGCGGGCAGACCTTTAGCCTGGAAATACCATCGATCCCGTCTCGCCTTCTCGGACACCGTTTCGAGTACCCGTCTGGGATCGTAATAACGATCGGTTTTATCGGAAACGAAAAATGAAAAGATGGTGTCGAAGCGGCGATCGATCTCACCAAGATAACGGATCATGGCGTCCGGATCCTTTTCATGATCCAACACCCAGTCGCGGACGAAGGTATCATGGGCCATCAGCGATGAGATAAATATGGGTCTTAGCAGGTCTTGCTGGATTTCCGAGTAGACATTATCACTGGTCAGGGGCAAGGTGTTTTCTTCAATTTCATTATTCAGCGACCGCCGCGCCACCTCATAGCTGCTCCAGCTGATAAGCAGGAAGGCCCCCATTAACATTAGGGTGAATAAAATAATGGCCCGCGTTTTGGTTAATGGGTATGGGCTATCCATTCAATTCCCCTAAATACCTTGTTTTAATCGAAAAATCCGTCGATGCGTATCGTTAAGCATAACGGAAACCACTGAAACTATCCTGCTGAATTACTGACAGCGTTGGAGGGGTTAAAAGGATGAGGGATAACGGCGGCCGCTAGTGGAGAATACGGGATAATATAAGAATTGCCTGCTTCACAGAATGACACAAACGTTTATTCTTATCGCACAGCCAATACATACAGGAGTTGCTGATGTTCATCGTTGAGTTGACCTATGAGGAACCGATTGAAAAGGTTGAAGAGCTTTTGGAAGCCCATATAGCCTGGCTAAATGAGTTTTATGCCGCCGGCGTGTTTGTTGCGTCCGGACGCAAAGTGCCTCGCAACGGCGGGATCATTTTCACTAAAAGCATGGACCGTTCTGAACTCAATACCGTTCTGTCGTCCGATCCCTTTAATGCCGTGGCAAATTACAAAGTAACCGAATTCGTGCCCTCAAAGGCCATTGCGTCGCTGGAAAAGCTCAAAACCATTTAACCCGGCTTCAGGCCACCACCACCCGGTTGCGGCCTTGCGCTTTTGCCCGGTACAGCGCGTCGTCGGCCTGTTTAAGCGCCTGCTCCGGGTTTCCCGTCTCCGGGGTCCATAGAGCCACCCCGGCGGAAATAGACACCTGCCCCACCGTTGGGAAATCCGCCGCCGCGATAGTGCTGCGCAGACGTTCGGCGATTTCAGCGGCGCTACCCCTCGGCGTATCGGGCAACAGCATCAAAAACTCCTCTCCTCCGCTGCGGCACACAATATCGTCCTCACGGGAGCAGGCGCGCAGCTGTTGCGCCAAAAATTTAATCACCTCATCGCCCACATCGTGACCGTAGGTATCATTCACTTGTTTGAACATGTCGATATCAAGGGCGATGGCCGCGAAGTTCTGTTTAGCCGCCGAAAGGGCATCCAGGGTCAGGGACATTCCACGTCGATTAAGCAACCCGGTGAGCGGGTCCGTTTGCGCCTCGGTATTCAGCGTACCGATTCTTTGCTGCAACAGGCCGATGCCCACCAGCATGGCGCGCTTAAGCTGCGCCACTTCAAAATACCAAGAGGGAATGCGGGTGATATCCTCGGAAATACCGGTCCGGTCCATATCGTTTGCGCTGCGGGCCAACAGCCATAGAGGCTTAGAGATCAAACGTGCAAACAGCCAGGCCGCCGTCAACGTCAGCAGAGTCAGCGGCAAGGTCCGGTGTAACACGCTTAACATCAGGCCTTGCAGTGACATCAAGGTGTTATCCGTCGTCCTGATGGTGATGATGGACCAATGGGACAGCGGCTCTCTGGCAAAGCCCGCCAGGATATCGATTCCCGATCGGTTGACCTCCTGCAAACTGCCGCTGTCCCGCCGCCGCATTGCTTCACTAAGTCCGCCGTGCGCCATCGGTTGGCCGACGCGGGCGGCATCATCGTGATAGATGATTTTTTGTTCATCGTTTATTACATAGGTATATATATTTGCGGCATGAAAATTTTGCCCCAGTAATTCATTCAAAATACTTTTTTGCTTAAGGTAAATGGTGCCGCCGACATAGCCCAAATAGGTGCCGCCCTCGCTGAAAATGGGCGAAGAGATAAAGATGACTAAATTACCCGTCACTGAAATATAGGGTTCGCTGATTTTCGCTGAACGAACCCGCAGCGCCTGAATCGCCCCAGGGCTCGTCAGCTTTCGGCCTTTTATCTGAATGGAATCGGGAGAGGTGGCCAATACCACCCCATCGGCGTCCACCACGGCGACGGAGTTGAAGCTGTTGGTTTGCAACAACAAACGCTGGGCTTCAGCTTGCAGCAGGTTGGGGTTATCAAACCCGGTGGAGAGTATGGCGGAGCTATAGGCCAACTGGTGGTCGATGCTTTCAAAAAACAGATTGGTGGTGTCCGCCAGTTTGGCGGCGTACACCCGATTAGCTTCGAGGGTACCATCGATCAGCAGTTGCCGCTGTACTTTATAGGTGGCAAAGAAAGCATTACTCAAGGTTATCAATGCGCTCATTACAGCCAGAATAAGTATCAGTCGCCGCAAATCCATATGCAGGACCGATCTTTTTTGTCTATCCACTTGATGGACTCACGGAGAAACGGATGCGCCATAGTAAGCTTCACTTACCAGACTGTAAAATAGCTTAAGTATTATCGGAATTATTTTGGATTATTTGGCAACCGGGCATGGCCGATGATTGATTTATTGCCCTTCCAACACTTGCCATTGCGCGGAAAAATTTTGAGCCCGTTCAAAATTTCAACATAAAATTATTTTTATTCATCCAAAATTATTCCTGGCAGTCCTTTAACTTCTGGTTTGAATCTTCCGCAATAAATTGTATTTCCGTGAAGCCAATCACATCCATCTTCCTGTGATGGTCATTCCAAACCTAACGATGGCAATATAACCAAGGCCACTCCCCCTGGGCAGACTATAATTAAGGGTTGGGCTTTGGAGTTCCGCACACCCGTTAGAGCATTCCCTGCCTTGAAAATTCCGCCATAATAAAGCAATAGGCTGATTATTCATAATATCTTCAATGAATTGCATTATCCCCTATAGCCTATCGTCCTGCTGTTTTCCGCCACGGTGTCTGGAAACGCCGCCCCCCTTTTACATGACTATCTATATGACTATCCGCCATTGCAATATCCCCGGCGGCGGGGTAATACTGCTTTTTGTATGCAACAATTAACCTACATATCATTAATGGAGTTGCAGCAATGACCATAAAACAGCAACAACTTTATATAAACGGTGAGTTCGTTTCCAGCCCCGGCAATAAGTGGATTGATGTGATCAATCCCGCTACCGAGGAGGTGATATCCCAAATTCCCGATGCCGGGGTAGAGGAAGTACGCAGGGCCATCAATGCCGCAGAGGCGGCGCAAAACGATTGGGAAGCGCTGCCGGCCCAGGAACGGGGCCAGTGGCTGCATAAGATTGCCGCCGGCATCCGGCGCAGGGAAGAGGAACTGACCGCCATTATTGTCGCAGAGGGCGGGAAAACCCAGGGGCTGGCCAATACCGAGGTGCTGTTTACCGCCGATTATCTTGATTACATGGCCGAATGGGCGCGGCGCTATGAAGGTGAGATCGTGCAAAGCGATCGGCGTAACGAACATATCCTGGTGTTTAAAAAAGCCATCGGCGTTACCACCGGTATTTTGCCCTGGAACTTCCCGTTCTTCCTAATAGCCCGCAAGGCGGCGCCGGCGCTGATCACCGGCAATACCATTGTGGTTAAACCCAGCCAGCTGACGCCCAATAACGCCATTGTCTTCGCGCAAATTGTGCATGAAGTGGGTCTACCTAAAGGGGTGTTCAACCTGGTTACCGGCCGTGGATCGGTGGTGGGCCAGGAACTGGCGGCCAATCCCAAAGTCGGCATGGTCAGCCTGACCGGCAGCGTGGCGGCGGGTGAGCAAACCATGGCGGCGGCGGCAAAAAACATCACTAAAGTGTCGTTGGAACTGGGGGGCAAGGCACCCGCCATTGTGATGGCCGATGCGGATTTGGACCTGGCGGTGAAAAGTATTGTCGATTCCCGCATTATCAATACCGGTCAGGTCTGTAACTGCGCCGAACGTGTCTATGTGCAGGAACAGATCAAAGACGAATTTATCTCCCGGCTGACCGCGGCCTTCAAACAGGTAAAATTTGGCGATCCGGCCAAAGAGAAACAGCTGGATATGGGACCGCTGATTGAAGCCGCCGCGCTGCAAAGCGTACAGGAAAAGGTGGACAAAGCGGTGTCTCAAGGGGCAAAGCTGGTGTTGGGAGGCAAACGCGCCGAAGGCAAGGGCTATTTCTTCCAGCCGACACTGCTAGTGGATGTGCAGCAGGAAATGGACATCATGCACGAGGAAACCTTCGGTCCGGTACTGCCGATCAGCACCTTCCGCACCCTGTCTGAAGCCATCGCCATGGCCAATGACTGCGAGTTCGGCCTGACCTCGTCGATTTATACCACCGATCTGAATACCGCCATGGTGGCCATGAAAAAACTGAAATTCGGCGAAACCTACATCAACCGCGAGAATTTCGAGGCGATGCAGGGTTTTCACGCCGGGTGGCGTAAATCGGGCATCGGCGGCGCCGACGGCCGGCACGGCCTGGAGGAATACCTGCAAACCCATGTGGTTTACCTGCAATATCAGGCATAAATCACACAAATACAGCGGGCGGGGGGCAATAATCACGGCAACAGCCGTTGCCGAAACGCCCCTGCCCCGCTTGCGGGAATGAAAGGTATACCAGGGAGATGTGCCGTCCTATGAAAATCGCCTTATTTATCCCCTGCTTCATCGATGCCTATTTCCCCGAGGTGGGCATCGCCACGCTGGAACTGTTGGAACGTCTGGACTGCGACGTCGATTATCCCCTGACACAAACCTGCTGCGGACAGCCCATGTCCAATAGCGGCTGCCAGCGCGACGCCGCAGGGTGCGAGGCTCTGTTCGTGCGTAACTTCAGCGGTTACGATCATATCGTGGCCCCGTCCGCCAGCTGTGTCCATCATGTGCGGGATCATCTGGACGCCATCGAACAAACCGATGAAGTGCGGCAGGTTCGCCGTAACACCTATGAGCTGGTGGACTTTCTGCATGATGTCCTGCAGGTAAAGACATTCCCCTGGGCCGCGTTTCCTCACAAGGTCGGTTTGCACAATAGCTGTACCGCCTTGCGCGCCCTGGGTCACGCCTCGGTATCGGAAATTGACCAGCCGCCGTTTTCCAAACCCCTGGCGCTATTGAGCGCGGTGAAAGACATTCAGTTCGCCCATCCCCGCCGCCCCGACGAATGCTGCGGTTTCGGCGGCACCTTCAGCGTGACCGAAGCGCCGGTCTCGGCCAAGATGGGATATGACAAAGTCAACGATCACAAAGATGCCGGCGCCGAATATATCGTTTCGGCGGATATGTCGTGTCTGATGCACCAGAAAGGCTGTGCGCAGCGTATGGGCGCGAATCTTAAATTTATGCATATCGCGCAGATCCTCAATGGCGCGCATGCCTGATCCCCGGCCCGGAGACCGTTATGAAAGCAATTGATCACGTCAAAGGCTCGCGGGAATTCTTGTCCAGTGAAAAACACCAGACTTTCCTCGATCAGCGGCTCTGGAGCCTGCGCCAGCTGCGCGACGCCCAGATGAAGGCCCATCCGGAATGGCAGCAGCTGCGCACTCTCGCCTCACAAATCAAAGAACATACCCTCACTCATCTCGATTTTTATCTGGAGATGTTCGAACGCAAGGCCCTGGCCAACGGGGTAAAGGTCCACTGGGCCAAGGATGCGGCGGCGCATAACCATATCGTCCATGAGATTCTCAAGGCCCACGGCGTTAAAACCCTGGTTAAAAGCAAATCGATGCTGACGGAAGAGTGCGATATGCGGCCTTATCTGGACGCGCGGGGCATTGAGGTCATAGAAACCGATTTGGGGGAGCGCATCCAACAACTGGACAATGAGATGCCCAGCCATATTGTGGTGCCGGCGGTGCATAAGCTCTCCATCGATGTGGCCCGGGTGTTCGCCGATACCCTGGGCACCGATCCGAACAATGCCGATCCGCATTATCTCGCCGGGCAGCAGCGGGATAAAACCCGCCCGTACATACTGCGGGCCGAGGCGGGCATGACCGGCTGCAACTTTGCCGTCGCCGAGACCGGCACCGTCACCGTCTGCACCAATGAAGGCAATGCGGATTTAAGCGCCAACGTGCCGAATTTGCACCTGGTGTCCATCGGCATTGAAAAAATGGTGCCCGCCATGGCGGATCTGGGGGTGTTTATCCGTTTGCTGTCCCGCAGTGCCCTCGGCTCGCCCATTACCCAATACACCTCCCACTTCCGAGCCCCGCGCCGGGGAGGAGAGATGCATTACATCCTGGTGGATAACGGCCGCAGCGCGCGGCTGGCGATGGAGGATTTCTGGTATTCGCTAAAATGCATCCGTTGCAGCGCCTGCATGAACACCTGCCCGGTGTACCGTCGCAGCGGCGGCATCAGCTATGGCGCCGTCTATTCCGGCCCCATCGGCGCCATTATCAATCCCACCATGGATCTGAAAAAATACAGTACCCTGCCGTTCGCCTCAACGCTGAACGGCAGTTGCACCCAGGTCTGTCCGGTGAGGATCAATATTCACGAACAGATTTATAAATGGCGTGAAATCGTTGCCCGCAATAACGAGCTGCCCTTCGCCAAAAAAAGCGCCATGAGAGCCGCCGGCAAGATACTCGCCAGCCCGGCCCTGTACCGGGCGGTGGTGGATACCGCCAACGCCGTGGTGCCGAAACTGCCGCGCATCCTGCTTTATAATCCCCTGAACGCCTGGGGTGAGGCCCGGGAGATACCGGCCTCGCCGCGCCAGAGTTTTCACCGCTGGTATTTGGAGAACAGGAAAAAATGATGAGCGATCGTGATGAGATTCTGCGCGCCGTGCGCAACCATGCTTTGACGCCGGTGACCCGTCCGGCGCTGCCCGACTTTGCCGAGCTTTATCCGGCGACGCCGGAAGCCTTCGGCGCCTCATTGGCCATCATGGGCGGCATTTGGGATGAGAGCCGGCTCAATGCGCCCACGGAGGGTGGTCCGACGGACTATGCGGCGCTGTCTGACTATATTCGCGGACTGTTTCCTGCCGGTGGCATATTTTGTTCGGCGGTGGAGGGCATAAAAGGGGATTTGTCCATCGGGCCGGATACCCCCGCCGGCGCGGTGAATCTTGTGGATGTCGGCATCGTCCAGGCCAGGTTCGGCGTGGCGGAAACCGGCTCCATCTGGCTGAGCGAAGCGGAATGCCGGGTGAATGCGCTGGGTTATCTGGCGCAGCATCTGGTGGTGCTGCTGCCGGTGGCGGATATCGTGCCAAATCTTCACATAGCCTACCAGCGGGAAGAATTTTTGACCGCGCGATACTCGGTGCTGATGTCCGGCCCTTCCGCCACCGCCGATATTGAAGGCGTGTTGATTAGGGGCGCCCAAGGGGTGCGCAGCCTGCGGGTCATCGGCCTGCCGGCGTGAATGTCTTGAAAGGCTGACGAAAAAATGGAATCCCCCCGCCGCAAATAAGCCACCAGGACAAAAAGCTAAAATTGGGCATGGCGGCGGACTGAACGATATCGTAAAAAGGGGCGACCATCGGAGAATCCTAGGCAAGGAAATTTATTTTCTTGTCCCCAAAATAGGAAATGCCAGTTAAAAGTATCGTGCCCGAAGCCTTCAGCTCCATGCCGGCGGCATGATATCTGCCAAAACGTCAGGGAAATTTTCACGGATATAAGCGAGCATTCTAATAGATAAATCTGAACTGCAACTAAAGGCGCCATCCAGGCCCAGCAGGCGGTTTCTCCAGTTGGCAAACTCATTTTCCTTTTCGCCCTTAAACACTCCCGCATCAAGGGCATAGGCTTTTTCCATCAATGCATAAGCATAACGTCTGAGCATTTCCGGGGATTCAGACTCTGTGCCAAAAATCGCTTTGGAGGAATATTTGTTGAATACCGCCGCCAGGGTCAGCAGCGTTTTGGCCTTATGATTATCACTGGCCCGGGAGAGGTCATAGGTCACCAAAATTTCGTCATAGTGCGCGCGGGTAAGGCTATAGTCGCCGGAATCCGTTGAATAGGCCAGTGTCGGACTGAATATTTTACGCAGCTCTTCATGGCTTGCCTGGTCCACCAGCTTAACCCCCGACGTTTTAACACGCGTTGCCGAGAGAAATAACGTCCGCCGGTTCCCAAGTTGTAATGTCTCAAGCAATTTGGCAAAGCTGGCGAACTTTTCCGCAAAGCGATAAGACGCCCAAAAAAGCCTGAAATCGTCACCGAACAGCGTTTCCAGAGGGTGATCGCTCGGTTGCAGATTTTCCCCCTGCTGGTTATAGAGGAAAAAACGATCCCATACCGGCGTAAGGGGGTCCGGTTCCAACATGCTTCTAAGGGTATGCGCTGAGAGCAGCATAACAGGCCCCTCGGGTCGAGATGGGAAGAGTATGTAATTCGCGGCGTTTTCATCCGTCCAGTCAGGCCGCTGGGCGCCGTAAATACCAAAGTCATCCAATACGACATACGGCCTTACTTTTTCATGATTCAGGTAGCCATCATACAGCCGGGTCATGCTTGCCTTGATAGCACCATCGCCCGTCTTCATCCCTTGGGCAACCAACTGGATAAATGCGCTATTATGAGAAAACATCCGTTCCGGCTGGCATAAGAACAGGTCCGCAACCTGTTTAAGCCTGTCCTCACTCAACTGCGGCAAGGCTTCGGCATCATATTGATTGAGGTAGCGATGGCAAACCGTATCCAGCCAGGCGGTCATGCCGGCATCACCGTTATAAGGAGTTTTGGACAGGACATCCATCAGCAGCGGTGCCACGCTCGAAACCTTGGCGCCTTGTAACGAATCTATCAGTTCACGGGCCATCTGTAATTTAACGTCAGCATACCGTTCATCAATGCTGTCCATCATGGTCAGCAGGCTGCTGTCCCTACCGTTAGCCTTATGATCAAGGAAGAACTTTATATTGATTGCATTCCAAAGAGGGAGGTAAAGCAACGGACCTTGCCGTGAAAGATTGCTCAGGTCGGCCCCATAGAGTTTAGCTCCGCTCAGATTGGCATTGCTCAGGTTAGCCCCGGCCAGAAGAGTCTCGGTAAGATCAGTGTTCCACAAAATGGCGTTGCCCAGGTCGGCCCCGCTCAGATCAGCCTTGCTGAGGTTGGACTCGCTCATGTCAGCGCCGCTCAGATCGGCCTCGCGCATATCAGCCCCGCTCAAGTCCGCCCTGCTCAAATTAGCCCCTCTCATATCCATCAGCCCTCTCTCCGTTAAGGTGATGGATGAGTGGGAAAGACCAAACCGCTGTCGTATCAGCAAAACGGTGCAAATACGGCAGTAGGTATTTTTTTCCACCGATGATTCGATACTTTTTCCTTTTTTGCTCACCTGGAGGGTGGCGAGGCCGGTTTCATTATGGTTTTCGCCCGGTAGCATGAAGGTGACGGTATAGCCGGCATAATCAACGATGAGTTTTTGCGGAATGCGAAAAGCCTCGTCCAATGAGCAGGTGCTATTAAGAGCAGTGGACAACGCCTGGGTAAACTCATCATATTGTACCGCGCGCTGCCTGCGCACATAGCCGCAAGTCAGAAGATTTACAATATGTTCCATAATGCCGTGGAGGGAATTTGCGTCGGATCTCGCCCGTTCAGTGCCGATACCTGCAATTGTTTCCGCCATGATGGTTATTCGGGCTGTATTTATATTTATTACTGACATCTTCGCTCCTCTGGCGCCAATGTTGCCCCATCGCTTACTCCAAAATCATTTGGTCGAAATTAGCACGGTAACAATTGGGAGACTTGCAGAAAATACTCTATTGCAATCTGTTTAGATTGAAGAAGAAGAGAAATGCGGAGGAAGACAATCTCGCCATGGGGAACTTAAGCACTATGCCGGTTTCCCCATGCTGATGGGAAATGCGTATTTTCATGACATCTCCCGCGATGGTGAATGCCATGCTGGTTCCCATGAATTGCGGCAGCGCCTTGCCAGGCGCAAACGAAAAAAGAGTGTATCAACCCCGTTACGACGACGCTTTTTGCAGCAGCTTTTCGTGCAATTCGGCCGCCAGGATTTCAATACGTTCACTAAGCTGTTTGGTCATCGTCGTCAGCTCGGTATTTTGTTCCAACAGGGCCATCATCTGGGCGGAGGTTTGCGCCGACAGCTCCTGACGCTGTGCATTGGCCACCGCCAACGCCTCCCTATGCTGGGCATCGGCATCGGCATTGGCCTTATCCCGCTCAGCCTGGCGCGTCTGCGCCAGCAATATCAACGGCGCGGCATAGGCCGACTGTAAACTGAAGGCCAGGTTCAACAGGATAAACGGATAAAGATCGAACTTGGCCAATCCCGAGACATTCACCACGATCCAGGCAATAACAATAAAGGTTTGCGCGCCTAAAAACATCGGCGTGCCAAAGAAACGCGCGAACGCTTCCGCCTTGCGGGCAAACCAGCCGTTGCCGAACGGCGCGGCAAGGTGGTGATTGCGCCGGTGGAACCGCAAATGATCAACGAGCGGAGATTTAACGTTCGATAGAGCCGGGTCGGTTGGCTTTTCCATATTTTTCCCACTAAACCATTGTGATTGAATGTTAAGCGATTAATGCCGCATATCATAGCCGACAGCCGGCATATCTGGCTAACAACCAATTATGACGATTTGTTTACGTATACCCCAGAGGATATTCACAAAGTTACTTTCTTCCCAAACACTGAAGATAAAACGGCGGTTCTTGGCTAAAGAACCGCCGTTCAGTGACATTGTCGAAACGATATTTTTTATAATATTTATATTCGGAAAAAGTAATGGGCTGATAGGTATTGCGGAGTTTTTTAAATGCCTGTTTATGAGTAAAGTCCATATCAAAATAAACCGGAATATCATTTTCTTTGCTCCAAAGGAGCCCCAGCTTGGACGTTCTTCTGAAAAACATACTGCCGACGATCCCTGCAATCTGTTCTTTTTGGGGTGATTGTAAACGTTCCAGGGCTTTAAAGCCTTCTTCGTCGCCGAACCTGTCAAACTTATCAAATATAAACATTGCACCTGCAATGGTTGCTGAGGTTATTTTCGATTCCAGGGCGTAATTTTTGATGGCAAGGTATTTTAAATTGTCGCACTTTGATTGAGTGCGTTTAGCAAATCTTCTTTTCAAGGCCGACTGTATTGAAATAAAATCATATGAGTTCTTAAGGTATGCCGACCAGGAGTGAAGCAGCTGTCCGGCAATGCCATCATCGATACGCGTCACCTTGGCCAACTGCACCACCGCGCTATCTCTGACCTTTATACCCTTTTGAGTTTCAATGAGTTTAGCGTGGGATAAGTTTCCATGAGATAGCATAAGCGCTCTGTTTAGCAGATCGACGGTGATTTTATGAACATCGTTTGTCTGTGCAAGATCCCGCACCCCGACGAATCCATACATCAGGGCAACAGGCATATGTTTGCGCTGCGCATTTACCTTTACGTTTGCGGCGGCAAGGCTGTCATTAGTGGCCTTAACCAACTCGCCGGCCAGTTTCGTGTTTGTCTTAGCGCCTGATTTATCAGTTAATCCGTCGGCACAGGGCACTACGGTAAATCTATGCTTTATGTCATTATTTGTTTTGGAAACATTATCCATGTCAAAAAATCCTCGCCGGGACCTGTTATATGCAGGTCATTACCTGTGAGTAATGAGGGTATATATCATTACAGCCATGAGATGAATGAATATACCCGTAATACTTCAAGTTGAAGATGCGTTGGCTTTCTTGCAACTCGAATATGTGGGCTATGACAAGCTTAATCAGGATGGGGGAAGGAATATATCTTTTGATATAAATAAAAGATTAATAACTCATGTCGCCTGGAGCAAACGCGGCCAGGAGAGGCGCGGCCACCCTGGCGTTACCCCTCGGCAGGGCGACTTTCCGGCGGGCCGTCGGTATCGGTTTGCTTGCCGACCCCATTGTCCGCCAATCTCGCCCGTTGGTACTGCGCGGTATGGGCCTCGATAATCGCGGTAATCAGCGTGCCGAACCGCTCATGCAGATCGTCATCGCGCGGCATATTGTACATCTCCACGCCCTTGCGCACGCTGCGGATAAGCCCGGCCTCCCTCAGCACCTTGAAGTGCTGCGACAGAGTGGATTTGGGCACGACACGGTCACTGACTTCCAGGAATGCCGAGCAGGTTTGCGGACAGCCAGCCCGGGCGATTTCCACAAAAATCCGGGCACGAACGGGATCAGCCAAGGCATGGAGGATGCCCTCGACGGTAATATCACTGGCTGCGGGATGAACTATAGGTCTCATGAAATATTTATAACAGAGTATTGACAAAGAGTCCATTAGTTCATATTTTACGAACTATACTAGTTCGAAAAAACCGAACTAATGTACTTACACTCACTATCCGGAGCCGCACATGGGTCAACTTACAGATAAAATTGCTATCGTCACCGGCGCATCCAAAGGCATCGGTGCCGCCATCGCCAAAGCTCTTGCCGCCGCAGGGGCATCGGTGGTGGTGAATTATGCCTCCAGCAGGGAAGGCGCCGATCGGGTGGTGGCGGACATCGTCGCCAACGGCGGCAAAGCCGTGGCGGTACAGGGGGATGTGGCTAAATCCGCGGACGTGCGTCAGCTTTTTCTCACCGCCAAAGATGTGTTCGGCGCGCCGGACATTTTGGTGAACAATGCCGGAGTATTCCAGTTCGATTCCATCGAAGAGGCCACCGAAGCGGAATTTCATCGGGAGTTTAATATCAACGTGCTCGGGACTTTTTTAGCCGTTCAGGAGGCGCTTAAATATTTCGGCCCGCAAGGGGGCAGCATTATCAATATCAGTTCGGTGGTCAGCACCAACCCAACGGCGGGTTCCGCCATCTATTCCGCCACCAAGGGCGCTATCGATACCCTCACCATAGAGTTGTCGCGGGAGCTGGGCGCCAGACATATCCGGGTCAATTCCATTGCGCCGGGGGGGGTGGAAACGGAAGGCGCCACGGCTGTTGGCGTGGTGGGCAGCGAATTTGAAAAAACCATAGTGGCTCAGACGCCGCTGGGCCGATTCGGACAGCCGACGGATATCGCCAAAGTGGCGGTATTCCTGGCATCCGACGACGCGGCCTGGCTGACCGGCGAACGGATCTCCGCGTCCGGCGGCTGGCGCTGAGCCTTTGGCTGAATTACTTGCGTTAAACCTTACACCGCATATAATTGAGTAATCACTCATTTATTAATAACGTAGCCGGCGTCAGCCGGTTACGTCATCGGCTTAGGCCGGCGGAGAACAAGGCATGAAAGTCATTATCTGGGGAGCCACCGGCATGGTGGGCCAGGGCGTATTAAGGGAATGCCTGCGGGCGGAAGATGTCATATCGGTGGTTGCGGTGGGCCGTTCGGCCCCCACCGTTCAGCATTTTAAGCTGCAATCCCTCATTCATGAAGATCTGCTGCATTATGACGCCTTAGCCCCCAGGCTCAGCGGTCTTGACGCCTGCTTTTTTTGCCTCGGCGTCAGTTCTATGGGCATGAGCGAGCAGGAATACACCCGGATAACCCATGAAATGACCCTGGCCGCCGCCACGGCGCTGGTTAAGCTGAATCCATCGATGACCTTTGTTTATTTATCCGGTTCCGGCGCCGACAGCACCGGCAAAAGCCGCACCATGTGGGAACGGGTCCGGGGCGGCACTGAAAATGCTTTACGCGCACTGGGGTTCAAAAGCGTTTATATACTTCGTCCCGGCATCATATTGCCCCGGCACGGCGCGGTGTCCAAAACCCCTCTTTATCGAAATATTTACCGCTTTCTCACCCCGCTGCTGTCGCTTATACGTCCCCTGTGTCCCGGTTTTATTTTAACCACCGAGGTAATGGGGCTGGCCATGCTGAATCTGGCCCGGCAAGGATTTTCTGAAACCGTGCTTAATTCTCGGCAAATCAATAATATTGCCCAAATCGAGGTCTCTTTATCTTAGGTTGAAATTTGTGCACCGCTTACATCTTGTAATGGTATGATAAATATCATGACGAGTTATCCCTACCAGGTGGAAAGAACCGACAGGTCAACATGTCGGACATTCTCCGGACGATGCACATGATTGATGTTCTTATAAAAGCATTTTCTTTTTTTCTGATTATTGTGGTGGGTTATCTTTTAAAAAAGTACCGGGTGCTACAGGTATCCGATAGTATCGGCCTGTCGAAAATCATGATGAATCTCACCCTGCCGGCGGCGGTCATCAACGGCTTCTCCAGTTTTAATGTGGATCATTCCATGCTGATCCTGGTGGTTATCGGTTTTACCTGCAATATTCTGTTGTTGTTAGCCGGATTTATGTTAAGCCGGAAACGGGACAACGATACGAAAGTCTTTTATATGATCAATTCACCCGGCTATAACATCGGCTGCTTTACCCTGCCCTATGTGCAAAGCTTTTTGGGACCAGTGGGTATTGTCGCCACCTGCCTGTTCGATGCAGGCAACTCAATCATCTGTACCGGCGGCAGCTACGTTGCCGCGTCAAACGCCATCGGCACCAGTACCGGATTAAAAAGCACCTTTCAGCGCCTGTTCTCCTCCATTCCTTTCGATGTGTATGTCTTACTGCTGATAGCCGCCCTGTTCGGCTACCATCTGCCGAGCCAGGTGACTATTCTCACCACCATGGTAGGCAATGCCAATCCGTTTATCGCGATGCTTATCATCGGCATGATGCTGGAAATCAATATCGACAGGGCGCAGCTGAGAAGTGTCTATAAAGTGTTGGTGCTGCGTTACAGCGCCGGCGCGCTGTTCGCGGCGCTGTTTTATTTTTGCACACCGTTACCGTTGGAAATTCGTCAGGTTTTGGCGGTAACCGTATTTGCGCCGGTTTCGTCCCTGGCGCCGGTCTTTACCGCCAGAGGCAGCAAGTTCGGCTCTGTCTCCAGTTTTACCGGTTCCATCTCGGTTTTTATCAGTATTATTATCATCACCACCTTATTAACGCTTATGCATGTGGGATAGGAGAAAATCGCCATGAAAGTAGAAGGTAGCATTGCTTTGGTCACCGGGGCGAACCGGGGCCTCGGCAAAGCCTATACCCAGGCGCTGCTGGCGGCGGGCGCGGCAAAAGTTTATGCGGCGGCACGGGATCCCGACAGTATTGCCATCACCGACCCGCGGATTATCGCGCTAAAACTGGATGTGACTTCCCAGGGGGATGTCGTGGCCGCGGCGCGGCAGTGTCCGGATATCAATCTGCTTATCAATAATGCCGGCATTCTGCTGCAAAGTCCCATGCTGGCGGAAGGCGCCGAAGACGCCATGCGGCGGGAAATGGAAGTGAATGTTTACGGCGTGCTGCGGATGATCACCGCGTTCGCGCCGGTTTTGGCCGTTAACGGCGGCGGCGCCATCGTTAATATGCTGTCGGTGGTAAGCTGGTTTACCTCGCCGCTGAATGCCACTTACGGCGCCTCCAAGCATGCCGCGCTGGCGGTAACCGATGGGGCGCGAATCCAGCTGCATGACCAGGGAACGCAGGTTATCGGGGTTTACGCCGGATTTATCGATACCGATATGACCACCCATATCGACAGCGCCAAGGTCTCCCCTGAACAGGTGGCCGAACAGACGTTGGAAGGCATTCGGCAGGGGCGAAATCATGTGATGGCGGACAGGCGCGCCCTGGATGTCTGGCAAAGTATGAGGCAGGATCCCGCACGGGTGGAGGCCCAGATGTTGCAACTCTGGCAACAGCGGCCTTAAACAACGCGCTGCGGCCGATAGGGGATCTTTACCGTATTATTTGACGCTCCGTGCTTTCGGCAAGCATCAGCCGGGTTCCCGCATCGGTGCCGTCGCCATAAAGCAAATGCCGGGGCGGCCCGTATTGCAATACCCGCCGCATACTGTGCGCATTCACCGATTCCCCGCCCACCAGCAGATAATTCAACTGGCCGAAACACTCGGGACGGATGCTGGCGAGCAAATTGAACATGGCGGCAGGCGCGCGCAGGATGCTGATGGCAAATTCCCGCAGGGCCGTTTCAAACCGGAGGGGATCGTTAACCCAGCTGTCGGGCATGATGACCGTTGTCGCGCCGTTAAGCAGCGCACCCCAGATTTCAAACAGTGAGGCCACAGCGGTCATGGGAGCGATAGCCGCTACCCGATCATCTGGACTAAAACGCACATGCCGCGAGTCCAGGGCAAGATGAAAAATATCATGAGGGTAAATCCGGCTTGTTTTCTGAGTATCCGACCGATAAAACCGGTGGGTGGGCTGGGATATACCGTGGCGCAGGGGCACGAAATCCTGATCGTTGCCGTCCCCCACCGCGACTTGTTCAAAAATAATATAGCGGGTCGCCAATGCGCGTCGACGGGTGGCGGCATCGGTGATGGTCATTGAAACCAGCGAGTCCCGCAATACCCCATTCAGTTGATCGTCCGGCAAAAACGGATCCAGCGGCAGAATACAGCCGCCGGCCAGTAAAATCGCCACCTGGCAGGTAATATGCTCAATGCCGGGGGGCAGCAGGATCCCCACCGTGCTGGATGCGCCCACTCCCTCATGGCGCAGATAGGCCGCCAACGAGACGGCATCCCGCGCCAATTCGCCATAATGCAAAATCCGTTGTGGCGTGATAACGGCGGGACGGGCCTTGTTAAGCGCCGCCTTTTGCAAGAACAGTCCGCTCAGTGCCAAATCGTCGGGATAGGCTGGGAGGGTGGGTGAGTTAGTGCTCCGATTATACAGAGAAAGTTGTACCATGCTGATCACCTGGGGAATAGGCTACGGGTTAAAATGGGCTACTGGTTAAACAGTATGGTGGAAATAACATTACAATTGTATTAATTGATGTAAAAATTATATTTATGTGAAGTTAGTCGCTATGGCCGTAACATAAGCAACACAAATATTAATTTTTTTATACAAGTTGTGCGAAATCAAAATACCGGGCGGTTTTATTCTTCTCAAAGCAGGATCTCCAGGGGCTAAGAGGCCGGATACCGGGCCTGGGCAACCGATTGCGTCCCGCTCTAATATTAATCACGGCGATGACACAGTACTATTTGATATTAGTTAATGCACAATCGGTAATATATAAAGAATTTGATTTGCGGTACCCTGAACGTTAAGGATATATACTGCCCTGGGGCAAAATAAAATAATTTTTCCGGAGTTTTCTTATTATGCCATCACTATTAAATTGCCTGGCGCTGGCGGGCGTTATTGCCGTGTCTCTGGCATTAAACGCCTGCGATAAAGCCGATAAAGACGCCAACCATATTAAAGTCGGTGTTAGCGCGGGCATCGATCGGCCGTTATGGGACGCGGTGAAAAAAGTGGCCAAAGAGAAGTACAACCTGGACGTGGAAACCGTGACCTTCACCGACTATGTGTTGCCCAACGAGGCCCTGAATTCCGGCGATACGGATGCCAACGCATTCCAGCACGGCCCCTACCTGACGCAGCAGATCAAAGAGCACGGTTATAAACTCGCGGCGGTGGGCAAGACATTTGTTTATCCCATTGCCGGGTATTCACGCAAATACAAATCCGTAGACGAAATACCGGACGGCGCTCAGGTGGCCATTCCCAACGATCCCACTAATCTCGGGCGCTCGTTGTTGTTATTGCAAAAAACCGGTCTGATCTCGTTGAAAAACGGCACCGGTCTGCAACCCACCTCGCTGGATATCGTCAATAACCCCAAACATCTTAAAATTGTGGAAATTGAAGCGGCGCAGCTCCCGCGTACGCTGGACGACGGCAAGGTGGATTTGGCGATCATTAATACCAATTATTCCACACAAATCGGTTTATCTCCCCATAAAGACGGTTTGTTTATCGAGGATAAAGATTCGCCGTACGTTAATTTGATCGTGGCGAGGGATGATAATAAAGACAGCGCCAAGGTGAAAAATCTGGTTAAAGCCTACCAAACCGAGGAAGTGGCCGCGGCGGCGGATAAAATCTATCACGGCGACGCGGTAAAGGGCTGGTAAAAACGTTGCGTCGGTGTGTTCAAATGCCTGGTTTAAGCTTCCGTGCTGGCGGGCCGCGCTGAGGGGCATTCGGACGGGCGAAAACCACGCCCGCTTCGGCCCCATCAGCACGGTCTCCCTTTAACGGGTTCGTTGCACGTCCGATGATCGCGGGCCTACCGCGCTGAGGGGCATTCGGACGGGCGAAAACCACGCCCGCTTCGGCCCCATCAGCACGGTCTCCCTTTAACGGGTTCGTTGCACGTCCGATGATCGCGGGCCTACCGCGCTGTGGGGCGCTCGGTCGGGCAGAAAAACCATGCCCGATTCGACCCCATCAGCACGGTCTCCCTTTAACAGGCTCGGTTTCACCCTTGGTGATAGCGGGCCTGCCGTGCTGTGGGGCACTTAAGTTAACCATTGACCGGAATAACCGCGCCTTTATATTTCTGGCGGATAAAGTCCTGGATGGGTTTGGAATGCAAAACCTTCACCAACGCCTTGATATCCGGCTTGTTCTCATCACCCCGATGAACGGTGATAATATTGGCGTAAGGGTTATTTTTGCCGCTTTCAACCGCAATGGGATCCTTTATCGGGTTGAGGCCGGCATCGATGGCATAATTGGCGTTGATAACCACCGCATCCCCTTCATCATTCTTATACATCTGCGGCAACAGCGAGCCTTCAATATTCGGCAGGAATTGCAGGTGTTTCGGGTTATCGGTGATATCGGTTATCCGTGCGTCGACCTTGCTGACGCCCGGTTTCAGTTTGATCACCCCTTCCCGTTCGAAGATTGACAAAATACGTCCCTCTTCCGCCACCGAATCACGCATGATCACCTTGCCGTTTTGCGGCAAATCCTTCAGGCTTTTATAGCGTTTTGAATAGATGCCGATGGGCTCGATATGAATCGCCCCGGCGCTGACGAAGTCATAGTTTTTATCTCCGGCATGATCCTTGAGCACGCTATTAAGATAAGGCACATGCTGAAAATAGTTGGCATCAATGTCATGGTCGGCAAGAGCGGTGTTCGGCAGGATATAGTCTTGGAAAGGTTTTATCTCCAGGTCGATACCCTGTTTCGCCAGTATCGGTTTTGCCTGCTCAAGAATTTCAGCGTGGGGCACATTGGATGCGCCCACCCTGAGTGTATCCGCCCAGGCCGAAGCGGACAGGCTGAGGGCGGTAAGCGTAGCGGCGGCCAGCAGTGTGAAGGTTTTATTCATAGTTTATCCCGGTCTGTTTAACGTTTATCAAGCAGTGAGGTGATGACGTCGCCCAATAACTGAATGACGAACACGATGATCAAAATCATCAGTGTCGCCACCAGGGTGACGTCGTTGTGGTTACGCTGGAATCCTTCCAGATAGGCCAGATTTCCCAATCCGCCGGCGCCGATAACACCGGCCATGGCGCTGTAGCTCACCAGCGCAATCAGGGTGACGGTGATGCCGGAAACCAGGGCGGGTGACGACTCCGGCAGTAAAACCTGAAATATAAGTGTGCCGACGCGGGCGCCCATGGCGCGGGATGCTTCGATGACCCCTTTGTCCACTTCGCGCAGTCCTATTTCCACCAGCCGGGCGTAAAATGGCGCTGCGCCGACAATCAATGCGGGCAGAGCCGCGTTGGCGCCCAGAATGGTGCCAATAAGCACCTTGGTGAACGGGATCAGCAGCACGATCAAAATAATGAACGGGATGGAACGGAACACATTCACCACTGCCGAAATCACCTTATAGGCGGAGGGGTGGGGAAACAGGCCGCCGCGGGCGGTGAGGAACAGCGCCAATCCCAGCGCGATTCCCAGCGCAAAGGTGGCAATGCCCGACAGCGCGGTCATATAAAGGGTCTCCGCGGTGGCCGCCCATAATTGATCAAGCTGCAGATGTGGAAAGAAATGCTCAAGCATAGTGGGCCACCCCGATGGTGAAGCAATTGGGATACGCACGTGATAAAAGCCGTTCAGCCATGTTCAATCACCTCGGCGGTGATGTCATCTTGACGGAGATCCGCCAGAATATTGTCGAGCTGACCGGGTTCGATGACCGCATGAAGCCAGAGTTCGCCAAAGATACCATTGGCGGTTTGCGTAACATTACCGTGCAAGATGTTAAACGGCAGTCGATAGCGCAACGTCAACTCCCCCACCACCGGCTGCCTGACGCTCAGGCCGATAAACGTCAGCTTCAAGACCACGCCGGGCAGATTTTGCAACAGCTCCGGCGCTAAATCCGGCACCGGATCCCGGTATTGGCTAACCTGTTTGACAAATTGCCGGGTAATAGGCTGCTGCGGATGGGTGAAAACATTCAGGACCTCTCCCTCTTCAACCACCCGTCCGTTATCCATCACCGCCACCCGCCCGCAAATCTTGCGCACGACGTGCATTTCATGGGTAATAAGCACAATGGTGAGATTCAGCCGGCGGTTGATATCAAGCAATAAATCGAGAATGGCGTCGGTGGTCTGAGGATCCAAGGCCGAGGTGGCCTCGTCGCATAACAATACCGCCGGGTTGTTGGCCAGCGCCCGGGCAATGCCTACACGCTGCTTTTGTCCGCCGCTGAGCTGCGAGGGATAGGCATGTTCCCTTCCCTCTAACCCCACCAGAGCGATAAGTTCAGCCACCCGCAGGCGGATTTCGGCTTTAGGCGTGCCGGCAATCTGCATGGAAAAAGCAATATTTTCGCTGACGCTCCGGGACCACAGCAAATTAAAATGCTGGAAAATCATGCTGATTTTAAGCCGTGCCTGCCGTAGGCTCTCACCGCTGGCCCGGGCGATATCCTGTCCTGCGACTAAAACCGATCCGGCGCTGGGCTTTTCCAGGCCGTTGAGTAAACGGATGAGGGTGCTTTTCCCGGCCCCGCTATAGCCGATAATGCCGTAGATTTGGCCCCGCTCAACCCGCAGGCTCACATTATCGACGGCGACGATCGGTACATTATTATCTTTGAATATTTTAGAAACGTTCGTCAGAACGATCATAACCCGTCAATCCTTATGTGCCGCTGGATAATCCACGCCTTGCCAATTAATTATTATGATTATTTTAATTTCTAATTAACGAACTTTTATTTAACGAACTAATAATCCTCGGGATAATAGGGTAAGCCTATGGCGGGCTGAAGAAACGATATCTTATTAGATATACTTAATTCTTCTTATGCCATTGCCGGAAATGGTTAGCTAAAAATTTTCTATAAAAGCCCGTTATTTCATTTGATCTTTGGTCATTAAACATCCGTTACGTTGTGGGTAGAACGGTTGAGCGGAGAAGTGTCCGATGACGCCGATAAATAAATCTGGTGAACAATGATACATAGCATTTATGCTTTTTCCGGCACGACTAAGTTAAATATGAGCTTTAGGTTTGGCTTATGCCTTTTTTAATCTTGGATATTGAAATAAATTCTTTTTGCTTGACGTTTATTTGCCGGATATTGACCTCGATCATATTCCATCAGGTACTCTATTTATGGCCGCCACGACATCAAGCCACTACATCAAAGAAGCCATCATGAAAAATAAACATCGTTTGAGTTCAATCGGTCGCGGCCTGGCACGGGGGATGATTTTAGCCCTGGGGATGAATTCATTAAACGCCCTGGCGGTGGAAAACGCGCCGGTGAGAGGCGGCACCCTGATTTATCTTGAGCAACAGGCGCATACCAATCTTTATCCGCCGGCGGGAGGATTTTACCCGAACGGCGGTATTCTCAATCAGATTACCGATAAACTCACCTATCAAAACCCCAAGACCCTGGCCATTGAACCCTGGATTGCCGAATCCTGGACCAGCAACAGCGATAAAACCCAATACACGTTTAAACTCCGGCCCGGCGTGACGTTCTCGGACGGGAAGCCGCTGGACGCCGCCGCCGTGGCGAAGAATTTCGATACCTTCGGCCTGGGGAACAAACAACTGCATCTGCCGGTGTCCGAAGTCATTAATAATTACGATCACAGCGAGGTGATCGATCCCTTAACCGTCAAATTCTATTTTAAAAAATCCTCGCCGGGCTTTTTGCAGGGAACCTCCACCATCGGTTCGGGTTTAGTCTCGCCGGTCACCCTGGCACAGAATTTTGATGCCCTGGGGGATGCCCGGCATATCATCGGTTCAGGCCCCTTTGTGGTCAGCGGTGAAACCCTGGGCCGGGAAGTGGATTTGCGCGCGCGGGACGATTACCGCTGGGGACCGAAGAATCTGGTGCAGCAGGGCCGGCCCAATCTTGACGGCATCAAGTTCATTATCACGCCGGAAGACAGCGTGCGCATCGGGGCGCTGCTGGCCGGCCAGGCCGACTTTATCCGCCAGGTACAGGCCTATGATGAAAAACAGACTGAAGGACAACACTTCATTATCTATGCCGCGCCGACCCGCGGCGTCAACGACGGCATCTCATTCAGGCCGGATAACCCGCTGGTAGCCGATGTTCGGGTGCGCCAGGCGCTATTGCACGCCACCGATGCCGGTCAAATCGTCGACACGTTGTTTTCCCTTCACTACCCCCGGGCAACCTCGGTGATTGCCGCGCCGGCGGCGGGTTATATCAATTTGGCGGATAAATTGAAATACGATCCGCAGTTGGCCGGGCAGTTGCTGGATCAGGCGGGCTGGAAGCCGGGCGCCAATGGCATTCGCCAAAAAGACGGCCGCTCGCTGGTACTGTCGGTATATGAATCACCGCCGCAGCCGCAGAATAAAGAAGTGCTGCAATTGGTTTCACAGCAGTGGAGCAAAGTAGGGGCGCGGCTGAACATTCTGGCCGGCGATGCCGGCAGCAAAACCGCCGATAGCCTGGACCCGCTGAAAACACCGGCTAATGTGGTGGAAGTGGGACGGGCCGATCCGGATGTGATTAAAAGCCAATTTTATCCCACCAATCGCGACGCGCTGCTGCAAAAAGGCGGTTCGAGCAGCAAGGTACAGAACTTCAGCGACGATAAGCTGAATACTCTGCTGGTGGCGATTTCCGCCGAAGTGGATGGTCAAAAACGGTTGCAGTTGGCCGGCGAGGCGCAAAAGTACCTGCTGGACGAGGCGTACGTGATCCCGATATTTGAAGAGCCGCAGGTCTTTGCCGGCGCGCCCTATCTCCACGGCGTCAGCTTCGAGGCCGTGGGTCGGCCGGCATTTTACGGCGCCTGGCTGGACAAGCATTAAGGAGCGACGGTATGCAACGTTATCTGTACGGCCGCCTTGGGCAGGCGCTGCTGGTGCTCTGGGCGGCATTCACCCTCTCTTTTTTCCTGTTGCAGGTCTTGCCCGGCGACGCCATCCTGATCAAGTTCCAGAATCCGGATATGGGCCTCAGCCCGGCACAGATCGCCGACATGCGCGCGGTTTACGGCGCCGATGCGCCGTTGTGGCAACAATATCTGCATACCTGTGTGAATTTTTTGCGCGGCGATTTCGGTTATTCCGTTCAGACCGGGGTGCCGGTGGTGCAATTACTGGAGACCAATCTTCCCCCCACCCTGCGGTTGGCTGTCGCCGGATTTCTGCTGGCGACGGTATTGGCGGTAATAATGGCGTTGCTGGCCGGCCTGACTTCCGTCCCCTGGCTGAAAGGAGTACTGCATTCCCTGCCCTCGGTATTTATTTCCGTTCCTACCTTCTGGCTGGGCATTGTGTTGATTCAGCTATTTTCCTTTCGGCTGAAATGGGTGCCGGTAATAAATCCCGGGGAGTGGGTCGGCCTGATTTTGCCTATTGTTACCCTGGCGGTGCCGATTTGCGCGCCCCTGGCCCAAATCCTGATTCGCAGCATCGATGAAGTGCAAACCCTGCCGTTCGTAGCGGTGGCGCGGGCCAAGGGCGCCAGCCGCGGCGGCGTGCTCTGGCGGCACGTGGCCCGCAACGCGGTGCTACCGGCTCTCACCATCGCCGGCTTGCTATTTGGCGAACTGATCGCCGGCGCCCTGATAACCGAAACAGTGTTCGGCCTCAATGGCCTGGGCCAGTTGACCCAGCAGGCGGTAAACAATCAGGACGTGACGGTATTGCAGGCCATTGTGGTGATTTCCGCCACCGCCTTTGTCGCCGTGAATTTACTGGTGGACGTGTTTTACCCCCTGCTTGATCCCCGTCTTAAAACACCTGCCGGAGCCGCTGTATGAGCAGTCTGCCGCTAAACGCATCCACACCGGCGCCCTCGCCGCCAGCGTCTCCGCCGCCGGCCGTGGAGCCCACCCCCGGCGAACGCTCCCGTTTATTTCGCGGGCAACCCGGCCTGATTCTGTCCTGGCTGGTGATGGCGGTGGTGATCCTGTGGGCCGTCGCGCCGGGCTTGTTCACCTCTTACAGCGGCACCGACGGCATTGCCGGCGCGCAGCGGCTGGCGCCGGCCGCCGGCCACTGGCTCGGCACCGACCAGTTGGGCCGCGACCTGTATGCCCGCATCGTTTACGGCGCGGCCTGGTCATTATCCGGCGCGCTGGTGGCGGTGGCGCTCGGTCTGGCGGTCGGCACCGCGCTGGGAGTCATAGCCGGCGCGGCGGGGCGCGGAATCGACAGCCTGATCATGCGATTTATTGATGTCTTGCTGGCCATACCCGGGTTGTTGCTCTCCCTGAGCATCATTATTTTACTGGGTTTCGGTACCGTGCATGCGGCCATCGCCGTAGGCATAACCTCCATCGCCAACTTCTCCCGCCTGGCCCGGGCGGAAGTGGTCCGTGTGCGGCACAGCGAATATGTAGAAGCGGCCTACGGCAGCGGCGGCACCTTTGCCGCCGTGCTGTGGCGCCATATCCTTCCCAACTCCCTCACCTCGGTCATCGCGTTTTCCGCCCTGCAGTTCGGCAATGCCATCCTGGCCATTTCCACCCTGAGTTTCCTGGGCTACGGCACCCCGCCGCCCACGCCGGAATGGGGTTTATTGATTGCCGAGGGCCGGAATTACATTTCCACGGCCTGGTGGCTGACCACCTTCCCCGGTCTGGTGGTGGTGCTGGTGGTGCTTTCCGCCAATCGAATCAGCCACTCATTCGCCAGGAGCCGCCGATGAACCTGCTTTTAGCGCGATCCGACACGTTGATTCCTCAACGAGTACCGGTGCTGGAATTGCAAGATCTCTGTATTGCCTACCGCAGCGACGGCGAAAACCGGCGCGTGGTGCATGACGTCTCCTTTCGCCTCCATGCCGGTGAAGTGCTGGCGCTGGTGGGGGAGTCGGGCTCAGGCAAAACCACCACCGCCCAGGCCATTATCGGCCTTCTGGCGGAAAACGGCCGGCGGGAGCGGGGAGCAATCCGCCTGAATGGCGTCGACATCAGCCAATGGTCGCAACGCCGTCTCGATACGCTGCGCGGCGTGGGCATCAGCCTGATTCCGCAAGATCCCGCCAGTTCCCTCAACCCGGTTAAAACCATCGGCAGCCAGGTGGCGGAAATCCTGGATATTCACCGCCGCCTGCCCCGCCGTGAGCGGGATGCCAGAGTGATCGAACTGCTGACCCGGGTCGGCCTATCCTATCCGGAGCAACGGGTCGGCCAATATCCCCATGAGCTTTCAGGCGGGATGAAGCAGCGGGTGCTGATTGCCATTGCCGTCGCGCTACAGCCGGCGCTGATTATTGCCGACGAACCCACCAGCGCCCTGGATGTCACGGTGCAAAAACGGATCCTTGATCTCATTGATGAGCTGCGCCGTGAATACGGCACCGCGGTATTGCTGGTAACCCACGATCTGGCGGTGGCGGCCGAGCGGGCCGACCGGCTGCTGGTATTGCGGCACGGTCGGGTCCAGGAACAGGGCAAAACCAGCGAAGTGATGCGGGCACCGGCCAACGCCTACACCCGCCAGCTATTTGCCGATGCGCCGGCGCTATCCGCCATACCCCGCATCCCGCCGCATCAGCTATCGGCCGCGGCATCCATCATCCAGGTGGAGGCGGTGGTCAAAAACTTTCACCTGGGGGACGGCGAAGAGGTGCGGGCGGTGGACAGGGTATCCTTTGAGGTTGAACGGGGCACCACCCATGCCCTGGTGGGGGAATCCGGTTCGGGCAAGACCACCCTGGCACGCATCCTGCTTGGTTTTCAACGGCCCGATGCCGGCACGGTCCTGATTGACGGGATTAATATTACCCATCTCAAAGGGGAAGCCCTGCGGCGGTTCCGTCAAAAAATCCAGCTGGTCTACCAAAACCCGTTCGGCTCGCTCGATCCGTCCTATACCCTGTTTAAGATCATTGAGGAGCCATTGCGCAACTTTGCCCCCCTGGCCCCGGCGGAACGGCGGCGGCGAGTGGAAGAGATAGCCGACCGCGTCGCGCTGCCATTGGCGTTGCTGATCCGCCATCCCCGTGAACTGTCCGGCGGACAGCGGCAACGGGTGGCCATTGCCCGGGCCCTGGTGCTGCAACCGCAGATTCTGGTACTGGATGAAGCGACATCGGCGCTGGATGTGACCGTGCAGGGGCAGATCTTGAGGCTGTTGCAGCATTTGCAAACCGAGATGGGACTGACCTACGTCTTTATCTCCCATGACCTGGCCACCGTGCGTCAAATTTCCCGCAGCGTTTCGGTATTGTTTAAAGGCCGGCAGGTGGATTACGGTCCGATAGCCGACATATTCGTCAACCCCGGGACCGCCTATACCCGGGAATTGATCAACGCCATTCCCGGCCGGGGCGGACCTTTCCCCCCGGCACAACGGCTATATTGAGGACCGATGCATGACGGTTAAGCGTTTAGGTTTCTTCACCCGCTTGCTGGATAAAACCGATGCGCGCCAGCGCTACCAGCTGGCGGCGGAACAAATCATCCATGCCGAGGCGCAAGGGTTTGATAGCGCCTGGGTGGCCCAGCATCATTTCCATGAAGACGAAGGCGGCCTGCCGGCGCCCCTGGTGTTCCTGGCATATGTGGCGGCGCGGACCCGGCATATCCGCCTGGGAACCGGCGTCATTACCCTGCCGATGGAGCTGGCGCTGCGGGTGGCGGAGGATACGTCAGTACTGGACCTGCTGGCGGACGGCCGGCTGGAAGTCGGGCTCGGATCCGGCGGCACGCCCTCTTCTTTCCCGCCGTTCGGCCTGTTAAGCGCCGAACGCGCCGTCGCCTATGCCGCCAATCTTGCTATTCTGCGATCGACCTGGGGAGGCGACCTGTTAAGTGACGGCAGCAACCGTTTATATCCCCCTGCCCCGCAGCTGGCCCGCCGGGTGTGGCAGGCCACCTTCTCGGTAGACGGCGCCACCCGCGCCGGGGCCGCCGGCGACGGGCTGATGTTATCCCGCACTCAGCCGCGTCCCGCCGACGAGCTTGATTTACCGTTGGCGGACATTCAGAACCCCATTATCGATGCCTACCTGGATGCCCTGCCCGCGGGGGCGACGCCGCGCATCCTCGGGTCCCGCACCGCCTTTGTCACCGACGATCCCAAACAGGCCCGGCAATTGGCGAAAGCGGGACTCCGCCGCCAGGCGGAAAACGCCCGCGCCAACGGACAACCCATCGCCGGCGATACCCTGGATGATTTTATCGCCGCGTTTGATGTCCATCTCGGCAGCGCTGAGCAGGTACTGGCGTCCCTGCAACGGGACAGCGCCCTGGCGCGGGTCACCGACCTGGCGTTTCAAGTGCACTCCATCGAACCGCCCCATCCATATATCCTGCGATCCATCGAACTGATTGCCCGGCAGGTGGCGCCAGCTTTGGGATGGGTACGACAACGCCCCGCGACGACTTTGAATCCTCCCCACACCGACCCTTTACCCGAGGACATCCGATGACCCAGACCCCAACAGCGGCGGATCTGCTTGAAAGGCTTGCAGACATTCCGCCGGACTCGTCGCTGGCGGCGGCGCGCATTACCCGCGATGCGGCGACCCGGCATATTCAGGGCAGTTACCTGGCGCTATTCAACGCCGACGACGGCATTGACTTTAGCTTAACGGAGCGGCTGGCGGTAGCGCGTCAGGTGGCCGAGTGGCATGAAGACAACCGGTTGACGGCGCATTATGCCGGTCGCCTGGCGGATCCTTATCCGATTACGGCAGCAGGCGGTTCAAACGCCACCCCTGGACGCAACGGGCTGCCCACCCCCGAGACGAAACGTCATTCCGCAACGGGTCACGCCGGGGAACCCACCCCGGTTACCGGAGGATCCAGGCTGCAAAGCGCTTTACATCACGCCGAACGTCTCAGCAGCCATCCCTCAGCCGCCACGCCGGCGCATCTGGAAGAGTTACGCCGGGCGGGCTGGGGGTCGGATGCCATAGTGACCTTGTCCCAGTTGGTGGCCTATGTCAGTTTCCAGAGCCGATTGCTGAGAGGTTATCGTTTGATAGCCGGCCAGCCTGTGGACAATCCCCTGCCGCTGCCGGTGGGCGCCGCCGCCTGGCGAACCGCGGGCGTCACCCATGGCGGGCGCGCCGCCCCCCATGCTTTTACCCAACGGGAACTGGGCTGGGAACCCTGGATAGCCGCCAAACCGCTGACGGAATTCACGTTGCGGCAGCAGGCGACCCTTGAACACAACGGCCATGCCGATTCCGATTATTTCCGCCTGCTCGCCTGCAATCTGCCGGTACTGGAACAACGCACCCTCACCGATAAAGGCATCTTCTATACCGCCGGCGGCCTGGTGCGCAAAGAACGTGAACTGGCGGCGGCAGTGGCCAGCAAAATCAACGGCTGCATCTATTGCGCCTCGGTGCATGCCCGCAAAGCCGCACAATTATCCAAACAGCCGGATGACATCCAGCGCCTGCTGGATACACCGCCAGGCGGCATTCTGAGCACCGGCCAATCCCCCCGCTGGCAGGGAGAAATTGATTTTGCCGCAGCCCTCTCGGCCACCCCGGCCGCGGCAACACCGGAACATATCACCCGGCTGCGGCAAGAGGGGTTGACGGATTTGGAATTACTGGATCTGGTACAGGCCACCGCCTTTTTCGCCTGGGCCAACCGTTTGATGCTGACCTTGGGGGAACCCTTTGAAAAATAAATGCCCCAGCGATATCCATCGGCTGACCTTCTATTAGCGGTGACGGGCATGGAATCATCAGTAATTTCTAATCTGTAATCATGGATGAGTGATGAGGGTTTTGCGTTAGAGACATTCATCGGCGATTGAAAAATTATTCATTGCTGGATTTTATCTATATTAATGCCATTAAATTCTTAAGATATGTATGATATTTCCGGCCATCAACAAAAGATATTTAAAGGTTGAATATCATAGATTAAATGGTTATTAACCATAACGGAAAAATAATATCTTTGGGGTATCAAATTCGCTATTTTCTCTTGAAAGCATAAAAAGTTAAAAATATTTTTCAATTCGGCAAGGCAAAATAGAGGCGGGAATCATGAGCACAAGTGAAAGCAGCGACGTGGTAATAAAATCCCCTGACGGGCGGTCCTCTTCCCGTTGGTGGCGGCAGGAAGATTGGTGGTCGATTATTCTGGCACTGATATTAATCAGCGCCGCTTATATACTTTTTTCCCAGGGCGGCAGTCTGAAATGGCTGGCGACCGGACCGACCAAATGGACAACCCTGGGGGAAGCCGGCGCCGATTTATTGCGTCGCTTACCGGCCTTGGGTGGCCTGTATCTGGTGTGGGCGGTATTATTAACCATTAGCAGCGCTATCATCGGACATGACACTCGAAAATTCTTGGGCGGTTTTACCGTATTATTTATTGTTTCGGTATTTATTTTCCAGCTCGGCGCCTGGGCCAGTGCCTCCCGTTATAACCTGGAGCCGCCGTTACTGGCGCTGGTATTAGGGCTGGCGGTATCCAATATCTGGCATATCCCGGATTGGCTGGCGCGCAGTTTGCGGGTGGAATATTACATTAAAATCGGTATCGTACTCTTAGGGGCGACGCTGCCGCTGACGCTCATCCAATGGGCCGGGCCGGTAGCCATAGGGCAGGCGGCCATTGTCTCCCTGGTGACCTTTTTCGCCATCTTTATCACCGGCCGCTTGCTCGGCCTGGAAAACCGCTTTGCCGCCGTACTGGGTGTCGGCGGCGCGGTGTGCGGGGTATCGGCGGCCATTGCAGTGGCGGGGGCCGTCCGCGCCAAACGGGAACAGGCTTCCGTCGCCATCTCCCTGGTGATCATTTGGGCCATCGTATCGTTACTGGTGCTGCCGTTTATCTCACGGGCGCTGGGACTGTCAACCGGCGTGGCCGGCGCCTGGATCGGCACCTCGGAATTCGCCGATGCCGCCGGTATCGCCGCCGCACAAACCTACAGTGATTTTGCCGCCCATTCAGGGGGCGCCATTGCCGGTAAGCCGGATGCCGCCGTGCAGGCATTTACCCTGATGAAGGTCATCGGCCGTGATATCTGGATTGGTATCTGGGCTTTCGCCCTGGCCATAGTGGCCACTACCTGGTGGCGCGGTGAAGATGGTACCGTTAGCGCCAGGGCCGGTTCAGGGGAAATCTGGCAGCGCTTTCCCAAATTTGTTATCGGGTTTGTGGTGGCCTCGGTGTTCGTTACCTGGCTGAGCAGCCACTACTCCCTGGCGGAATTTCGCACCACCGTCACGCCGGCCTTTATCGCGCCGATTACCGCGCTGCGGACCTGGGCGTTTATTTTCTGCTTCCTGAGCATCGGCCTGAGCACCCGCTTCGCCAGCCTCACCAGCACCGGACTGCGTCCATTCTGGGCGTTCACCGTCGGCGTAATAATCAACGTGCTGCTGGGGTATTTCCTGTCAGTGCATGTCTTTGCGGATTTTTGGAATCAGCTGGGCAATTCCTGATGAACGCATCGAACGGCGGGAGCCGCCCCGCCGAACGTCGCTGCGGGCGCTGCCGTTTTTGCCAGCGGGACCGCGACGGCACAGAACAGGCGATACCCGGTCTCGCCATGCTGGGATCGGCCTTCGGCGCCAGCATCAGCGATTCGCGGGTATGCAGCCAGCACGATCGGCTGGTGTCGCCGAACGATAGCTGTTCGGCGTTTAACGGTGAAGATTAAGGGATGCCCAATCCGTAATAACCAAAAATTGTGATCTACAGCGCCAGCGACTGCCGTACCGCCGCCAGGCCCGTTTGCCCCTGGCGGGTGGTGACGCCGTCCAGCCAGCGGGACAATAATTCCGGATGCTGCTTCAATTCTTCTCGTGCGGCATCGCGGGGGGTCTGTTTATCATCCAGGGCGCGCTTGATAAGCTTATTTTCCAAATCGACGGTAAACGTCAGCTGACTGAACAGACGGCCGGCGTTAGGGCATTGCGCGCTATAGTTTTTGCGGGTCACGGTATTCACCGTGGCGCTGCCGTAATTGGGACCGAAATATTTATCCCCGCCGCTGAGATACACCAATTTATGATGGGTATTCATTGCATGGGGCTCCCAGCCGAGAAACACAATCCACTGCTGCTTCGCCACCGCCCGATCCACCTGCGCCAGCATGCCGCTTTCGCTGGACTCCACCAGCGTCCAGCCGGTCAGTTTGAAATCATGCTTATCCAGCATGGTCTTGATATTCTGATTGGCCGGCGCGCCGGGGGCGATGCCATAAATTTTGTGACCGAACTTATCGCCGTATTTCCCTAAATCAGCAAAGTCCTTCACTCCGCCCCGGGCCACATAGTCCGGTACCGCCAGGGTGAATTTCGCGCTGTTGAGATTCGCTCCCAGCACCTGAACCGAGCCATCGCCGGTGAATTTCGATATCACCGGCTGCTGGGCCGGCATCCAGTTGCCGAGAAACACGTCCAACTGACCGGTTTTAAGCCCCTGATACGCCAGCGCCACGGATAGGTTCTGCACCTGCTGCCGATACCCCAATCCTTCCAGCAACACACCGGCCACGCCATTGGTGGCGCCGATATCGGTCCAGCCCGGATCGGACATCTTCACCACTTCGCAACCGGCATTGTCGGCGGCATAGGCCAAAGGTAAACCGGTTACCAGAGACATCCCCACGGTAAATACAGCGGAAAACAAACGCATTTTATACCTCGTTATCATCATTATCGGGTTGAAGGCGGGCGAGGATAGCGCGCTCGCGCCTCCTGCTCATCCAGGGTTTGGTTATTACGGATAAAACGGTGGCCGGCGTCCTGCGGGGGTTGATAATCCCACTGCGGCGCCGCGTCGAAAGCCTGATTCAGGAACAAGCGCGTATGCTGGCTGGCCAGAACCTGCCGGTTAAGGGCGTCCAGATCCCAGCGCAGCGCCGTTTCTTTTTCAAATGCGGTGATTTCCTGGTCATGGGACGGCGATGTTGCCAGGTTATGTAATTCCAGCGGATCCCGGCTGATATCGAATAATTGCGCCGGCTCCCCGGGGGAAGCGATATATTTCCACGGACCGCGGCGAATCATGATCATCGGCGCCAGCGCGCCCTCCGCCAGATACTCGCCGTAGGCGACGTTATCGCCGCCGGTTTTTCCTTTCAAATAAGGCACCAGGCTGCGGCCGTCCAGGGGAGCGGCGGTTTGTTCCGGCGCCAACGTCCCTCCCGCCGCCAGTTCCACCAGCGTCGGCAACACATCCACCAGCGAAACGTTCTGCGGGACATGACGGGGGGCAAAACGGCCGGGGGCGTGCACGATGAGGGGAACGCGCGCCGCGCCCTCATAAAAATTCATTTTGTACCACAGGCCCCGTTCCCCCAGCATTTCCCCATGATCGGAGAGCACTATGGTGACGGTATCTTCGGCCAGGCCGGTAGCCGCCAGGGTCTCTTTTATCTCGCCGAACCGATCGTCGACATAGGCCAGCGCGCCATAATAGGCATGGCGCGCCCGGCGTATTTGCGCCTGATCCAACAGCCCGTCGGTCAGCTGATACATACTACGCAGCCGTTGGGAATGAGGGTCGTCGGGTACCTCGGGGGCCGAGACCCGGGGCAAATCGATATCCTGCTCCCGGTATCTTTCCAGATAACGGCGCGGGATGGCAAAAGGATCGTGGGGATGGGTCAGGGACATCGCCAGTAAAAACGGCTGTTGGTTACCCTGGCGGGCGATATCGAACAGCTTTTGTCGAGCGTAAAACAGCGCCTCGTCGTCAAAATCCAGCTGATTGGTGCGGATGCACTCTCCGGCATCCAGCACCGAGCTCATATTATGATACCAATCCAATCGCCGGTGTGGATGGCGCCAGTCCGGGGTCCAGCCGAAATCCGCCGGATAGATATCGGTGGTAAGACGCTCATCAAAACCATGCAGCTGGTCGGGGCCGCAAAAATGCATTTTACCGGATAGATAGGTTTTATAACCCTGGCGGCGTAAATAATGGCAAAATGTCGGGCTCTCGGCGCGAAATTCCGCGGCATTATCATACACGCCGTTATGGGAAATAAATTGCCCGGTCATTAACGACGCGCGGGAAGGAGCACATAGCGGGCTATTACAATAAGCCGAATCGAATATTACGCCCTCCCGTGCCAATGAATCAATATGAGGCGTCAGGCTGACGTTATTTCCGTAAGCAGACAATGCTCCGGCGCTCAATTGATCGGCCATTAATATTACGATATTCGGTTTCTTTCTAAGCATAGTTAATAATTCGCTTTAAATAAAATACCTAGGCAATGGTACTTTTATCGCACAAACATTTTTTTCTGTGAACCGGGTAATTTCTTATCGGTCAATAAGGAGAGGTTATGTCTGGCAAATCTCGGCTCCCACCGTTACAGGCATTGGCGGTATTTGAAGCGGCGGCGCGACATTTGAATTTTACCGCCGCCTCGTTGGAATTGGGTTCTTCGCAACCGGCGGTGAGCCAGCGCATCAATGCGCTGGAAATTCAACTGGGCACGCCGTTGTTCGAACGCCGCCATCGCGGCGTGGTATTGACCCAAACCGGCGAGCAGCTTTATCAAATCGTCCGCACAAACCTGCAGGGCATCAGCCGTCAAATCGATAAAATTCAGCAGAAAATACAGAGAGATGTATTACGTATCGATACCGATATGGGTTTTGCCGGCTACTGGCTGCTGCCGCGACTGAACCAGTTGCAACATCTGATCCCCAATGTGGATGTGCAAATTTCTACCTCACCCAATGAGTTTTCGCTGCGAGACAGCAGCGCGCATCTGGCCATCTCTTTTGGCGACGGCCAGATACCCGGCTGCCGCAGCGATAAGCTGTTTCCTGAACGGGTGGTGCCGGTATGCAGCCCGCAATTTTCCCAAGCCCACGGCAGGCCGGACAACGCGAAAAAGCTGCTGAGCCTGCCTTTGCTGAACCTGCCCGATCCCCGTCCCTCCCGGTGGCTCAACTGGCCGGAGTGGTTTCGCCGGCAGCGGTTGGATCCCGGTGAAGGGGTCACCTCGCTGACATTTAACGCCTATACCCTGGTTATCCAGGCGGCCCTGAAGGGCCAAGGGGTGGCGCTGGGCTGGCGGCCCTTGGTGGATCAACTTTTATCCAGCGGCGAGCTGGTGACCTGCGGACCGGAGTGCCGCACCGAGCGGGGTTATTATTTGATTCAGCCGGTACAAGAAAGCGACAGCGCCTTAAACCTGAAGGTCAAAGAGTGGTTATTAAGAGAAGCGTTCAGTTTTTATTCGCGGCAAGAAAATACGGCGGCGGCGGCGAATTTTGTTTAAACTTTTTAGTTATAACTCATATGATAAAAATGTATAGGACGATACACATTTTCTTATAGCCTGTGCCGATGGCACTATTAATGCTCTTCAAAAACAATATATGAGTGACATTCTGGTCAGCATAAGCGGGCTGTTTAAAATATTTGGTCCCGGCGCGCAAAATGCCTTGGCGCATTTGCGGCAAGGCGCGGATCCTGCGGTTTTATTTGCACAACATAAGTGGTCGGTAGCGCTCAATGATATTTCCCTCCAGATAACTCAAGGCGAAATTTTTGTCATCGTCGGTTTATCCGGTTCGGGTAAATCCACCTTGCTCAGGATGGTCAACCGGCTTATCGCCCCCAGCGCCGGAGAAGTCTATTACAAGGGCGCCGCCATATCGGCATTGACCGACGCTGAACTCATTGCGCTGCGCCGTCATGACATGAGTATGGTCTTTCAATCCTTCGCCCTGTTGCCGACCCGGAATGTACTGGACAACGCCGCCTTCGGACTTGAACTGGCCGGCATCGATGTGCGGCAGCGGCATCAGCGGGCCATGGCGGTACTGGAACAGGTGGGATTGGCGCAGGTGGCGCGGCAGCAGCCCTATCAATTGTCCGGCGGCATGCAGCAGCGGGTGGGCCTGGCGCGCGCCCTGGCGGTGAATCCGACGCTGTTGTTAATGGATGAGGCTTTTTCCGCGCTGGATCCCATTAATCGCCGGGAAATGCAGGATTTATTGCTGGATCTACAGGCGCAGCAGCAGCGGACGCTGATCTTCGTCACCCATGATATCGAAGAAGCCCTGCGCATCGGCAGCCGTATCGCCATTATGGAACAGGGTAAAGTCATTCAGGTAGGCACCGCCGAAGAGATTATCAATGCGCCGGCCAATGCCTACGTCCGCCGGTTCTTCTCAGGTATCGATACCTCCCGTTATGTACTGGCGGAAAATTTTGCCGGTGCGTTCAGCCGCCCGGCAGCGGGAGGCGCCCATGACCAGACCCTTTGATTTCAGTGCCGAAATCGACAGCGGCATCCGCTACCTGCTCTCCCACGGCGGCCCGTTTTTTGATGCCGTTTCCCGCATCATCGATGGCGTCGCCGGCCGACTGGAACAGGGCCTGGGCTGGCTTTCACCCTGGGGCCTGATGGTTATCGCCGTGGGCCTGAGTCTATGGCGCATCGGCGTGGGTTTTGCATTATTCACCACCGCGGCGATCCTTTATATTATCTACAGCGGTTATGGCGAACACGCCACGGTGACCCTGGCCCTCACCTTGGCCTCCACCCTGTTCAGCCTGCTGGCGGGCATTCCCTTGGGAATCATGATCGCCCGCCGTCAACGGGCCGGTACAATTGTCCGCCCCATGCTGGATTTTATGCAAACCATGCCCGCATTTGTCTATCTGATTCCGGCGGTGATTTTATTTGGCTTAGGTCGTCCGCCGGGTATTTTCGCCACCGTATTATTTGCCATGCCGCCGGTGGTGCGGTTAACCGATCTGGGTATTCGCCAGGTGGAAAAAAGCCTGATTGAAGCCGGTTTGGCATTTGGCTGTACCCGACGGCAATTATTATGGAAAGTACAATTGCCGAACGCTCTGCCCTCTATTATGGCCGGCGTTAATCAAACCATCATGATGGCCATGTCGATGGTCATTATCGCCTCCATGGTGGGTGCCGGCGGGTTGGGCAATGACGTATTGGCCAGCATTCAACAATTGGATATCGGCCAGGGATTGCAAAGCGGTATCGTGGTGGTCTTGCTGGCCATGATACTCGACCGGCTTTCCGCCAGCTTGATTATTCGCCCTAACCCTCCCCGGACTTAATCAGTTGCCCGGCATCCCGGAGTTTCGGAAGTAATTAAACCAAAAGCTTAATGGATTAAGTGATTAATTTCATTTAAACAATGCAAGGTAATATGTATATAATTTCGCCGAAAAGTGGGCAAGTGTCCTAAAAAGAGTGGACGGTTCGCTGAAGCCTAAAGGGCCAAAATACTTTAGCATATTTATTTATGACATTTTATAGCAAAAAAAAGTATTTGAACTTAAGCAATTGATGAGGCAAAGTCCCATTGGCGCGAAAAATGGCCCCGGCAATAACAGCCGCATAGAGACGGATAAATCAGGACATGACATTTTTCACAATGTTATGCGGGTATTCTATCGTTCAAAATACGACCCAATTTATTATTATGCGGAAAATGTTGTCGGTGCTAGAGGGAGGGCATTGCATCGGAATGGGAACCTTAGGGCCCGCTTTCGAGCCAATCCCTTTCGGGTCTGATAGTGCAATGGCATAAAAATTGTTGTGCACAGATGTCATACACATTTGTCTTGTGGAAACCACCATGCAGATAAAATTTGAGCTTAATCACATTTCTGAAGGTTACCGCAGACTGCTAAAAGTAAAAAACTCTGTGTGGAATACGTAGCGGATAGTTTGGACAAATCAATTGCGACAAAATTCCATGCATATCGACGTCGCCAAAAGATAAAACATCATTGGAATGTTTCCAAAATGTTAATATATGTTATACCAATTCTGTTTCCACCGATTTTTGGATGAGATAAATAACTTATTTTTTAACAAATCCAGCATTTGCACTAAATTATCAACACAAATTATCGCCGGGAAGCACAAAAATACGCCAAATTGAAACTACTGGACATAGAATGAATATCCTGTAATAAAATAGGGTTTTGTGATGGCTCTCAACTTTTAAATCTGTATGACAAGTTATCGTAGCACCCGATGATTTCCACAGAATTTCACGGCGTCGGGTTACCGGTTTCAAGGCGTAGGGTGACTTTCATGAGGCGCGCCGGGTGCATAACGTGCGTAGTTTCGGGTTGCCGTAACGGGTTTAACGGTCGGTTTTTCGCTTGCCGAAAATACGGTATGCCTTGGGACTGAAAGAAATCATAAAAACTTAACCAGATGGTCATTGACATTAAATTATTGTGATCCGGTAAATGGCCCGATATTGAGTTCCGGGGTGTCGTAAAAAGGCATTTAAGGTAAATAGTCGGGTTTTTACCCAGGTAGGGAGACCGTAACACAGGCATATGAGACTTCTAATTTAATGAAAAGTTCACAATCAACAGGGTGCCTTAGCTGATACTATCCTCCGAAATTAAACGACAGGATAATTTCTCTAGGGACGATCCCGTGACATTTGAGCTTTTATCAAACACACAACATTTGGTTAGCCCCGGACATCAGCCATCAAAAGGGTGAGTCCTTTACTTAAACACGAAAGTATTTGGTAAGGAAATAGTGATGAAGAAGATAGCATTAGCCGTTTTAGCTACATTGTTAGCACCAGCTGTTCATGCCGCGGTGGTATACGACGCCGACGGCAATAAGCTGGACTTATACGGCAGCTTGCGCGCACGACATTACTTTAGTAAAACCACCTCAATTGATGGTGATAACAGCTTCCTGCGTTTTGGTTTCAAAGGTCAAACCAAGATTAACGATGAACTTACCGGTTACGGCCAATGGGAATACAACTTCCAGAATAACAATAGTGAAGGCGGCTCGGACGCTCAGACCGGTAACAAGACCCGTCTTGGTTTTGCCGGCTTGAAATTCAGCAAATGGGGTTCTTTCGATTATGGCCGTAACTGGGGTATCGCATACGATGTAGCGTCCATCACCGACGTCGCGCCAATATTCGATGACCTGACCTATAGCTTCGCCGACAACTATATGAACGGTCGTGCCTCTGGCGTGGCGACTTATCGTAATAACGGTTTCTTCGGTTTGGTTGACGGATTAAATATCGGCGCGCAGTACCAGGGCGCCAATGACGAAAGCACCGCCAACGCCCGTGGCGAGAAACAGTCTAACGGCGACGGTTATGGTTTCTCTGTATCATATACCACACCTATTGATATATCGATTTTGGGTACTTATACCAACTCCGATCGTACCAACAATCAACAGGTCACCACCCTGAAATACGGTAGCGGCGACCGGGCTGAAATGTGGTCGGCCGGTGTGAAATATGATCATCAGGGCGTATATGTCGCCGGCTTGTATGGCGAAACCCAAAATATGACGCCGATTTCATCTAACGGGTTCGCCAATAAAACCCAGGACTACGAAGTCGTCGCGTCTTATCTGTTTGATTTCGGGTTGAAACCGTTGGTGGGTTACTTCCAGTCTAAGGCCAAGGATGTTGAAGGCGTGGGTGATGCGGATTTGGTGAAATACTATATCGTATCCAGCACCTATTACTTCAATAAAAACATGAACGCCTATGTGGATTACAAAATCAACCGTATCGACAGCGACAATAAGCTGGGCATCGCTTACCACAACCAAGTGGGTGTTGGTTTGAACTACCAGTTCTAATAGCGTTATCATCGCTGGCTGAGGAATTTTCACCCTTGCCCCTCAGTTGACTATGAATAGCGGATACAAAAAAGGCGACCCTTCTGGGCCGCCTTTTTGTTTATGAACGCCAGTATGTCAAGACTCCTTGAACCCTTGCTCAGGGGTTTGGGCTACCAAGGATGACATCTAGCGCCCACAATCGTATTATTTATACAGTTCCGCACTACCACGCAGCGTATTGTTGCCGCCGGCCGCCACAATGCGGTAGGACGAGGCATCAGCAGCCTGCGCCTTGGCGGCCAATTCGGTCTGAAGATCGTTCAGAGATCCGGTGGTGGTGGCGGAAACCATCCCTACGGATTGTTCATTGGCGGGTTGCGAATTGACTTCCTGGGCAGCTAAACTGGCAAATGACAAAGTGCTCAGGGCGATGGCTGCGATAGCTAATTTCAGGTTTTTCATAATGTCTGTTCTCTCTAGTTAATCAGTTTTGAACGGGACGTCAATATCTTAACGTTCGATAATTAAATGATAGACGCAATCCCTCAGGCGATCAAGTATTTTTATAATAACCGTTAATTAAACATGTAACGCATTATGATTGATCCTGAAGAAAATTTACCCGCCCGTGCAGTGGCCCATGGACAGGAAAAATGTTTTTAACCGGAAAACAAGCCTCTACCGTTAAGGGTAAAATCATAGCCTCGGTATTCTGGGCGGGGATGTCTGGCACAGCGGAGGGTGGATAAGGGGAAAAGCCTCCGTCTATCGCCGCTCAGGGGAAATTCCCTTGATTATCCCCTGAGGAGCCTGGTTTATTCGCTGCCCTCGGCGGACACCGCCCCCGAGATCTTGATGCCTTGGGTTTCGCGTCCGAAGGAGACCAATACACAGATAAGTATCGCCACGGTGCCGGCCACAAGGGCCATTGCCAGCCCGTAATTATTGCCGTGCGCCTCGGCGATGCGGGCTTGCAGGGTGGCATTTACCGACGCAATCAAATTCCCCAGTTGATAAACAAACCCCGGCAGCACCGCCCGGGAATTTGCCGGCACCAGTTCCGTCAGATAGGTGGGCACCACACCCCAGGCACCCTGAACCATGAACTGCATGAGAAACCCGCCGACGCCAATCAGCACCGTGCCGTTGGAAAATGCCCACAGCGGCAATACCGGCAGCGTCAGCAGCGCGGCGATGATCATCGCCTTTTTGCGGCCGATTTTTTCCGAGAAGGAGCCGAAAACAATCCCTCCCAGCATGGCGGCAATGTTGTAGCAAATAGCGATAATACTGACGACATGGGGCGCAAAACCATGCTGCACTTTCAGAAAGGTGGGGTATAAGTCTTGTGTACCGTGGCTGAAAAAGTTAAAGCAAGCCATCAGTATCACCATATAAATGCATAACCGCCAATGGGTGCGGATGATGGGCAACAGCGCCACGCTCTCTTTGCGCTGACGTGCCGCCAGCCACACCGGCGATTCCGGAACCTTGAAATAGATATAGGGCAGGAGAAGTATCGGCAGCGCGCCGATAAGGAACATGCCGCGCCAGCCTACGCTGGTAAAGAACAGACCGAAAATAATCGACGCCAGTAAATAACCGCCGGGATAACCGGCCTGGAATATTCCCGACATCAAGCCGCGGGAGCGATCCGGAATGGTTTCCATCGCCAAGGACGATGCCACTCCCCAGACACCGCCCATCGCCACGCCATACAGCAGCCGGAAGATAATAAACGCCGCCAGCGTCGGCGACCAGGCGGAGAGTAATTCAAACAGCGAGAACATTAATACATTGACCATCAGTATCGGACGCCGGCCGAATTTCTCCGCCAGACGGCCAAAAAGCAGCGCCCCCACGGGACGCACAGCCAGAGTCAGCATAATAGAAATGGATACACTGGCGATATCGGTATGAAACCAGCTGGCCAGATCGCTTAATACAAACACCAGAATAAAGAAGTCAAACGCATCCAGCATCCAACAGGCAAAGCAAGCCGTCGCCACATTGCGCTGTACTGAGGTCCAATTGAACATAGTGATCGTCCTATCTTTAAGGTGGCCGCGGAACGCGGCGCAGAAAAAATAAGCTATGGTCAGGTAAGCTGCCGGGGATATCTCCCTGTCACCCGAAGGTTTTCAAGCTCAAAACAACTGTTTTATAAATGTTAACTATTTGTTTATAGCACGTAATACCCATGCAATTAAGATGGATTTGTTACCTTTAATAACTAAGTGTAAATATTGGTAACAACCTGCGGCGCTTTGTCAATCCGCCTGGGCGCGTTACGATTAAGCCGGAGCGCGGTCCGTCCCGGATACCCGCGATAGAAATGCATCAGCTATGGGTGGAAAATTTTTATGATCAGGTTTGATGACCTGGCGTTGTTTGTCCGTTCCGCTGCCTTGGGCAGTTTTTCCAATGCGGCCCGTGAGGTGGATTTATTGCCGGCTCAAGTCAGCGCGGCGATAAAACGCCTGGAACGAGAACTGAATATCCGTCTGTTTGCCCGCTCGACGCGCAGTCTGCGATTGACCTCCGAAGGAGAACAGTACCTGCCCTATGCTACCGACGTACTGCAAACCCTGCGGGAAGGTCAGGAATCATTGCGCCAGGATCCCGCCGGACTGTATGGCATGCTGCAGATTGCCGCCCCTTCCGATTTGGGCCGCAATGTGCTTTTACCCTGGATTAACGCTTTTCACCGCGACCATCCGCGGCTGAACGTACGGCTTTATTTTTCCGATCAGATAGCGGATGTCTTCAAGGATCCGGTGGACGTGGCTTTTCGCTACGGCGTTTTCGACGACGCCAGTTATATTGCGCTGCCGCTGGCCCAGGGTAATCACCGGGTACTGGTGGCGTCACCCGACTATCTGCGCCGGCACGGGCGACCCGGCGATTTGGACGAATTGACCCGGCACAACTGCCTGACCTTCGTACTGCGCGGACGGGTATATGATAAATGGCTGTTATTCCGGGAAGGAGAAAAGCAGATGGTGCAGGTGGGCGGCACGGTTATCAGCGATGACGCCGAAGTCATACGCCGGTTGGCGATTGCCGGCGAGGGCATCGCCTATAAATCATGGCTGGATGTGAGCCAGGACGTGCTTAAGGGTAATCTTGAAATGCTGCTACCGGCATACCGGGGGGAATCGCTGCCCTTGAGTCTGGTTTGTCCCCATCGCCGCCAGCTGTCACCGGCGGTACAACAACTCTACGATCGCATCAAAACAGCCTGCCTGGAGCTACAGCAAGCCTATTTGAGCCGGACGTCAACATAACCTGAATTTTAATAAACGTTCCCACGAGAGTGCTTATCCGTTATAAGCACTCTCGCGGGAACGGTTAAAAGCGTAGTCTTTTTTGAGAAAGATTGCGCCGAAGGGTGAAAGACCTCAACGACCGGGCAGGCATAACATACTGCCCGCTCGGGGGGTATCAATCTTATTTAGAGACCGGCTGCTTATAAAGATCCATCTCAGCCTTATAATGGTCTCCGTAGCCTTCGTCATCCCAGATTTTTATCGCATATTTTTTCCATTCTTCAGCCAGGTTATCCAATTCATGGCTGAATTTAAAATAACTGTCGCTGCCTTCGTGCTGAGGAGTGGCTTTATATTTCAGAATATGTTCTCTGAATTTGGCAGGGTTATCAATTATCGGACACGGCTGCATCAGATTTTTATTAAAGGGAATCTGCTGTTTGAACCCTTCAAAGAAGGGCGATTTAAGCACCTCGATAACATTTTTATCCCGGATGTTATCCACCGCATATTGTTGGAATACGCAAGGCTCGACGCCGCCTTTGGCATTAATATGCAAATAGTTCGCCCCCCCTGACATACAGCCGTTAACCAAAAAGCCGTGATTCCAGAAATCGGCGATAAACGCGAACCGACCGGAGAGACGGAGCTGTTCGATTTTATGAAAACGCGCATAACGCTGCGCCGGCGTGGGAACCAAATCGAAGGTAGCATCGCGGCCTATGGGCATATATTGGAACACCCAGATATATTCCACGCCGAGATCCTGGATGAATTGCCAATAGTCATCATTCATCAGCTGTTCGTGATTCTTACGGGTCGCCATCATGGACGCGCCGCAAAGAATGCCCGCCTCGCGTAATCGGTGATAAGCGGTGACGATTTTTTTAAATACCCCCTCGCCCCGCCGCCAGTCAGTCATGTCTTCCCATCCTTCGATAGAAATAGTGATAGCCACATTACCCAATTTAGCGAGGCGCTTAACCCGGGATTCCGTCAGCAACGTGCCGTTGGTATACACCATGAAGTAGCAATCATTGAATTTTTCAAAGATGCGCATTATGGCGGGATAGACAAAAGGTTCTCCGCCGGTAAAGGTGAAGAAGCGTACGCCAAGGTCATAAAACTGCTGCAAAATATTTATCATTTCGTCTTCTTCGAAATGATAACGGTCACCGTATAATGCCGAATAACACCCCTTACAGCGCAAATTACAGGCATAAGTGGGAGAAATCAGCACCAGAAAAGGGATATGGGTGGAAAATTCTTTTCCCTTAATGTCCCGAATGGTTTCACCATAGATAAGGTGGTTGAATATTAAATTTTTGACTAATTTTTCACGGGCGGTTTTATTCAGCCCACGCAGTGCCCGAATCCATCCGGATAACATGGGATCCTTATCATGAGCCAACTGCGCCAATTTAAGCAAATCCTCTTTACTGTCTTTGGCGAATTTCGCCCCGAGGCTAAATATCTTTTCAAAGCTGTTCTCGTCGGTATTATTGATCAGTGCGGATATTACCGGAGACATGGAACTAACGATGAAATGATTTAGCTTTACACTTAAACTTTCCATCTTAATTACCCCTACCTTGCCAATATTTATTTTTGTTGGAAGATTATCTTTTTCTAAACACTTTTGTATGACAAATAATAGATCCGTTTCAAAGCCATTCGAGTTGATATACATCAATTTTTTTTGACAAGCCGTTCGGTCAATTCTGGTGATAATAAGCCTGACACCGTCGAGGGTAAATAATGCGGGGCACATTTTAGCGCCGATGGCGACGCAGACCGCCAGCACCGAAGCTTGAACCGAGCCTGTTAAAGGGAGACCGTGCCAATGAGGTCGAATCGGGCGTGGTTTTCCGCCCGACGGAGCGCCTCATGGCACGGTAGACCCGCCAACACCAGGGGTGAAAC
>NZ_JAAVUT010000021.1 GCF_018449575.1 Sodalis sp. dw_96 | reverse complement strand
AAAAAGGCCCCAATACATGGGGCCTTCCTTCCCTATTGCCATCGTGTTGAAACCTAGTCCATTACCGCCTTTAACGCGTTGTTCAACGTGGCGCTCGGGCGCATCGCCTGGCTGGCCAGCGCCGGATCCGGGTGATAATAACCGCCGATCTCCACCGGTTTGCCCTGCACCTGATTCAGCTCACTGACTATCTGCTGCTCGTTGCCGGCAAGGACGGTGGCGAAGGCGGCAAACTGCTGTTTCAGCGCCGGGTCTTCATTTTGCTCGGCCAGCGCCTGGGCCCAGTACAGCGCCAGGTAGAAGTGGCTGCCCCGATTATCCAGTTCGCCGGTCTTGCGCGACGGCGACTTGTTGGTATCGAGGAATTTGCCGTTGGCCTGATCCAGGGTTTTCGCCAGGATCTTGGCCTTGGGGTTATTGCCGGCGATGCCGACGTGCTCCAGCGATGCCGCCAGCGCCAGGAATTCACCCAGCGAGTCCCAGCGCAAATGATTCTCCTGCAGGAATTGCTGGACATGCTTCGGCGCCGAGCCGCCGGCGCCGGTTTCGAACAACCCGCCGCCGGCCATCAACGGCACGATGGACAGCATTTTGGCGCTGGTGCCCAGCTCCATGATGGGGAACAGGTCGGTGAGGTAATCCCTCAGCACGTTGCCAGTCACGGAAATGGTATCTTTGCCGGCCCGAATCCGGTCGAGAGAGAAGCGGGTGGCTTCCACCGGCGACATGATACGGATATCCAGGCCGGAAGTGTCGTGGTCTTTTAAATAGTGCTGGACTTTTTCAATCATGCGGGCGTCATGGGCACGGGCCGGATCCAGCCAAAACACCGCCGGGGTGTCGGACTCACGGGCGCGGTTAACCGCCAGCTTCACCCAATCGCGGATCGGCGCATCCTTGGCCTGGCACATGCGCCAGATATCACCGGCTTCCACGTCATGCTCAAGCAACAGCCGGCCGGATTCATCCGTCACCCGCACCACGCCGTTCGCCGGAATCTGGAAGGTCTTGTCATGGGAGCCGTACTCTTCGGCCTGCTGGGCCATCAGTCCGACGTTGGGCACAGTGCCCAGGGTGGTGGGATCAAAGGCACCGTGCTGTTTGCAATCGTCGATAACCACCTGATAGATGTCGGCGTAACAGCGATCGGGAATCAGCGCCTTGGTGTCGTGCAGTTGCCCGTCCGGTCCCCACATTTTGCCGGAATCGCGGATCATCGCCGGCATTGACGCATCTACGATGACATCGCTCGGCACATGCAGGTTGGTGATGCCCTTATCGGAATTCACCATCGCCAACGGCGGACGCTGGGCATAAAGCGCTTCGATATCCTGCTTGATTGCTTCCTGCTTTTCCGCCGGCAGAGCGCTGATTTTGGCGTACAAATCGCCAATACCGTTATTGGCGGAAAAGCCAAGGGGTTTAAGGTCATCGCCGTAGCGGTCCAGCACGTCTTTAAAGAACTCGTTCACCGCGATGCCGAACATGATGGGGTCGGAGACTTTCATCATGGTGGCCTTCAGATGCAATGACAGCAGCACGCCCTGGCGTTTTGCATCCTGAATGTGTTGGTTAATGAAGCTGCTCAGGGCTTTTTTGCTCATTACCGAGGCGTCGATAAGTTCAGCGGCCTTAACCGCCGTTTTCTCCTTGAGAACCTTGACGGCGCCGTCTTTGCTCACCAGCTCGATTTTCACGCTGCCGTCGTGGTCGATGAGCGCCGTTTTTTCGCTGCCGTAGAAATCACCGGCGGTCATGTGCGCGATATGGGTTTTGGAATCAGCGGACCAGGGGCCCATGCGGTGCGGATGCTTGCGGGCGTAATTTTTCACCGACAGCGGCGCGCGCCGATCGGAATTGCCTTCGCGCAGCACCGGATTGACCGCACTGCCCTTTATCTTGTCATAGCGGGCTTTGGCGTCTTTCTCCGCATCGGTCTTCGGCTCATCCACGTAATCCGGGACCGCGAAACCCTGCTCCTGCAGCTCTTTGACGGCGGCCTTCAGCTGCGGCAGCGAGGCGCTGATATTGGGAAGCTTGATGATATTGGCCTGCGGGGTGACCGCCAATTGCCCCAGCTCCGCCAAGTGATCGGCGATGCGCTGATGCACTTTCAGGTATTCGGGGAAGTTGGCGATAATGCGACCGGCCAACGAGATATCGCGCGTTTCGACGGCGATACCCAACGACTGGGTGAACGCCTGGACGATCGGCAGCAGGGAATAGGTCGCCAGCGCCGGCGCCTCGTCAGTAAGCGTATAGATTATTTTAGACGTTGTGGACATTTATTATGTTAACTCCTCAAACCGGATTTTAGTATGACGCCTGGCCGTTACTGTGCAGTAGGCGTGCGGTGGCTGTCAACCTGGTTGTCACTTCACTGAGGATTTTTTGTTGCATTAATGTTACGCAACAAAAATCACCCCAAATACTGCCGAAAGCCGCCGTTGCCCTTGACCAAACGCCTGCCCAGCACGGTGCCCAGTAGGGACAACAACGCCATGCCCGCCAGGGGCAGCGCCCACCACAGCACATAATCCGGTTGCCAGGGAAAGTCGAAAACCTTCTGTTGCAACAGCGCCAGCGCCGCTTCGGCGCCGATGGCCGCCGCCACGCCGGCCACCAGCCCCAGCAGAGCGAATTCGCTCCACAGGGTCGCCCGCAGCAGTTTGGCGCTGGCCCCCAGGGTTCGGTAGACCACCAGTTCCCGCTGGCGCTGGCGCATGCCCACCTGTACCTGCGCCACCAGCAACAGACCACCACAGAGCAGGACCAGCGCCACCATGATTTCCAGGGCGCGGCTGACCTGCTGCAATACCTGGCCGATTTGCCGGAGAATGGCCCCCACATCCAGCAGGGTCAGGGTGGGAAACTGACGGTTCAAGCGGGACAGCAGCTTTTCGTCACCCTGATAGCGGAAACTGGTGAGCCAGGTTTGGGGCTGATTATCCAGCGATCCAGGAGGGAAGATAAAAAAGAAATTGGGCCGCAGGCTTTCCCAATCGACTTTACGCAGGCTGGTGACCTTCACGGTAAAGGTTTGGGTATCACCGGTAAAGGCCAAGGTATCGCCGAGTTTAAGGTGCAGCTCATCCGCCACCTGCTGCTCCATGGAAACTTCCCCCGGCCGCGGCGGCCATTGGCCCGACACCAGTTGGTTTCCGTCAGGCCGGTCCTTAAGCCAGGTCAGGTTCAGCTCGCGATTGAGCGTGCGGCCCCCTGAATCGTTATCATGGATGATATCGGTGGCCTTTTGCCCGTTTATTTCCGTCAGGCGCGCGCGGATGATGGGATAAAACGTCCCCGGAGCCACCCGGTTTTGCTGTAGGAAATCCCTGACCTGCGGCACCTGATCGGCGGTCAGGTTCAGCAAGAAATAATTCGGGCTGCCCGGCGGCAATTGCTGTTGCCAGCGCTGGAGCAAATCCCCTCGCATCACCAGCAGCAGCGCCAGCAACATAAAACTCAGGGAAAACGCCGCCAGTTGGCTCATGGTTATCCATGGCTGCCGCAACAGGCGATTGATGGCCAGCCGCAGGGTGAGACGGCGTACCGCCACATGCCGTAACAGCCATAAGGCCCCCCACCCCACCGCCGCCAGCATCATAGTCAGGACCGCCATGCCCCCCATCAGGGTCCAGAATAGCCCGCCGACGCCGACGATGGCGGTCAATAGTCCGAGGACGATGAGCAGGACAACCGGCGCATAATAACGCAACGGCCAGACGGCGGCGGCCGAATCCCGGCGCAGGACCCGCAGCGGTCGGGTGGCCAGCAGTTGCCGGTACGGCCGCAGGCCAACCAATAGTGATATAATCACCATCGAGCCCAGCGACCAGAGCCAGGGCCAGACTCCGGCGGGAGGCAACGTCGCCGGCAGTACCGGCGCCAGCATGCGCATCAATAACCATTCAAACGCCAAACCAATCAGGCTGCCGCAAACCCCGGAGAAGACCAGCAACGATAGCCACTGGCCGATAATCAGCTTCATCAGCGCCCGGCGGCCGGCGCCAAGGGTTTTCAGCACCGCCACCAAATCGCCGCGGCTGCGACAATAATGCCCCATGGCCACCGCCACCGCCGCCACGGCAAGCATCAATGTCAATAATGCCGACAGCACCAGGAAGGAATGTGAGCGCTGTATGGAGGCGTTCAACGCGCCGTTGGAATCATCCATGCTGTACCAGCGCTGGTCGGCGCCGAGCTTGGGCAGCAGATAAGCCTCAAAAGTTTGAAGCTGCTGGGACGTACCGGCAAACATATAGCGCCAGGTCACCCGGCCGCCGGGCTGGACGGCGCCGGTTTTGGCCACATCCGCTCCGTTGATGATAATGGCCGGCGCGGTTTGGAACGGGTTAAAACCGCTGTCCGGTTCCTGCACCACCTCGCCGCTGATGCGTAGCGTGGCATCCCCTACCGCCAGCATGTCGCCGACATTCAGGGCGAGCAACGCCAGCAGACGCGGCGCCACCAGCACGGTGCCGGGCCGGGCCTGCAGACTCGCCGGGCGTGTGACCAGCCGGCCATAGAGCGGATAGCGCTCATCGGTGGCTTTGACATCGGCTAGCTGGGCGTTGTCGCCGGCGAAGGTCATGGTCATAAAGCTGATTTGGCGGCTCAGGACCAAACCGTCGGCGGCGGCCTGTTGCAACCAGCTTTCATCCACCGGGCGCGCGCTGCGCAATACCCGGTCGGCAGCCAGAAATTCGCGGCTTTGCTGCCCGATGCCTTTTTGCATACGATCGCTGATATTTCCCAAGGCCAGTACGCAGGCCACCGACAGGGTCAACGCCAGGGCGACTATCAGCAGCGAGGGGGAACGCCATTCGCGCCAGAACCATCGTCCTATCATGCCACCTCCAGCAATCGGCCGTCCTGTAGGCGCAGGCGGCGCTCGCAGCGGGCGGCGAGCTGCAGGTCATGAGTCACCAATATCAGGGTGGTGGCGCAGTCCCGGTTCAGGGAAAACAGCGAGTCGGCGATGCGATCGCCGGTTTTACGATCCAGGTTGCCGGTGGGTTCATCGGCGAAAAGAATTTGCGGTCGCCCGCTGAAGGCCCGGGCAAGCGCCACGCGCTGCTGTTCTCCGCCGGACAGCTGGGCGGGCATATGGCTCAGGCGTTTGGCTAAACCGAGCTTTTCCAGCAGCTGTAACGCCTGCTCCCGGCTGCGGCGTTCGCTTTCACCGCGCAACAGGGCGGGTAGCTGCACGTTTTCCAGGGCGGTCAAGGTGGGCACCAGCATAAAAGACTGGAATACGAAACCGATGTGGCTGGCCCGCAACGCCGCCCGTCCTTCTTCATCCAGGTCCGCCAGCGACCGGCCCAGCAGCCTTACCTCACCTTCGCTACCATCGTCCAGTCCGGCCAAAATACCCAACAGGGTTGATTTACCGGAACCCGATTCGCCAATCAGTGCAATTGTCTGCGCGGGTTTGACAACAAGCTCAACTGCGGTAAGGATGGTAAGCTGATGTTCCCCCTGACCGACGTGTTTACTAAGATGATGAACTTCAAGAGCGTTTTCCGCTGGCATTTCCCCTTCCTTTTACTGTTAGGATTCTTCAGTGTACGTGCAATTGCCGCAGATACCTTATTGATTTTGGGCGATAGTCTCAGTGCCGGCTATCGAATGGCGGCAAATCAGGCCTGGCCGTCGTTGCTCAATGATAAATGGCGTCAGCAATCCCACGGCATCCAGGTGATTAACGGCAGCATCAGCGGCGATACCGCCACCCAGGGCCTGGCGCGCCTTCCGGCCTTGCTTAAACTGTATAAGCCGCGCTGGGTGGTGATTGAACTGGGGGGCAACGACGGACTGCGCGGTTTCCCGCCGCCGGCCATCCAACAGGACTTGTCCAGCGCCATCCAACAGGTGAAACAATCGGGGGCGCAGCCTTTACTGATGCAAATCCGTCTGCCGCCCAATTATGGCCAGCGCTATACCCAGTCGTTCAGCGCAATTTATCCGGCGCTGGCGCAAAAGTACGGCGTGCCGCTGCTGCCGTTTTTTATGGAGCAAGTCTATCTCAAGCCGCAATGGATGCAGGATGATGCCATTCATCCCAATCCCTTGGCCCAGCCTTTTATCGCCGAGTGGATGTCGTCGCAGCTTACCCCCTTACTTAAACCAGATGTCGCCGCCGCGGGACCAAGCCATGGGTAACGTTATGCAAAAAACGGTGGTGATCACTGGCTGTTCCAGCGGTATCGGCGCCGTCGCGGCGACGGATTTACGCCAGCGCGGTTATCGGGTGGTGGCGACCTGCCGCAAACCGGCGGATGTCGAACGGCTTATGGCCGCCGGATTCGACGCGCTGCGAATGGATTTGGATGACGCCCAAAGCGTCGACGCCGCCGCCGCCGCCATCGTTGAGTTGACCGGCAACCAAATCTACGCCCTGTTCAACAATGCCGGCTATGGCCAGTATGGCCCGCTGGCCGCCCTGTCGCGAGAGCAGTTGGAAAAACAGTTTGCCAGCAATTTGTTCGGCACCCATCAATTAACCCAGCGCCTGCTGCCGGCCATGCTGCCCCACGGGGAGGGGCGGATTATCCAGACCAGCTCGGTTATGGGGCTGGTTTCCACGCCGGGGCGCGGGGCGTATGCCGCCAGCAAATTCGCCCTGGAAGCCTGGTCGGATACCCTGCGTATGGAGCTGCACGGCACCGGCCTGTATGTCAGCCTGATTGAACCCGGGCCGATAAGTACCGCGTTTACCGGCAACGTCCGGCAGTCCCGGTCCGATAAACCGGTGATCAATCCCGGTATTGCCAAACGATTTACATTGCCTCCCGAGGCAATCCTGCCCAAACTGTATCATGCGTTGGAACATCCGAGACCCCGGTTACGTTATCCGGTCACGCTGGTGGCGCATACTCTGTCATTATTACGCCGTATTTTACCGGACCGAAGCCTTGATATGATTTTACGCGGCAGGCATTGAGGCGGGGAAAATTGCCCCCATATATCGCTAAAACGGACGAGAGAAAATTTCATGCTAGCTCAAGCCACCCTTGTTGAAATTAATGAAACAAACCTGCAGCAAACCCTTGAACAGTCCATGTCCCAGCCGGTGCTGTTCTATTTTTGGTCGGAACGCAGCCAACATTGCCAACTGTTGACGCCGATTATCGACCGTCTGGCGCAGGAATTTGCCGGCCAGTTCATCCTGGCCAAGGTGGATTGCGACGCCCAACAGCAGATCGCCGCTCAATTCGGCCTGCGCGCCATTCCGACCCTCTATCTGTTTAAAGACGGACAGCCGCTGGACGGATTGCAGGGGCCGCAGCCGGAGGAAGTGATTCGCGAGCTGTTGCTGAAGGCCTTGCCCGATCCCGCCGAGCTTAAAATGGCCGAAGCCGGCGCTCTTATGGAACAAGGCGCCTACGGCGAAGCCCTGCCCTTGCTGAAAGAGGCCTGGCAGATGAGCAATCAGTCCAGCGAAGCCGGCCTGCTGCTGGCGGAAACCTATCTCCATCTCAAGCGTATCGAGGATGCCAAGGCGGTGCTGGACGTCTTCCCCCTGCAGGATAAGGACAGCCGCTATCAAGGGCTGCTGGCGCAAATCGATTTGATGAAACAGGCGGCGAACACGCCGGAAATACAGCAGTTGCAGACCCAGGTGCAAAATGCGCCGGAGGATGCGGCGCTGGCGGTGCAATTGGCGCTGCAATTGCATCAGGTGGGTCGAAACGAGGAAGCCCTGGAGCTGCTTATCGGCCATCTGCGTAAAGATCTCGCCGCCGCGGAGGGGAATGCGCGCAAAACCATGATGGATATTCTGTCCGCTTTGGGCACCGGTAACGCCCTGACGGGTAAATATCGCCGCCAGCTGTACTCCCTGCTTTATTAGCCTTCGTGCCGGGCGGGGTGGCTGCCCCGCCCCATCGCCGTCGACCATGCAGGGAACCGAACCGGTTGGCAGTCATTCGCCGATAAGGATGCGTGCTTAGCACACCCCTGTCGCGGGAAGGCGAATTTCATCCCTGTCGCTGAATTTGCTCCCTCTCCCCGCGTAACCGCGGCGGCAAAAGCGTACTATTGAGACAGCGTTGAAATCGCTATGTCATGCTGGCCGGCAACCGCCAGCGGTACGAAACGGATCGGGCCGGTCATGTTAGTCAATTCACTCAAAGAAATGGAGATTCCATCTATGTTGACGGTTATTCCTATCATAGTTATTGTCGCCCTGATTATCGTCTGGGCGGGGATAAAAATTGTCCCGCAAGGATACCATTGGACGGTGGAGCGTTTTGGCCGTTATACCCACACCCTGAGACCCGGCCTTAATCTGGTGGTGCCGTTTATGGACCGGATCGGGCGCAAGATTAACATGATGGAACAGGTGCTCGATATTCCGTCCCAGGAAATCATCTCCAAGGACAACGCCAATGTGACCATCGACGCGGTGTGCTTTATCCAGGTGGTGGAGCCGTCGCGCGCCGCCTATGAAGTCAGTAACCTGGAACAGGCCATACTTAACCTCACCATGACCAATATCCGTACGGTGTTGGGCTCCATGGAGCTGGACGAAATGCTGTCCCAGCGGGACGGCATCAATACCCGCCTGCTGCATATCGTGGACGAGGCCACCAGTCCCTGGGGTATCAAGGTCACGCGTATCGAAATCCGCGACGTCCGTCCGCCGGTGGAAATGATTGCCGCGATGAACGCGCAGATGCGGGCCGAACGTACCAAACGGGCGAATATTCTTGAAGCGGAAGGGATACGCCAGGCCGCTATCCTGCGCGCCGAGGGTGAAAAACAGTCGCAAATTCTGAAAGCGGAAGGGGAGCGGCAATCCGCCTTCCTGCAGGCGGAAGCCCGTGAACGGGCGGCGCAGGCCGAAGCGCAGGCCACCCAGGTGGTTTCCGATGCCATTGCGGCGGGCAATATCCAGGCGATTAACTATTTTGTCGCCCAGAAATACACCGACGCGTTAAAACATATCGGTTCCGCCAATAACAGCAAGGTCATCATGATGCCGCTGGATGCCAGCAGCCTGATGGGCGCCATCGGCGGTATTGCCGAGCTAATCGGTGAAAGTAAACAGGTCCGGGGTAAATAACCATGCTGACCGCTTTGGTGGTAAATCCACATTGGTTCTGGATTTCGCTCGGCGGTCTGCTGCTGGCCGGGGAAATGCTGGGCGCCGGCGGATTCCTGTTATGGAGCGGCTGCGCCGCGGTGGTGGTGGGTCTGATGATATGGGCGGTGCCCATGGAGTGGGCGGCGCAGGGCCTGCTGTTCGCGTTGCTTACCCTGGTTTCCGGGTTTTTATGGTGGTATTGGCTGCGCAATCACAATAAAAGCATACCCACGACGTTGCTCAATCGGCGCGGCGAACAGCTGGTGGGCACCCATGCCATCCTGATAGAGGCGGTGGCGAACGGCATCGGCCGGGTACGTATCGGCGACGGTACATGGCGGGCCGTCTGCGACAGGGATCTGCCTGCCGGGGCTATCGTGGAGGTGATTGCCGTGGAGGGTATTACCCTGCACGTCCGCCCCATCAGTGGCCCGAGCAGCATCCCGACAGATTTTCGATAATCGGGCACGCGGCGCCCTCATCGCCGGGGCAGCTTTCCGCCAGCGCCAGCAAATGCTCTCGCATGGCCTTCAACTGCTCAATGTGATTTTCGATGTCCTTCACTTTCTGCAGGGTGCGGGACTTGACGTCGGCGCTGTGGCGACTGGGATTATTGAATAACGCCACCAGTTCGCGGCATTCATCAAGATTGAAGCCCACCAGCCGTGCCTGGTGCAACAGCGTTAATTCTTCCAATTGCCGGGCGTCATAGCTGCGATAACCATTGTCCCGGCGAGCGGGCCGCGTCACCAGCCCCTTCTCTTCATAAAACCGGATCGCCTTGCTGGTCAGGCCGGTTTTTTTCGCCACGTCGCTAATATTCATATTCCCCCCTTGACCTTCCCCTTGCGGCAAGGTTTAAGCTTCATTACATCGAGTTTTTCCTGCCGAAGTCAACCGGTTTGGAAAATCCTGTTAACCGCAAAGGAGTCGTGTATGTCGCAGACTATTGTACTCGCCTTGCAGGGTTTGTCCTGTGAGCACTGTATTAACCGGGTCAAAGAGGCCCTTGAATCCCGTGACGATGTGGAAAGCGCACGGGTTGCGCTGGATTATGCGGAAGTCACCGGCGAGGCTAAAACGCCGGACCTGATTGCCAGCATTAAACAAGCCGGCTACGACGCCGCGCCGGCGGACCGGGGCAATACCGAACTGGCCCTTTCCGGCCTGAGCTGCGAGCATTGCATCGCCAGCACCCGTAAAGCGCTGGAAGCGGTGCCCGGCGTCACCGCCGCTCAGGTAACGCTGGATCATGCCACTGTTTATGGTAGCGCGGAGGCGGCGGTGCTTATCAAGGCGGTGGAACAGGCGGGTTATCAGGCCGGCCCGGCGGGGAGTATGCCCCACCCAAAAACTGAGCCGCTGACAGTCCATACCTCAGCGCCGGACTTTCTGGCAGCGGCGACTCCTGTTCCGGCAGATGTAAATGCTAATGTAACGGCCGCCGCGCCCGCGACGGCCCCTTCCCCCCTCACTGTATTGCCTCACGGCGCATCGCCGCAGATTGACGACAGTCTGCAGCTATTGATTAGCGGCATGAGCTGCGCCAGCTGCGTCAGTAAAGTCGAACACGCGCTGCAACGGGTGCCCGGCGTGGAACAGGCGCGGGTGAATCTGGCGGAACGCAGCGCCCTGGTGATAGGGACGCCTGACGGTCAGGCGTTGATAAACGCCATTGAACGGGCCGGCTACGGCGCGGAGCTTATAGCCGATGAAACCCAGCGGCGGGAGCGGCAGCAGCAGACCGCCCAAAGCGCGATGCGCCGGTTTAGCTGGCAATCGGCGCTGGCGCTGACCCTGGGTATCCCGTTAATGGCCTGGGGCCTGTTTGGCGGCAGCATGACCCTCACCCCGCCGACTCGTTTGCCCTGGCTGCTTATCGGCCTGATGACCTTCGGGGTGATGATCATCGCCGGCGGTCACTTTTACCGCAGCGCCTGGCGCAGCCTGAAAACCGGCAGCGCCACCATGGACACGCTGGTGGCGCTGGGCACCGGCGCGGCATGGCTGTATTCCATCAGTATCGTGCTGTGGCCGGACGTGTTCCCGATGATGGCGCGTCATCTCTATTTCGAAGCCAGCGCTATGATTATCGGCCTGATTAATCTCGGCCGTGCCTTGGAACAGCGTGCCCGTCAGCGCTCATCCCAGGCATTGGAACGTCTGTTGGATCTGACGCCCCCCACGGCCAGGGTAGTCACCGAAAACGGCGAGTTATCCATGCCCCTGTCGGATGTACAATTGGGGATGATTCTGCGGCTGACCGCAGGGGATCGGGTGCCGGTGGACGGTGAAATTACCCAGGGCGAAATCTGGCTGGATGAGTCCATGCTCACAGGGGAACCGGCGCCGCGGCAAAAATCAAACGGCGATAAGGTACACGCGGGAACCGTGGTGCAGGACGGCACCGTGTTATTCCGTGCCGACGCGGTAGGCAACCAAACCACCCTGGCGCGGATTATCAGGTTGGTACGCCAGGCGCAAAGCAGCAAGCCGGCCATCGGACAGATGGCGGATCGGATTTCGGCGGTATTTGTACCGACGGTGGTGGCTATCGCTTTAATCAGCGGCGCCATCTGGTATTGGGTGGGACCGGCGCCGCAAATCGTCTATACGCTGGTGGTGGCCACCACGGTATTGATTATCGCCTGCCCCTGCGCCCTGGGCCTGGCCACACCCATGTCCATCATTGCCGGCATCGGCCGGGCGGCGGAATTCGGTGTGCTGGTGCGGGATGCCGATGCGCTGCAACACGCCACCTCCCTCGATACCCTGGTGTTCGACAAAACCGGGACCCTCACCGAAGGTCGCCCCAGGGTAGTGGCGGTGGAACCCGCGGCCGGCTTTGACGAAGCCGCGGTGCTGTCGCTGGCGGCGGCGCTGGAACAAGGGTCCAATCATCCCCTGGCCCACGCCATTGTCCAGCGTGCCGGTGAAGCGACGCTGCCTGAAGTGCGGGAATTTCGGACTCTGCGCGGCCTCGGAGTCAGCGGCGAGGTCGCGGGGGCGCAGGTTTTATTGGGCAACAGCGCCCTGTTGGAACAGTATCACATCACCGGCGACGCCATCGCCCCCCGGGTAAAACAGTGGTCGGAACAGGGCGCCACGCCGGTGCTATTGGCCGTAAACGGTGAAGTGGCGGCGCTGTTCGCCGTACGGGATCCTTTGCGGTCGGACAGCGTCGAGGCGCTGAACCGGCTTCACGTCCAGGGTTATACCCTGGTTATGCTCACCGGGGACAATCCCGCCACCGCCCGGAGCGTGGCGAAAGAGGCGGGTATCGATCGGGTGATTGCCGGCGTATTGCCGGACGGCAAGGCGGAGGCCATCAGGGAGTTGCAGCGGCAGGGGCACCGGGTAGCCATGATTGGCGACGGCATCAATGACGCGCCGGCCCTGGCCCAGGCGGAAGTGGGCATCGCCATGGGGGGCGGCAGCGACGTGGCGATTGAAACCGCCGCCATTACCCTGATGCGCCATAGCCTGCACGGGGTCGCCGACGCGCTGGCGGTATCCAAGGCCACTTTGCGCAACATGAAGCAAAACCTGCTGGGAGCCTTTGTTTATAATGTCCTGGGTATCCCTATCGCCGCCGGTATTTTATATCCCTTTACCGGCACGCTGCTCAGCCCGGTGGTGGCCGGCGCGGCGATGGCGTTATCCTCGATTACCGTGGTGAGTAACGCCAACCGCTTGATAGGTTTCAAACCAAAAGCATATACCCTAAATACTTCGAGTCGCAGCAAGGCGGCAAGCCCGCGAACCCCGGGAGCTTAGATAACTAAGTGACTGGGGTGAGGGGTGAAGCCAACACGGCTGCGACTTGAAGTATGACGGGTATAATCTCCCGGCGGCTTCATGTTAACCTAGGATGCTATAAGACAACGGGGACGGCGGGTAATGAGAAAATGGTGGCGGCGCATGACGACCGTGCTGGGATTGATATCCCGGCCGGTTTATGCGTGGCCGGGAATGGATATCAACCTGCCCGAAGATCGGCGCTTGCATCTGGTGGGCAGCATTCATATGGGCACCCGGGACATGGCGCCGCTGCCTGCCAGCCTGCTGCTGATGCTGCGCAAAGCCAGCGCGTTGATAGTGGAAGCGGATATTACCGTCAGCCCGCCGCTGTCCAACGCTACGCCTTTGACGGTGCCTCTGGCCGAACGGCTTTCCCCCGAACACCTCGGCATCTTCCGGCGCCTGTGTGAAGAATACCGTCTGGACGAGACCGCGCTCGCCGAGCTTCCCGCCTGGCATATCGCATTGACGCTGCAGGCGCGCCAGGCCGAGGGGCTGGGGTTGCGCGCGGCCTACGGTATTGATTACCAGTTGATCCAGGCGGCGAAAGCCATGGATAAACCGGTGATTGAACTGGAAGGGCCGGATGAACAGCTGGGTCTGCTGCAACAGTTGCCGGATCAGGGCAATGCCTTGCTGGAGGACACGCTGAGCCATTGGCATACCAATGCGCGCCTGCTGCAAACCATGATCGGCTGGTGGCTGAACCGCGGGCCGGCGGATGTGGCCAATGCCTTTCCCGCCACCTTCAGCAGCGAGCTTTACCAATACCTGATGACCGAACGAAACCGGCGCTGGAAATCGGCATTGGAGGATCTGCCCGCCGGCGCGTACGTGGTGGCGGTAGGCGCGCTGCATCTCTATGGCGAGCAAAACCTGCCCTCGCTGTTACAACAGTAAATATTTTTTAAACGACGGGCATTTACCCTCCGGCGTCTGTACGTTACCCTATTTTATCCCTAATGCGATTTGCGCTCAGGTTGACACCATGACCCCTGCGGTTAAGTTATTGGAAAAAAACCATATCGATTTTACCCTCCATCCCTATGAGCATGACAGCGATGAGACCCACTTCGGTGAAGAAGCCGTTGAGAAACTGGGGCTGGACGCGGCTCAGGTGTATAAAACCTTGCTGGTGGCATTGAATGGCGAGCCTAAACAGTTGGCGGTGGCGGTCACGCCGGTGGCGCTGCAGTTGGATTTGAAAAAAGTCGCCAAAGCCCTGGGGGCCAAAAAAGCCGAAATGGCCGATCCGTTGCTGGCGCAAAAAACCACCGGCTACCTGGTAGGCGGCATCAGTCCGTTAGGACAAAAAAAACGCCTGCCCACCGTCATCGACAGACCGGCGCGGCAATTCGCCACTATTTTCGTTTCCGGCGGCAAGCGGGGACTGGATATTGAATTAAAACCCGCTGACTTAGGTCAATTGTTATCGGCCGTCTTTGCCGATATCGCCAAAAGGGACGGCCAGGACCAGACGGCGGAGCAAGCATGACTGAACGTATCCTCTCCGGGTCAAAACCCGTCGCGAGCCTGGCCCGGCGCACGGTTTTTCCGGTGCTGGCCGCCATCAGCGTCGCACATTTGCTCAATGATATGATTCAATCGCTGATCCTGGCGATTTATCCGCTGCTGCAGGCTTCTTTTTCCCTGAGTTTTACCCAGGTGGGCATGATTACCCTGACCTACCAGATCACCGCCTCGTTATTGCAGCCGCTGATCGGCAGTTATACCGATAAGCATCCTCAGCCTTACTCGCTGCCCATCGGCATGGGATTTACCCTGTGCGGCCTGCTGCTGATGGCCACCGCCGACAGTTTTCCCTGGGTCCTGGCGGCGGCGGCGCTGGTGGGCACCGGTTCCTCGGTATTCCATCCGGAATCCTCGCGGGTGGCGCGCATGGCCTCCGGCGGACGCCATGGACTTGCGCAGTCGCTGTTTCAAGTGGGCGGTAATTTCGGCGCCTCCCTGGGGCCGCTATTGGCGGCGCTGGTGATCGCGCCCTACGGCAGGGGGCATATTGCCTGGTTCTCGCTGGCGGCGCTGCTGGCAACGGTTATCCTGCTGCAGGTGGGTAAGTGGTATCGCGGGGCGGTAACGGCGCCCGCGGCACGCCACGGCCAGCCCTCCACCGCGCCGCTTTTGCCCGCCCGCCAGGTGGCTGGGGCCATCTCTATTTTGCTGGTGCTGATTTTCTCCAAATATTTTTATTTAACCAGCATCAGCAGTTATTACACTTTTTATCTGATGCATAGATTCGGCCTGTCGGTGCAGGCGGCGCAAATCCACCTGTTCGCCTTTTTGTTCGCCGTGGCGGTAGGCACCGTCGTCGGCGGTCCGCTGGGGGATCGCATCGGCCGCAAATATGTCATCTGGGGTTCCATACTCGGCGTCGCCCCGTTTACCCTGTGGCTGCCCCATGCGTCGTTGGCGGTCACCAGCGTGCTGACCCTGTTTATCGGCGTGATTATCGCATCGGCTTTTTCCGCCATCCTGGTCTTCGCCCAGGAGCTGCTGCCCGGCCGAATCGGCATGGTCTCCGGGCTGTTTTTCGGCTTCGCTTTCGGCATGGGCGGACTTGGGGCGGCGGTGCTGGGTTATATCGCCGATTTGACCAGCATCGAATATGTTTACCAAATCTGTGCTTTTTTGCCTTTGTTAGGCATTCTCACCGCATTTCTCCCTAATCCGCGCTGACATTTACCGCTATCCTGGCTAAATAATCCCTGCTGAATCGTTTTTCGCGGGGAGAATTTTCCCCCTGAGACTCATGCCGTCACCCCTAAATCCGGCTGTAATACCGCGGTTGAGCCTTTTCCAGCCAAGGTTTTTTGCAATCTGGCGATAAATTCCTACCCAAATTGACCGGCTTTGCCATAAACTCAATATGTAACTTTTTGTTTCTAACGTCTCTTACCAAGGGGTCTGGATGGATCATGCCACACCACTCATCAATACCATTGTCGGAGGCCTGGTCCTGGCATTTCTGCTAGGCATTCTTGCCAATCGTTTCCGCATCTCACCCCTGGTGGGCTATCTTGCCGCCGGTGTGCTGGTGGGACCCCATACGCCGGGATTCGTCGCCGACACCTCCCTGGCGCCGGAACTGGCCGAACTGGGGGTAATATTGCTGATGTTCGGGGTGGGACTGCATTTTTCCTTAAAGGATCTGATGGCGGTAAAATCCATCGCCATCCCCGGCGCCATCGCCCAAATCGGCGTTGCCACCCTGCTGGGGATTCTTTTTTCCACCTTGATGGACTGGACGCCGGTCAACGGACTGGTATTCGGTCTTTGCCTGTCCACCGCCAGCACCGTGGTATTGCTGCGGGCGCTTGAGGAGCGTCAGTTAATCGACAGCCGGCGCGGGCAAATCGCCATCGGCTGGCTGATTGTGGAAGATCTGGTGATGGTGCTTACGCTGGTATTATTGCCGGCCTACGGCAATATGCTGAGCAGCGACGCCGGCAGCGAGGCGCAATTGTGGCAGGATCTGTCCATTACCATCGGCAAGGTGGTGGCGTTTATTACCCTTATGATTGTGGTGGGCCGTCGCGTGGTGCCCTGGGTCTTGGCCAAAAGCGCCAGCACCGGCTCGCGGGAGCTGTTCACTCTGTCGGTGCTGGCAATGGCCCTGGGTATCGCTTTCGGGGCGGTAAAGCTGTTTGACGTTTCTTTTGCCCTGGGGGCCTTTTTTGCCGGGGTGGTGCTGAGCGAATCCGAACTGAGCCACCGCGCAGCCCAGGATACCCTGCCGTTACGGGATGCCTTCGCGGTGCTGTTTTTCGTGTCGGTGGGCATGCTGTTCGACCCGCGTATCGTTTTCAACGAACCGGGCGCGGTGCTCGCGACGCTGGCCATTATCCTGCTGGGCAAATCGGCGGCGGCTTTTGCCCTGGTGAATTTATTCGGTCTCTCCACCCGCACCGCGCTGACGATTTCCGTAAGCCTGGCGCAAATCGGCGAATTTGCCTTTATTCTCGCCGGGCTGGGTATAGCCCTCGGTATGCTGACTCAGGAAGGACAAAATCTGGTACTGGCCGGGGCGATATTATCCATCATGATCAATCCGCTGATGTTTGCCGTGCTGGAGCGCTATCTGGCTCGTGGTGAAGCCGATGAAGAAAAATATGCGGAACAAAAACCGGGTGAAGAACCCCAGACCCCCATGGAAATCTGCCATCACGTGCTGCTGGTGGGATATGGTCGGGTGGGTAGTCTCATCGGCGCCAAGCTGGCTCAGGCGGGCATGCCGATGGTGGTGATTGAAAACGCTCGCCCTCGGGTGGACGCCTTGCGCGAACAAGGGATCAATGTGGTGATGGGCAATGCCGCCAAAGCGGAAATTCTTTCCCTGGCGCGCCTGGATTGCGCCCATTGGCTATTATTGACCATTCCCAATGGCTTCGAAGCCGGGGAAATTGTCGCCATGGCCAGAGCCAAACGGCCGGATCTGCACATTGTCGCCCGCGCCCATTACGATGACGAAGTGACCTATATCAGCGAACGTGGCGCTACGCTTGTGGTCATGGGAGAGCGGGAGATTGCCAATAGCATGATCTCCCTGCTACAGCTTGAAACCTCCCTGGTTCCGCAGGCGGATGACAGCGTACCGGGGCAGCGGTCATTACCCTTTTGAAGGTTCCCTTACCAATTGACAAAACAGTTCTATCTGGGAGGGTTCGGCATTTAATGCCGGGATATAATGGAAGGTTTCACCGCCGGCATGGGTGAATATTTCCCGATTCTGTACATTGATTTCCTCCAGGGTTTCCAAACAGTCCGACGAGAAACCCGGACAGACCACCTGCACATGCTTAACGCCCTGGGCCGGTAAGTCTCGCAGACTGTGATCGGTAAAAGGCACCAGCCAGGGATCGCGGCCGAAACGGGACTGGAATGTCATCATGATCCGTTCCGGCGGGAAATCCAGCGCGGCCACCAGGGCCTGGCGGGTATCCTCGCAGCGCTGCGGGTAATCATCCCCTTCCCTTGCATAACGCTGCGGGATGCCGTGAAAGGAAATAACCAGTCGATCCGGGCGCCCGTGCCGGGCGAAAGAGGCTTCGATACTCTGTTTCAACGCCGCGATATAAGCGGGATGTTCGGCATAATCTCGAATAAAGCGGATAGCGGGCAAACGGCGGTAATCGGTTAAAATGCGGGCGATGGCATCCCAAATGGCGGCGCTGGTGGAACTGGAGTATTGCGGATAGAGCGGCAAAACCGTCAGTTTCGTTACCCCTGCGCTTATCAAGCGTTCGATGGCGGACGGCAGGTCGGGACGGCCATAGCTCATGGCCAGCTCCACCTGGATATCGGGTAAGGCGGCCGCCAACGCCGCTTGCTGGCGCTTGCAAAATACCATAAGCGGTGAACCTTCTTCCATCCAGATGCTTTTATAAAGCTTCGCCACCCGAGGTGAACGCAGGGGCAGTATCACCCCGCGCAGCAACGGCCACCAGAGAAGACGCGGGGTATCCACTACCCGCCGGTCGCTGAGGAACTCCGCCAGATAGCGTTTTACCGCCCGGGGCGTGGGTGTCTCGGGGGTGCCAAGGTTAACCATCAGGACCGCGTATTTTTCCTGCCCCATGACCTTATCTCCTGTTAAGGTTTATCCGCCAACATCCTGTAAATCCATGGGAATAGCCTGGCGGTTTCGATAAGACAGTGTAGCCGAAAAATCGGCTTAGATGTTTATGATCCCGGGTAGGAATATAAATCGCTGTGATAGGTGGCGGGCCGGCGCATTACCCGACCCGCCAGGCGTGGATTTAACCGAGGATCTTTGCCAGTTCGCCGCTGACTTCAGCGACTTTGCGCGTACCGTCGATTTTGAAATAGCGGGTATTGCCGCTATCGGCTTCTTTACGGTAATAATCAATCAGCGGCGCGGTTTGCTGATGGTATTCCACCAGACGCTTGCGCACGGTTTCTTCCTGATCGTCTTTTCGGCTGGTTAACGGCTCGCCTGTCACGTCATCCTTGCCGTCTTCCTTCGGCGGATTGAACTTGGCGTGGTAAACGCGGCCGGAAGGGGCATGCACGCGGCGGCCGGCGATGCGTTCAATAATCAGGCTGTCCGGTACGGCAAATTCAAGCACATAGTCCACGCTGATGCCGGCGTCTTTCATTGCATCCGCCTGAGGAATGGTGCGGGGGAAACCGTCCAGCAGAAATCCGTTACGGCAATCGTCCTGTTTGATTCGCTCTTTCACTAACGCAATGACTAATTCATCGGTCACCAGCTTACCGGCATCCATGATTTCCTTGGCTTTTTTTCCCAGTTCGGATTGCGCTTTCACCGCGGCGCGCAGCATATCGCCGGTTGAAATTTGCGGAATACCGTACTTCTCCATAATAAATTGTGCCTGAGTGCCCTTACCAGCGCCCGGAGCGCCCAGCAGAATGATACGCATTGCGTAAATCCCCTTGCTAATCTTAAATGTAATAAAGTGAGAAAACGCTAAACCTTACCACTAGTGTATAGCGTTCCTCAAGGCATGGCGGCGGGTAGAGGCGGTTTTATGGCGCTTTCGGAATCTTGCCCGCTACCGGGAGGGGTGAAAACCGACGTGATTGTCCATAAGAAAGGCCGGGCAAGCCCGGCCTGAACTTGATGACAAAGTGCCTAGTCGGAACAGAATGCTAGATCGTAAACACGCCGTGAATCCATCCCTGGAGGCTCGATCCGCGCCATCCATGGCGCGGACGGTTTACTCTTCTAGCATCCTGCCCCGCCTCATAGACTCCGAGTACGTTTGTCAGCAGCCTGAGGCCAGGCAAGCCCGGCCTCAATGTTTTTACCCAAACCTCTACAGCTTATTTCGCTAGCAACTGATTCATACGGCGAATAAACTGGTTCGGGTCGTCCAGGGTACCGCGTTCCGCCAGCAGCGCCTGATCCAGCAGCAGATCGATCCATTCGCCGAAATGGCTTTCATCATTGATATCGGCGGCACGCTTGACCAGCGCATGATCCGGATTGAGTTCAAATATATATTTGATTTCAGGGGCTTTCTGACCGGCGGAGGCGAACAGCTTCGCCATCTGGGTGGTCATGTCATTGGCGTCGGTGGTCACGATGGCCGGAGTATCGGTGAGCCGGTGGGTCAGGCGTACATCCTTAACCCGATCCCCCAGCAGGGTCTTCACCCGGCTAACAAAGGGTTCCAGCGCTTTATCGGCGTCTTTCCGCTCTTCCGGCGTTTCTTCATCCGCCAGCTTATCCAGCGTTGCATCGGTTTTGCTGATGGATTGGAAGGGCTTGCCTTCGAACTCGGTCAGGTAGCTCATCATCCATTCATCGATACGATCGGAAAGCAACAGCACTTCGATGCCTTTTTTGCGCAGCAGTTCAAGGTGCGGGCTGCTCTTGGCGGCGGCGTAGCTGTCGGCGGTGAGGTAATAGATTTTTTCCTGCCCTTCCACCATCCGTCCCAGGTATTCCTGCAGCGAGACGGTTTGCGCCGAGCTGTCGGTATGGGTTGAGGCAAAACGCAGCAGCTTGGCGATGCTTTCCCCATTGGCGGTATCTTCACCCGGGCCTTCTTTCAGCACCAGGCCGAACTGTTCCCAGAATTTCTGGTAGTTTTCCGCATCATCCTTGGCCAGTTTTTCCAGCATTTGCAGCGCGCGTTTGGTGAGGGCGTTTTTCAGATTTTGCGTCACGCGGTTATCTTGCAGGATTTCGCGGGAGATGTTCAGCGGCAAATCGTTGGAATCAATCAGCCCCTTGACGAACCGCAGATAGTTCGGCATGAACTGCTCGGCATCGTCCATGATAAAGACCCGTTGCACATAGAGCTTCAAGCCATGCTTGTGATCGCGATTCCACATATCCCAGGGGGCCTGGGCGGGGATATACAGCAGGCTGGTATATTCCTGCTTCCCTTCCACCCGGTTATGGCTCCAAATCAGCGGATCGCTGAAATCATGGGAAAGGTGTTTGTAAAACTCCTTATATTCTTCGTCGCTTATCTCACCCTTGCTGCGGGTCCACAGCGCCTGGGCTTTATTGATTTTTTCCCAGGTGACGGTCTCGGCGGCGTCATCGGCGGCGTTGATGTCTTTGTCTTCAGCGTCGTCTTCCTTCTCCGGCTTGCTGCGGGTTTCTATTTCCACCGGCAGGGCGATATGGTCGGAATATTTGCTGATGATGCTGCGTAAACGCCAGTCATCCAGGAATTCATCCTCGCCCTCGCGCATATGCAGGGTGATTTCGGTGCCGCGTTCCGGTTTGGTGATATCGGCTATGGTGTAATCGCCTTCACCGGCGGATTCCCAGAAAACCCCTTCCTCGGCGGAAGCACCGGCGGCGCGGGTGCGAACGGTGACTTTATCCGCCACGATAAAGGCGGAATAGAAACCGACGCCGAACTGGCCGATCAACTGGCTGTCTTTCACCTGATCCGAGCCCATGGACTCAAGGAAGGCCTTGGTGCCGGACTTCGCGATGGTACCCAGGTTGTCGATAACCTCGTCCCGGCGCATGCCGATGCCGTTATCGCTCAGGGTCAGCGTACGTTTCTCTTTATCGCACGACAGACGAACACGCAGCTCGCCGTCGCCCTCATAGAGCTCAGGCTGGGACAATGCGCGAAAACGCAGCTTATCCGCCGCATCCGAGGCGTTAGAGATCAGTTCGCGTATAAAGATTTCTTTATTGGAATAAAGTGAGTGGATCATTAACTGGAGTAGTTGTTTTACTTCAGATTGGAATCCGCGAGTTTCTTGTCCTTTCATACTTATACTTACCTCAATCCAAATAGCTGTCAGTCAGGCGGGTTTGCATACAACGATGAAGAACAAATGGGGGTGGCCCCGAAGAATTTCAAGGCAAAAAAGTTAAAAATTGTTGGCGGATTCAATGCGGAAGGGGGCGGCGCGGACGGGGAATCCCCCCGTCGCGGCCTTACAGCTTGATGGGTTGGCGACCGGCCAGGGAGTGCGACAGGGTTGTGCCGTCCACCATTTCCAGTTCGCCGCCCATGGGCACACCGTGGGCGATACGACTGGCCATCACGTTGTGATGGGCGCACATCTCGGCGATATAGTTGGCGGTTGCTTCCCCTTCCACCGTGGGGTTGGTGGCCAATATCACTTCAGCGATATCTTCATCGGCCAGCCGCTCCTGCAACCGGCCGAGGCCGATATCCTCCGGGCCGATACCGTCCAGGGGGGACAAATGCCCCATCAGGACAAAATAACGGCCGGCAAATTGTCCGGTCTGTTCAATGGCATGAATATCGGCGGGACTTTCCACCACGCAAATTTGCCGGCTCTGCGCGCGGCGCGGATTGGCGCAGATGGTGCAAATGTCCTGTTCGGTAAATGTCCGGCAGTCGGCGCACTGGCCTATTTCCGACATCGCGCGGGTCAATGCCTGCGCCAGCCGCATGCCGCCGCTGCGATCCCGCTGCAGCAAATGAAAAACCATACGCTGCGCCGATTTCGGTCCCACCCCCGGCAGGCAACGCAACGCTTCCATTAACGCTTCAAGCAATGGGCTGGTTTGCATCAGAACGGCATTTTAAAACCGGGAGGAAGCTGCATGCCGCTGGAGACGGAGGCCATTTTTTCCTTCTGCGTCTCGGCGATACGCCGGGCCGCATCGTTAAACGCCGCGGCAATCAGGTCTTCCAGCATGTCCTTGTCGTCCTCCAGCAGGCTGGGATCCACTTCCACCCGGCGACAGTTATGGGCGCCGTTGATCGTAACCTTCACCAGACCGGCGCCGGATTCACCGGTCACTTCCAGCTGGGCAATCTCTTCCTGCATTTTCTGCATTCTTTCCTGCATTTGCTGGGCCTGCTTCATCAGGTTGCCCATGCCGCCTTTACCAAACATAATATTCTCTCTCTCGTAGCTAACCGCAGCGCGGTAGATATGCCGACGGTGCGGCGGTTAAACAGGACGGATGCTGTCTTCATCCAATTCGGCGTCAAAAAAACGCCGGAGCGTCTGGATGTTATTATCTTCGATAATCGCCTGACGCGCCTGCATCAATTTTTCTTCATAGATGGCTTGCCGCCATTCCAGAGGCGTACGCACCGCCGGATTATCATCCGTCACCACGCTTAATTCAACCGGCGCGCCGAGTTCTGTGCTCAATGCCTCGCTCAAGGTGCCCTGCGCCACGGCGGAATTCAAATGCTGCTGGCCGGACCGCAGATGCAAACAGACTTTCCCCGGGGCCAAATCTTCCCGGAAGGCATTTAACGCCAATTGCTGCACCAGCTTTGGCAGGGCCAGCCGATCCACCAACGCCGCCCAGGGATCGCGCTCCATCGATTCCACCGCCAGCCGGGCGGCCAGCTCCGGGGTCTTTTCATGTTCTAGGGCGTTGCGCAGGGATTTAGGCGTGGTGGCCGGCTCGTCCGGCCCGGATTGCACGCTGGCCCGCCAGCGGTAGGCCTCCGGCTTGGCCCCTATGTCCGCCTTGGGTTCCTTTTGTCCGGCAAGCTGACGCTGCTGGGCCTGTTCACTCACTGAAGCCAAACGCTCCAATGCGCTATTGGCCGGTTTTCGGCGCTCCGGCGTCAATGCCGGTTCAGTTTTTTTTGGTTTGTGGCTCTCGCTGCGTTGCAACAACGCGGTGCGCGCCTGCAATAATTGGGCGGTATTCTCCGGCAAATTTGCCGCCGTGGGGGGCGCGTCATCGGAGGCGGGCGGCAAGGCATCATCGTGCGCGTTCGACGGCCGCGACGGATCGGCCGGGGAATCGCCGCCCCCGTTTCGCTGCGGCACAGCGGCATGATGGGTCTCTTGCGCGGTGGTTTCGTTCACCCCGGAACGGGGCGGGAGAGCCGTACCCTGCTGTTCCGCCGTGCGGGGATGGACAGGGTCCGTGACGGCGAGCACTTCCGGTCCGGGGTTTGCCGGCGCCGCCTGCTCTGTGCCATTGGCCTTGAACGCCGGCGCCTTCGCCGATGAGTCGCCGTCTTCAGCGGAAAACTGTTCCGGTTGTGACGAAAACGCCGGATTACGGGGGTGAAACGCCAGTGCGCGCAGCAGGGTCATCTCAACCCCCATCCGCCTATCGGGGGCGAACGGCAACTCTTTACGCCCCACCAGCAGCGTTTGGTAATAGAGCTGCAAATCGGCGGGGGGGATCTGCCGCGCCAACCCGCGCAATCGCGACGCGATAACGGCATCATCGTCTTCCGACAAGGCATCCGGCAAAAGCTGCCCCATGGCGATGCGGTGCAGCAGCGTCAGCATTTCCACCAGCAGCGTTTCCCAGTCCACGCCGCGGGAGGCGCACTGGGCCAACTGCGCCATCATAGCGCCGCCGTCCGCCTTCACCAGCGCCTCTATCAGCGCCAGGGGCTGCTCGGTGTTCAAGGTGCCCAGCATTTCGCTGACCGTTCGGGTGGTCACCTGCCCCAGCCCCATGGCGATGGCCTGATCGGTCAGACTCAGCGCATCGCGCATGCTGCCGTCGGCGGCCCGGGCCAACAGCTGAAGCGCCCGCGGCTCGCTGCCTATATTCTCCCATTGCAAAATGCGATCGAGCTGATCGCGAATTTGTACGATATCCAGCGCCTTGAGATGAAACTGCAGGCAACGGGATAATATGGTCACCGGCAATTTTTGCGGATCGGTGGTGGCCAAAAGAAACTTAACGTGGGACGGCGGTTCTTCCAGCGTTTTCAGCAGCGCGTTAAAGCTGTGACGCGACAGCATATGCACTTCATCGATGAGATAGACTTTGAAGCGGCCCCGGGCAGGTGCGTATTGCACGTTATCCAGCAGGTCGCGGGTATCTTCCACCTTGGTGCGGGAGGCCGCGTCAATCTCGATAAGATCGACGAATCGCCCCTGTTCGATCTCACGGCAGTTATCGCATACACCGCACGGCGTGGCGGTGATACCGGTTTCGCAGTTCAGTCCCTTCGCCAGCAAACGGGCAATAGTGGTCTTACCGACGCCCCGGGTGCCGGACAATAAATAGGCGTGGTGAATTCTGCCCAGTGAAAGGCCGTTGGTCAACGCCGTCAGAACATGTTCCTGACCTACAACATCTGAAAACGTCTGCGGACGCCATTTACGGGCAAGAACCTGATAGCTCATGGGTCGCGAAAAAGTCGGTGAACAGGAGATCATGCTAACACAGCCCCGCACCGTAGCGCGAGACTGATATACCCATCATTTTAACGTCGCGGCTGTGTTGGCTGCAACGTGAAAGTCATCGGGTATATGAATCAGTGGCCGGGGAAGACCACCAGACTGAAACTCTCTACCGCCATGCGCTTGAGACGCGCCTCGCCGCCGAGATCCGCCAGATTAATCACAAACGCCGCGTCATGGACCTCGCCGCCCAGCCGGCGGATGAGTTTAACCGTCGCTTCGATGGTGCCGCCGGTGGCCAGCAAATCATCCACCACCAGCACCTTGTCTCGCGGCGTGATGGCGTCCTGATGGATTTCCAGCGTATCCACGCCGTATTCCAGTTCATAACTTTCGCTCAGCGTCGCGCGGGGAAGCTTGCCGGGCTTGCGCACCGGCACAAATCCCAACCCAAGCGCCAGCGCCACCGGAGCGCCGAACAAAAATCCGCGGGCTTCCGTACCGACCACTTTGGTCAGCCCTTTGTCCCGATAATGATCAGCCATCAGTTGAATACTGTCGGCATACGCCTCGGGATGTTCCAGCAGGCTGGTAATATCCCGAAAAAAAATGCCTGGTTTAGGGTAATCGGGGATTGTTTTGATACTATTTTTAATAAGTTCGAGCTGTAGGTCCATCGCGGTCATAATATATGCGCCTGAAACTTTTGAAATCACATTCCGCGCGGACATACAAAACCAGCCCGCCGACAGTAACGCTCCGGCTATCATGGACTGGCAGGAAATACCGCGCACGAAAGCGCTAAAATTTATGCAAACCGGCAAAAATATGCAACATCGACGCACCGTCATTTGGTCTTTTATTGTTTCACATCAACCTGGACGGAACATGATGGTCACAGTAATTTTGCCACCATTGGCATTTAATTACCTTACAGAGAAAACAGTTTTTTTACCACAGGCGGTTAACACCGTGCATGACCGAAGCGGGCGCGTTAATATTGCGTCTTACGGTAAATAGTTAATCATCAACAGGTAATCGGCGTGCAATCACCTAAGTTTATCAATGCATTAAGCTTGCAGCTGGATGCGCTGGCCACCCGCATCGATGACAGCGGCCACAACGACGCAACCCAGTCCCGCTTTGATCATAAGCTTTTTCAAAGCCGTGGCACAGGGTTGGCGGATTACCTGGCCGAGAGCAGGCTGACGCTGCAGCGCCTGACGCAAACGGCGGAACAGGGACGAACCGAACAGGTTGCCTGGTTGGCGCAACGGTTGGTGGATCAAATGACCGCGCTGGCGCGCGAACTGGCCACTCTGGATTTACGCCGCCGGCAGCCTCAGGTTGCCGGGCCGGTGGATGAGTATATCAAGCTGGCGGAACATCAGGATTATGAACGCCGGTTAATGACGCTTATCCGCGATCGGGAAAGTCTGCGGCAAAATAGCGACGACAGGGTGCGTCAGCATCAGTTGCAACAGGAAATCGCCGCTCTGGAAGGCCGCCTTACCCGTTGTCGACAAGCGCTGACGCGCATTGAGAAACTGATTGAGCGCCGTGAAAACGGGGGGACTACCGGTTGAGCCTCGGGTTGAGCCCAGGAATGGGTGGCCGTCATTAATGATATGCTTACTATTTAGCATGTTATCAATCTCATCTATACTCTCTATTTTATCCGGCGTGGCTAAGTTTGCGGGAGAGGACAGTGGCACTTGAAGATGAGTCCCCAGAGGTTAAATTAGCGGTTGATTTGATTATGCTGCTGGAAAGCAATGACGTGGAACCGGAGCTGGTTCTGGCGGCGCTGGAAATTGTTAAAAAAGATTACCAGCGAAAGCACCGCCGGGACGAAGATAAACCCTCATGCTAATGCCGGCGCGTGGCGCAAGCTGGGGCTGAGCCGTAGCATATCGATGAGCACCGCCACCAGGACGCGGGAGCCGCCCTGCAGGTCGAAAGTCCCCGGCACGAACAGCCAGTTCTCCATCAGCCCGGTCATATAGGCCCGCAGCATAATCGCGGCGCGGCGGCAGTGTAAATCCTCCGGCAATTGTCCGCAGGCAATACACCGCTTGAGAACGTCCTCGATCCGTTCGTAGCATTCGGCATACAATCCTTTACGTACGTCCTGGAACATGGCCATTTCTCCGACAAATTCACATTTATGAAATACAATTTCCATCAGGGCGCGCCATTCTGTATTGGAAACGGTGGACTCCAGAATGTAAATCAATGTCTCAGTTAACACATGGAGTGGATCATCGGGAAATTTTGCCTGATACTCAAGCTCCAACGCATGAATCTTTGATTCGGCGTTATGCCAAATCTCATTAAATAACTCGACTTTATTCTTGAAATGCCAATAAATAGCACCACGGGTCACCCCCGCCACCGTCGCGATATCGGTTAACGACGTGACGGAGACGCCACGCCGGGAGAATTCATGGACAGCGGCGTCTAAAATGTGTTGCCGGGTTTCCAGAGCCTGTAGTTTGGTTTTTCGTGCCATGGCGCTTTTTTTAGAGGTCTTTAGATTTACATACATTCACGAATGTATGTAACATAGCATAAGGCTAATTGTTACGCAGCAATAGGTTTGCAGGCTTGTGATCAGTTGATCAACTTTAATTTTTTAAAATCGGACTCTTGAGGTTTACTATGATCAAAAACAGAGGGATTTTGCCTCTGGCAGCCGTTCTGATGCTCTCAGGCAGCTTTATTCTTGTTGGATGTGACAATAAGGATGCTAAACAGGCAGGTAATCAGCAACAGGCCCCGGAAGTGAATGTGGTGACGGTAAAAAAACAATCATTGAATGTCACAACAGATCTACCCGGCCGTACCACCGCGTTCCGTGTTGCCGAAGTCCGCCCTCAGGTCAACGGCATTATATTGAAGCGGAATTTTGTCGAAGGCAGCGACGTGCAGGCCGGAGTATCGCTCTATCAAATCGACCCGGCGACTTACCAGGCCGCCTATGACAACGCCAACGGGACCCTGGCTCAAGCGCAGGCAAACGCGGCTATCGCCAAGGTCACCGTCGACCGGTATCAAAAACTGCTACCGACCAATTTTGTCAGCAAACAGGATTACGATACGGCAGTGGCCACCATGCGTCAGGACAATGCCGCGGTGGTAGCGGCCAAGGCCTCACTGGAGTCCGCTCGCATCAACCTGGCCTATACCCGCGTCACCTCCCCCATCAGCGGCCGTATCGGCAAATCCGCCTATACCGAAGGCGCGTTGGTCACCAATGCTCAAACCACCGCCATGGCTACCGTGCAGCAATTGAATCCCATGTATGTGGATGTGACTCAATCGAGCAATGACTATACGCGGTTAAAACAGGAACTGGCGAACGGCACGCTGAAGCAGCAAAACGGTAAGGCCACCGTGCGCCTCCTGATGGAAGATGGCAGCGTTTATGCACAAAGCGGTACGTTGGAATTCTCAGACGTCACCGTGGATGAAACCACCGGGTCCATTACCCTGCGCGCCATATTCCCCAACCCGCAGCTCTCCCTGCTGCCCGGCATGTTTGTCCGCGCCCGTCTTGACGAAGGGGTAAACGACGGCGCGCTGCTGGTTCCGCAACAAGGCATAACCCATGACCCGCGCGGCAATGCCACCGCCATGGTAGTTGGCCCGGACAATAAGGTTGCCGTACGTCAGATCACCGCGCCGCAGGCCATTGGCGATCAATGGCTGGTGACCGCCGGTTTACAGGAAGGGGATCGCGTCATCGTCACCGGCCTGCAAAAGGTAAGACCGGGAGCGCAGGTTACGGCAAAAGAGGCAACCGCAGACGAACAAAAACCGGCACAACCACAGCCTGAAAATGCCAGCAAGTCTTAATAGGAACGGATAAACCACATGGCTAAGTTCTTCATAGATCGACCCATCTTTGCATGGGTGATTGCCATTATTCTTATGCTCGCGGGCGCGCTTTCCATCTTGAAGCTGCCCATCGAGCAATATCCGGCAATTGCGCCGCCATCCATACAAATCACGGCGACCTATCCGGGCGCCGATGCGACCACGGCGCAAAATACTGTTACCCAGGTTATCGAACAGAATATGAGCGGTATCGATCACCTGCTGTATATGTCGTCCAACAGCGACTCATCCGGTACGGTGCAGATTACCCTCACGTTCGACTCCGGCGTCAATCCGGATATCGCCCAGGTGCAGACGCAGAACAAACTGCAGCTGGCGATGCCGTTATTGCCGCAGGAAGTGCAGGATCAAGGGGTAAGAATCCAGAAAGCCAGCTCCAGCTTTTTGATGGTGGCCGGATTCATCAGCGACGACCCCAACATGACCCAGCAGGATATATCCGACTACGTGGGATCCCATATACAGGATCCCATCAGCCGGACCGAGGGCGTGGGGGATTTCACCTTGTTCGGCTCGCTGTATGCCATGCGTGTCTGGCTGGATCCGAGCAAATTGAATAACTTCGCGCTGACGCCGGTGGATGTTATCAATGCGCTGACGGTGCAAAACAGCCAGATTGCCGCCGGGCAGTTGGGCGGTTCTCCCGCCATCAAAGGCCAGCAGTTAAACGCCTCGATCATCGTACAAACCCAGCTCACCAGCGTGCAGGAATTCGGCAACATCCTGCTGAAAGTCAATCCGGACGGATCGCAGGTGCGCCTCAGGGATGTGGCGAGAATAGAACTGGGGGGGCAAAACTATAACGTCATTGCGCAGTTTAACGGCAAACCGGCGTCCGGCCTGGCCATCAAGCTGGCCACCGGCGCCAATGCCCTCGATACCGCCGCGGCGGTAAAATCGGAGCTGAGTCGTTTATCGCAAAACTTCCCCGCCGGTTTACGGGTGGTTTATCCCTACGATACCACGCCGTTTGTGAAAATCTCCATTCAGGAAGTGGTTAAGACCCTGGTGGAAGCAATCATCCTGGTATTCCTGGTGATGTATCTGTTCCTGCAAAACTTCCGCGCCACGCTGATTCCCACCATCGCGGTGCCGGTGGTATTGCTGGGGACCTTTGCCATCTTGAACGTCTTCGGTTTTTCCATTAACACCTTGACCATGTTCGCGATGGTGCTGGCCATCGGGTTATTGGTGGACGATGCCATCGTGGTGGTGGAAAACGTCGAGCGGGTGATGGGGGAGGAAGGTCTGAGCCCCAAGGAAGCCACCCGCAAATCCATGAGCCAGATTCAGGGAGCCCTGGTAGGTATCGCCCTGGTGCTGTCGGCTGTATTCGTTCCCATGGCTTTCTTCGGCGGCGCCACCGGTGCCATTTACCGTCAGTTCTCCATTACCATCGTCTCCGCCATGGTATTGTCGGTGCTGGTGGCGATGATTCTGACCCCGGCGCTGTGTTCCACCCTGCTGAAGCCGATAAAAAAGGGCGAGCACGGCACCACCACCGGATTCTTCGGCTGGTTTAATAAAAAGTTCGAACAAAGCTCCAATCACTACACCGACAGTATCGGCCATATACTGAACAGCACCGGCCGTTATCTGATCATCTATCTGTTGATTGTGGTGGGTATGGCGCTGCTGTTTATTCGACTGCCCTCTTCATTCCTGCCGGAGGAAGATCAGGGCGTATTTCTCAACATGATCCAGTTACCGGTGGGCGCCACCCAGGAACGGACGCAGCAGGTGCTGAATCAGGTCAGCGAACATTTCATGAAAGATGAGAAGGACAATGTCAATTCGGTGTTTACCGTTAATGGCTTTGGTTTCTCCGGGCGGGGACAGAATAACGGTCTGGCGTTTGTCAGCCTCAAGGATTGGGGCCATCGCAGCGGTAGTGAGAACAAGGTACCGGCCATTGTCGCACGCGCCAATGTTGCCTTTGCCCAAATCAAGGACGCCATTGTTTTATCGTTCAACCTGCCGCCGATCACGGAATTGGGTAATGCCACCGGCTTCGACTTTGAATTGATCGATAACAATGGCTTAGGCCACGATAAATTGACGGAAGCACGAAATCAATTGCTCGGCATGGCTGCACAGCATCCTGAACTTCTAGCGCGAGTACGGCCCAACGGACTGGAAGATACTCCGCAATTCAAACTCGATGTTGATCAGGAAAAGGCGCAGGCGCTTGGGGTATCTCTCTCCGATCTCAACACCACCATCGGTGCGGCGCTAGGAAGTAGCTATGTCAATAACTTCGTCGACCGAGGCCGGGTAAAACAGGTTTATGTCCAGGGTGACGCGCCGTATCGCATGTTGCCCACGGATATCAATAACTGGTTTGTCCGCGCGACTAACGGTTCAATGGTGCCTTTATCCGCCTTTACTTCCAGCCACTGGCAATTCGGTTCGCCTCGTCTGGAACGCTATAACGGCTTGCCTTCAATGGAAATACAGGGCGAGGCATCCCCGGGCAGAAGTACCGGCGAGGCTATGATTTTGATGGAACAGTTGGCAGCCAAACTGCCGGCGGGCATCAGTTACAGTTGGACGGGTACCTCATACCAGGAACGCTTGTCCGGCAATCAGGCGCCGGCTTTGTACGCCATATCGCTGATTGTGGTATTCCTCTGCCTGGCGGCGTTGTATGAAAGCTGGTCGATTCCGTTCGCGGTCATGCTGGTGGTTCCCCTTGGCGTGGTGGGTGCGCTGATAGCCGCCTCCCTGCGCGGGATGACCAACGACGTCTACTTCCAGGTAGGCCTGCTGACCACTATCGGCCTGTCGGCGAAGAACGCCATCCTTATCGTCGAATTCGCCAAGGATTTGATGGATAAAGAAGGCAAGGGCTTGGTGGAAGCGACATTGGAGGCGGTACGTATGCGACTACGTCCGATTCTGATGACCTCCCTGGCCTTTATCCTCGGCGTGCTGCCGCTGGCCATCAGTACCGGTGCCGGTTCGGGCGCGCAGAATGCGGTGGGTACCGGCGTGATGGGCGGGATGGTCACCGCCACCCTGCTGGCGATCTTCTTTGTCCCGGTATTCTTTGTGGTGGTCCGCCGCCGCTTCGGCAACCGGTCCGAGAATGAAAACGAACCTAGCCGACCGGTAGATAATCCCTACCATGACTAAGTGTTAACCAAGGCCGCGCAAGCGGCCTTTTTTTTTGCTGATTTGACTTGGGAATAAATCCGTGCATAATAGTTATGATATAACATAACATATGAGGTGATTTATGAAACCCGGTATCCATCCTGACTATCGCACCGTGCTATTCCATGACACCAGCGCCGATACCTATTTTAAGATAGGCTCCACCATAAAAACCGATCGCACTCTGGATTTAGATGGGAAAACCTATCCCTATGTCACCGTGGAAGTCTCGTCGGAATCACATCCCTATTACACAGGCAAACAGAGGATAGTGGATAAAGAGGGCAGTACGGCGCGCTTTAACCAACGTTTCGGTCGGTTTTTCAGCAAAGATCCGTCATAAGGAAAAGCATCGGCATGCAGGTATTAAGCTCGTTACGTTCGGCCAAAACCCGTCACAAGGATTGTAAAGTGGTACGCCGTCGCGGACGTATCTATGTCATTTGCAAATCCAATCCCCGTTTTAAAGCCGTCCAGGGAGGCAGCGGAAAAAAATAGCCCGCGGCAAGCTTGCCGTCATTATCGGGGCCCTCTGTTTGGGGCCCTTTTTTATTACCGGTTAAGGTTGAAATACCCCGATATCATCCTTATATAGTTTAAGCGGCTTCCCGACAGCCTCGGTGTTAATCGCTTTCGGCCCCGAAGGGGGCTGTAGCTTTTGTTCAGGCAAACTAAACATATCCAGCTAAAGTGTTATGTAAATTAAGTGATTAAGACTGATTTGCAACGTATTGTCATAATTTTTTAGCAATAAAGGGTGTGTAACCAGGCAATAAATGGTAATAATAAATACCTGTTAGGATATCGAAGTGGAAATGAGTTTTTATCTGGTTGTCGGTGTGCCGGGTAATGACTTTAAGGGTAACCTGCAATTTGTTTTCGACTTGAATTACCACTCCCTTCATAACTGTACTGATGGTATCTTGTTCATTGCCCGGTCTGTACACGTACAGCGGTATCGGCTACGATATAAAAATTGCGCGAGCATCGAACAGTAAGTTAATGTAAGCTGATTGTGCTATACTACTTGCATCTTCTATCTTTAAATAGGGCGCAAGAATCGACACGGATAACAAGCCGCTCAATCCCGGCCGATTTTAAAGATGAAGGTAATTTGTCTAAGGTAGGAGGGCTGATATGGATGAGTATTCACCCAAAAGACATGATATTGCGCAACTAAAATTCCTCTGTGCTACTCTTTATGATGAAGGTATTGCCAGCCTTGGTGATAGTTACCATGGATGGGTTAATGATCCCGCTTCCGCCATAAATTTGCAGATGAATGAATTAATTGATCATATTGCTTCTTATATGGTGAGTTTTAAGCTTAAACATCATAACGAAAGCGATCTTACCGATCATGTAGAATCTTTCTTGGATGATACGTTTACGCTATTCAGCAGCTGCGGTATCAACAACCTGGATGTTCAGAGATGGCGCACCAGCCGTTCACGTTTATTCGGAACATTCTCAGAGACTGAACTTTGTATTTCTTGAAATAGTAAATAATATTTTAACATTCCACTCAACATCTAAGGCCATCATGAAAAAAATTGACTATCTAATGCGTCTGCGCAAATGCAGAACCCTCGAGACATTGGAGCGTGTGATTGAAAAGAACAAATACGAACTGTCCGACGATGAGCTTGAGATATTCAACTCCGCTGCCGATCATCGATTGGCTGAGCTGACAATGGACAAGCTCTATGATAAAGTCCCGGTGTCTGTATGGAAGTATGTTCGATAAATGCCCATTATCTGATACTTAGTATTAACATTATTATATATCCTCATCCATATAAATGATCCGTCATACTTACACTATCAACCTTATAAAAAGTGATGTTTTTGTGATTTGATTCGCCGCTCATTTGTATGAAAACCCGTTTCACTTTCCTCGCGCAAAGGACGCTCGCCAAAAAAAAATTACACCCAAAATCCTAACCAGCATCAAGCATGGCTCAAACGGGATTTACCAGTGGTTAATTTTATTGAGCGTTTTGCGAAAGGCACATTCACCGAAAAAAATTTAATAGACAATATATCCCAAACATTCTATTAAGCCTGAGTAATATGGCATAGAGCTATAATGTACAGGCTATGACTTCGTTAAACGGTAATCACTCACCTATAATCTACGCATATCTTTAGACGACGGGAATCATCGTTGCCTTAGCCGGGAAATTTAAATTTGGATGTGATAAACATGCAAATCACACTCCTGTTTAGCATGCTCATCTTTCGCGATGAAAAAACGGGATGAGTCGTCACTGTGTCTCAAGACGAATATAAGCAGTTATTGCAAAGAGAAATGGGTGGAGGCCCCGCCAGCAACATCCCGGCACACACGACGCCTGCTACGGCTGCTTCCTTCCGGACCTGACCGAGTTCACAAGTTAATGTTGCGGGAGCACCAACAGAGCCTCCATTGACGGCCCTAAATTCTAAGGCGCGGGGCATTATCGATGATGCCCCCACCAATTGCAAGCCGATAGAATTTAAGCGCTGCTTTCTTGGCCGAAATCCTAAAGCCGAGGTCCAGCCATGTCCATCTTCCCCGCCTATGACTTTTATGCCAACATAAACGGGTAAATGTTATCTTTGGCTACAGCATAATGGATGAATCAACAGATTCCTTTCGTCAGCGGGTATTCCAGATCATTGCCGCTATTCCGGCCGGCAGTATAACCACTTATGGCGACGTAGCCCTTCTGGCCGGCTCGCCACGCGCCGCCAGGCAAGTAGGCGGCATCCTTAGCCGCTTGCCTCAGGGCACAAAGCTGCCCTGGCACCGGGTGCTTAATCGGCATGGCGGCATCTCGCTGCCGGGAGAAGGCTTCCTGCGCCAAAAAACGGCGCTGGAAGCAGAAGGCATTGAAATGGACAACCAGGGTAAAGTGGACCTTGACCGTTACCGCTGGCGCTGGTAACGCATCACACTGCGGGCACTCTTTGCCGGCAGTGGTGTGGCACAAACCCAAGTGACTTACAGTTTAAAGCTGATTAGGTGCCGGGATGCTGCTTGAAGGCGTTACCTGCGTCGGCGACGTGGAAGGCACGGTTGAGGCCGCCATGGGTCGGGTTGCCAACGGTACCGATGCAGCCGGAACCAGAACCAGATCCTGCTTGGTGCCGCCGTTATTAATCACCGGTTTCACTTGCTCGGTCATCAGCGCCACGCGTCCGTTTACGGTAATGGCCGCGCTCAGCAGGATACGTGCATTGGCCTGGATTTCAGTGGGATTATACGGCAGCACAAAGCTGAACGGCGCCTGTTTGCCTTCGGTACGTATCACACGCTGTGAGATCACGGTAGAGGGGACGTCGGACAAACTTGCATCGGATAAGGTAACGGTTAACACCGCATCCGGCGGCAAGGCCAAACGTTGCCTGATCCAGACGGTACCTGTTACCGCCGGCTGTCTGATGGCTTGCGCCTCATCCGCCGTACCAGGAGTTTTAAACGCGGGAGTCGCCACTTGATGCCCTTTATCGGCACAGCCGGAAAGCGTTGCCAAAAAAATGACCCCGCCGATTGTTTGCCAGAGTTTCATGATTTACCTCTCCTTCTTATTATCAGCTCACCATTTCACCACTTATATTGGCGGTGAATTCGTAGTGGTTAATACCACCTAATGCTTTAATAATGGCACAGGATCCTGATATTTTCCTGTTAGCCAATTTCGCAGGTAAACTGATTGGGGTTCTGCCCGCTCCAGGATGCGGCGGACCCATATTGAACGGCGGGGGTTAAGCGTCCTGTACGTTATCCTTAATCCATTTTGATATTTACGCGGTATGCCTATGAGCCACACACTTAATCAGTTATTGACGCTGATGACATTGGAAAATATTGGAGAAGGACTTTTTCGCGGTCAAAGCGAGGATTTAGGCCTCAAACGCGTATTTGGCGGCCAAGTGGTAGGCCAGGCGCTGTTTGCCGCCCGACAAACCGTGCCGGATGGCCGCATCCTGCACTCTTTCCATTGTTATTTCCTGCGTCCCGGCAACAGTGATGAGCCAATCATGTATCAGGTCGCGAACCTGCGCGACGGTCATAATTTTAGCGCCCGCCGGGTCGAAGCCTCACAAATGGGACAGACAATATTTACCATGACCGGGTCCTTTCAATATCCCGAAGAGGGATTTGAACATCAGGACCCCATGCCGCGGGTGGCGCCACCTGAGGGATTACCGTCGGAGAGGGAGATTTTAGACCGGCTGACTGAAAGTCTGCCGCCGTTGCTGCGGGAAAAATTATCCGGGGAACAACCCTTCGAGGTACGTCCGGTTATTTTCCATAATCCCGTCAAAGGACGACTGGAAAAACCCGAGCGCTATATCTGGCTACGTGCCAACGGTGCCATGCCCGCGGATATCCATAGCCATCAATGTTTGCTGGGCTATATCTCCGATTTCAATTTTCTGCCCACCGCGCTCCAGCCCCACGGCGTCGGTTTTCTCGAACCGGGCATGGACATAGCCACGATTGATCACGCCATGTGGTTTCATCGACCGTTCAATCTCGAAGATTGGCTGTTATATGCCATAAAAAGCCCCTCTTCCTCGGGAGCGCGCGGTTATGTCCGCGGGCAATTCTACAGCCGAGACGGGATACTGATCGCATCGGCGGCCCAGGAAGGCGTGATGCGCCGCACCAACGGACCGGATTGAACCAAGCAGTGGGAAGACCCGCGATCGTCGGACGTGCAGCGATCGTGTTAAAGGGAGACCGTGTCAATGGGGTCGAAGCAGGCGTGGTTTTGCCGCCTGCCCGAGCGCCCCATGACGCGGTAGGCCCGCGATCGTCGGACGTGCAGCGACCGTGTTGAAGGGAGACCGTGTCAATGGGGTCGAAGCAGGCGTGGTTTTTCCGCCTGCCCGAGCGCCCCATGACGCGGTAGGCCCGCGATCGTCGGGCGTGCAGCGACCGTGTTGAAGGGAGACCCTGTCAATAGGGTCGAAGCAGGCGTGGTTTTTCCGCCTGCCCGAGCGCCCCATGACGCGGTAGGCCCGCGATCGTCGGACGTGCAGCGACCGTGTTGAAGGGAGACCCTGTCAATAGGGTCGAAGCAGGCGTGGTTTTTCCGCCTGCCCGAGCGCCCCACAGCGCGGCCCGCTATCACCGGACGTGCAGCGAACGTGTTAAAGGGAGACCCTATTTGTCCGCAAAAAAAACCGGGGCGTCATATAGACGCCCCGGGTTCAGTTACTTGCCGGTAAACTTATACCGGCCAGCCCTGCTTGAATTATTCGTTGTAAGCACTTTCGCCATGGCTGTTGACATCCAGGCCTTCGCGTTCCTGCTCTTCCGAAACCCGCAAACCCACCGCGATATCGGCAATCTTGAAGCCGACAAAGGCAACCACGCCGGACCATATCAAACAAACAATCACGCTATAAAGCTGCACCCAAAGCTGATGACCCATGGTCATGCCCTGCGCATAGCCGACACCGCCCAGTGAAGCGGAGGTGAAGACGCCGGTCAGCAAGCAACCAGTGATACCGCAAACGCCGTGCACGCCGAACACATCGCAAACGTCATCCACACGCAGCCATTTCTTCAGCGCCACCACACCCCACAGACCGGCAACACCACCCGCCAGGCCAATCACCAGCGCACCGCCGACACCAACGAAACCGGCGGCGGGCGTAATGGCGACCAAACCCGCGATACAACCGGAACAGGCGCCTAACAACGACGGCTTGCCACGAATCATCCACTCTACAAAGACCCAGGAGAGGATGGCGCCGGCGGTAGCCATCACCGTATTGATAAACGCCAGGCCGGCGATTTCGTTAGCAGCGCTGGCGGAACCGGCGTTGAAGCCGAACCAGCCCACATACAGAATGGCGGTACCGGTAAATACCATCGGCAGATTATGCGGTTTAAAAGACTCTCGGCCAAAACCCGCACGTTTGCCCAGCATATAAGCACCGATCAGCCCTGCGCTGGCGGCGTTGATGTGAACCACCGTACCACCGGCGAAATCCAGCGCACCCATGGAAGCCAGATAACCACCCGCCCAAACCATATGCGCCATAGGTGCATAAGAGAACGTCAGCCAGATCACCACAAAGATCAAAACAGCGGAGAACCGGATGCGTTCCGCCAGCGCGCCGACAATCAGGCCCACGGTGATACAAGCGAACGAGCACTGGAACGCCACATGCACCAACTGATAGAAAGTCCCCATCAATGCCGTTATTGGAATATTTTTCAGCATGGCCCAGGTAAAGCTGCCAAAGAAAGGGTTGCCATCGCTGAAGGCCAGTGAATAACCGTAAAGCATCCACAGTACGCATACCATGGCGAAGGTCACCGAAACCTGGGTCAGCATTGACAGAACGTTTTTGGCACGTATCATGCCGCCGTAAAATAAAGCGATACCCGGTAAAGTCATAAACAGCACCAAAGCGGTGCTAATCATCATAAACGCATTATCGGCCTTATCGACAACCGGTGTCGCGGCCATAGCCCATGTTGGCAACAGTGCCAATGCCCCAAGGCCGGTTAATGAGACAAGTTTCTTCATTTTCATTCATCCCTATCCACAAAATTCGCGCTGGTCGTTAAAGTGCTGCTTCGTCGGTTTCGCCGGTACGAATACGAATGACCCGTTGTAACTCCGCAACAAAAATCTTGCCGTCCCCGATCTTTCCGGTGTAAGCCGCTTTACTGATGACGTCGATAACTTCGTCCAGTTGATCGTCGGCGATGGCAATATCAATTTTTACTTTTGGCAGGAAATTAACGCTGTATTCAGCCCCGCGATAAAGTTCAGCATGGCCTTTTTGCCGTCCAAACCCTTTTACCTCGGTGACCGTTAGCCCTTGAATACCCACAGCAGATAGCGCTTCTCGCACGTCTTCCAATTTGAATGGTTTAATCACCACGGTTACCAGCTTCATATGCTCCCCCTCAAGAATTTGGATCCGAACTCGCGACCACTACGCCTGAGTAAAGCAAAGCATGTGCCATAAATGTTTTGAAATAAAAATTTACCCTTCGATGCCTGCCTAGGGAGCGCGGGCAGGTATGGACCCTGTTTTACCCGGCGTCGGGTCCAAAGAGAGGGAGATGTTATGCACTAAAAAGAGGCGTAACGCCTGATAAAAGTGCATTGGGGCGGGTGATTGGCGGTGAATGCCCGATTGCGGTGCGGCTAAATGTAAATAGGCGGGCAATACAACCCGCCCGATGGGCAAAAACGGAAATCACGGTGGAAAACGCCGTTCAGACCGGTCTGGGAATGGGGGCGACCCCAACGCCGGAATACAAGACCCGGCCGGCCTGTTGGAGCTGGTACATTTGGTAGTAACGTCCCTGCTGCCGCAGCAGGAAATCGTGGGATCCGCGCTCTACCGCTTCCCCACGATGCAATACCAGGATTTCATCGGCATCGACAATGGTGGACAGACGATGGGCGATGACCACCAGTGTCGTCTGCCTGCGAATGGTCGCCAGCGCCCGTTGAATGGCCTGTTCGGTGCCGCTGTCAATATTGGCCGTGGCCTCGTCCAGAATCAGGATCTCCGGTGTCAATACCATGACCCTGGCCAGCGCCAGCAGCTGCTTTTGCCCCACCGAGAGCGTATTTCCCTGTTCGCCGAGCTCAGCATACAGCCCGTCGGGCAACGCGCGCACCAGTTCGGCCAATTGTACCTGTTCAAGGGCCCGCCAAACCTGGGCCTCGGTGATATCCCGCCCCAAGGTAATATTGGTGAACACCGTATCCGCCATCACCACCGGATCCTGTTGGACGATGGCCACCCCTTGCCTGAGCACCCGGTGCGACAGACTGTCGATGGAACGCCCGTCCAGCAGCAGGCGCCCCTGGCCGATACGGTAATACCCCATCATAAGATTAGCCAGGGTGCTTTTGCCGCTGCCGGTATGTCCCACCAGGGCGATAAAGCTGCGGGACGGGACGGTAAGCGAGACATGCTTTAACACCGACGTGTCGTCCCGATAGGCAAAGGTCAGATCGCGGATCTCTATACTCCCGCTGCACAGCGGCGCATCATCAATGCCATATTGCTGCTGGCGGCCATCCATCAATTCGAAGATACGTTCCCCCGCCACTACCGCCTGCTGCAACATGGATTGCTGCGTGGTAAGTTCAATCAGCGGCTCGTTCAGCCGGCCTAAATAGTTGATAAATGCATATAATACACCTACCCCCACCGAACCCACCGGACTAAAGCCAAACAGCATCAACAGGCCGCACAGCACCAGGGCGGAGAGCAAACTCAGCAACGGCCGCAGCAAAAAGCCCTCCAATCTCAGGGTTTGCATACGGGCCAGGTAGTGAGAGTGGCTGGCATCCGCCAGTTTTTTTCCGAAGCGCTGCTGCTGGCGGAATTGTTGGATAACGGTCATGCCGCTGATGGCTTCGTTGAATCCGTCGTTGATATCCGCCAAGTAGGCGCGCAGACGGCGAACGATGGGCGTGCTGTAATATTGATATATGGACATGACCAGCGCCACCACCGGGAAGATGACCAGGGCAACGCAGGCCATGCGCCAGTCGAGCGCGAACATGGCCACCAGCATCGCCACGACCAGCGCGATACAGCGCAACCAGGTGGACATCACGGTGATATAGAGATCCTTCACCACCTCGGTATCGTTGGTGACCCGCGAAATGAGCTGCCCCACCGGTTGGGTGTCGAAAGTACTCAAAGGCTGTCGCAATGAGGCGTCCATCACTTCGGTACGCAACTGTTGCACAATGTCCAATGCCGTTCGGTTAAATAGCAGGGACTGAAAATAACGCAGCGACGCGGAAATAAGCTGCAGCGCGATATACGCCAGGGCCAGTCCCGTCACCAGCAGCACCGGGAATTGTTTAAGCGGCACCACGTGATCGATAAAATAACTGATGACCACCGGCCCGGCCACCTCCGCCGCCGCCGCCAGCCACAGCATGACCACCGCCCGGATAAGGGATTTGCGGTAGGGCGCGCTGTAGGATAACAATCGTCTCAAGGTGGGCCACAGGGTTTGCCATTTACGCATCGGCCACCTCCGGCGCATCGGGATCCGCGGTGAGGGCCGCCTCCAACTGCTGGTAGCGGAACATATCCCGGTACCAGCCAGGCTGTTGCAACAGGCTCTGATGTTGCCCCCGCTGGGTGACCGTTCCATGGGCTAATACCAGAATATCATCCGCCGCGTGCAACGCCGACAACCGATGGGCGATGATGATAAGGGTGCGGTCCTCGCCCCACTGGCGCAGGTTGCGCAAAATAGTATGTTCGGTACGCCCGTCTACAGCGGACAGCGCATCGTCAAGCACCAGGATTTCCGCCTCCAGCAGCAGAGCCCGGGCAATGGACAAACGCTGCTTTTGGCCGCCGGACAACATTACGCCCCGCTCCCCTACCTGAGTTTCGTACCCCTGTGGTAGCCGGAGGATATCATCGTGCACACAGGCCAGTTCAGCCGCTTGTTCAATCTGCCGGCGGGTGGCGTCCGGCCTGCCGAGGGCGATATTATGCGCCACGGTGTCGGAAAAAAGGAACGGGGTTTGGCTGACCACCGCCAGGCGGCCGCGCCATTCATCAAGCTTGATGGACGGCAGTGGAATGCCGTGGAAACGGATTTCCCCGCGGGTCACATCGAAATGACGTTGGATAAGCGACAACAACGTACTTTTACCGGCGCCGGTGGGGCCACAGATACCCAGCATTTTACCCGGCGACAGCGTCAGTTGAATCTGGGTCAGGGTTGGCTGCAAGGTATGAGGGTAGGTAAAACTGCCGATATCCACCTGCAGCGTGCCCCGGTCGGGGGGCAACGCGCTGACGCCGTCTGTGACCTCAGGGGCCTCGTCAAGGGTTTGCCGTATCCGGCTGTAGGCGGCGCTGCCCCGTTCGACGATATTGAACATCCAGGCCAGTGCCAGCATCGGCCAAATCATCAGCCCCAGATACATGATAAAACTGGTGAGTTGACCGAGGGTCAGCAGATCCTGCATCACCATCCAGCTGCCGCCGCCAATGGCCAGCAAATTAGAGAAACCCACCGTCAGATAAATGGTCGGATCAAAACGGGCGTCAATGCGCGCCACCCGCATATTTTTCGAGCCGGCTTCGGCGGCCACCTGTACGAATCGATCCGACTGGTAATCTTCCAGGCCAAAAGCCTTGATCATTCTGATACCGGTGAGACTTTCCTGGGTCTGATTATTCAAAGAAGAGAACGCCGCCTGCGCCGATTTGAAACGCCGATGCAGCTCATCGCCATTATGTTTGACAATCAGCGCCATAATCGGCATCGGCACCAGGGAAAGCAGCGTGAGCTGCCAACTGATCTGGACGCTCATCACCACCAGTACCGAGCAGCCCATCACCAGCGAATCCACCAAGGTCAGTACCCCTTCCCCAGCGGCAAACACCACCCGATCCACATCGTTGGTGGCGCGGGCCATCAAATCACCGGTACGATGGCGCAAATAGAAGCCGGGCAACTGGCCGCTGAGCAACCGGTAGAAACGCGCGCGCAGTTCGACCGCCAATTGATATGACGCACCGAATAACAATATGCGCCAGACATAGCGCAGCAGGTAAACCATCACCGCGGTAAGGGTCATGGCGCCGATCCACAGCATGATCATGCGGTTTGACGCCCGGTGTTCGGTTACGCCATCCACAATTACGCCCACCAATTTGGGCGGGATCAGCTGTAAAACGGCGATGACGATCAGCAGAGCAACCGATCCCAGATAACGTCGCCATTCGCGACGGAAGTACCAACCTAGTTGTGCAAATAATCTCACGAAATATTATTCCAGCATCATTTACCTGTTTATCCCGGACCGATAATCGGGACCGATTCAGGGAAACTCATTATAAAGGTAATACCGTCGTATTTTTAATTTCTTCCATCGCAAAACTGGACGTAACGTCAATCAACCCCGGTACGCCGTTAACCAGTCGCTTGTAAAAATCATCGTAACTTTTCATATCGGCAACCAGGACCTGCATCAGATAATCGTACTCACCGGCCATACGATAAAAAGCCAGGACTTCCGGCATCTCTTTTACCAGGGCGACAAAGCGGTGATACCAGTCGCTATTGTGCTGTTGTGTTTTGATATGTACAAATGCCGTAAGTGCCAATCCCAGTTTATCGTGATCAAGCAAGGCCACTTTGGCACGAATGACCCCATTTTCCTCGAGGCGTTTGAGACGTTTCCAGCAGGGCGTGGAGGTTAAATTTACCGCTTCCGCCAGTGATTGTAACGACAAAGTACAATCCCGCTGCAGTAATGAGAGTAGCTTGCGATCGGTTTTATCTAACATGGCATGCTTAGGGAGAAAAGTATTCTCTCATAACACGTTATCAGGGTGAAAAAGGCAATCCTTTTTTCCCCCGTCCCCGTTATGCTGTTGCCAACAAGATTCGGGGGATAATATGGACCAGCAGTGGGTTAAACAGGCTATCAGCGATATACAGGCTGACTTCCAGCGTTCGGCCGATACACATTTGATACGCTTTGAGCTACCGTCATTTCCCGGCATTTTTTTCTATTTAAAGGATGAAAGCACCCACCCTTCCGGCAGCCTGAAACACCGTTTAGCCCGCTCCCTGTTTTTATACGGTTTATGCAACGGCTGGATTAAACAGAACCGGCCGGTGATTGAAGCCTCTTCCGGCAGCACGGCGGTATCCGAAGCCTACTTCGCACGGCTACTGGGTCTGCCGTTTATCGCGGTAATGCCCGAGTGCACCGCCAAGCGAAAAATAGAACAAATTGCCTTTTATGGCGGACGCTGCCACTTTGTCGGGCACAGCGGCCTGATTTATGATGAGGCCAAGAGGCTTGCCGGGGAATTGAATGGTCATTATATGGACCAGTTCACCTATGCCGAACGGGCCACTGATTGGAGGGGCAATAACAATATTGCCGAAAGTATCTTCCGGCAGATGTCCCGTGAGCCGTTCGCCGAACCGGACTATATTGTGATGAGCGCGGGTACCGGCGGTACGTCGGCCACCCTTGGGCGGTATATCCGCTATCAGGGAAAGGATACCCGTCTGGTGGTGGCCGATCCTGAACATTCGGTATTCTATGATTATTATCATCAGCGTGATCCCCTGCTCACCGGGAAGCAGGCAGGGCGCATTGAAGGAATAGGACGACCGCGGGTTGAACCTTCTTTTATTGCCGATGTTATCCACCGGATGATCCGGGTTCCCGACGCCGCCAGCATCGCCGCCCTTTATTGGCTGGAACCGATTTTGGGCCGTCGGGTCGGGGGATCCACCGGCACCAATATGTGGGCCGTAATGCAATTGGCGCAAGAGATGCGGGCGCAAGGACGTCAAGGCGCCATCGTGACGCCCTTGTGCGACAGCGGCGAACGTTATCAGGATACTTATTACAACCGGGAGTGGGTACGTGAGCATATCGGTGATATTGCCCCCTGGCTGCAACGATTACGTGATCTATAGTTGCCCCGGGATAAACGCGTTGAGCTTGTTGACAAAGTGCCGGTCGGGACAGGATGCCAGATCATAGCTAAATGGCAAACCTGCCGTGAATCCATCCCAGGAGGCTCGATCCGTGGGATTACGGCTATGCCCGGCACAGAGAAGGCAGTAACATATCCTTTTAAATTCGGATGCAACGAGTCCAGTGATGAAACGAGCTGTGGTGGTTTTTAGCGGCGGGCAGGATTCCACAACCTGCCTGATACAGGCACTGACGTTATATGATGAAGTCCATTGTATAACCTTTGATTATGGCCAGCGCCACCGGGCTGAAATCGACATTGCCCGCCAGTTGGCGCAGGAACTGGGTGCCCGAGTCCATAAGGTGATCGACGCCGGATTGCTCAATGCCTTGGCGGTAAGCAGCCTGACCCGGGATAATATCCCGCTTCCCCATTACGACGATTCCACCGGCGACGCATTGCCCTCCACCTTTGTGCCGGGACGCAACATTCTTTTTCTCACCCTGGCATCCATCTATGCTTACCAGGTCGGTGCGCAAACGGTGATTACCGGCGTGTGCGAAACGGACTTTTCCGGTTATCCCGATTGCCGCGACGAATTTGTGCAAGCGATGAACCAGGCGGTCAAGCTAGGCATGGCGCGGGATATTCAGTTCAAAACGCCGCTTATGTGGCTGAACAAGGCGGAAACCTGGGCACTGGCGGATTATTATCATCAATTGGACAAGATCCGCCACGACACGCTGACATGTTACAACGGTATCAAAGGCGACGGCTGCGGCGAGTGTGCCGCCTGCCATTTGCGGGCCAGGGGATTGGCAGAATATCAACAGGATCCGGAACGGGTCGGCGCTGAAATGAAACGTAAAACCGGTCTGACGGGTTAACGGCATCTTATCGGGTCAGAGGGACCAGCCGACTCCCTCTGTGCCTGAATATATCAATTAATAAACGACCAAAGACGTAAACGGGAAAATACTATTTTTTCTTGGATTTCTTTTTGGGAGCGACATTAAGCAACGCACGAAGTTTTTTCACTTCACTACTGGTAAAGGGCTGTTCAGTAATTTCTTGGGTGTGCTGATTATCGACATCAGCAGCAACGTGCTCCTTTGGCGGAGTGCTGTCTTCACTCAGGCTGCGTTCCAGCCTTGCGCCTATTTCTGCACTCATGGAAACGCTATTGCTCTCTGCCAAGGCTTTAATTCTTTCCTTGAGTTGCAGAGGAAGTTTGATCGTTAAGTTAGCTGTCTCACTCATCGTGCTTTCCTATTCATAGAAGAGCCACTAACTTAGGAAAGTTAGTTCCGGTTGTCCAGACTGTCATAAAAATTTAATATTATTGTCAAAAAATTGCGACATATTGAGAAAATACATTTTAATCGAATATAAAAAAGTTTCTTAATAACTTATAGGCCAGATAATCTTTAAAATCAATAAATTAACTTTTTTAATCCTCATGAATAAGCGGGTTCTCCCGATGACGTCGTCGTGAGAACCCGCAGTTCCGCTTTTAAATCAGAGCTCTAGCTGGGATTTAATGTCCGCATAAGTGGAAGGCCCAATGCCTTTGACTTTTTTCAGCTGATCGACCTTTTTGAAAGGGCCGTGTTTGTCACGATACTTGATAATTTCCCTGGCTTTGGATGGGCCGATCCCTTTTAACGCCTCCACCAATTCATCTTCGGTGGCGGTATTGATATTGACCTTTTCGTTTTCATCCCCGTCATCAGCGGTGCTGTCGACGTTGCCAGCCTTATCGGCAGGTTCACTCTTTTCCACCGCGACATCGGTTTGAACGGACTTGTCCTCAGTCTTGCCCTCAGTGACGTCCTGCCGAGCCTCCGCCGGTTGTGAATCCGTCGGTGGCGAATCGGCATCATGACCGGCGACTTCCTCCGTTTGGGTAATGACCCGATCTTCAGCGGCCTTCGTCGGGTTGTCTTCCTCGTTTGAGGCAGGACGTTCAGCGCCTTCGAGTGAGTCATAACGCGTCAGTTCGGTACCGCTGTTCCCTGGCCCGTTGTCACTAAGAGCATCGGTAGCGGCGCTGACCGTCGTATCCTGTTCTCCCTCCACCGTTGCATAGGCGCCGAGGGGCATGATAAATAAACCAGTGGACAGAATAATACCGAGGGTGCGTTTCCATGATGTCGTCATTGTGCTTTCTCCTTGTTTGTTTGCACGGAAGGCAGAATGCCCGAGCGGGGAGAAAGGAACAACCGGGGAATATCGAAGATGCAAAAGGCCCCTTGCGGGGCCTTCTGTTATTACATTGTATGCGGGATTTTTATGACCGCTATTGCATTTGTGCGGCATTGCCCAGTTTGATTTTGGCTTCACTGCGCAGGTTATTCAGCAGCGCATCGAATGTGACGCCGGTCATACCTTGATTCAACTGGCCGACAAACAGGCTGCGCTGCTGATCGTCAAGTTTACGCGGGACGACTTCATCGAGAGCCAGCAGCACAATGTTGCCTTTTTCATCCTCGGAGAGGCCGTAGGAGGATTTATTCGGCTGCGGTTGCGGCAGGGTAAAGACCGCTTGACTCAACCGGTCGTTTTGCCGGGTGGAATCGAAGGTCTGAGGTCCGCCAAACGCCAGGTTCGCCGCCTTCAAGGCATCGTCGCCTTTGCCCTGCTTTAGCGCCATCAGGATTTTCTCGGCGTCCACGCGGGCCTGCTGTGCGGCCTTCTGGCGTTTAACCTGCTGTTCCACCTGCGGGCGAACCGTATCCAGCGATTTGATGGCCTCCGGCTTATGCTCGGCGATACGCACAATGAAGGCCCGATCGCCGTCCACCGTAATGACATCGGAATTATTGCCGGGGGCACCGTTGGCGCCCAACAGGGATCCATCGAAGATCACCTGTTTCACCGGATCAAAACTCAGGGCGGCCGGAACGCTGTCGCGGCTGAACCAGTCGGTTTCAATCGCCTTGGTGCCGGCGGCGGTTTCCGCCGAGGCCAGCGACTCATTATCGTTGCTGGCGGCATCGCTCACTTTTTGCTGCAAGGCATAATAAGCATCAACCGCTTTCTCCTGCTTCACTTTGGTCGCGACGCTGTCATGCACTTCCGCCAGGGGCTTTACCTGCGCCGGTTGCACATCGTCCAGCCTGGCGATTAAGTACCCCACCGACGACGTGATAACGCCGGAAAGCTGCCCTTTATCGTTCAGATTGGCCTGTTTAAGCTCATCAACGGTGGAGTCCTGTTCCATCCAGCCAATATCGCCGCCTTTCTTGGCCGAAATCACATCGGTGGATTTCTGTTTTGCCAGGGTGGCGAAATCCGCCCCTTGCTGCAACTGGACCAGGATGCCTTTCGCATCGGCCTCGGTTTTGCTTTGTATAATGCTGTAATGTTTGCGGGCCTGCTGGGTGAACTGATCTTTGTGCTGATCGTAATAGGCCTGTACCTCGGCGTCGCTGACGGTGGTTTTATCCATCATCGAGGCGGCGTCCAGGGGGATGTAGGAGACTTTGAAGGATTCAGGCAGGACGTAAGTATTTTTGTTCTGATTGTAAGTGTCCTGGATTTCCTGATCGGTCGCGGTCTGTGCGGCCACAAGGGTATCGATATTCAACGTCGCCAAACGCGCTTTGCGATCCTGGATTGCCAGCGACAGCAAGCGGGTGGTTTCGTCCGGCAGCATAAAACCGGTTCCCCCCATGCCTTGAATTAATTGCTGGGTCAATAACTGTTTGCGCATCAGCTGCGCATACTGATCCGGCGTCAATCCCATGTTAGTGATGATCGAGCGATATTTTTCGTTATCGAATTTGTTGTCGGTCCTGAACGCCGGGATGGCAAGAATAGACTCTTTGATCTGTTCGTCGCTGGCCGCCAGCCCCAGGGTTTGCGCATATTGATCCAGCAGAGTTTCATCTATCAACTGAGATAATACCTGCCGCCGCATCTGGAGCATGTAACCTTCGTTGCCCGCCAGCGCCGAAAAACTGTCGCCCAAGGATTCCTGCTGACGATTGCGCTCATTTTGCACCGCCTGCTCCAACTGGGCACGGCTGATCTGCTGACCGTTGACCTTGGCGGCATAATCACCGCCGCCGCCTATCAGATAGTTGCCTACCCCGGTCAGCACGAATGAAATGGCGACAATGGCCAGAATAATTTTGAGCACGACGTGATTTGCGGCCGCGCGTAAATTGTCCATCATAGTGTGACAACACTCCGCTGTAAAATGAATGAAAACCTGCGCCGCGGTGGTATCCCGCTATCATGCCGTCATCCGAGAGCGGCTGCGCGCTAAAGCTATTCCTCTGACAACAACGTTAACCCTGAGTCAGGAGAAAACAAAAACAAAAAAGGCACATCGAAAAGATGCGCCCTGTATTCTACCCTACCCGTTCACTTGCGTCAGGTAATAGTTTGACGCAAAAAACAACGGTGCAACAATCAGTTGACAGCGTCTTTCAAACCCTTGCCGGCGCGGAAGCCGGGCACTTTGGCTGCCGGAATACTGATTTCTTTGCCGGTTTGCGGATTACGACCGGTACGGGCAGAGCGTTCGCGAACCGTAAAGGTGCCGAAGCCGACCAGTGCAACGTCATCTCCCTGTTGCAAGGTTTCGGTAACGGAACCAATAATTGCGTCCAATGCACGTCCGGCAGCCGCTTTGGAAATATCAGCACCTGCGGCAATTTTGTCGATCAGTTGTGACTTATTCACTCATTCATCCCCTCTAAAATTCTCTTGTCGCGGCGGAATTTTCCTTAAACGCGACAGCGCAGCTGTTATACCAAGCCTGTTATGTACTGGCAAGTGTAACGCAATTACCGACCAGGCCAGACAGCTACCTAACTTAACGGTACAAAAAAAGGCTGGCAAGCGGGATTTCGCCTGTCAGCCTTATTTTTAACGGTATATGTTACATAAAGCCACTATTTTGCCGCCGCGGTGACTATCTCCATGCCAAAAGGTGAATTTTGCAAGGCTAAGGTCAGCACTTCGTCGATACGCTGAACGGGATGGATATCCAGGTCGCGAATCACATTCGCCGGCATGTCTTCCAAATCACGTTTATTCTCGTACGGAATCAAAACGGTCTTAATCCCGCCGCGATGCGCCGCCAGCAGTTTTTCCTTCAAACCGCCGATGGGCAGCACCTGGCCGCGCAACGTGATTTCACCGGTCATGGCGACATTGGCCCGTACCGGATTACCCGTCAGGCAAGAAACCAGGGCGGTGCACATGGCGATACCTGCGCTGGGACCATCTTTGGGCGTCGCGCCTTCCGGCACATGCACATGGATATCCCTTTTTTCGTAAAAATCGGCGGTAATGCCCAATTTATCCGCGCGGGAACGTACCACGGTCAACGCCGCCTGAATCGACTCCTGCATCACCTCGCCCAGCGAACCGGTATAGGTGAGCTTGCCCTTGCCCGGCACACAGGCCGTTTCAATGGTCAGCAGCTCGCCGCCCACTTCGGTCCAGGCCAGGCCGGTAACTTGCCCGACCCGGTTTTCGCCTTCGGCGCGGCCATAGTCGAAACGCTGCACGCCCAGATAGTCTTTGAGATTATCGCCGTCGATATGAATATGCTTGATGGACTTATCCATCAGCAGCGTCTTCACCGCCTTGCGGCATAATTTGGAAATTTCCCGTTCAAGATTACGCACCCCGGCTTCACGGGTGTAATAACGGATAATCCCAATCAGCGCGCTGTCTTCAATCGTCAGCTCGCCCGGTTTCAACGCGTTGCGTTCAATCTGTTTTTGCAGCAGATGTTCGCGGGCGATGTTCAGCTTCTCGTCTTCGGTATAACCCGACAGGCGAATCACTTCCATACGATCCAGCAAGGGCGCCGGGATATTCATGGAGTTCGACGTTGCCACGAACATGACGTCGGACAAGTCGTAATCCACTTCCAGATAATGATCGTTAAACGCCACGTTCTGTTCGGGATCCAGCACTTCCAGCAGTGCGGAAGAGGGATCGCCGCGCATATCCGAAGACATTTTGTCGATCTCATCCAGCAGGAACAGCGGATTTTTCACGCCGACCTTGGACATTTTCTGAATAAGTTTACCCGGCATTGAGCCGATGTAGGTCCGGCGGTGACCGCGGATTTCCGCCTCGTCGCGCACCCCGCCGAGCGCCATGCGCACATACTCGCGCCCGGTGGCCCTGGCGATGGATTGACCCAGGGAGGTTTTACCTACCCCCGGCGGCCCCACCAGGCAGAGAATCGGCCCTTTTATCTTGCTGACCCGGCTTTGTACCGCCAGATACTCGAGAATACGTTCCTTGACCCGTTCCAGACCGTAGTGATCTTTGTCCAGAATTTCCTGGGCCTTTACCAGGTCCTTTTTCACCTTGGTGCGCGCATGCCAAGGCACCGACAGCATCCAGTCGATATAACCACGCACCACGGTAGCTTCCGCGGACATCGGCGACATCATCTTTAGCTTTTGCAATTCCGCTTCGGTTTTTTCACGCGCCTCTTTTGGCATTTTTGCCGCTTCGATTTTGCGTTTCAGCGCTTCGTTTTCATCGGGGGCATCGTCCATTTCCCCCAATTCTTTCTGAATGGCTTTCATTTGCTCATTCAGATAATATTCGCGCTGACTTTTTTCCATCTGCTTTTTGACGCGGTTACGGATACGTTTTTCCACCTGCAGCAGGTCGATTTCCGATTCCATCATCGCCATCAGATATTCCAGCCGTTCCGTAATATCGGCCATTTCCAAAACCGATTGCTTGTCGCTCAATTTCAACGGCATATGGGCGGCGATGGTGTCGGCCAAACGGGCGGCATCATCAATACTGTTTAAAGACGTCAGTACTTCGGGCGGGATCTTTTTATTGAGTTTGATGTATCCCTCAAATTGATTTATCGCCGTGCGCACCAGCACTTCTTGTTCACGTTCGTCTATTTCGGGGGTTTCGAAATATTCAGCCTGGGCGGCAAAGTGTTCGCCGCTATCCGACAAAGTCGTTATACGGGCGCGCTGTAAACCCTCCACCAGTACTTTTACCGTACCGTCGGGTAATTTCAGCATCTGGAGAATCGAAGAGACGGTCCCGACTGAAAAAAGATCGTTAATACCCGGTTCATCCGTAGAGGCCTCTTTCTGCGCCACCAGCATGATTTTTTTGTCGCTATCCATGGCTGCTTCAAGGCACCGAATCGATTTCTCCCGCCCGACAAACAGCGGGATGACCATATGCGGATAGACCACCACATCGCGCAGAGGCAATACGGGGATTTCTATGCGTTCGGAACGCTCAGCATTCATAGAGCTCTCTCTTAGTTTAGCTTCCGCCAGGTTTAGGGGATTCGCAAAACTCGGCTTTTGCCAGTTTCAACAAATAGGTATTTGAGTATATGGGGGCAATTTTTTTACATTCAACGGTCAAGATAATGGAAAAACAAATGGGGGATTAAATCCCCCACCTTGGTCACTTTGCCGTTATTTCAGCACCTTGTCGGCCTATTATTCACCGGAAGCCTGCTGGGCCTCATGTTTACCATAAATCAATAAAGGTTCCGATTGGCCTTCAATAACCGATTCGTCAATAACCACTTTTTCCACGCTATCCTGCGAAGGCAGCTCATACATGGTATCCAGCAGCGCGCCCTCGACAATGGAACGTAATCCGCGAGCGCCGGTTTTGCGGGCCATGGCTTTTTTGGCAATGGCCGTCAGCGCCTCGTCGCGGAACTCAAGCTCCACCCCTTCCAGATTGAATAATGCCTGGTACTGCTTGGTTAAGGCATTTTTCGGCTCTTTCAGGATTTGAATCAACGCGTCCTCGCTCAGTTCATTAAGCGTGGCAAGCACCGGCAGACGACCGATAAATTCAGGGATCAGGCCGAATTTAATCAGGTCCTCCGGTTCGACCTTGGTCAGCAACTGGCCTTCAGACGCCTTTTCGGCGCTGCCTTTAACCGTTGCGCTAAAACCAATGCCGCGTCCGGTATCAATACGCTGCTCAATCACTTTGTCGAGACCGGCGAACGCGCCGCCGCAGATAAACAGGATTTTCGAGGTGTCCACCTGCAAAAATTCCTGCTGCGGATGCTTGCGGCCACCCTGGGGCGGCACCGCTGCAATGGTCCCTTCAATCAGTTTCAACAGCGCCTGCTGGACGCCTTCACCGGATACATCGCGGGTAATGGACGGATTATCCGATTTACGGGAAATCTTGTCGATTTCATCGATGTAAACAATACCGCGCTGCGCTTTTTGCACGTCGTAATCACATTTTTGCAGCAGTTTCTGAATGATGTTTTCCACATCCTCGCCGACATAACCCGCTTCGGTAAGGGTGGTGGCATCCGCCATGGTAAAAGGCACATCCAGAAAACGCGCCAGCGTCTCCGCCAACAGGGTCTTGCCGCTGCCGGTAGGTCCGATCAATAGGATATTGCTCTTGCCCAGTTCGATACCGTTGGTGGTATCGCCGTTGCGCAGGCGCTTGTAATGGTTATATACCGCTACCGCCAAGACTTTTTTTGCTTTTTCCTGGCCGATAACATAATCGTCCAGATGATGGCGAATTTCATGGGGCGTCGGCAACGCGCTGCGTTCCCTGTGCGGGGCAACTTCCTTGATCTCTTCGCGAATAATGTCATTGCATAAATCGACGCATTCATCGCAGATATACACTGACGGCCCGGCGATCAGCTTCCGCACCTCATGCTGGCTTTTACCGCAGAAAGAGCAATACAGCAGCTTTCCTGAACCGTCTTTGCGCTTATCTGTCATCAGTAACCTCTTTCTCTAGTCTTGTCCCGCAAACCAACCACGGCGGTAACGCGACTGCTAAACGTAAAACCGGCGCGATGAGTCAATATTAGTCTAACCGAATGACCTTATACTATAACTATAGTCCATCGGTATTCAGAATTTCGCCTCAATCGCGATGGTTTAATATGCCATCCACCAATCCGTAGTCTACCGCCTCATCAGCGGATAAGAAACGATCGCGTTCCGTGTCTTTCTCAATTGTTTCAAGCGGACGGCCGGTATGTTTGGCCATCAGTTCGTTCATGCGGGATTTTACCTTCAAAATCTCTTTCGCATGAATCTCAATATCGGTCGCCTGACCCTGGAAGCCGCCCAAAGGCTGGTGAATCATCACTCTGGAATTGGGCAAGCAAAACCGTTTACCCTTGGCTCCCGCCGTCAACAAGAATGCACCCATGGAAGCCGCTTGCCCCATACATATAGTGCTGACGTCCGGTTTGATAAACTGCATGGTATCGTAAATCGACATACCCGCGGTGATAACCCCGCCCGGCGAATTGATATACAGATAGATATCTTTCTCAGGGTTTTCGGCCTCAAGAAATAACATCTGCGCCACAATCAGGTTCGCCATATAATCTTCAACCTGGCCGGTCATGAATATGACCCGTTCCTTCAGCAGGCGCGAAAAGATATCGTAAGAACGCTCTCCGCGTGAAGTCTGCTCAACCACCATCGGCACCAACGCCATGTGGGGTGCGTGTTGATCTCTTTCGCCACTGTTTGACATTACCATCTCCTAGATAAATTTCTCTCGGCGCCATTATTACCGATTCTACTTGAGATGTGGAACAATCACCACGTTCAAGCGGCCGGATCGCCTTTTTGGTCGAGCGGATGTTATCAGCAGGGACGTATGCGTCTGGGCCTAATGATTCCCTGTAACCTTTAATTGGGGGGTCCGACCTCATTTTTCAAGCGTTGGCACTCGTTCTTTCATCGGTTGTAACGCTAAAACGATCGGTGCCGACATCTGCCGGTGGTCGCTAAGTATCAAATAAGCCAGGCCATTTGCGTTTTACCGCCGTATTTATTTAAAAACGCGGCAGCAGCATAAAACGACCTTTTACAATAAAAAACCCGCCATCAAGGGATGACGGGCCGTTAATGATAAACACAGCGCTTGGTTGGGAGCAAGTCCGGCCAAGCAGATTTATCAAGCCGCGTTCGGTTGATTCATTAACTCGCTGAACGTGGTGCTTTTCTCCACCACTTTAGCGCTGGCTAATACAGTTTCAACCGCTTGTTCTTCTAAAGCCACGTTACGCATATTATTCATCATTTCCTGATTTTTTGCGTAAAACTCAATGACTTCCCGCGGATCTTCATAGGCCGAGGCCATTTCTTCGATCAAGGTTTTAACCCGGTTTTCATCGGCTTTGAGCTCATTGGTTTGAATCACTTCACCCAACAATAAGCCGATTTTAACGCGGCGTTTAGCCTGTTCTTCAAACAATTCGCGCGGCAATTCCAGCGCCTGTTTTTCGTTGCCGCCGAAACGTTGCGCGGCCTGGCGGCGCAGGACGTCGATTTCACCGTCCACCAACCGTGCCGGGACATTGATATCGTTGGCGCTGATCAGCCCGTCGATAACCTGGTTTTTGACCCGGTTGCGCACGGCGTTTTTCAGCTCGCGTTCCATATTTTTACGCACTTCGGCGCGCAGGCCGTCGAGGGAACCGTCAGGCACGCCGAAACGTTTGATAAAGTCCTCGGACAGCTCCGGCAATTCGCGCTCTTCAACTTTTTTCAATACGATGGCGAACTTGGCCGCTTTACCTTTCAGATTTTCCGCATGGTAATCTTCCGGGAAATTGACGTCGATATCGAAAGAATCGCCGGCTTTGTGACCGATCACACCTTCCTCAAAGCCCGGGATCATTCGGCCCTGGCCCAGCGCGAGCACGAAATCACTGGCTTTACCGCCTTCAAATTCTTCGCCGTCAATGGTGCCGGTAAAATCTACGGTCACACGATCTTCCGCGATAACGGCGCGTTCGGTTTCCTTCCAGTCCGCCTGCTGCTTACGCAGGGTTTCAAGCATCTGATCGACATCGGCGTCGTTGACCTCAACCACCGGCTTTTCGACTTCGATGGTATCCAGATCTTTCAGCTCGACTTCAGGATAAACTTCAAATTCAACATGGTAGGTAAAATCTTCCCCTTTTTTGTATTCGCCGGGGACATAGTCGGGCGCGCCGACCGGATTGATTTTTTCCTGAATGATGGCATCGACAAAGTTACGCTGCATCAGATCGCCCAGTACATCCTGAAGTACCGAAGCGCCATAACGTTGTGCCACGATATTCATCGGCACTTTCCCTTTGCGGAAACCATCGATACGAACTTTTTTAGCGACATTCACCAGTTCGCTTTTTACCGCTTGTTCAATGCTGTCGGCGGCAACGGTAATCGCTACGCGGCGCCCCAGGCCTTCAGTGGTCTCAACAGAAACTTGCATCTTGTTACCTCAAAAAATCACAGTGCTCGGTCAACTCCAGAAGCCGTTTTCAAAGAAGCGGTCATCCAGGTCCACTGACGTGAAAATGGCCTCTTAGAACCGGGAGGTCTGAGTGAACAGAAACCTGTTCCCCGTCGTCGTCAGAAGCATCCCGAATACATTCCGGAAATATATATCCAATAGATTTCAAGTTGCGGGAAGGCGGCAAGCGAATGAACCCCGATGAGCTTACTAAAGTAAGTGATTCGGGTGAGCGAGCGTAGCCAACGCACCTGCAATTTGAAAGATGACGGATATAAGACGCGGCATTATAGCGGCATAGAGTTTATGAGTCGAGAACAGCGCGAAATTTGACTTCAACTGCGAGCAGCGGCGCACAAAATCAGCAAAACGGCCTGACGGCCGTTCTGATTGTGTGATTTATCCGGGCGTGGATGGGGAGCGACGGGGATCCTGTCCTCAGGCCAAAAGTCCCGCGCCGCGACAGGGCGGCGATTCCGGTACGGCATTCTGCAAACTGGTCCACTCTTTAAGGGTATAGGTATGCAGCGCCAAGGCATGTACCGGTCCGGCCAATTCCTCGGACAGTACCGCATACATGGCGCGATGCCGGGTCAGGATCCGCTCGCCGGTAAAACGCTCGCTCACCATAATCACCTTGAAATGGCTTTCCGAACCCGCCGGCACGTTGTGCCGATAGCTCTCGTCGATGACCTCCAAATAGGTCGGATCAAACGCTGCCCTTATTTTTGCTTCTATTTGTTCGCGGAACATGATTTTCTCCTTACTGCCTAAAGGCTGCGCGCTCAACATCGTTAATTAAGACTTTAGCTGACTTTTTATTAACTCATAGCACTAATATCATAAATTTTTGTCTTAAAAAGCCGAAACTTCACTTCGGATGACCGCCATCCCGCTGTAGCGTTGGTAATGTGTTTTTTTGCCATCCGAGGGGAACCAGGCCCGAGAGACCATCGTTAACACAATTTAGCGTGATTCTGATCTTCCCCCGGCGAGCGGCAATGATATGATGTGACCAAATTTGTCCCCCCTTGTGCATCTTAATGATTGAGAAGGCGATTATGCTGAAAAAAATGTTCCTCCCCTTATTGGCTGTGCTGCTGCTCGCCGGCTGTGCCGCCAAAAGCACCACCCTTGAAGTGACACCGAGAATCGACCTGCCGCAGCAGGACCCTTCCTTGATGGGCGTTACGGTAAGCATCAACGGTGCCGACCAGCGCCCCGACCAGGCCCTGGCGAAAGTGAATCGCGACGGCCAGCTGGTGGTGTTGACCCCGTCGCGGGATCTGCGATTCCTGCTGCAGGAAGTGCTGGAAAAGCAGATGACCGCGCGCGGTTATATGATAGGGCCGAACGGTGCGGTTGACTTGCAAATCGTGGTCAATAAGCTCTTTGCCGATGTCTCGCAGGGCAACGTGCGATATAACATCGCCACCAGCGCCGATATCTCGATTATCGCCACGGCGAAAAACGGCAACAAGCAAACGAAGCATTATCAGTCGCTCTATAGCGTGCAGGGTGCATTCACCGCCAACAACGAAAACATCACCAAAGCCGTTAACCAGGTTCTGAGCGACGTCATCAGCGATATGGCGCAAGACACCAGCATCAGCCAATTTATTAAAGAAAACGCACATTAATTCGCGCTATTATTCCCTTCGTCTCCCCACGTTCCCGCCCGCTCCGCGCGGGTGGGCTTTTAACCCACCGGTTAATGAACTGAACGCCCTATGCCCAATCGTCACCTTAGCCTTGCGACCCTGACCCAGCCACGTTCATTGATGTTATTGTGCCTGGGTTTTGCCTCCGGTTTGCCGCTGGCATTAACGTCCGGAACGCTCCAGGCATGGATGACCGTGGCCAACGTCGATTTGAAAACCATCGGCTTCTTTTCCCTGGTGGGCCAGGCTTATGTCTTCAAATTCCTCTGGTCGCCGGTGATGGACCGCTATACCCCACCGTCGTTCGGTCGGCGGCGGGGCTGGCTGATAATTACCCAATTATTCCTGATTGGCGGCCTCCTGGCCATGGCGAGCCTCAGTCCGGAGCGCAACCTGGCCGCCATGGCCGTGGTGGCGGTCTGGGTGGCCTTCTGTTCGGCGTCGCAGGATATTGTTTTCGATGCCTATAAAACCGATCTGCTGCCGCCGGAAGAACGCGGGACCGGCGCCGCCGTTTCGGTATTGGGTTATCGTATCGCCATGCTGGTCTCCGGCGGATTGGCGTTATGGCTGGCGGACAGGTTTTTGGGATGGCAAGGCACCTATTACCTCATGGCCGGCTTAATGGTTATCGGCGTGGTGACGGCGCTGGCGGCGCCGGAACCGGATAACGCCATACCGGCCCCCCGTACGCTTGAACAGGCCATTGTCGAGCCGTTGCGGGATTTTTTCGGCCGTAACAACGCTTGGCTGATTTTACTGCTGATAGTCACTTACAAGCTCGGCGATGCCTTCGCCGGCAGCCTCAGCACCACTTTCCTTATCCGGGGGGTGGGTTTCGGCGCCGGTGAGGTCGGGGTAGTGAACAAGACGTTCGGTTTACTGGCCACTATATTCGGCACCCTGCTTGGCGGGCTATTGATGCAACGCCTGACGCTGTACCGCGCCCTGCTGCTGTTCGGCCTGCTGCAAACGGTATCCAATGCCGGCTATTGGGTTCTGGCGGTTACGGATAAGCACTTGGCCACCATGGGCACGGCGATCTTTGTGGAAAATCTTTGCGGGGGCATGGGTACCGCGGCTTTCGTGGCCTTGCTGATGAGCCTGTGCAACAAGTCTTTTTCCGCCACCCAGTTCGCGCTGCTTTCCGCCTTGTCCGCCGTCGGCCGGGTTTATGTGGGTCCCATTGCCGGCTGGTTCGTGGAACTTCATGGCTGGGCCTGGTTCTACCTGTTCTCGGTTATTGCCGGCATACCCGGCCTGCTGCTGTTGGTATTATGCAGGGATACGCTGAGCTTCGCCCAGGAAACCGGCGTGTTTCCCAGGCGCAACGGCTATGCCGGCCCCTACCGATGGGCTCTGCTGCTGCTGGTGTCCGGCGCCGCGCTGCTCGCTCTGGGCCTGGTGCTCATGCTGGTGCAGGCGGCCGGATGGTTTAACGCCGCGCCGGTGTCCGGCTATTGCTGGCAAAGCGGCGCCATGCTCATCGCCCTGAGCATCCTGGCGGGATGCTGGTGTGATTTTATGTCGATGCGGCGTGGCCGAGACGCCGCCTGATCGGTCAATAAATAAACGAAATAAGAAGTCGGGCTCATCTCTTTGTCGAAAAAATGTATCAGATTGGTATACAAAAATTGCTTTTTCTGTTTCTGAACTTTTTTTTATTGATTAGACAAAGTGGTGATAGTTTAACATCTTTACTATTTCTCGATGGACGTATTTGCTTTTTTGTAGCTTATATGTCGCCAAATGCTATTCTTGTGTTAATGTTATGATAACAATGCTGCCGCTTTATTCTTTATAAACCGGTAATTAATGCTCAAAGGCTAATTTTTCTCTAAGCCGTTGTGAGTATTCATATTTTGTCATAATTTTCCAAGGCAATGATATCTCACACATCGAGCGGAAACATGTTTCTGACATAACCTTAAGCATGTTTACAGTACTGCAACCTTCCCGTAAAATGCCCACACACAAGAAACGACATTAGAGCCCTTTTTTATTGAGGTCGTTAGATGAGACTCAGGAAATACAATAAAAGTATAGGGATTCTGTCATTGATTTCCGCCGCCACTTTGCTGAGCGGTTGTGATATGGCGTTAATGAATCCCAAAGGACAGATCGGACTGGAGCAACGTTCACTGATACTGACCGCCCTCGGGCTGATGTTGCTGGTAGTCGTACCTGCTATCGTCATGGCGGTAGTCTTCGCCATAAAATATCGCGCAACCAATACCAAGGCAACCTACAGCCCCAATTGGTCCCACTCCAGCAAAGTGGAACTGGTGGTCTGGATCGTGCCGGTTTTGATCATCATTTTCCTTGCGACCCTGACCTGGAAGTCAACTCATGCCCTGGATCCCGGCAAACCCATCGCATCCGATGCCAAGACCATCAATATTGAAGTGGTGGCGATGGATTGGAAATGGTTGTTCATCTATCCGGAACAGGGTATAGCCACCGTTAACCAGATTGCCTTTCCGGCCAATGTACCGGTCAGGTTCAATATCACTTCCAACTCGGTAATGAACTCCTTCTTTATTCCACAGTTGGGCGGGCAGATTTACGCCATGGCGGGAATGAATGCCACGTTGCACCTGATTGCCAATGAACCCGGCACTTACAACGGCATATCCTCCAATTTCAGCGGCAGGGGATTTTCCGGCATGAAGTTCACCGCGATTGCCACACCGGACCAGCAGGGTTTTGAAAGGTGGGTGCAAAAAGTGAAATCGTCGCCGGAAACCCTCAATACCATGGATGCCTATGAACAATTGGCCGCGCCGAGCGAATTCCACCCGGTGGAATATTTCTCCAGTGTGAAACCCGACCTGTTCAATTCGGTCATCGGCAAATTCATGGGCAAGGGCAAGAGCATGGACATGACCCAGAAGTCGGGAATGGACATGAGCATGAGTGAGCACTCTCACGCGGGAACCGAGGAATAACACGATGTTCGGATTATTAACGCTGGATTCGGTTCCATACCATGAACCGATCATTATGATCACCGTAGCCGCCATTGTCGTTCTCGGGCTGGCTTTATTGGCGACCATTACCTATTTTGGCAAATGGCAATATTTATGGAGTGAATGGTTTACCTCGGTGGATCATAAAAAAATTGGCGTAATGTACATGATCGTGGCCTTCGTGATGCTGCTTCGCGGCTTTGCGGACGCCATCATGATGCGTTCGCAGCAGGCGCTGGCCTCAGCAGGCGAAGCCGGTTTCCTGCCGCCCCACCATTATGATCAGGTGGTAACCGCCCACGGCGTCATCATGATCATCTTCATGGCAACACCTTTCGTGGTGGGTTTGATGAACCTGGCGGTTCCGCTGCAAATCGGCGCCCGCGACGTGGCCTTCCCTTTCCTTAACTCCATCAGCTTCTGGTTCTTCGTGGTGGGGGTGATACTCATCAACATCTCGCTGGGCGTAGGGGAATTCGCCCAGACCGGATGGGTGGCGTATCCGCCGTTGGCCGGCAAGGAGTATAGCCCTGGCGTGGGGGTGGATTACTGGATCTGGAGTATCCAGATAGCCGGTATCGGAACCACCCTTACCGGCGTGAATTTCTTCGCCACCATCATGAAAATGCGCGCGCCGAACATGCCGCTGATGAAAATGCCGGTCTTCACCTGGACGGCATTGTGCACCAACATCCTGATTATCGCCGCGTTCCCCATCCTGACCGTCACCATCGTGCTTCTGACGCTGGATCGCTATCTGGGCACCCATTTCTTTACCAATGACATGGGCGGCAACATGATGATGTATGTCAACCTGTTCTGGGCCTGGGGCCATCCGGAAGTGTATATCCTGGTGCTGCCGGTGTTCGGCGTTTACTCCGAAGTGGTGGCCACCTTTTCGAAAAAACGGTTGTTCGGCTACACCTCGCTGGTTTGGGCCACCATCGCCATCACCCTCCTGTCGTTCTGCGTCTGGCTGCACCACTTCTTCACCATGGGGTCCGGGGCCAACGTCAATGCGTTCTTCGGCATCATGACGATGATTATCGCCATACCCACCGGGGTGAAGATCTTCAACTGGCTGTTCACCATGTATCAAGGGCGCATTGTTTTCAATTCCGCCATGCTGTGGACCATCGGTTTTATCATCACCTTCTCCATCGGCGGCATGACCGGCGTGCTGTTGGCGGTGCCCGGCGCCGACTTCGTCTTGCACAACAGCCTGTTCCTGATAGCGCATTTCCATAACGTTATCATCGGCGGCGTGGTGTTCGGCTGCTTCGCCGGTATGACCTACTGGTGGCCGAAAGCCTTTGGTTATACGCTGAACGAAACATGGGGCAAACGCGCCTTCTGGTTCTGGATTATCGGTTTCTACGTCGCCTTCATGCCGCTGTACGCCTTGGGCTTCATGGGCATGACACGTCGCTTAAGCCAGCAAATCGACCCTGCGTTCCACCCGCTCCTGATGGTGGCGGCCGGTGGCGTAGTCCTCATTGCCCTGGGCATTCTGTGCCAGGTGATACAAATCGTCCTTAGCGTCATTCAACGGGATCAGAACCGCGATCTCACCGGCGACCCATGGGGCGGACGTACCCTGGAGTGGTCCACCTCTTCACCGCCGCCGTTTTATAATTTCGCCCTGGTACCGGATGTCAATAATCATCGCGACGCCTTTTGGCAGATGAAGGAAGACGGAACGGCTTATCAGAAACCACTGGCCTACGAACAGATCCATATGCCGAAAAATACCGGCGCCGGCGTAATCATCGCCGCCTTCAGCCTGTTTTTCGGTTTCGCCATGATCTGGCATATCTGGTGGCTGGCGATCATCGGCTTTGCCGGCATGATAGTGACCTGGATTGTCCATAGCTTTAACCAGGATGTGGACTATTACGTGCCCGCGGCCGAAGTGGAACGTATCGAAAACCGGCATTTTGAACAAATTAGTGAAGCGGGCGTGAATAATGTCAACTGAGACTCTGTCAAATCATGATACCGCCCATACAGCGCAAGCCGCGCATGGGCACCACGATGCGGGAGCCATAAAGGTATTTGGCTTCTGGATCTACCTGATGAGCGACTGTATTTTATTCGCCACCCTGTTCGCCACCTATTCGGTTTTGGTGAACAGCGTCGCCGGAGGCCCGTCGGGCAAGGATATTTTCGAGCTGCCCTTTGTATTGGTTGAAACTTTCTGCCTGTTATTCAGCAGCATCACCTACGGCGTGGCGATTCTTGCCATGCACAAAGGCAATAAAAGCCAGGTTATCACCTGGCTGGGACTGACCTTCCTGTTCGGCCTGGCGTTTATCTGCATGGAACTGTATGAATTCCATCATCTGATCGGCGAAGGTTTTGGTCCTGACCGCAGCGGGTTCCTGTCCGGGTTCTTCACGCTGGTAGGCACCCACGGGCTGCACGTTACCTCGGGTCTTATCTGGATCCTGGTGATGATGGTGCAGGTTTCCCGGCGCGGCCTGAGCGCCACCAACCAAACCCGGTTGATGTGTCTGAGCCTGTTCTGGCATTTCCTGGACGTTGTGTGGATTTGCGTGTTTACCGTGGTGTATCTAATGGGGGCCATGTAATGAGTCATTCCGCAACCGGGCACGGCGGCGCCAGCCACGGCAGCCTGAAGTCTTATTTAACCGGTTTTGTACTGTCAATCATTTTGACCGTGATTCCCTTTGCCATGGTGATGAACGGTTCGGCCACCAAAGTCACTCTGCTTGCGGTTCTGGTTGTCTGCGCGGTGGTACAAATATTGGTTCACCTGATCTATTTCCTGCATTTGGATTCCTCTTCCGAACAGCGTTGGAATGTGGTGGCCTTTGTCTTTGCAGTATTAATAATCGCGATTCTTGTTGTGGGCTCCCTGTGGATTATGTGGTACCTGAACTACAACTTGATGGGCCATTAAAAGAGCGCAACGGTGATGATTAAAAAATACCTGCAAGTCACTAAACCAGGGATTATTTTCGGTAATTTAATTTCTGTCATCGGCGGTTTTCTTCTGGCCTCAAAAGGCCAGATAGATCACGCGCTGTTTATCGCCACCTTGATCGGTGTCTCTTTGGTGGTCGCCTCGGGTTGTGTTTTCAACAACTTCATCGACCGGGACATTGATAAAAAAATGGAAAGGACAAAAAACCGTGTCCTGGTGAAGGGACTTATTTCACCGAAAGTTACGCTGGTTTACGCAACCGTGCTGGGTATTGTAGGCTTCGTCGTGCTTTATACGGCAGCCAATCCGCTGGCCATGTGGCTGGCGGTGATGGGCTTTATCGTTTATGTCGGCATATACAGCCTGTACATGAAGCGTAAGTCGGTTTACGGCACGTTAATCGGCAGTCTTTCCGGCGCCGCGCCGCCGGTTATCGGCTACTGCGCCGTCAGCGACAGGTTCGACATGGGCGCATTAATCCTGCTGCTGATCTTCAGTTTGTGGCAAATGCCCCACTCTTATGCCATCGCCATATTCCGCTTCAAGGATTATCAGGCGGCCTCCATACCGGTGCTGCCGGTGAAACGGGGGATTTCGGTTACCAAACACCATATTACCCTCTATATTATCGGGTTTATGGTGGCCACCCTGATGCTGACGCTGGGGGGGTATGCCGGTTATAAGTACCTGATCGTCGCGGCCTCGGTGAGCGTCTGGTGGTTGGGCATGGCCTTGCAAGGCTACAAATCGGCCAATGATGATAAAGTCTGGGCGCGGAAGCTGTTTATATTTTCCATCGTCGCCATTACCTCGCTGAGCGTCATGATGTCGGTGGATTTTATGGTCCCGGCCAGTAACGGCTTATTATCCTATGTATGGTAAATAATGTCTGGTAAGTAATGCCTGCTATACCCAATAGCTTTCAAGTTGCAGCAAGGCGGCAAGCTCGCGAACCCCTGGAGCTTAGATCACTAAGTGACTGGGGTGAGTGGGCGCAGTCAACACAGCTGCGGCTTGAAAGATGATGGGTATAACGGTAAAGCCATGCTTTGCCGGTCCTCCCCCCTTCCCCTGCCCCAAACCGATATCTACATCGGATCAATGGCGTTTTGCCGTAACATCTGTTAAAAGACATTCCATTTCCCCCGCTTGAGATTGGCTGTAAAATAGCCCTGTTTGGCATCATGAGGTAAGAATGAACGACAATAAAATGACCGGCACCGAACTACGCGCCACCTGGGGTTTGGGCACGGTTTTTTCATTACGAATGCTGGGCATGTTTATGGTGCTGCCGGTCCTTACCACTTATGGCATGGCGCTACAGGGCGCAAGCGAGGCGCTGATCGGCCTGGCTATCGGTATATACGGACTGGCGCAGGCGATATTCCAGCTGCCTTTCGGGTTGATCTCCGATCGTGTCGGCCGCAAGCCGCTTATTGTCGGCGGGTTATTGGTGTTTGCCCTCGGCAGCGCGATTGCCGCCATGACCGACTCCATATGGGGAGTCATATTAGGCCGCGCCTTGCAGGGTTCCGGTGCTATCGCCGCCGCGGTGATGGCGCTGTTATCGGATTTGACCCGCGAACAGAACCGCACCAAAGCCATGGCATTTATCGGCATCAGCTTCGGCGTCACCTTCGCCATTGCCATGGTCTTGGGTCCGATTATTACCCATGCCCTCGGTTTGCACGCGCTGTTCTGGGGTATCGCCATACTGGCGTTGGCGGGTATTGTACTGACCCTGCTGGTGGTGCCTAACGCCGATGCCCATATCCTTAACCGCGAATCCGGCATTGTTAAGGACAGTTTCGCCAAAGTGCTGGCCAACCCTCAATTATTGAAGCTGAATTTCGGCATCTTCTGCCTGCATGCTTTGTTAATGTCCAGTTTTGTCGCCCTGCCCCCCATGATGGTAAAAGCGGGACTGCTTGCCGCCGATCACTGGAAAGTCTATTTGGTGACCATGCTGATTTCTTTCGCCGCGGTGGTCCCCTTTATTATTTATGCCGAAGTCAAAAGGCAGATGAAGCGGGTGTTTATGGGCTGCATCACCGTGTTGATGACGGCTGAAATTGTGCTTTGGCTAGCCGGACAGGATTTGTGGGCCATTTTTGCCGGCGTGCAGCTGTTCTTCCTGGCGTTTAACGTGATGGAAGCCATATTGCCTTCCTTGATAAGCAAAGAAGCGCCGGCCGGTTACAAAGGCACCGCCATGGGCATTTACTCCACTAGCCAGTTTCTTGGCGTCGCGGTCGGCGGCAGCCTGGGCGGCTGGCTATTTGAATTGTCCGGCGCCGGACTGGTTTTCCTGACCGGCGCGGGCATCACCCTGGTATGGTGGCTGGTAAGCAGCACGTTGCGGGAACCCCCTTATGTCAGTAGCCTGCGTCTGACGTTATCCGCGCTGGCGGTGAAAGACGGCGGACTGGAACAGCGGCTGAAGTCCCAACCCGGGGTTACCGAGGTGGTGGTGGTGCCGGAAGAGCAAAGCGCCTATGTCAAGATTGACACCAAACGCACCAACCGGATTGAGCTGGAGCGTTTGGTGGATGTGCTCTAAGTCAAACTACCCTGTCGCCGCACATGCCTAAGATCCAGCTATCCACCGACTGCTATGCCTGAGATTCCTCGCCTATCGGCGGCTATGCCTCGGGCATATCTATCCCGCCGATGACTATGCTGACGGCCGTGAAGAGACTTAGCGGCGCGCCAGCGGCGGCAGGTCGTATAAATAGGTATATCCGGAAAAGAGATTTTTTGCTCTAAAGGGGACTTCTGTTATCTCCTCCAAAATAACCCCGATCCGTTTTCGGGGGAAAATATACTGTGAAATTCCATCGGCAATACTGATGCCCTTGACGCGAAAATAGGTTTTGGGTGGATAAAGATATTCCACTTCGTCGATCACCGTACTGGCGGCCATAGGTAAAAGCGGCGTGCATGTTTCCCCATTGTCAATTCGATAGATAACCAGCGCCTCCAGCCCCTGCTCAATTTCCGGACCATCTTCAGCGGCCTGTTCAGCAAAAAGCCGCGCGAACCCATCGTCCGCCGACACGCTCATCAACTGAGGATGATTGGTGACGATGTCCCCCACGGCAATATCATGGGGCCAGGGAATGCGCTGGCCCTGCCGGTATTCCGCGATACGCAGATAGCTCCCGTGCTGTCGGGGTATATCCGCCCGCAAGAAGGCCATAAGACCGTCATGAACCTCTTTTTCCTCCGGAGTGAAGGGGATGCCGTCCCGCAATTTTTGGTTGAGCTCGACATTTATAGGCTTTTTGTTCAACCAGGTAAGGTTAGGCGTGCCATCACTGAAGCTTCTGACGTCATCTTCAACCAGCGACCAGGTACGTACCGCGGTTTTTTCATTTTCTGACAACCTTGCAAAAGCGCGCTCATATTCAGTCGCGTCTAAGCTGTTCTGATGCAACGGTACGCCAAGTTCCGGAAAAAGGATGGATTCGCTGTCCCGATCGCCAAAGGTTTTGATAAAAAATTGCTTCGGTAAATGCTTTTCCACGGCATAGGCCGCCCTCCAGGACCGTTCGATGCCGCCTGCCGCGCTGCCATGCCCATGACCCATACCGGGGAACCCGATGTGTTCATTGGCCGGCGAGAGCACTACGTCTCGCAGAGATTCATGAACCTCGTCGGACAGGCTTCTTTGCTCGGTCATCCATTGCCTGGCCCGCACCTTTCCCCCCAAGCCGCCCAGGCCTTGGGTTCGCAAATTAATCAGCCTTTTTGACAAGCGAAGAGGGACGGGGACCAGGGTTTTATCCTCGGCCAGCGTATACTTACGGCCGAAAATATCATTGTTCTCAGGGTTTATCCTGACATAGATTGCCTTGCCGTGAAGGGTATCCCCGTCAAGCTTTACCACCGGTACCTCTCGCTTCAATGCCGGCAGGCGCGCCATTTGATACGGGTTGCCAGGGGGAGTGAAAGGGTCGATTTTTTTTGCTCGCAACGCGGCAAGGACTTTATCCAGTGCGGGAAGGGACCGTCCTACGATGTCAGCCCCTTGAATCACCCGTTTTAATATCGCGCCGCTCATACGGCCGGTAATCTCAAGGCCCGGATCAAACAAGCGAAGAAATTCCACGCCCAATTCGCTCAGCGCCACCCGATTAAGCTCGCGCGATGCAGGCAGGGCCGCGAATCTTGATAGCTGTAGCACCCCGTTTTTCATCGCCATCCTAAGGGATTGTCCGGCGGCGAAACCGCTTGCGAACTCCCCCAATGCGATCCTTGATCCAAAACCGAACTTCGTCGCGGCCTTGGCGCTCATACTCAGTCCCTTGCCGACAAACGGGGCCAGCATTAATGCATCCATACTACAGGCTGCCACGGCTTCGCCTTCTTTGCCACCCTGTGCGTAAGTAATACAATCATAAAGAGGGATGAGGGATAAGAAAAAATCTCTGGTCTTTTCGGCCGCCGTTTTGTCATATCCTAATGCATTTAAATATTCGAACATATTGTCACGGTGTATCTGACTTAAAGTTGTGGCGAAAACCTTAAGGGACTGAGTGGCGGTCTGCAATACCTGCCATCTGCCCTTTTGAAGATTTAGCTTGATATTATTATCCGTCTCTAATTCAGAACGATAAATTTTTAATAATTCAAAATAGGCAACCACATTTTCATCAACACGTTTAACGCGATATCCTTCTTTTTCATTAATTAAAGCATAAATTCTTTCTTTATTGTCTTTTTTAGCTGAGAACACATCGACATTGCTCCGGAGTGATAAATTATCATATTGAGAAAAGGCCAAATAACCTAACGCCGTATGAGGTTTCATTCGATGGGCAAAACCGACCCTAACCTTTTGCACCTCGGCCCCCGCCAGGAAATCAACCTCATGAGCATCAATACCGGATATGGCGTTGTAAATGATCCGTTTATCGACGTTGGCGAAAGCATCGGCGATATCGGCGTTTTGCTTTTCAAACACCACATCAAGTGGGGGGAGTTGCCGAACCGCGTTTTTTGCCCCATCAATGACATCGGCACACTTAATATAGTTATTATAATATTTATATAAAGAAATGTAAGGCACGCCTGTTTGGTCTTCCGCGGCACAGTTTGTGCTAATCAACTCTTCAGCGAGCTTTGTCCGGGTTTGATATGACGCCAATGCCTGAGAAAGATACATTACCGGATCAATCATTTCATTGAATTTATCGCAGGCCAAAAAATATCTCTCTAGAACCTCTTGTTTTATTTCTTTCGCATCCATGACATCATCAATATTAATTTTTATGCCATTATCCAGACTGTATTTAACTTGATAAAATATGGCTGGCAGTATAAACAGCTTAATCAGTGAAGGATCCGACAGCCCTTCTCTTAACATAGAATCCAAGAATATCCCTAAGGATACCAGCTCATTTGCCGATATAGACTGCAGGTTCATTTCAGCGCTCATAGCGAAACCCATACCAGCATGCAAGTATCCCCATTCAAGAGAGCCGATTGAATAGGTCATCGATGCATCTTGCACAGTATTAAAATAAAAAGTCGGCATTATCGGTATAAAAATATTATCATCTATAAATGCCAGCGAACTTTTATTTAAGCCAGCCCTCTCGCGGGTATCGCAGTCGACGGTCAATCCGTGGCGAACGGTCTCGGAGAGATGCGCTGCGAAATGATGGGTGGAAACAACTTTGCCCAAGGATTCATTTTGGTAGACCCTAATAAATTCATTGACTGTAAAGACTTCAACCCCGTCCGCAAAAAGTAATGAATGCATCCAGGCCATCACCGTTTTTTGCTGAATAAATTCGCTTATTTTTTCATTTTTTTTAGCGCCAAATAGCCCTGAGTGCCGTATCAAATGTTTGGCGATCTTATTCATCCCATCGCTGTGATTAGAAATGTAATCCACCGCGGCATTGATTAAATCCGTCTTTCCCTGCGACGTTTTATTATCAATAAGCCCTCTCGCGGTTAAAAAATTTTCAATATTCTTTGTTGCTAATGACACTGATGGTAAATAAAGTGTATTCCCCGCGGAATTATTTTTCTCGTCAGTGCCTCTGACTACTCGTCGTGGGCTTTGATGCCTGGAAGTATATGTATCTCGGGAAGATATATCGATGGATATTTTATTAGCCAATATGCTGACGCCGGCGTTATTATAAGCCATCGGGGCAGCCAACCCCAGAATAGGCTTAACGGTCCTTGAGTCGACATTGACGGAAAGGGAATTATGTTTATTTGTGGTAATATTACCTAACGAAAAATTTATTGGCGAAAGAACCGAGGCAAATAACAGGCGCACGGCATTATTAGCCCAATTTTTCTTACCCTGTATTTTTGGTATTGCCAATTGTATATTTTCAGATGTTCTTATGGCTTTTAGCGCATCAAATAACTGCAATGTTTCCTTATACTCACGTGAATTAGTTGAATTAGATAACAATTCTCTGTCAATTATATTATGACCTGTTTTGTGGGTAGAAATATGCATATTACTTTCCTTCGGCAGGTTAACCTCGGTCCAACTTTACTTTTTTTTAAGTGACCTAACCAGAATTTTCTTCAACGGGAAAGAAATAAGTTTTTTTAACGGCAGTCTTTATTTCACTTCGTTGAATTGTCTTAAACGAGTAGTATGAGTATTATTTCAATCAAAAATTTAAGCGGCCTCTGCTTGCCATGGGCGTCGTGATGCAAAAAATAGCCTTGTTGCGCTGTCGGCTCGCTCCCAGCCTGGATTTACCATAGATTTAACCCTAAACCCGTTCTCCGGCGGAAAGCCAAAGAACGGAATACCTGCGTTTGTTTATGCCGGGCAACAGCCCGGGTCCATCAATCGCGAAAATTGGTGAACTGGAACGGTTGGCCCAGCTCGCCGCCTTTGACCAGCGCCATGGCGCCCTGCAAATCATCCCGGGATTTACCGGTCACCCGCACCTGTTCGCCCTGGATCTGCACCTGCACCTTGAGTTTGCTGTCTTTGATCAGTTTCACCAGCTTTTTGGCCAGGGTTGACTCTATACCCTGTTTGAGCTTGGCCTCGATGCTGTAGGTTTTGCCGCTGCGCGTCATCTCGTCGGGCAGCTCGATAGCCCCGCCCTCGATACCGCGCTTAGCCAGCTTCTCGCGCAGGATCTCCACCAGTTGCTGCACCTGGAAATCGGATTCGCTGGTGGCGGTGATGCTTTGGTTTTTTTCATTCAGCTCAAAGCTTGCCGGCACGTTGCGAAAATCCCAGCGGGTGGACAATTCCCGATTGGCATTTTCCACCGCGTTACGAACTTCTTGCATATCTATTTCTGAAACGATATCAAATGAGGGCATAATGTTTCTCTGTCAGTCTCACCATGGCAAGCATCATACCTGCTTGGTTTGCCAGATACAAAAGTCAGTCGTCGCCGATGGCTTGCTCTCCGGCCGGTAGCAATACGTCCCGAATAGCGTAAATGTCTATAATGAAAGCGTCGCACTGCACATATAGCCGGGTGAAGGCTAAATCTACACAAAGGTTAGGAACATGAATATTACCGTTCTGGGTTGTGGGGCTATCGGTCAACTCTGGCTGGCGGGACTGTTCCAGCAGGGACATACCCTTCAGGGTTGGCTCCGTGTGCCGCAACCCTTTTGTACCGTTGATGTGGTCTCGCCGCTTGGAGAAACCTTTCAATATCAGCTGCCGGCCAATAACGCCGCGTTACTGGCCGAGAGCGATTTATTGCTTGTGACCCTGAAAGCCTGGCAGGTTTCCGACGCTATCAGAAGCCTGCTGCCGCAGCTTAAGCCAGATTGCGCCATTGTGCTGTTACATAATGGCCTGGGTACCCGTGAAGAATTGCCGGCCCTGAGTCAGCCTCTTTTGCAGGGCATAACCACCCATGCGGCCTACCGCAGCGACGGCGGCAGCATTATCCATGTTTACAGCGGCACCACCCGTATCGGACCGCTGACCGCCAATGCGCAATCCATCAGTTCAATTGCGGAAGTCCTGCACGATGCGCTGCCGGATGTGGCCTGGCATGACAATATTGCCGCCACCTGCTGGATTAAGCTGGCGTCAAACTGCGTCATCAACCCGCTCACGGCGATTTATGAATGCACAAATGGTGAAATGGATCGTTACAGTAACGAAATCGAGGATTTATGCCGCGAAGTGGCCGCGGTAATGGATCGCGAAGGTTTTCACACTTCCTATGAAAGCCTGCTGCTGTATGTCGGGCAGATCATCAAAAACACCGCCGATAATACTTCCTCCATGTTGCAGGATATTCGCGCCCAGCGGCATACCGAGATTGATTATATTAATGGTTATCTGTTGCGGCGCGCGCGGGCGCACGGCGTCAATGTCCCCGCCAATCAACGTATGTATGAACTGGTTAAGCAAAAGGAGAATCTTTATGGCCGTCTCGGCACTGGTATGTCTGGCGAATGGGAGTGAGGAGACCGAGGCCGTCACCGTTATCGATCTGCTGGTGCGTGGCGGTATCGAGGTAACAACCGCCGCCGTGAATAACGGCGATGAACGTGAAGTCCGCTGTTCACGAGGAGTACGTCTGCTGGCCGACACGCCCTTGTCGGCAGTGCGTGACCGGCAATTTGATGTCATTGTATTGCCTGGGGGCGCCAAAGGCGCCGAAGGCTTTCGCGACGATGCCCAACTGGTGGCGGCCGTTCGCCGGATGAAAAATCAGGGCAAACTGGTGGCGGCAATCTGCGCTGCGCCGGCTCTGGTTTTGCAGCATCACCAGCTGTTCCCCTCCGTCGCCATGACCGGCTTTCCGGCCTTGAAAGATCGTATTCCGCCGAAGGAATGGCGCGACCAGCGCTGGGTCTATGTTAAGGAGGAAAATCTATTAACCAGCCAGGGGCCGGGTACCGCAATGGATTTTGCCCTGAAGATCATTGACATCCTGCTGGGTAACGCCAAGGCGGCCGAGGTGGCGGCGCAATTGGTATTGCCGGCGGGTATTGACAATTACGCTAGCTGAGAATTATCTGCGTATATCAGTCATGGCGGGGATTGAGAATGGCCTGCGGGTTATGGCAATCGCCATTAAGGGCGTCTAGCAGCGTAAAAAAAGGATCTCAAGAAGATCCTCTCATGGTTATTCTTTTTACCTTTGCAATAGTAGCCTTTGATAATCAGGTTTTATCTTACGTACACGCTCAATGCTTCCATCGGGATACGTTATCACCATCCCGATTCCCCGCTCCTCATCGCCCTCAAGTAACACTCCTTTTTGGCTGTGCAATATCGGCTCTATGGCTATCTTTTGGGTATATTGAAGCCTGTAACGTCTGCTCCAGTTTGCATAATCCGTATCGCCGCCAAACAACTCAATAGAGGTTTCATGAAACATTTTATTGATGATAGTTGTAGGGAAAAAATTCGTTTTCAAATCGAGATTACCGCTGACCGCCTTCGCTCTTCCTGTGCCATAGCCGTCACTGAGCCCGTAATCACCAAAATCAAAAATATAATTGGATGCAATAACCTTTTTCCCCTTCACCAGAGGATTATCATCAGACAATTTAAAGCTGACCCGCAGAGAATTCAGCTGCCACTGACACGAACCGCCGCCGTCTACGGCTATACGAGTCTGCCAGGTATTGCTGTGCCCCTGCCTGACAAACGGCTGTGAAAAGCCGTTGTATCCCTTCACCGGATAAGATTCAAAGCTTGAGTTATAGCTTTTACCCATACACTTGTCAGAACGGTACAGCACCTGCATCGGCATCAACGTGATACCAGCCGGTATCGTGAATAACAGCGTTACATGGCGGGCATTCTCAGATGGAGAAAGCGTCTGGTCTGTCTTGTCGCCACATCCGAAAACTAGCGTGCTAAACGGCAAAAAAACAGTTATTTTAACTAGAAAATTCAACTTATTCCTCCGTTACCGCCGCAAAGCGGATCAGAGCATTACTTCCGGTTTGTTCTGCCTGCGTCCGTTGCAGCGCAACCGGCAGCATGTTCTGAAGCGCAAGGAACTCACGGTTGCGCTGAACCTCATCCGGATTACCGCTGCCGGATGCGCCTTTCTCAATCTCCGCGAGGAACCGCTCCCGCATCGCCTTCCTGCTCATCGGAAGTTCAGGAGCCGCAAGTTCCAGCACTTGGTTATGGATATAAGGAAGATAACGGTGCGCCATCGAATGGCTGCGGGGATCGGTGGCCAGGCCGTCCAGTGTAGGGTTGGTGTTCCTCGGAAAGGTCTTTTCCAGGCTGGCCGGGTTCAGGCACTGAATAAACGCCGCCTGGTGCTCGCCGGTGGATTTCAGGCATTCATTGTTCAGCGACGGCACCAGAAAAAGTTTTACAGCCACCGTATTTCGGTAATTCACCACGCCGGGAGCCGGTTATCGCTGCCGCCGCCCCCTATCCACGGCATATTTTGGGGACGGGATTCCATCGAGCACTGCTGTGCCTTGAAAAAGACCACCGTGTTACCGTGATGCCAGTACGGATCCCGTTTCAGCTTAATCCCAAGCCCCGCTTCCAGATTGCGCTGCCAAAGCAGCGGATACAGCCCCGAGATGGACATTGCCAGCCAGTTAAACCCCAGCTTGTCGCCCAATGGCCCCAGCTTCTGATAAAACAAACTGTCCATGTCGATGTCCGGCGGCACCTGTGGCACCGTGTCGTTATCATTGACGTGGCGGTAGTGGGTGATGCTGTCCAGAGACTGCATAGCCGCACGTGTGAAGGTGCGCGGCATCCCGAAGGTATACAGCACCGGATGACGCTCTTTCATTTCGGCGGCATAAAGCAGCGCCAGAGATCCACCCAGGCTGTGGCCGCAGATGAACAGTTTCTTTGTTCCTTGGGCTTCATAAATTGACGTTTTTACTTGCTGAAATAGAGTTTCAAACTTTTGCTTCGCCAGCGCATAGGCTTCCAGAAAACCGCCGTGAATATTACCCGCATCGGCAAGCTCGGGCAGGCATCGCTTCGGCCCGAAGGAGGCATCCGTCAGGGCGTTCAGCAGGCTGTCCGTTCCGCACCAGGCAACCAATACGTGAGTCCCGCACTCCACTGTAAACAGTCGGGTATCACCTTCCGGCTGCTCGCTATCCTTCGTGCTCAGATACACCGGCGCAAGATAGCGATCTCGGAACGGCACATCCACCGCCAGCGTGTGGAAATAAGACGGGTACTCGGCAAACTGCGGGATAACGGACAGATCCTGGCATTTCTGACGGAAGAAATACGCCACTGTTTTATTCTCTCTTTCGGCTGAATAGGCCAGGTCGGCCATAATGCCGAGGTTAAGTCCGTTGGCAAGGTCGTATTCTTTCGTGTCATGCAGCGTCAGTACCCACGCCCGGAACGGGCAGATTTCAATGACGTGCCGCTGCGCCAGCGCCTCCCGTGCTATCTCCGTGCTTGTTAGTGACCGCCCCGGTGGGAAGTGAAATTCCGGTGGCTCCGGCTCATCCCAGCCCTCCATCTGCGGCAGCCGGTCGCAGAGTTCGCCGATGGTCACATAGTGATGTGTGTACCCAGCCGCTTCGGCTTTTTCCTGCACGTCCGAACGCCAGCTTTTGTCCCGCGTTTCCCGGCGGAACGCGTTTTTACTCACCGGCTGGCTGTTCGGATTGCGCCGGAGGCCCAGCGGGCGCTGCGCCATCTCGTCGGCCAGCGGCTGGGCATCAACTTTCACATCAACCGTGACCCAGTACAGGTCGTCGAACCGGACCAGCCCCTGGCTGTCGGTGACGCCGGCGGGCGGATTGGGTGGCGGCGTGGGACTGTAGTGGCGGCCTGTTTTGCTCCACATCGCCACTTCCTCCGCGGAGGCCAGCGGACGGTACTCCAACCTCACGTTCAGCCCGGCGACGGGCAAATTATTCTCATCAACAAACTGCAACTCAAGCCAGTATTTATGAGGCTCACTGCGGCAGTAAACGACTTTGCCTGTGGGCCTTATGCTGGTTACGCAGGTGTTTTCGCCAATGATTTCCATGCCAATTCCTTGCACTTTAAAGAGGCTAATAGCGCTCCATCATAACCGAAACGGCATTTCATCTTCGTCGACGGGGGATTAACAAAAGTAATATAGAAAAAGCTCCGGATTCACTGAAGCGAAAAGGGATCCCGCTTAATAAGCAATGGGTTTCTTATCTGTCCCCGCTGGTCAGGGAGCATATCAACCTGAGCGAGGATTATGTCTGGTGAACCAATCTTAAGCAGGGGTCAGGGAAATACCGTTCGTTACGCGCAGTGGATCGCAGTCTGGAGAAAAACAGTCTTAGCGGGGATGTTTTCCGTTTCCCAAGCGGATACCTTAAGGGTTGCTGACGGATGCGGACGATGGGGAACTGAGCGGCAGCCTGAACGTTGCGCGTCCCAGGCCGCTCGCTCGGGCCTTTTATGGCCGCCTTTTATGGCCGGTATACCTTGACGTTGGCGAATCCCTGTTCGCGCAGATAGAGCGCCTGTAGACGGCTCATGACGCCCCGTTCACAGTACAACAGGTAGGATTTGCTCTGGTCCAGTTCGCTGAACAGGGACCCCAGCTTGTAAAACGGCAGGGCCTTCACGACAATCTTGTCCAGTATCAGCGGCTGGCTTTCCTGTTCATCCACCGGGCGGATATCCAGCACGATATCGTTATCGCCCACTTTGTCCGCGGTTTCAACCTCCACCACATCCTGGTTGGTCTGTTCGATAATCTCCCTGATATCGATGCTTTGCGCTTCGGCTACCGCCCGATCAAGAATGGCGAAATCAAAATTCTCCTCTTCATGTTCGATACGCTGTTTTACCGCTTTCACCGTCGGGCTTTTGGAAATGACGCCGCAATATTCCGGCATGGTTTTGGCGAAATCCTCGGTGCCGATGCTACGGGCCAGATTGATGATATGTTCTTTATCATGAGAGATCAGCGGACGCAGAATCAAGGTATCCGAGACATTATCTATCAGGCGCAGATTGGTCAGCGTTTGGCTGGAAACCTGGCCCAGGGCTTCTCCGGTTACCAGCGCCTGGATGCCGTAGCGTTCGGCCATACTTGAAGCCGCCCGCACCATCATGCGTTTAAGCACCACACCCATTTGCCCGTCGTCCACTTTTTCCAGGATTTCCCCCACCACCGCCGCAAAATCTATGGCGATAAAACGGACCCGGTGGGAGCTGCCGAAGCGATTCCAAATATGATGGGCTACCTGCCGGACGCCGATTTCATGGGCCGCGCCGCCGAGGTTGAAGAAGCAGTAATGCACCCGGCAACCGCGACGGATCAGCATATAACTGGATACGCCGGAATCGAAGCCGCCCGAGATAAGCGACAGTACGTCTTCCTGGGTGCCTATGGGAAAACCGCCGATGCCTTCATAGCGCCCGGTAATCAGCAGCAGCCGGTCGTCTTCAATTTCCAGATGGACCGTTTCTTCCGGATGGTTGAGCTTGACGCGGGTACCGGCCACATTCTGATTCAGACCCCCCCCCACATAGCGCTCCACATCCTGCGAGGTAAAGTCGTGAGTGCCGCGGCGCTTTACGCGTACGCAGAAGGTTTTGCCCACCAGGCGGTCGTGATTCAGCTCGAGGGTTTGCAGGTAGATATCATGCATATCCGCATAGGGGTGATCTTCCACCGCCAGGATATGATGAATACCGGGAATACGGGTTAACGCATCGATAATCGGCGTACGCTGGCTTTCATCCTGGGCGCGGACTTCAATATGGTCCCAGTGGCGCACTACCGCCAGAGATTCGTCATAATGTTTCAAAACGTTGCGGATATTGCTGGTAAGGATTTTAATAAAGCGCAACCGTACGGATTGACTCTTTATCGTAATTTCCGGAAACAGTTTAATGATAAACTTCATGGCAATAGTCGTTATGTGATCAGAAAAAGACAACGTATCGGAACACGTCATATAATGAGTTATCGATAACCTCCGGAGCCTTGGCACGGGTGTTATCAATAGCATCCGAGGCGCGGAGTATATCACCTTACGCTGGCGGATTGAGGCTCAATTTGCTTATCATCGCACTCTGGGCTAACGTTGACTGTTTTCATACTCGCCGTCACTCACCATATTGAAAAAAATTATGCCGAAAAAAGCCGAACAGCCCGCCAGTTTTGAAACAGCGCTAAAAGAGTTGGAGCAGATTGTGACCCGTCTTGAATCCGGCGAATTGCCGCTTGAGGACGCGCTTAATGCGTTTGAGCAAGGGGTGCAGTTGGCGCGTCAGGGCCAGCAAACCTTGAAACAGGCCGAACAGCGGGTGCAGATTTTGCAAAGCGAAGACCAGGAAGCGCCATTAGCGCCATTTACCCCGGACGCGGAATAGACCCATGAGTGATTTTGCCTCGCAGCTCAAGGCCAGCCATGAGCGGGTCAACGGCGCGCTGGATCGCTTTTTTGCGCCGCTGGATAATCGCGAACCGCTGATGCAGGCCATGCGCCACGGTGCCTTATTGGGGGGCAAGCGCCTGCGGCCGTTTTTGGTTTACCGTACCGGACAATTATTCGGCCTGACACCGGACACCCTGGACGCGCCGGCGGCGGCCATTGAATGTATCCATGCCTATTCGTTGATCCATGACGATTTACCCGCCATGGATAATGACGATCTGCGGCGCGGCCTGCCCACCTGCCATAAAATATTTGGCGAAGACACCGCTATCCTGGCGGGAGACGCACTGCAAACCCTGGCGTTCTCCATTCTGGCGGACGCGCCGATGCCGGCGGTGACGGCTGAAGATCGCCTGCTGATGATTTCAGCCCTGGCGCAGGCCAGCGGCGCTCACGGCATGTGTCTCGGCCAGGCGCTGGATCTGGCGTCGGAAGGTCAGCCGGTATCATTGCCGGCGCTGGAAACCATCCACCGACATAAAACCGGTGACCTGATCCGGGCGGCGGTTAAACTGGGCGCGCTGGCCGCCGGCGAACCGGGCAAAAAGGTTTTGCCCCATCTGGATCGTTACGCCGCCGCCATCGGACTGGCGTTTCAGGTGCAGGATGACATTCTGGACGTGGTGGGTGATACCGCTACTATTGGTAAACGACAAGGGGCCGATCAACAATTGGGTAAAAATACCTACCCGGCGCTGCTTGGGCTGGACGGCGCGCGGGCCAAGGCGCGGGATCTGCACCGGGAATCTTTGGCATCTTTAGAATATGTCGCCGCCCTGGGCTATGATACTTCCACGCTGATGGCATTGGCCCGTTTCGTTATCGAGCGCGATAAATAAAATTTGATGGTTTTATTACCTCAGGCATGAGTATCCAATGAGTCTTGATATAACAAAGTACCCGACACTGGCTTTAGCGGACATCCCGGCACAACTGCGCCTGCTGCCCAGGGAGAGTTTGCTTAAACTCTGCGACGAACTCAGGCAGTTTTTGCTTGATAGCGTAAGTCGATCCAGCGGCCATTTCGCCTCGGGACTCGGTACCGTTGAACTCACCGTGGCGCTGCATTATGTTTATAACACCCCTTTTGATCATGTGATATGGGACGTGGGCCATCAGGCTTATCCCCATAAAATACTAACCGGAAGGCGGGAGAACATCTCCACCATCCGGCAAAAGGACGGCCTGCACCCGTTTCCCTGGCGCGGCGAAAGCGAGTACGACGTTTTGTCGGTGGGGCACTCGTCCACGTCCATCAGCGCGGGCCTCGGCATGGCGGTGGCGGCGGAACATGAAGGCAAGGGCCGCCGAACGGTATGTGTGATAGGCGACGGCGCCATTACCGCCGGCATGTCGTTTGAAGCTATGAATCATGCCGGGGACATCAAACCCGATCTGCTGGTTATCCTGAATGATAACGAAATGTCCATTTCGGAAAACGTCGGCGCGCTGAACAATCACCTGGCGCAAATCCTGTCCGGCAAGCTTTATTCCACTCTGCGGGAGGGGGGCAAAAAAGTGCTGTCCGGCATACCGCCCATTAAAGAACTGGTGAAGCGAACCGAGGAACATATCAAGGGCATGGTGGTGCCCGGCACTCTGTTTGAAGAGCTGGGCTTTAATTATATCGGGCCGGTTGACGGCCATGATGTCTTGGGGTTGGTTCACACCCTGAAGAACATGCGCGGCAGGAAAGGCCCGCAGTTTTTACACATCATGACCAAAAAAGGCAAAGGTTACGCCCCGGCGGAAAAAGATCCCATCGGCTGGCATGCGGTGCCCAAGTTCGATCCGCACATCGGTACCCTGCCGAAGAGCGCCGGGGGCTTGCCCACCTATTCGGCCATTTTCGGCGACTGGCTGTGTGAAACCGCCGCCACCGACCCTAAATTGATGGCGATAACGCCGGCCATGCGGGAAGGTTCCGGCATGGTGTCGTTTTCCCGGAAATATCCGGATCGCTATTTCGATGTGGCGATAGCCGAACAGCACGCGGTGACCTTTGCCGCCGGCCTGGCCATCGGCGGCTATAAGCCGGTGGTGGCAATTTACTCCACTTTTTTACAGCGAGCCTATGATCAGGTGATTCATGACGTCGCCATCCAGTGTCTGCCTGTGCTGTTCGCCATCGATCGCGGCGGTATCGTGGGGGCCGACGGGCCGACCCATCAGGGCGCGTTTGATTTGTCTTATTTACGCTGTATTCCCAATCTGGTGATTATGGTGCCGAGCGACGAAAACGAATGCCGGCTGATGCTGCATACCGGCTACCATTATGATGCCGGCCCCGCCGCGGTGCGTTATCCCAGGGGCAACGGCACCGGCGCGGCTTTCTCGCCGCTGGCGCCGCTGGAGATCGGTAAAGGCATCATCCGTCGCCAGGGGGAGAAAATCGCCATTCTCAATTTCGGCACACTGTTAGCCGAAGCGGAAATCGCGGCCCGGCATTTAAATGCCACCCTGGTGGATATGCGCTTTGTTAAGCCTCTGGACGAGGTGTTGATTGCGTCCCTGGCCGCCAGCCATGAGGTTTTGGTGACACTGGAGGAAAACGCCGTCATGGGCGGGGCCGGCAGCGGCGTAAACGAATTTCTGATGCACAGGCGGCTGCTGGTGCCGGTATTGAATATCGGCCTGCCCGATCGGTTTATTCCACAGGGCTCACAGCAGGAGATCCGCGCTGATATCGGCCTGGACAGCGTCGGCATTCTGAGCCAGATACAGCAGTGGCTGGCGTGACCCCTTCCCGGCGGCAATAATAAGTCTCCCTTCTTTACGCGCCGGTCTGGCGTTCGATACGGTCAAGGCCGTATCGGCCGCTGACGGCGAACTCCATACCTTAACCATACCGGATAGCGTTCACTGCCGGTAGTCGAGCACCATATTACCGTTACGCTCCACCGCGTCATATCGGCTGACGGCCAGGGTGCGGGTGGAGGCCACCCCCTGCGGGTTGAATTGTTCCCGCCAGGACAGGCCCAGCCGGTAATTTATTTGTAGGCTGATACGGTCTTCGCTTTGATCCCCGCTGCCGACACGCTGCTCAACCGCCAGTGTCAGCAGGGGAATCGGCGTGTAGTTTAAACCGACAATTAACGCCCGGGGACTGTCCAACTGCTTATTTTTATCGAACAATGCCACCCCGTAACCATAATACTTTTCAAAAACCATGCTAGCGCCCAATTGGGGATAGAACGGCAAATAGGCGTCTCCCCGCATATCATAACCGAAGGCGGGACGTTCATCAGTATCATCGAAATCAGGAGAATGACTCCAATTCTTAATGCGGTAATAGAGGTTTGACGATAATTTAATATAGTGGGTCCACAGTTCCGCACCCAGACTCATGCGCCGATTAGTGCCGGTAAAATCGTTATCGAAAAACGAGTTTATACCGTACATCCAGTTATTGGTAAACAGGCGGACGCCGACGCCTAGATTCAGCGCATTGCGACTGTCCCGATTACGGCCGCCTAATTGAGTGAATAACATCGTATTTGGCCTGTTATAGAGGGGTGCCAGCAGATCAATGGAACTGCCGTTCAAATGGAAATCATCGTCCGTATCAAACTGAATCCGGGCCGTGCCGAATTGACTTGATGAATAGCGGGAGTTAGGGTTATCCATCACGGCCACCTGAGGCGACGCCGCCGAAAAGAGAGGCACTGTTATAACCAATATCGTTAATGGAAGCAGGCAGCGATGGAATAAAGGATATTTTAAAAAAAACCACTCCTGATGAGAATCATTGATTGAATGATCAATCAACCCATAAGATATAATGTACATACAGATGTCTCCCAAAATTAAAAAATTTCGAGTTCGCTATCGATTTTTATACTAGGCAATATTTAATATACATATTATAAAGACAATTAACAGGACAATATTTCTTATAGGTTCTATTGCATAGAAAAACTTATATATTGCTGATTTATTTTTTTCATTAATGAAAGCACGGCTTATTGAAATAAACAGCAGCGGTAGCTATAAATAAAAAAAACCTAGCCGGCCGTATTGACGGAAATGAAAATATTTAGTTATCAGGCGAATTATTTAGAAAAATTGAATGAGAGTAATTTTAATACAATAGAGCTGTAATCGAATGCTGTGGCCGGTGGTTAGCCATTCGGCCAAACACGCCCGCGTTGGTCGCCATAAGGTCCGCAAACGCTTTTTGTTTTATCTCCCCGCCCACGGTTGAAGTGAACCCATAAAAGTCCAAATTGTGGGTTCAGTCCACGCTGGGCAGGAAGCTACGGCGTATTGGGCTAGCCGTCGGTGGATCGTGTGACCTGTTCCCAGGCGTCAATCTCAAGCGCGTATTGGGCCAGTTTGTCCCGCACCAGCGCCAGGGCGTCGCTCCCCAGCAGCAGATGAACCGGCGGTTTTTTGCTTTCAATCAACGCCAGTATGGCCTGCGCCGCCTTGGCCGGGTCGCCGAGCTGCTTGCCGTTTTTTTCCTCGCGCGCTTTTCTGATGGGATCGAATATCGGGTCGTAATCGGCAATGTCCCTGGGGGTACGTACCATGGAACGCCCCGCCCAGTCGGTGCGAAACGATCCGGGCGCCACGGCGGTAACGGCGATATTAAAGGGTTTCAGCTCCTTGCTCAGCACCTCTGATATGCCCTCCAGGGCGAACTTGCTGCCGCAATAATAGGCAATGCCCGGCATGGTGATAAAACCGCCCATGGAGGTAATATTGACAATATGACCGGCGCGCCGCTTGCGCATATATGGCAATACCGCTTTGGTCATCGCCACGGCGCCGAACACATTGACATCAAACTGGCGTCGCATGTCCGCCAGCGGTGATTCTTCAAAAATTCCTTCATGGCCGTAGCCGGCATTATTCACCAGCACGTCAATGGGCCCCAGCAATAACTCGGCCTCGGCGATCAGGTCGTCCATGGGATCAACATCGGTGACATCCAGTATCCGCCCGAAAGCCTGTGCCGGGTTTAGCGCTTCGAAAGCATTTTTTGCCGATAGGCTGCGTACCGTCCCAATCACCCGATGCCCGGAGCTAATGGCCGCCTTGGCAAGGGCCAGCCCGAATCCGCTGCTGACGCCGGTAACCAATAACGTCTTGGCGGTAACCAGGCCGTTGGTATTAGCGTTTTCTTTCAAAGACCCGTCATGTTTAGCGGTAGCATTCATTTTTCAAGACCCATGTAGTAAGCGGATATGCATGGTATCCCTAAGGGAGAATAATACGGATGTCTATTGTTCTGTTTTTCTTGCCTAATCCTATGATCAGGTGAATTCTTTAGGCAAAGCGTGGCATAATGGGCGCCCAGCCTGTAAAAAAGGGTTGCATAAGAGGGTTGATAACATGGATAACACCAACGGCGGGGCCAACTCCCTCGAAGCGCGCATGGTTTCACTGTTGACGCAATTGGCCCCCGAGGAGGGGTATAACCTTACGGTGCTGCCGGATGTGCGTTTTTTGCGCTCCAATCGACCGCTAACCCGCACGCCGGTGTTGTACGACCCGGGCATCGTGATTGTCTGCCAGGGGAGGAAGCGGGGATTCTTCGGCGGCCAGGTTTATTTGTACGACCGGCAACATTATCTCGCCGTGTCGGTGCCGGTGCCTTTTACCATGGAAACCGACGCCAGCGCGGTAGAGCCGCTATTGGCCATCTATATGCATCTTGATTTCAAGGTGGCTGCGGATTTGATGATCCGGATCGACCAGCGTTATGTCGATTTACAGGCTAAGGGTTCACAGGCCGGGGGTGTACAGGCCAGGCCCCAGAGTATGATCTCCACCCCCATGGACCCGCGGTTCAGCGAATCGGTGCTGCGTTTCCTGGAAGCCATGAGCCGGCCGCTGGAAGCGGAAATTCTCGGCCCGTACCTGGTGCGGGAACTGTATTATCATGTTCTCACCGGGGACCAAGGCGGTTCCATGCGCGCGGCGCTACTGATGCAAGGGCAGTTTGGCAAGATTGCCAAGGCGATTGCGCGGATACACGCCTCGTTCAGCCAAGAACTCAACGTCGAGCAATTGGCCGCCGAAGCGGGCATGAGCGTGCCCACCTTTCATAGCCATTTCAAGGCGGTCACCAATACATCGCCGATACAATATCTCAAATCCATCCGCCTGCATCAGGCGCGCCTGCTGATGGTTCGCAACAATATGACGGCGGCGACGGCCTGCATGGATGTCGGTTATGAAAGCGCGTCGCAATTCAGCCGTGAATTCAAACGGCTATTCGGCCAAAGCCCGCAGGAGGAAGCCAAACGCATGAAAGCGAGTTTCGCCCTGCCTCCCCTGCGCACTCCTTCCGGCTATATCTCGTCGCACTGACCCCTCATCTTCCAAGCGGCAGTGGTGTTGGCTTCGTTACTCGGCTCATCCATGAGCCTTGCCCCTCTGGCCGCCGCAAGCGGCGTTCACATCTGCTCCGGGTAGCTCTGTCACTCACTTGCCGCCTTCCCGCAACCTGAAATCCAGAGGGTATACATCAATGGTTTTCCTGCCATTCCGCCACCGTATCTTCTTGGGTATCGGTACGGGACAACATGGCGGTGGCTATGCCGTTTCCCAGCACATTGATGCCGGAGCGCCCCATATCAAGCACATGGTCAATGCCCATAAGCAATAAAATGCCCGCAACCGGGATGTTAAAGCTCGGAATGGTGGCCGCCAGCACCACCAAGGCCGAGCGCGGCACGCCGGCGATGCCTTTCGACGCCATCATCAGGGTGAGCATCAGCATGGCGACTTCCGCGCCGGTGAGGTGAATATTGTAGGCCTGGGCGATAAACATCGCGGCAAACGAACAATAAATCATCGACCCCACCAGATTAAAGGAGTAACCCAGCGGCAGGACAAACGAGGCGATGTTGTTCGGGCAACCAAAGCGACGCAGCTGTTCGAGGGTCTTCGGATAGGCGGCTTCCGAACTGCTGGTGGTGAAGGCCAGTATCACCGGCTCTCTCAGCAGGCTTATCAGGCGGAAGGTGGCCGACTTCAATACAATATAACAAAATCCCACCATCAGCCCGCAGCACAGCAGAATGGCCAGATAATAGCCGCCGATAAACGCCGCGTAGCTTTTGAGGATGCCCAGTCCTTCATTGGCGATAACCGACGACACGGCGGCAAAAATCGCTATGGGCGCCATATACATAACATAACCGGTGACCTTGAGCATGATATGCGAGACGACATTCAAACCGTCCGCCAGCGGCCGGTTGAATTTCTCTCCCAGCGACGCGCCGGCAATACCGAAAAACAGTGAGAACACCACGATCTGCAATATTTCATTGTGACCCATGGCATCAACGATGCTGGTGGGAAAGGTATGGGCGATAAAGGTCTTCAGCGACATCCCGTCAGTGGCCAAGCCGGTATTCACCGCCTGTGCCGGAACCTGCAGATTCAGGCCCGCCCCGGGCTGGATAATACTGACCACCGCCAGACCCAGCAGGATCGAAACAATTGAGGAAGAGATAAACCAAAGAAACGCTTTGCCGCCCAAGGTTCCGATGGCGGAGGTATCCCCCATGCTCATGATGCCCACGGTCAACGTGGTAAAGACCAATGGCGCAATGACCATTTTGATTAAGCGAAGAAAAACGTCGGTGAGCAGCGCGACGTTGTCGGCATAGGCATGAGCGCTGTCCGCGGACGCAAACTGATGAACCAGGGCGCCGACGATGATGCCCAGCACCATGAATGCCAGGATGAATGTGGTTAATTTATTAGATTTAGACATATATTTCCCGCTGATCAGTTCCCTGAAGCGTATATAGTGGTGAGAAGATAAGATTTGGTTGCATAATCATCCTTGATGAAGAAATAATTTCCCTGTATCACATCAAAAAAACAAAATAAATAAAGCAATTAACCGGTTGACTGCCGGTTCGCATCGCATTTACCTTCGCCTGCGGCGAATAAACGCCGCTATAATAAATTCATTAAAGGCACCGCCTATTCAGGAGATAAACATGCAGTTTACCACGCTTGGCCAGACCAATCTTCGCGTATCCCGCTTATGCCTCGGCTGTATGACGTTTGGCGATCCCGCCCGGGGCAAACATGCCTGGACCCTGCCCGAAGAGAGCTCGCGGCCCTTGATCAAACAGGCGCTGGACGCTGGCATCAACTTTTTCGATACCGCCAACAGCTATTCCGACGGCAGCAGTGAAGAAATTGTCGGCCGGGCATTAAAAGACTTTGCCCAGCGGGATAAGATCGTCTTGGCCACCAAAGTGTTCAATGAAATGAGCAACTTGCCGAAGGGTCTGTCGCGTAAAAAAATCATGCAATCCATTGACGATAGTTTGACCCGTTTGGGAACCGACTATGTGGATCTGCTGCAAATCCATCGCTGGGATTATGATACCCCTCTGGAGGAAACCCTCGAGGCGCTGCACGATGTGGTTAAAGCCGGCAAGGCGCGTTTTATCGGCGCTTCGTCAATGTACGCCTGGCAATTCGCCCGCGCGTTGTATATGGCGGATTTGCACGGCTGGACGCGGTTTGTCACCATGCAGGATCAATATAATCTGATCCAGCGCGAGGAAGAGCGGGAAATGCATCCGCTGTGCCGGTTTGAAAATATCGCCGTATTGCCCTGGAGCCCACTGGCCCGAGGCAAGCTGACCCGCCCCTGGGGGGAAACCACCGCCCGTTCCGTTTCCGATGAGGTGAGCAAGGCGATGTACACCCAGACGGAAGAGGTGGATGCCCGCATAGCTGAGCGCGTGGGCGTGATTGCCGATACCCGCGGCGTTTCACGGGCGCAGGTCGCGCTGGCCTGGGTGTTAAGCAAGCCGGCGGTGACGGTGCCCATTATTGGCGCATCCCGTCCGGATCAATTGTCGGATTTGGTGGGTGCCCTTGAGGTTACGCTGGACGAGCAGGACATTGCCGAGCTTGAAACCGCTTATACCCCGCATTATCCGGTGGGATTTGCCTAGAAGACCGCTTTGGCGCGGTTTCCCATTAACACGCTCGTTGCACGTCTGGCGAAAGCGGGCCTAGCGAGCCATGAGGCACTCCGGCGGGCGGAAAAACCACGCCCGCTTCGACCTCATTGGCACGCTCTGCCTTTAACACGACGGGTTCAGATTCGGTGCTGGCGGGCCTAGCGAGCCATGAGGCACTCCGGCGGGCGGAAAAACCACGCCCGCTTCGACCTCATCGGCACGCTCTGCCTTTAACACGACGGGTTCAGATTCGGTGTTGGCTGGCCTAGTGAGCCATGAGGCACTCCGGCGGGCGGAAAAACCACGCCCGCTTCGACCTCATCGGCACGCTCTGCCTTTAACACGACGGGTTCAGATTCGGTGTTGGCGGGCCTAGCGAGCCATGAGGCGCTCCGGCGGGCGGAAAAACCACGCCCGCTTCGACCTCATCGGCACGCTCTTCCTTTAACACGACGGGTTCAGATTCGGTGTTGGCGGGCCTAGCGAGCCATGAGGTGCTCCGGCGGGCGGAAAAACCACGCCCGCTTCGACCTCATTGGCACGCTCTCCCTTTAACAGGCTCGTTGCACGATCGGTGAGACCACGCAGCATAGGTTATGCCAGAGGAATAGAGTTACGGCTTAAAACAACGGCCAGTAGTGGCCCAGCCCATAGATAAGCCCGGCGCCGACAATGCCGGCGATAATATCGTCAATCATGATTCCCACGCCGCCCTGGACTTCGCGATCGAACCATCGGATGGGCCAGGGCTTCCAGATATCCAGCACGCGAAACAGCAAAAATCCCGCCAGCACCCAGCGCCAGTCGTTTACCGGCAGGGCCATTAGGGTAATCCACATACCGACAAATTCATCCCAGACGATACAGCCGTGATCGTGCACACCCATATCTTTGGCGGTTTGATGGCAGGCATAGATCCCTAAGCAGATTGCCAACATCACCACCAGCGAATAAAGCTGCCAGGGCAACAGGATCATCAGGCACCAGAGGGGGATAGCCGCCAAGGAGCCGACGGTGCCCGGCATCCAGGGAAACAGTCCGCTGCCGAAACCGGTGGACATCAGATGCCAGGGATTGCGCAGTTTGATTCGGCTGATGCCGAGGGTTACTTCGCTGGTCACAGGTTCACTCCTGGCTGAAATGGTCGTAACCGTGCCAATCAAGGTCTAGCGGTTGATTATCTTGGAGGAGTTGCAAGCCTTCGCTATGGGGTCCTATTTGGCCGATGCAGGTAAAATCCGCACCCGTATGTCCCAACGCAACATCCAGCGCGCCGCGATTGATTTCGGGCACGGTAAAGCAGAGTTCATAATCCTCCCCGCCGCACAACGCCCAGCGCAGCGCCTGCTCCGGCGAGACCTGACGGCGCAGGGCGGTGGAGTAAGGCAGGTCTTCCAGATGAATGCGCGCGCCGCACTCGCTGCTGTCGAGAATATGCCGCAGGTCGGAAATCAGCCCGTCCGACAAATCAATGGCCGCACTGGCCAGATCCCTCAGGGCCTGACCCTGCAAAATGCGCGGCTGAGGACGTAAATGGCGCTCAAGCAGATATTGTCGGTCAGGGGCTGAAGGCACCTCAAGCCGGTCCTGCAGAACCGCCAGTCCGGCGGCGCTGTCCCCAAGGGTGCCGGTAACATAGATCCAATCACCGATACGGGCGCCGGAGCGGAGAATGGCGCGCCCGGCCGGGATCAGACCCTGGATGGTCAGTGTCAGGCTCAGCGGGCCGCGGGTGGTATCACCGCCCACCAGCTGCATGCCGTAGTAATCTAACTGCTCAAACAGGCTGTCGCTGAAGGCTGCCAGCCAGTTTTCATCCATTTCCGGCAGGGTCAGCGCCAGCGAAAGCCAGGCGGGATCCGCGCCCATGGCGGCCAGATCGCTGAGATTAACCGCCAGGGATTTATACCCGAGATCCGCCGGTGAAATCGACGGCAAGAAATGGATGCCCGATACCAGGGTATCGGTACTGACCGCAATCAGCCGTTTTTCATCAACCGACAAAAGGGCGCAATCATCGCCGATGCCCATCACGACATCCCGGCGTGCGCTTCTTACCCGGTTGAAATAACGGGCAATCAGATCGAATTCGCCACTGGCCATAACCTATCCAAATGTTGTTGTCTCGCTAACTCGGCACCCATCGCGCCCGACAGCCGCCCCTGCGAGGCTATTTGCGGTTGGGGCGGATATAAGGCGCCGCCTTGTCCAGTACGCCATTGATAAATTTGTGACTTTCTTCCGCACCGAACGTTTTGGCCAGTTCAATGGCCTCGTTGATCGCCACTTTATAGGGCACATCCTGGCGTTTGCTCAACTCGTATAAAGCCAGGCGTAAAATTGCCCGCTCCACCTGGCCCAGTTCGTCAAGCTGGCGTGAAAGATAGGGGGCCATCAGCTGATCCAGCTCCGCCGCATGCGCCGCCGTACCCGAATACAGCTCGCGAAAATAAGCGATATCAACATCTTTGACATCCTGTTCCGCCAGGAACTGGACTTCAATTTCGGCAATATCGTTATGAGATACTTGCCATGCGTAAAGCGCCTGGACGACACATTCACGGGCACGGCGACGAGCAGCAGGTTTCACAAATTTCCCCTTTACTTACGCGTTGATAGCTTTCAGTACGTTAATCATTTCAAGTGCGGCTAATGCCGCTTCCGCACCTTTGTTGCCGGCCTTGGTACCGGCCCGTTCGATGGCCTGCTCGATGCTTTCGGTGGTCAATACCCCGAAAGCCACCGGCAAAACGCTTTCCAGGGCCACGCGGGATAAACCGGTACTGCATCCGCCCGCAACATATTCAAAATGCGCGGTACCGCCACGGATAACCGTGCCAAGGGCCACCACGGCGTCAAATTTTTTGCTGTCGGCCAATGCGCGGGTCGCCAGTGGTAATTCATAGGCCCCGGGGACCCAGACCACGGTGATGTTCTCGTCTTTCACCTGGCCGACGCGCTTCAGGGCATCGATGGCGCCTTCCAGCAGGCTGTCATTGATGAAATGATTGAAACGCGCAATCGCTATCGCTATACGGGCTTCCGGAGTGGCAATAACACCTTCAATAACGTTCATGGCTTTCCTTCAGTTGGCAAATGGCGATAATTGCCCCAAGAGGGGGCGGATTCTAACATATTCTTTTGTCCGCTGCGCGGGCCAATTAGTCCGCGTAACGAGGTTTGAGCCGTAGCCGTATATCCGGCCCGACCTGGCGTAAATCCGCCACCGTAAACGACGGCGACTGCGCCAACTGCCCAAGCCCGGGAAGGACGCATAGTCCCCTTCCCCCGTCCCCCAGCAGCCGGGGAGCCAGATAAACAATCAACTCATCCACCAGTCCCGCCTGCAGCAGGGCGCCGGCCAGAGCGGCGCCGGCTTCGACCCAGACACTGTTTACCTGGCGCCGGGCCAACTGCATCATCAGGATAACCAAATCGATACGGGGATTATCCGTATCTCCGGCGGGCAGGGTCAATTGCTCAACGGATGAGGGCCAGACCAGGTTATCCGCCTGCAGACGGGCCAGCCAGGTTTGGCCCTCCTGGGCTATTAGCCGGTGGGCAGGCGTTACGCGATTTTGGCTGTCGATAATCACCCGCACCGGCTGGCGCACATCGGATTGGGAATAACTTAACCGAATCGGTTCCGGCAGCGAGGACCAGCGCACGGTCAGGGCGGGATCGTCCGCCAACACCGTCGCGCTGGTGGAGAGAATGGCCGAACTTTGAGCGCGGAAGGATTGCACGTCCTCCCGTGCGTGGATTGAGGTTATCCACTGGCTTTCACCGGAAGCCATGGCGGTACGACCGTCCAGCGACGCGGCCAGCTTCAGCCGAACATAAGGAAACCCGGTTCGCATGCGCTTCAGGAAACCGAGGTTCACCGCTTCTGCTTCATCCATCATCAAACCGTGACGGACTTCGATGCCGGCCTGCCGCAACAGGTGCATGCCCCGCCCGGAAACCTGTGGATTCGGATCCTGCATGGCTACCACTACCCGCGCCACCCCCGCCGCGATCAGCGCGTCGGCGCAGGGCGGCGTGCGGCCCTGATGGCTACAGGGTTCCAGCGTGACGTAGACGGTGGCCCCCCGCGCCGCTTCCCCGGCCATACGCAGCGCATGCACTTCGGCATGGGGCTCGCCGGCGCGGAAATGAAAGCCTTCGCCGACAATCTTGCCGTCCCGCACGATAACACAGCCGACATTCGGATTCGGCGTGGTGGTAAAACGTCCGCGACGAGCCAGTTCAAACGCCCGCGCCAGGTAATATTCGTCCTGCTGCATAACACCACCTTAATCCTGAAGACGGGCTATCTCTTCGCCAAACTCCCGCACATCCTCGAAGCTGCGATACACCGACGCGAAACGGATATAGGCCACTTTATCCAATTTTTTCAGTGCGTCCATCACCAGGTTACCGATCATTTTGCTCGGGACTTCCCGTTCACCGGTAGCGCGCAGCTGTGATTTGATGTGGCTAATGGCCATTTCGACATCGTCGGAATTCACCGGCCTTTTTTCCAACGCCTTTAAAAAGCCGCCGCGTAATTTATCTTCATTAAAAGGCTCCCGGATATCATTGCTTTTGATCACCCGGGGCAACACCAGTTCCGCCACCTCGAAGGTGGTGAAACGCTCATTGCAGACCAGACATTGCCGGCGACGCCGGACTTGGGAACCATCCCCCACCAGACGGGAATCAATTACCTTGGTATCGACTGCGGAACAAAAAGGACAATGCATATAGCTTCCTGTGCGGCTGATAGGGGTATGCTAGTTTAGCGCGAACTGTGGCGACAACAAAGGCCCTTCCCCGGCGCTAAGCACTGGACACGGAATTCTCCCGCCTTTCAGTTCATGACTTTTGCGGTGTTCCGGGCTAAGCTGTAATTTATCGGCAGAATAAGGAAACTGTTGCCATGACAATCGCTTACCGCCCGGCCTGTGTTGTTGTCACCCTGCTGCTTGCCGGATGCGCCGCACAACCAAACGCCAACGTTCCCGCCTTGAAAAGCGAGATGGGCCAGTTGAATCAGCGGCTGGATTATCTCAATAATCAGGTGTCGGCGCTGATGCAGCAAAATGCCCTTAACGCACAGTCCGACAGCGGCGTTTATATTTATCCGGCGGCCCAAACCGCCGCCGAAGTGGACAGCCGGATAGGCAAGCTTCAGGTGTCGTTGAGCCAGGTGGAAACGGAAGCCAACGGTTCGCGGGCGCTGTTGCATATTCGAACCGCCGACAACCAACCGCTAACGCCTTTCTTCGCCACGGTGGATTGGGGCCAGGTGGATCCCGCCACCGGCAAACCCCTGACCGCCGATGCCCTCAGCCAGCCCATTGTGGTACCGGCTTCGCTGCTGCCGAAATCCGACGCCGCCATCGAGCTGCGCCTGAGCGGACTGGCGCCGGAACAGGTGGGTTTTGTCCGGCTGCACGATATCACTAAAATAACCGCCGATTCTCTGCCGCCACCCGACGCCGCCAAGCCGTTATCGCAGCAATAAAGACGGA
>NZ_JAAVUT010000020.1 GCF_018449575.1 Sodalis sp. dw_96 | reverse complement strand
GCCCGCTTCTGACTTACAATCGCGCTTAGCCATGGTAACTACCTCTGTTAGTTTCTTGTGGTGAGCGGGGTTGGGGTGTTGTCGCACCCCAGTCTCGCGTTAATAATCAGTCTGTTAGTTGATAATCTGTTGTGGAGCGGGTGTTGAGCCTGCCGGACCTGGAGACGGCGCAAGGTCAACGCGACCGGGCGCTGATGGAGCTGCTGTGGTCGACGGGGCTTAGGCGCGCTGAAGTGGCCAGGCTTGACCTCTACAGCGTGGACGAGAGCCGTAAAACGGTGACGGTACGCCAGGGCAAGGGCAAAAAAGACCGGGTTATCCCGATAGGAGAACGGGCGCTGCGTTGGGTGGAACACTACAAGCAACAGGTGCGCCCGGCGCTTGTCGTCAATCCGGCCATCACCGCGCTGTTCGTGGCGCTGGACGGCGTGGAAGGCTTAACGGTCAACGGTATCAGCTATGTGGTGGGCCGCTACATCAAAACGTCCGGTGTCGCCCGGTGGGGCAGTTGCCACCTGTTCCGCCACGCGATGTCCACGCAAATGCTGGAAAACGGCGCGGACCTACGCTGGATACAGGCGATGCTGGGCCACGCCAGCCTGGAGAGTACTCAAATCTACACGCAGGTGAGCATCAAGGCGCTGTCGGCGGTGCATGCGTCGACGCATCCGGCAGAGCAGACGCAGAGCGAAGGGCCGGACGGTGACGACGATGAAGACACCGGACTGCTGGCCGACTTGATGGCAGAAGATGAAACCCCCATGAAGGGGGTTGACGCTAAACAAAACACCAAAGATACTAACAGATAGTAATAGATAATATCTTGAGTCTGGAGACAATCATGACAACCAGTATCGCGCTGAGTCCTCACTTCGAAGAGTTTATCCGCGCACAAATCGACAGTGGCCGTTATAACAATGTCAGCGAAGTCATCCGCGCCGGCTTGCGTTCGCTGGAAGAACATGAACAACAACATAAACTCGACGCGTTACGTGCAGCGGTAGAGCTGGGCGCGAACAGCGGTGAGGGCAAAACGGTAGAAGAGGTGTTCGGCCCCTTGCTGCAAAAATATCGGCGCATGATGGAAGATAATAAAGCGCAATGAGACTAAGAATATCACCGTTGGCGGGGCAAGATATCGCCGCGATAGGCGATTACATCGCGCAGGATAACCCAACACGGGCGTTCAGCTTTACCCATGAGCTGCTCGAGCAATGTAAGCTGATAGGTGAAAATCCCTGGATCTACCGCGAACGCCCAGAGTTAGGAAAAAGCCGGAGAAGCTGCACTTACGGACGCTATGTCCTGATATACGACACACGAAATGATGAGGTGCTTATCGAGCGCGTCCTGCAAGGCTCTCGTGATATCGACGGTCTGGGCTCATGGTCATCGGACGATCTTAAAAGTTAGCTCGCTCCCTAGCAGTCCGCCGGGATAGGAAAATCGCTTAACTCTAATGTCAGGCTGAATGCGGGGGTGGCCTATTTTAGCAGCCGGATAACCGGTGAAGACTCAAAAAGGACAGCAACGACTAGAATGCCAAACAGCAGAACATCAGCGTCGGCGACAGCTTCACCTTCACCTTCACCTTCACCTTTGGCTCCTTGACCGGCTCGCCGAGCATCAATATGAGCCGGAACACAATAACCTACAGCGTGGTGCAGGGTAAGAGAGTGGTGATCTCGCGTAGCTTAAATAAAATAGCCGCATATTGGCCGGGCAGCGGTTAATCAGGGCGCTGTCCGGCAACGTTGTTGCTCGATATTGATGCGGCAACACTTTTAGCATTCCGGCAAAATAGGTTTGACAACGTAGGGAACCGTTAAGGAACCATTTAGACCACCCATGCCACTATACAATCTCACTCTTATTGCTTTGCTGTGAGCCTGGGGGCAGAGAGTGAACCACGAAGTGCCGGTCGGACTTTCGGGTCCGACCACCCATGAGGGGGATGGTTATCAGCTAAAGCTATTTTCGACGTAGGGCAACAGTTCGCTTATCCGGCTGTTGAGCCAGGAAGGCAACCTCGTCAGCACATCGCTTAGCCAGATAGAGGGATCATGGCCGTTCAGTTTGGCGGTTTTCAATAGGCTAAGGATAGCCGCCATTCGTTATTCCTCGCGTAGTGACCCGGCAAACCGCCCGTTTTTTATTCCCACCATCACCATCACCATCACCATCACCATCATTGGCTTTATGTAACGTCAAGCAGAGGCGAATTCACCTTGCCGTTCGGGTTGGGCCTGGCATTACTTTTGTCCTTTTCAGCAAAAAGCTTTGACAACATAAAGAACCGTTAAGGAACTATTTAGACCGGCCATGCCACTATACAACCTCATTCACATTCCTTTGCTGTGAGCTTTGTAAGGTGGATGAACACGCGTTACCGGTCGGACTTCCGGGTCCGACCACCTCTAATCCACAGATTCCGTTTGTGGAGTCATCTTAATAAGCGATTGTTTAGCGGCAGCAACATTTTGACCTTAGTCAGGGCTGTTTCGGCATCAGCGTCTTTGCCTATATCAATAAATTAGCCATTCCCAGGGCCCTCTCAGGCCTATCTAGGCGGCTAATTGACGCTTTGAACCTCGTTGACGTGTGGGTATTTGACCATGTCATCATTGCTGATAATAAAACTGTATTGATGGCCTAGCGTGTTAGGTAATTCAGTCCAGGCCTGATAACCTGGTGGGATGACTGAACGCAAGCCATACATCGGCGGATGTATCGGACGAAAAGTGAAGCTTTGCAGCTCTTTACCTGACGTTGATGAATGAAAACTCGCCGCAGCGTTGATACGAGTTGCCCGAGATGTTCAATTGTTGGACGGCTCGCGCTTTGTGCCATGAAAGGTAAAAAATCCGGAACGAATGCACGGGGATCGCTCTAACGCATGGACCGACTTTCGCCAGAAGCGGCGACTATGAAGTCATAGACGTATAATTAGGATAGGTATCATTAGAAAAACGCATATGAACATTCCTTTATCAGGCGGGTGCGCATGCGGGTCGATCCGCTATACAGTTGTGCGGGAGCCGATAGCCATGATCAACTGCCATTGCAGAGACTGTCAGCTCTCAAGTGGGGCTCCCTTTGCGTCAGGCATCATCGTCAAGACTGCCGACCTTGAGATCATGGGTAGACCGAAAACATATGCAGTTCGTGCAAGCAGCGGTGGCTTAACAACTCGCAGTTTTTGCCCTAATTGTGGTACTCCTTTGTTCACGCAAAGCGAAGCTTTTGCACAAGTCACTTCTATCAGATTTCCCTCGCTTGACGATATATCGGACTTCAAGCCAATGCTCGACATATATACCGCTAGTGGACAAAAGTGGGTTTGCCTTGATCAGACAATCCCTCACTTTCCTCAGTCGCCCCGGCAGCAAAATGAGCTTGATGCCTAAGTGGGGTTGCACCGAACGGCCTTAGGCCTTTTTCCGATAGTGATTCTCAACGCTAGCGGTAGGCATTTGGAGTGTTGCCCACAACGCTTCGATGCAGGGCCTGTCATACGAAGGTTTCTGACTTATGCTTCGCATCGGCCTAATTGAACGTACTCGAGTGACGGTCTCATGGACTGGCCTTTGAATGGGCCTCATCGTGAGGACAGGAAATGTCCACGGTTTCGGTGACAGACCACGTTTGACCTTGGCCTGGCAACGCGTTCAACCCTGCCAGCAAACGGCTTTGACAACATTAAGAACCGTTAAGGAACCATTTAGACCGGCCATGCCACTATACAACCTCACTCTTATTCCTTTGCTGTGAGCTTAGAGTGGTGAGTGAAATAAGTAGCATCGGTCGGACCTTCGGGTCCGACCACCTCTAAACCCCTGTATCCCTGTTATATTCAACCGAGTTTAAACCGGTAACCTCCTGCCTTTGGCCATTGTGGCCAGCCTTTTCTCCATACATCATATCATCAGCATAAACTGCGGCTATTGCGATTCCTGACCGGATAGAGGGAGATCCCCTTTATGGAAAAAACGCTGACGGTGTGTATGCATCTACCTATATCAACTCATCCTGCTGGCAGATAACGCGCAGGGAAAAAGTCATTAGGATCAAGTCATACCATCATGAGGGGAGACTCTATGCGCTCCACACATTTTCGTGGGGATCTGGCATGACGTCCAGGCAACAGGTCACGCACTGACAGCAAATTGATTTGACAACATTAGGAACCGTTAAGGAGCCGTTAAATTGAACCATGTCACTATATAACCTCATTCACATTCCTTTGCTGTGAACTTAGAACGGTGAATGAGCAGCAGTACCGGTCGGACTTTCGGGTCCGACCCCCTCCAAACATACGGGATCCGATTGCGGTGTCATGTTCTAAACACGGTTGAAAGTATTGGCTCATCAACCTCAGAATACGCTACTGACACGGTAACCAAAATATCGAAGGGAATGAATGAAACATCCAATTATATTTTTTATCTACCTTTCTTTTATCTGTTTCATAGTCTGCATGACGGGATTGATTTTTATTAAATATATCATTTTAGGTTATGCCATAACACTCAACATGATTACAGTTTCTGCTGCTGAGGGTTTCATTCCAGGCCTTATAATGGGTGGCGGACTTTGGATGATATATAGGTTTCATTTATTTCGTTGAACAGCCCTCCGGCAACGGCCGGAGAACCTCATTCAGGCATGAACCGGCCCCAATCGAGAATAAAAAACCTCGCCTTTTTCACGATCGCTGTCACTGCCGGCATCGGCAAACATGGTTATTACCCGTTCGTCCGGCCCTAAGGATCGTGCCAACTGATAAGCGCTTTTCCAGTTCGCTGCCGATGAACCCCCTATGCGGATGCCGGTGAGTTGATAAAATTCATACATCGCGCTCAGCGCCTCTTCCAAACCGACATGGCAAAACGGTACTTCTTCCCGGGTCATCCGGGTAATAAACGGTTGGCGAAACCCAAAACCCATCCCGCCGGCGCCGGCGTATTTTCCCCTGCCATCAGGGGGAGAAAAGGTGGCAAACGGCATCTCTTTTGGTGTTGTACCCTGTACCTTCAAGGACGGATTTTCGGATACCAGCGCCGCATATACGCCGGATAAAGTGCCGCCGGTCCCCACCGACGCCACCCAGCCGCCGGCCTTGGCGCCTGCCAATTGACGAAGTATCTCTTGACCGGTTTGGTGCTGATGAACCGCCACATTGGCCAGATTCAGATGTTGAGCCAGAAGCATCCAGCTGGGATCCTGCCGCTTGATTTCCTGGGCGCGGGCAATCATGCCCAGCAAAAAATGCTGCTTATCCACCAGAGTGAGTTCGGCATTGGCCTCACGCAGGGTATTCACCAGCGTATCAGGCGAAGAATCCGGGATAACCAGATGCACGGGGATATCACAAAGATTGCCCAGCATCGCCAGCGCCCGGCCCATGTTGCCGCCGGAGGCATCGAGGAGCTTCAGCGGCCCCTGATTAAAATCGTGGCGGTTGACGGCGTCGCAAAACATGCCGAAAGCCGTACGATCCTTGACGGAACCGAAAGGGTTGGTGGATTCCATTTTTGCCAGGATCCTGGCGCCGCCCGCGGGGCCAGGCACCTCTTTTAGCGGCGTGTTCCCAAGAGCATGATAAAATGATACTAATTGAGGAAACATCTCCAGCGCTTTGGATGGGTCCGGCGCGCCCTGTTGAGGATTGAATATTTCAAAATTCATGGTAGTTCCTTAGTTAATTATTCGATACGGTGCATATCCTTTGATATTTCCTTAACTGATTGTCAGGCAGATTGATAGCTTATTTATAATAACGACAAGTTACTTTACCGGTGATAATATAATATATTCGTACTTGATGGTCTGATAGTAATAAAAGGTCATTGACCTCAACATAATCTGATTATGGATATTGAAGTTAATGGCTAGATATTATTAACATCGTAATCAGCATTAAGTCAATTATGATTAAATCAATGTATTATTGAATTAACAACATGGCGGTTTTAATTGTTTAAATCTATATTAAATAAATTTATGTCTGGGGTGTCGATACTGCCCGTTTCTCACGATGATGGTGGCAATGCATTACGTATAAAGCCGGCAGCATGGGCGGCTGCCGGATATGTAATATGAATCTTCGGATCGGAAGCTGGCGGTTATTCCGACAGAGTACAATTCTTGCCCGTCGATGCCTCTTTTGGCGAAAGCAGGACCAGCACCGCGCCCGCGGCCACCAGAGTCACGACAGCCAGTACATACAGCAGCATGGAAAATGCGGAATCATAAGCACCTGTGAGCACTGGGCGCCCCATGGGAGCAAGCATGCTGGTTGCCTTGTCAAGGTTGCCCGCTGCAAGCTGGCGGGCCGCTTCTCCTACATTCCGCGAGACTCCTTCTTGGCCGACATTTTGCCGGACGGCGAAGAGGGTCAAAGACGCAAGCAGCGCGTTCACCATGGCAAGGGTTATGCCCTCGCTGGCCACTTTGGTGGTATTAAAGATGCCGCTGGCCATGCCGGACTTGTCGCGGGGCACAACGGTGATGGAAAGTCCGTCCATCAGTCCCCAGGGAAAACCGGCACCGGTACCGATAAGCAAGAGCGGTCCGATCAATCCCGACATCGGCCCGCCGGATCCGATCCGGCTGAGCCAAAACAGGCCTGCGGCGGCGATGATAAGGCCTCCGCTCGCCAGTCGGCCCGCCGGGATGGTCCTTGCCAGGATGGCCGCGACGGCTGGCACCGCCAGCATCGGAGCGGAAAGGGCGAGCATCAGCAGGCCGGCGTCCATTTCACTGTAGCCTTCTACCCCGACGAAACGCAACGGCAGCAGGATCAGCAGCACGACATAGGCGTAGCAGGTTGAAATGGGCAAAATTTGCACGCCGACAAACCTTCCATACCGGAACAGGGAGAGTTCGAGCAGCGGATGGTTGATATGGGTCTCGATAAAGGCAAAGACCGCCAGCGCGCCTGCGCTAACGGCGAATGCTCCGAGCACGGCGGGATCGGCCCAGCCGCGAACCGGCGCTTCGTTCAGGCCAACGGTCAGGAAACCGAGCGCGGCGATAAAGGCCAACGCGCCGGGCCAGTCAAAGCGCGTGCTGTTCGGATTGCGGGTTTCCTTCATGACGGCGAGTGCGATTGTCAATGCAATGACGTCAAGTATAGTCCCCGTCAGGAAGATGGAACGCCAGCCGAAGTGCTCAATGAGGTTGCCGGACAGGAGCGGTCCCAGGGCAAGCCCGATGCCGAATGTGGTGCCGATCATGCTGAACGCGCGGGTTTGCGCGTGTCCGGTGAATTCCTGGGCAAGCGTCGCCGATCCGCCGGCCAGCGCGGCCGCCGCGCCTGCGCCTTGTAGTGCGCGCAGAACATTTAGCATGATAATGCCGGGGGCAAAGTTGAGTGCCAGGGACGCAATGGCGAACAGGATGACGCCGGCGAGAAAGACGCGCTTTCTGCCGTATACGTCCGCCAATGCCCCAGAGGGCAACAGGAAGCTGCCGAAGGTGAGCATAAAACCGTTGGTGATCCAGTTGAGTTGGGCGGCGCTTGCCGAAAATTCGACGCCAATGCTGTGTGCGGCAAGCGCCCCGCCGGTAAAGCTTATGGGTAGCGCCAGCGCCGCCAGACAGACGGCAAAAAGCACCGCAGGACCGTTTTGGCGCCTTGAAGACGCGAAGCTCGATGACATGATATAGACCTCAATGTTCGGCGGATGACAGGCTGTTCCAGCGTGGGCGCCGGCTCTTTCTGTCTCTTGGTCGGTCGGGACCGCCGTGATAAAACCGCGGCCCGTAAACCTGGTTAGACTCTTTGCTCAGCAATCAGGGCGCGGTGGGCGGTGACGACTTCCGCTTCGTCCCGCAGCGCCTTCATTACGGAAGGATGAGCATCCATTCGCGCCTTCCAGGCCGTCACGTTCGCCAGGTGACTGACGTCAATACCGGAACGATCGCCCCAAAATGTTGCCCAGAGATAGGCATCGGCCACCGTAAGCGTGTCGCCGGTGAGAAACCGACGTCCGTCGGAGAGACGATCGTCAAGGATGCGGTAAGCGGCGACTATCCTGTTGCTGGTCCAGGCGATACCGGCCTCCGTCATCAATTTGCGCATCAGGGGGATATGCTTTTGCGCGATCTCGGTGGCGATAAAAACCAGCAGCTGATCGTACTTGACGCGTGCCAGCGTGCCGTGCGGCGGGATCAGACCGGCCTCGGGATACTGGTCGGCCAGGTAGGAGGTGACGACAATGGTCTCCGACAGCAGCTCTTTGTGATCCTCGTTCAGAACCAGTAGTGGAACGTACTGCATTGGGTTTAACTCGGCAAAGTCGTCGCCATTGGACGTGGACTTGCCGAAAACATCAAAATGAACGAGTTCAGGTTCAATACCGAGTTCATTGGCGATGATCTGGACGGCTTCGGAGCAGGTTTTGTCAGCGATATAGAGTTTCATTTCATGGTCCTCTCGGGGAATGTTTTTGACAAAATGAAGTTTATCTGTGCTTGGATGGTGGATAAACAACGCGCTAGGCTAAGCTCTGTATCCTGCCGGGAGACAATCCGGCGAAGGCATGCCCCAGCCCTAAGCAGCGCATATTGCCAACGGATGTACAACGAGCAAAAGGCCGGTGAGAGTTGTCTCGAGAAATAACCGCGATTTAATGGCTTGATGAGTCGGAAAGAAATAATCGGCAGGGCTGATGGACAGCAGGCGGGGAGTGTCCATCGGGCCCTCCCCGATCTTATGCTAATTGCGGATGCCGCGAAATGCCTTACGGACTTCATCCGCGAAAATAGCCGGCTGTTCAAAGGCCGCGAAATGGCCGCCGCGGGAGGTCCTGTTCCAGTAAACCAGATTGGGATACGTCTGCCGTGCCCAGGACTCCGGGGGCGTCCAGATTTCTCCCGGAAAGACTGAAACGCCCACCGGGATGTGGACCGGAATGGAATAAAAATCGAGGTCCGGGTGTTCGGCGTACATGCGCGCCGAAGAGGCGCCGGTATTGGTCACCCAATACAAAGTGATATCGTCGAGGATCTTGTCATAGCCCAATACGCTAACCGGATCGCCGTTGCTGTCCGTCCAGGACTCGAACTTGTCGTAGATCCAGCTCAACAGTCCCGCAGGCGAATCGGCCAGGGCGTAACCGATGGTCTGCGGACGCGTGACCATTTCCCAATAATAGCCCGAGCCGTCCGTGCCGAACCTGGCTAGCTGATCGAATACCCGCTGTTCATCCGGAGTTGGGAGGGCGGGTTTTTCCTTCGGCGTTACCAGCGGAAGGTTGGTGTGGATGGCCTTAAGTCCAGGGAGCTGAAGGCGGGCCATTTCGATGGTGACGTGGCTGCCCCAGTCTCCGCCCTGGGCGACATACTCGTCGTAACCGAGCCGGCGCATCAGGGTGTGCCAGGCTTTCGCAATACGGTTTCGATTCCAGCCTTTCTCTTTCGGTTTGTCTGAGAAACCGTAGCCGGGAAGTGAGGGAATTACCAGGTGGAACGCGTCTTCCGCCTTGCCGCCGTGGGCGGTGGGATCCGTCAGGAAGTCAATGATATCAAGGAATTCGATAATCGAACCCGGCCAGCCATGGGTCAGAATGAGCGGCATTGCGTTCGGATGATGAGAACGGACGTGCAGGAAGTGAATGCCAAGCCCCTCAATGTCGGTTATATATTGCGGGTATTGATTCAACCGTTTCTCCACGCGACGCCAGTCGTATTTGGTTCGCCAGTATCCGATGAGTTCTTTGACCCGGGCCAGCCGTGGCCCCTGAGAGGCGTCCGGTACCGTTTCCTGTTCAGGGAAACGGGTCGCGTCCAGACGCCGTTTGAGATCCTCTAAAACGGTTTCGGGAATATTGATGGTGAAAGGTCTGAGGGACTCTGTGTGATCGAATCCGTTTTTCTTGGGATCGACGAAACCTAACATAGCAGTGCTCCATTATATAATGTCATTGGAAGGGATTATTTGTGTGTTAAGAGAAGGTAACTGTTTTCAGCCGTTGGATAAATTCGCCTGCAAGTGACGCTCTGTCTCGTTTCGGGCGACAATCCAGGTCAGGGAATACTTTGTCGTATCTGATTCCTTATACCGATCCAAACAACGGAATCAATGGAGTCAACGCAATCAACGCCTTCAGCGATAAGAGCAATGGTGTGGTCGGTTACGACCAGAATTAACGAAATATTGGAATAGGTGAAGTTGAAGTCCCGCATAATGGCAATAAAGCATGATTTGTCCAAAGCAGCCGGCAGATCATTCCGCAGTCGTCCGCAGATGTTCTCGTCCTTAGCCGAGAACAACGAGGTGGCCTCGGCGATGTTGTTTAATATCTCCGCCACGCGACCGTAAAAGGCCTCGCCCTCCACAGTAAGGATGACTTTGCGGGTGGTGCGATGCTTGCGGTATTCACTCAAGGCAGAATAAGGATAACTATAAGCGTCCGTAACGCGTGCTGGGTCGAGGTATTGCCCGCTGCCGGGGGGGCGAAATCATAACCTAAGCTCAACGGATGCGTGTATTCCGCAACACATTCAGCGGAGTGCCTGTAATCTGATAGTAATGGCCTCAGGTCCCGGCATCGGCGGGCATCGCCTACAAAACCTGCCGGCAGGGATTGCTATCATGCAGGGATTGTTAGCCGACGACCTGAGCCAGACGCCTGTAAGTCGGCTTTATACTGCATCCGGTATTCGGCCCCACTATCACCTGCCCGGGGACTATTTCTATCAGTGGCATAGTCAACGCCAGCCGGTTCAGCCTCTCCCCCAACCATACCCTGCCCAGCATGAAAAAATAATTCCCGACTCCCGGTGACATGGGGATGTGCGGGCGAACATGTTATGATGGTAATCAGTTAATTATCGCGGCGGGTGGCTGAATCGTTCACGTTGACGCCGTGCACCGTCAAATATAACAATCAGGGGTAGCCCCAGCGCTATGATCCGTGTAACGACCTTATCTAATCCCCGTCTGGCCCAGGCGTTTATCGATTATATGAAAAGCCAGGGCGTGACGATGGAAATGCAGCTGCAGGGACGCGCGGCGGAGCTGTGGCTTACCGATGAAGATGAATTGACCCGGGTCGAGGCGGCACTGGATATTTTTTTGCAGGATCCTTTGCACCCCCGTTATCAGGCTGCCAGCTGGCATTCAGGATCGGTGGGCCGGGGGCATTATCGCCCTCAGCCAACCTCATGGCTGCCGGCTTTGCGCAGTCAGGCCGGGCCGCTGACCCTCGGCCTGACGATATGTTGCGTGGTGGTATTTATCCTGATGAACGTCCTGGGGAATGATGTGGTGATGCGCTGGCTGGCATTTCCCGTTAACCCGGCTCAGCGCGCGCAGCCATGGCGCTGGGTGAGCCATATTCTGTTGCATTTCTCGCTGCTGCATCTATTGTTCAATCTGGTGTGGTGGTGGTATCTCGGCAGCGCGATGGAAAAATACCGCGGCTGGTTGCCTCTGGCGGTATTGACCTTACTGTCGGCGGCAATAAGCGGACTGGTGCAATTTCATTTCAGCGGCGCTTTGTTCGGCGGGCTCTCCGGCGTGGTTTACGCCCTGATGGGTTATGTCTGGTGGTACGGTGAGAAAAAACCCGGCGGTCCGCTGCAAATGCCGCGCGGCGTTATCGTTTTTGCGCTGTTGTGGCTTATTGCCGGTTATTTCGATATTTTAGGCATCGCGATAGCCAATGCCGCCCATGTTGCGGGATTAGTCATCGGGTTGTTAATGGCTTTCTGGGATACTCGTCGCAAAACGGGGGCAGGTCGTCCTCGGTAACAGTCGGGCAGCAGAGGAATTCACGTGAAGCAAACGCAGCGGCATGATGCCATTATTGAGTTGGTACGCCGGCAGGGCTATGTTAGTACTGAAGAATTAGTGGACCATTTTGCGGTCAGTCCGCAAACCATCCGGCGCGATTTGAACGAATTGGCCGAGATCAATAAAATTCATCGCCATCACGGCGGAGCGGCCCTGCCCTCTAGCTCCGTCAATACCGCCTATCACGATCGCAAGGCCATGTGGTCGGCGGAAAAAGCGCGCATAGCCCAGCGTGTTGCGGCCCAGATCCCGAACGGCGCGACGTTGTTTATCGATATCGGCACCACGCCCGAAGCGGTGGCGCACGCCTTGATGGGCCATAAGGATCTGCGGGTGGTGACCAATAATCTGAACGTTGCCACATTATTGACCGCAAAAGAGGATTTTCGCCTGATCCTGGCGGGCGGCGAGGTGCGCACGCGCGACGGCGGCATCATGGGGGAAGCCACGCTGGACTTCATCTCCCAGTTCCGGTTGGATTACGGCATTCTCGGTATCAGCGGCATCGATATGGACGGTTCTTTGCTGGAGTTTGATTATCACGAGGTGCGGACCAAACGGGCCATTATTGATAATTCACGCTGCGTGATGCTGGTGACCGACCATTCAAAATTCGGCCGTAACGCCATGGTTAATCTCGGTAAAATGTCACTGATCGACTATTTGTTCACCGATAAGATGCCGCCCCCCAGCGTGATGACCATCATCGAACAATCCGAGGTCAAGCTGGAGCTTTGCTAGTGTCGACCTAGTGCTGGTATAGCGCTGGAATAGTGCTGGAATAGTGCTTAGCGCTGACATAGCGCCGGCACAGCGTTGGCACAGCGCAAAAGTTGCGGCGATTCTCACCTTTTCAAGACCGTTGACTATTCTTTGATCATCACCGACAAAACTTTGTTTTTTTACGATAACTTATATACCCCATAGCGTTCAAATTGCAGCCAACACAGTTGCAACGTGAAAAATGTAGGTTATAGCACGTCGCCGCTATCTAAGCGGCGGGATGCTTATGGGGTTGTCCGTGATAATGACATGCCAGTGGGATGTCTTGCCGTACCCGGCGTTGATCAACTTATTACCAACAGGATAGAGACGCTCTTATGCCGAAAATCAAATTTGACAAAGTTGCCTTTCAATCTGCCCTGGATCGTCAGTGGCAACATTTTGGCCTGCAAAATGCCCAGGAAATGACGTCGTTTCAGTGGTGGCACGCGGTCAGCGCGGCGGTCAATGAATTGATTGCCTGGCAACCGGCCACCGGCAGGCGGGACAGAAAAAATCCCCGTCACGTGAATTATCTCTCCATGGAATTTCTGATCGGCCGCCTCACCGGCAATAATCTGATCAATTTGGGCTGGTACGACCCGGTGCACAGAATCCTCGACGGCTATGGCATCAACTTGAGCGATCTCCTGGAACAGGAGGTGGATCCGGCGCTGGGCAACGGTGGCCTGGGCCGGCTGGCGGCCTGTTATATGGACTCTATGGCGACGGTGGGACAGGATGCCATCGGCTACGGGCTGAATTATCAATATGGCCTGTTCCGCCAGCAGTTTTCCGCTGGCGAACAATTCGAAACGCCGGATGATTGGCATCGCGAGTCCTACCCCTGGTTTCGGCATAATCCGGCGTTAACCGTCAAAGTGGGGCTGGGGGGCCGGCTGGTAAAGAATAAGCAGGAGAAAGAGGTCTGGGAGCCGGCGTTTACCCTGAACGGCGAAGCCTGGGACCTGCCGGTGGTGGGTTATGAAAACGGAGTTACTCTGCCGCTGCGTTTGTGGCAGGCGACCCATCCCCATCCCTTCGATCTGTCGCTGTTTAATGACGGCAAATTTTTAAAAGCGGAGCAAGCGGGTATCGATGCCGCCAAACTGACCAAAGTGCTTTATCCTAACGATAACCATCTGGAAGGGAAGCAATTGCGTCTGATGCAGCAGTATTTCCAGTGCGCCTGTTCGGTGGCTGATATTCTGCGTCGCCATCATCTGGCCGGCCGCACAATACAAAGCCTGCCCGACTATGAAGTGATTCAGCTCAACGATACCCATCCCACCATCGCTATTCCCGAAATGTTGCGGATACTGCTGGACGAGCATCAGCTCTCCTGGCAGGACGCCTGGCATATCACTTCGCGCACCTTTGCCTATACCAATCACACCCTGATGCCGGAAGCGCTGGAGCGCTGGGATGAAAAACTGGTGCGCACCCTCCTGCCGCGCCATTTCGCCATTATCCAGCACATCGACCGGGAATTCAAAAAGCTGGTGCGGCAGCACTGGCCGGATGACGAGGAGGTCTGGGGCAAAGTGGCGGTGCGTTACGATAAGCAGATCCGCATGGCTAACCTATGCGTGGTGTGCGGTTTTGCGGTCAACGGCGTTGCCGCGTTGCATTCCGATCTGGTGAAAACCGATTTGTTCCCGGAGTATTTTGAGCTGTGGCCGCAAAAATTCCATAACGTGACCAACGGTATTACCCCTCGCCGCTGGCTTAAGCAGTGCAATCCGGCGCTGGCGAAACTCATTGACGATACTATCGGCAAAGGGTGGGTAACCCGGCTGGAAAAACTGAAAGAGCTGGAGCCTTATGCGGAACAGGCGGATTTTTGCGCACAATATCAGCATATCAAGCAAGATAATAAACAAAAACTGGCGGCGAAAATCAAGCAGCTGACTGGTATCACCGTGAATCCGGAGGCGCTTTTCGACGTGCAGATTAAACGGTTGCATGAATATAAACGCCAGCACCTGAATTTATTGCATATTTTGTCCCTGTACCGCCAGTTGCGCAACGACCCGAGCCTGGATGTCGTACCGCGTGTGGTGCTGTTTGGCGCCAAGGCGGCGCCGGGATATGCGTTGGCAAAGAATATTATTTATGCTATCAATCAGTTGGCGGAAAAGATTAATCACGATCCTAAGATAAACGACAGGCTCAAGGTGATCTTCCTGCCGGATTATCGGGTATCAGTGGCGGAATGGATGATCCCGGCCGCGGATTTATCGGAACAGATCTCCACTGCCGGTAAAGAAGCCTCCGGTACAGGCAATATGAAGCTGGCGCTGAACGGCGCGTTGACTATCGGCACGCTGGATGGCGCCAATGTGGAAATCGCCGAACAGGTGGGGGAAGATCACATCTTTATCTTCGGCAATACCGTGCCGCAGGTAAAAACTCTGCTGGCCTCCGGTTATAAGCCGGCGCAGTTGCTGAAAAAGGATAAAGAACTGAAGGCATTGCTCACTGAGTTGGGCAGCGGCAAATACAGCAATAAGCACAAACACGCTTTTGATCCTTTGCTGCAAAGCCTGCAACAGGGCGGCGATCCTTACCTGGTGTTGGCGGATTTCGCCGCTTACTGTGAAGCGCAACAGCGGGTGGATGCGTTGTACCGTCGTCCGGATGATTGGACGCGCAGCGCGGTGCTTAATACCGCGCGGGTAGGTTTTTTCAGTTCCGATCGTTCGATTCGCGATTATCAGCAACGCATTTGGCAGGCAAAACGCTAAGGAGTCGCGATGGATGCCAAGTTATTGGAGCAGGCCGCCGAACGGGCAGGGATTATTCCGGAATATATCGACGCCTGGGGACAGCGCAGGGTAATCAGTACCGAGACCAAACAGCGGTTGCTCAGCGCCATGGCGGGAGCGTCCGAAGATTTCCACCGGCCGGCGCCCCTGCCGTCGGTATGGGTGGTGCGTGAAGGAGAAAGCGCCGCTTTATCGGTGGCGTTGAGCGAGCAGGCCGATTGGGTGTTAACCGAGGAGAGCGGCCGCCAGCATGAAGGTAAAATCCAGCGGGGCCGCCTGCGGTTACCCGACGGGCTGTCGTTGGGTTATCATCGTCTCGCCCTGCGCAAGGAACTGAGCCATTGGCGCTGCCAGGTCATTGTCGCGCCGGTTCGTTGTTATGAGCCGGCGGCGTTGCTGGCCGGTCATAAGCTCTGGGGCGCCACCATTCAGCTTTACACTCTGCGTTCGCAGCGGAACTGGGGGGTAGGGGATTTCGGCGATTTGGCGCTGATGATTGAAGGTACCGCAAAAAACGGCGGCGCCTTTGTCGGCCTCAATCCCATCCATGCCCTGTATCCCGCCTTGCCGGAATGGGCCAGTCCCTACAGTCCCTCCTCCCGGCGCTGGCTGAATATCATTTATATTGATGTGGCCGCATTGGATGATTTCCAGCTTAGCGCCGCCGCGCAGCAGTGGTGGTGCCTGCCGGAAACACAGGGGATACTGTCCGCGCTGCGCGACGGTGAACTGGTGGACTATGCCGGGGTCATGGCGCTGAAACTCGCCGGGCTCACCCATGCATTTCGGCATTTTATGACCCGTGGCCCCGATGACCCGCTGCGTCGCTCTTTCGAGGCGTTTATTCGTGAGGGCGGCGAAAGTCTGCGATTCCAGTCGACGTTTGACGCGCTGCATCGCCATCTGACACTGGAGGGCCACCCAACGGAGGGCTGGCAGCAATGGCCGGAGCCCTATCGTCAGGCGGACAGTGAAGAAGTGCGGGAGTTCCGCCGGAAACATCACCAGGACATCCGTTTTTTCAGCTATCTGCAATGGCTTGCGGCGCGGCAGTTTGATGAGTGTTTCCAGCTAAGCCGCCGATTAAAGATGCCCATCGGGCTGTATCGCGATCTGGCGGTGGGTGTCAGCGCGGGGGGCATGGAAACCTGGAGCGATCGCACGCTGTATTGCCTTGCGGCATCTGTGGGCGCGCCCCCAGACCGGCTTGGACCCCAAGGGCAAAATTGGAGCTTACCGCCACAGGATCCCAATGTGCTCATCGCCCGCGCCTATGAACCGTTTATCACTATGCTGCGCGCCAATATGCGCCACTGCGGCGCATTGCGCATCGATCATGTCATGTCGCTGCTGCGATTGTGGTGGGTTCCGTTGGCGGGGGGCCCCCAGCAGGGCGCTTATGTCCGCTATCCGGTGGATGATTTGCTGGCGGTCTTGGCCTTGGAAAGCCATCGTCAGCAGTGCATGGTAATCGGTGAGGATTTAGGCACCGTTCCCCGGGAGATCACCGCCAAATTGCAGGCTGCCGGCATTTATTCATATAAAGTGCTGTTTTTCGAGCGAAAAGATGCCGTGCAATTCCGGGCTCCTGATGAGTATGTCCCTCAGGCTATGGCTACCTTGACCACCCATGATTTAGCCACCCTGCGGGGATTCTGGCAGTTGGAGGATTTGCGGCTGGGCGACAGGCTGCATTTATATGCCGCCGACGTAATCTATCAGCAGCTGTTGGAAGATCGGCAAAAAGCCCGTCAGGCATTGCTTGATGCTTTGCACGCGTGGAAATGCGTGCCGGCCAAACTAGGCAAGAACGCCGATCGGGTGGTCATGTCGCCGATTTTAAACCGGGGAGTGCATCGGTATGTGGCGCTCAGCCATTCGGCTTTGCTGGGATTGCAGCCGGAAGACTGGCTGGACATGGCGCTGCCGGTAAACGTGCCCGGCACCACCAATCAGTATCCCAACTGGCGGCGGAAACTGGTGCGCGAGGTAGCGGAAATCTTCGATGACCAGGCTATTACCCGATTATTGCGGGAAGTAGGGCGCCTGCGCAATAAAAGCGCCGACAGCGAGAACCCATTGCCCCGGCCCGAATGACGGGCCGGTATCCGTATACCCAATAGATTTCGAGGTGCTGCAAAGAGGCGGGCGCTTTACTTTAATAGTAGGAGTGCTCGCCGCGCTGGTGTTCGGTTAAATCGCGAACGCCTTTCAATTCGGGGAATTTTTCCAGCAGTTCCTTTTCAATGCCTTCCTTGAGGGTGTAATCCACCATTGAACAGCCGTTACAACCACCGCCGAACTGCAGGATGGCCAGATTATCGTCGGTAATCTCCATCAGCGTCACCTGGCCGCCATGGCCGGCCAACTGTGGGTTGATCTGCGATTGCAAGACATATTCCACCCGTTCAATTAACGGCGCGTCCTCGGAGACTTTGCGCATTTTGGCGTTGGGGGCTTTCAGCGTTAACTGCGATCCTAATTTATCGGTAACAAAATCGATTTCCGCATCCAGCAAATAGGGGGCGCTAAGTTGATCAACGTAGGCGGTGATTTTATCGAAAGGCAGCACCGTATCGGTGGCTTCCACCGCGTCGGGAGGGCAATAGGAGACGCCGCATTCCGCATTCGGGGTACCGGGATTGATAACGAATACACGAATTTGGGTGCCAGCTTCCTGATTGGCCAGTAATTTAGCAAAGTGTTCCTGGGCAGCATCGGTAATCCGGATCATAACATTCACTCAATAGTTGACTAATCTAGTCAGATATAATAACCCCATTAACCCGCTGACTACAAGGTACGGCAGATACACCACACCTGAACAGCTTTAGCCCGCCGGGACAGCAGCAGGCGGGTCAATTCCTCCACCGTACTCCCGGTGGTGACCACATCGTCCACCAATGCCACGGTTTTGCCCGCCACATCGATGCAACAGTCGAATGCGCCGCGTAAATTCCGGCGCCTGGCGCCGGCATGCAGCGTTTGCTGCGGCGGGGCGGCGCGAATTCGCACCAGGGCGTCGGCACGGTAATCGACACTTAACCAGCGGGCCAGGGTGCGAGCCAGCAGATCGGTTTGATTATAACCTCTGCGCCAATGCCGGTAAGCATGCAATGGCACATTAAGTATAAGCTCCGGCCTGGATAAGAGTTGTTCTCTGCGTGCTTCCTGCCAGCGCAGCAGCAACAGGCGGGCGAGAACCCGCGCCAGACCGATACCGCCGTGATACTTTAGCCTTTTTATCAATTGGCTGAGGGGGGGTTGATAATCGGTAACATACAATAAGGTTTCCCAGGGCGGCGCTTTCAGGAGGCAGCGCCCGCAGGGGCGGCTGGAGCTGCCGGCCGGCAGGCCGCAACAGGGACAGCACCGGTCCCGATTGTCCAGCAGCAGGACGGCGCAGCACCGGCAAATACCCTGATGGCTGAACCAAAGCGGCTGCCGGCATAGCCAACACAGGGCGCCTATGGTTAACATAAGCCTTCTCCTTAACCCATACAATCAACCAGAGAGACTCTAACCGATGACGCCACTCTATTGGCATACCACCGGCAGCGGAACGACAGAACTTGTGCTGCTCCATGGCTGGGGTTTGAATTCCCAGGTCTGGTCTTACATTGTGCCGCGGCTCACGCCGCATTTTCTGGTCCATCTGGTGGACCTGCCGGGATACGGCCGCAGCCAGGGTTTCGGGGCGATGACGCTGGAGCAGATGGCGGAAACGGTGGCGGAACGGGCGCCGGAGCACGCCTGGTGGCTGGGTTGGTCATTGGGGGGATTGGTGGCGAGCCAGGTGGCGCTAACCCTGCCGCAGCGGGTGGACGGGCTGGTTACCGTGGCCTCCTCGCCCCGTTTCAGCGCTACCGACGGCTGGCCCGGCATCAAACCGGAGGTTCTAATGGGTTTCGAACAGCAGCTAACCGAGGATTTTCATAAAACGGTGGAACGCTTTTTGGCGTTGCAAACCTTGGGTACGGAAACGGCCCGACAGGATACCCGCCGTTTGAAACAGGTAGTTCTGGCGCAGCCCCTGCCGTCGGTGGAAGTGTTGACCGGCGGGTTGGATATCTTGCGCACCGCCGATCTGCGTGTGGCCATGACCGATCTGGTTATGCCTTTTTTACGTCTGTACGGTTATCTGGATGGTCTGGTGCCGCGCAAGGTCGCGTCAATACTGGACCCGTTTTGGCCCAAAAGCAGCAGTTTTCTGTTTGAGAAAGCCGCCCACGCCCCGTTTGTTTCCCATCCCGATCTGTTCTGCCAGCAACTGATCAAATATATCAGACCCTAATGGGAGGCCCACGCCGTAGCCTCCTTGCGGTAATTTTATCGCTGTACGTCCCTGGTGGAAGGTCCCTGGCTGTAGATTCCTGGCCGTAAAGAGCGCCAGGAATCCTATCGCCCCTCGCGGCGGTAAAAGAGATCCTGTCTGATTGTTAAATGATAAATATACAATTTACCCCATAATTATTGAGTGCGGGGCGAATAGGCCAATCTTCTATTTCCCTAATTAATGACTCATTTAATTTCAGAGGCGCTCTATGAAAAATTTAACGTTATTTGCCATGACGCTTAGCGCTATCGTGACTTCCGTGAATGCGCTGGCTGCGCAAGAAATTACCGCCCAGGAAGCCGTTGATAAAGGTTATAAAAAAATAGCCACCGTCCATACCACCGCCAAAGCAACCTCGCCCATGGATGCCAAGGCCATATTGTCTCAGCGGGCGGATGAAAAAGGCGGGAATTATTACGTTATTATCGCCGGTCGTGAACACGGCAGATTCAGCGCCACCGCCGAGGTCTATGAATAAATTTTTTGCCGAGGACGGCGATGATCGACGCCTGATGGGATGAATTCCTTATCGAACATGTTCGCTGAGTTCACTGATTATCAATTCAAACTCGCTTCTTAATGTTCATCGGCTGCCATAAATTGCGGCCGACATGCTTACCATCCGGTGCGGGTCAGACGCTAGCATCGGATTTCCCTTTAAAGCAATACGCTATTTGCATTGTGCCGTGAACAAAGGCAATTAAACGACCGTCGCGGCCGCCCTTCATTACCTTAAGGCTAACGATTGGACGCCGGGGTTAATTGATGACCGCCGCTGCCGCGCCCTAAACTTCCTTATCGTTTATATCCGTCATCTTTCAAGTTGCAGCTGTGTTGGCTACAACTCGAAATCTATTGGATATACCACCGCTGTTCATAAAAAAACAGTCAATGTTCCGAGGAGCTTTATCATGCCGCTTCATCAAGCATCCGCCAAAGTCTGGGATTCGCGGCGTACGGAAAAAAAACGCCGGATTGAAAACCTTCGCGCCGTCGCCGACGGAAAGGTGCTGCCCACCGATAAAATGACCGCCATTCTCGAAGCCGTTCTGGCCCCTGGGGATCGCGTGGTTTTGGAAGGCAATAACCAGAAACAGGCTGATTTTCTTTCCCGCATGCTGGCTACGGTCAATCCGGAGAAAATCCATGATTTGCATATGATCATGCCCAGCGTCAGCCGGTCCGAACACCTTGACCTTTTTGAAAAAGGCATTGCCCGTAAATTGGATTTCGCTTTTTCCGGCCCGCAAAGCCTGCGTATTTCCCAATTGCTGGAAGACGGGTCGATGGAAATAGGCGCCATCCATACCTATATCGAGCTTTACGCACGACTGTTTGTGGATTTGGTGCCCAATATCGCCCTGATTGCCGGCTTTAAAGCCGATCGCAAGGGTAACCTTTACACCGGCCCCAGTACCGAGGATACCCCGGCGCTTGTGGAAGCGACGGCGTTTAAAGACGGTATCGTTATCGCCCAGGTCAATGAACTGGTGGATGACGAAAACGACCTGCCGCGGGTTGATATCCCCGGTTCATGGGTGGATTTTGTGGTAGTGGCGGATAAGCCCTTCTTTATCGAACCGCTGTTTACCCGTGATCCCCGATTGATTAAACCGGTGCATGTCCTGATGGCTATGATGGCTATCAAAGGTATCTACGCCAAACATCAGGTGCAGTCGCTTAATCACGGTATCGGATTCAACACCGCCGCCATTGAGCTGCTGTTGCCCACCTACGGCGAACAGCTGGGCCTGAAAGGCAAAATCTGTCGTCATTGGACCCTCAATCCCCATCCGACCTTAATTCCCGCCATTGAAAGCGGCTGGGTAGAAACCGTGCACTGCTTCGGCGGTGAACTGGGAATGGAAGAGTATATCGCCGCCCGCCCGGATGTGTTTTTTACCGGCGCCGATGGTTCGATGCGCTCCAACCGCGCCTTCTGTCAGCTGGCCGGTCAATACGCGGTGGATATGTTTATCGGTTCCACCCTGCAAATCGACGGCCTGGCCAACTCCTCCACCGTGACCCGCGGACGGCTGTCCGGTTTCGGCGGCGCGCCGAACATGGGGCACGATCCTCACGGACGCCGGCATCCCACTCCCGCCTGGCTGGACATGATTGAAGAGCCGGATCCGATGCAGCGCGGTAAAAAGCTGGTGGTTCAGATGGTGGAAACCTATCAGGCCGGGGCCAAACCGTCATTCGTGGAAAAACTGGAAGCGGTTGAAGTAGGACAGAACGCGGGTATGCCTTTGGCGCCGGTAATGATTTACGGCGATGACGTGACCCATGTGCTGACGGAAGAAGGCATCGCTTATCTTTACCGGGCGCGTTCCATGGAAGAGCGTCGGGCGATGGTGGCCGCCGTGGCGGGCATTACCGATATCGGCCTGGGAGTGGATGCCGCACGGGTGGCGGATCTGCGCCGCCGGGAACTGGTGGTCTACCCCGAAGACATGGGCATTAAGCGTTCCGATGCCAGCCGTTCCATGCTGGCCGCCGGCAGTATCGCGGATTTGGTGGAATGGTCGGGCGGGCTGTACCAGCCGCCGGCTAAATTCCGGAGCTGGTAATGAAAGCCCTTACCGCAGTGACGGCGTACGACGTCGAAGCGCAGGCCGACAGGCTCTCCGCCCTGGCGGTACGGGCGCTGATTGAAGAGGCGCGCCTGAGCCCCAAACCGGGTCTGGTGGATAGCCGTGGCGCCGGGGCGCATCGGGATCTCAGTCTGGACCTGATGGAACGCTCCGCCCGCAGTCTGCAATCAACCTTTTACCGATTGGCGTTGCACAGCTGGCTGCGTCCGGCCGATGCGGCGTTGCGCCAGGAGATCGGCCGTTTGGGCCGAGAAGGCGAACAGCAGATGATGGCGGCCACCGGCGGCGTCAATACGCATCGCGGCGCGATTTGGGCGCTGGGTTTATTGGTCAGCGCCGGCGCCATGCTGGGGGGACGGGGCACAGTGGAGTCTATTACCGCCGCCGCCGCTCAACTGGCGACGCTGCCGGATCCCTTCAGCCCGAAGAGCTTCAGCAAGGGGCAACGGGCGGTTCAGCGCTACCGGGTACCGGGGGCGCGGGATGAAGCCGTGGAGGGTTTTCCCCATGTCGTACGCCGCGCATTGCCGCAATTACACCTCAGCCGCCGGCAGGGCGCCGGCGAGTCCCAGGCCCGGCTGGACGCGTTAATGGCCATTATGTGCACGCTGACGGATACCTGCGTGCTTAACCGGGGCGGCATGGCGTCACTGACGGCCATGCACCGGGGCGCCGCGGCGGTCCTGGCTGCCGGAGGAACCGCCTGCCGGGCGGGGCAAGACGCCCTGGCCGAACTGGAGCGCCGCATGCTGCGGGACAACGCCTCGCCGGGCGGCGCGGCGGATCTGTTGGCGGCTACGTTTTTCCTCGATTGGGTTAGCGCCTGATCATTTACATCATCATGAGGATGCTATGGAAAGAATCGAATTGCATTTTCCCGCCGGTGAGGCATTGCCCGCACAGGCACTGGCCGGCGTAGTGGGTTCCGGCGATCTGGAGGTGCTTTATCAACCCTCCGCGGAAAAATCACTGCAGGTCACGGTGACCTCGTCGGTGGACGGCGGACGGCAGCGCTGGCAACACCTGTTCGAACGGGTCGGCGCCGCGCGCGCCCTGCCGGCGGGCCGGTTGGATATTAATGATTTCGGCGCCACACCCGGAGTTGCCCGTCTGCGAATCGAACAGGTTTTCGAGGAGGCCGAACATGTCTGAAAGAACGAGTTTTATTGAGCTGAGCGCCCGGCAACGGGCCCGGGCCATGCTGGACGAGGGCAGTTTTCATGAACTGCTGGGGCCGTTTGAACATATTGTTTCCCCTTGGCTTGAACCCCAGGGCATTGTCCCCCAGTCCGACGACGGCATGGTGGTGGCAAAAGGCACCTTGGACGGTAAACCCACGGTAGTCGTGGCCATAGAAGGCGCCTTCCAGGGCGGCAGCATGGGGGAAGTCTCCGGCGCCAAGATGGCGGCGGCACTGGAACTGGCGGCGGAAGATCATCGCCGGGGCATCAAGACCCAGGCGGTGCTGATGCTGGAAACCGGCGGCGTGCGCTTACAAGAGGCCAATCTCGGCCTGGCCGCCATCGCCGATATTCACGCCGCCATTGTGGATTTGCGCCGTTACACCCCGGTTATCGGGATTGTGGCGGGCACGGTGGGCTGTTTCGGCGGGATGTCCATCGCCGCGGCCCTGTGCAGTCGCCTGATTGTCACCCGCGAGGCGCGTTTGGGCCTGAACGGACCGCAGGTAATTGAACAGGAAGCGGGCCTGGAGGAATACGACTCGCGGGATCGCCCGTTTATCTGGCGGATGACCGGTGGCGAAGTGCGTTATCAGGCCGGTTTTGTCGACGCCCTGGTAAAGGACTCTCTGGCGGAGGTCAAACAGACCACGGTGGATTTCCTACGTCAAGGTATCCCGTCCCGATTGCGTACCGATGACTATCGCCGCTATTTGGGCAAACTCAATGAATTCGACACCCGCCAGCAAGTGGAAAAAGAACAGATACTGGCGCTGTTTAGCCGGGAGGATCGCTCATGAATACCACCTATCTAAGCCGGGGAGATTATTGGTTTTCCCTGCTGACCGCCGGCGCGACCTTACGCCAGGGGCAATGCGCCTCGGTGAAAGTGGCCGACGGCGAACTGAATGGCCAGCCGGCGCGTTATATCGCCGTAGTGCCCGATGCCGGTAATCACTACCCGCGCGCCGCGCTGGGGGAAGTCGGCCTGCTGGAAGGCTGGACGCTGGACGAAGCGGTCAGCGAAGTCATTAATCTGGACAAAGAAAATGCTGTCAAACGCGCCATTGTGGCAGTTGTGGATGTGCCGAGCCAAGCCTATGGCCGCCGGGAAGAAGCCTTCGGCATTCACCAGTCATTGGCGGGGGCGGCCTCGGCCTATGCCGAAGCCCGGTTGGCGGGACATCCGGTCATTGCCCTTATTGTAGGTAAAGCCATGTCCGGCGCCTTCCTGGCCCACGGTTATCAGGCCAATCAACTGATCGCCTTTAACGACCCGGCGGTCATGGTCCATGCCATGGGTAAAGAATCCGCCGCCCGCATCACCCTGCGCTCGGTCGCGGCGCTGGAAAAATTGGCGAAAACCATTCCGCCGATGGCCTACGACATCGAAAATTACGCCACTCTCGGTCTGCTGGCGCAGCTACTGGACATCGCCAACCCCGACCAGGCCGGCGATGGGGACGTGGAACGGGTGCGCACCGCACTGACGGAAGCCCTGGCCAAGGCCCGCAAGCAAGGCAGCAGTCTGGCCAATCGGTTAACCGCCGAGAACCGCCACAGCTCGCTGCTGGTGAGGGAACGCATGCGTCAGGAGTGGTAACAAAAATCCAGCCCAGGCCTTCAACACCTGCCGTCACCGGAAAACGAGTGGCTTTAGATTACTGAGAAACTGGCCCCTGGACCAATGAGGAGGGACAGGATGCTAGAAGAGTAAACCGTCCGCGCCAGGGATGGCGCGGATCGAGCCTCCATGGATGGATTCACGGCGTGTTTACGATCTAGCATCCTGTCCCGCCCAGGCGCTTTGTTTAGAAACTCGTTTTCCGGCTCACGAATAATAACAATGCCATCGCGGCCGGGCTAAAAACATTATTTTTCTTTCTTGAACGGATGGTTATATGACTTATATTATTTTGCACGCTCTGGCGCCGATATTCGTGATCATGTTGCTGGGCTATTACGCCGGCAAAGCAAAAATGGTAGTGAATTCCAATGTTTCGCTACTGAATGTCTATGTAATGGACTTTGCGTTGCCCGCCGCGCTGTTCAGCGCCACGGTGCAAACTCCCTGGAAAGGGATAATCAGCCAGTCGCCGCTGATTCTGCTGCTGGTTCTTTCCATGTGGATTGCTTACGCCGCGCTGTATTTCATCTGTACGCTGGGATTTAAAAAATCGCCCCAGGATGCGGCGGTATTAACCCTGACGGTGGCGCTGCCGAATTATGCCGCGCTGGGCTTGCCGATTCTTGGCAGCGTACTGGGGGAAAGCTCCGCTACCTCACTCTCGGTGGCGGTGTCCATTGCCTGCGGTTCGGTGTTGATGACGCCGTTCTGCCTGCTGATTCTCGAACGTGAAAAGGCCCGCGCCAGCGGGGAAAGTCATGGGTCAACCCTGATGCTGCTGCCGGTATTGATGTGGCGCTCGGTGAAAAAACCTATTGTCTGGGGCCCGTTGCTCGGGGTATTGCTGTCGGCGTTTGGATTAAAGATGCCGGAAATCGTGCTGGCTTCCATCAAGCCCCTGGGACTTTCCGCCACCGCCTCGGCGCTGTTCCTCACCGGCGTTATCCTGTCGGCCCGTAAACTGAAAATCAATGCGCCGGTGCTGCTTTCCTGCCTGACCAAAAACATCATCCAGCCCTTTATTACCATAGGCCTGTTATATGCTTTTGGTATCACCGGGCCGGTGGCGGTCACCGCGGTATTGATGATTGCCTTATCGGCGGGTTTCTTCGGTATCGTGTTCGGTAACCGTTTCGGCGTGCAATCGCCGGACGCGGAAGCCACGCTGTTGATAAGCTCCATACTCTGTATCATCACGTTGCCGTTGTTTATTACGCTCAGCGCCGGACTGTAGCCGGAGGAGTCGTTATGCGTCCGCCAGCACCGCACGATTTGTTATGGATTGATGATTGCCGCCGGCTGAATTGGCGGCAATCGCCGCCGCCCTGGGTTGCCGCCCAATGGTCGCCGTCATTGCCGCTGGTGGTGCGCCGGGACGGGCGCTTGCCGACCCCTATCCCGGTGGGGATTCGCGGAACGCTGCGTTCTCTGCGGGCCGCGGCCTGGGTTAATGCCGATGCGGTCATCCGGGTCGTCTCGCCCGAAGCGCTGGTGGGGAAAGTGGCTCAAAGCGACCTTGGGAGCAACGAGGCGTTGCCCGTGATACAGGCGTTACGCCAAATGGCGGCGTTGGAGTGGCCTTGGCCCTGGGGCGTCACCGGCAGTTGCGGTTATATGCTGGCCACCGGGCAACCAGTTTGCCGCGCCGAAAGCGACCTGGATATGCTGATCCGTTGCCCGCAGCCGCCGCAGCCAAGGGATTTCGCCCGCTTGATGGCGTTCGTACCCCAGTTGCCCTGCCGGGTGGATATCCAGTTGGAGACCCCGTTGGGAGGATGCGCGCTGACGGAATGGCTGCGAGGAGGCAAGGTCATGGTAAAGACCGCCGACGGCCCTATACGGGTAACCGACCCCTGGGTGAATGAGGAACAGGACGATTGCAGCGCCGAGGACCATTATTGATGGCGCGGTCAGTCAAACGCGAGAACAGATTTTCCACCGTTTAACCATACCGGAGGGTTCGGTGAAAATTTTACTGACATTTCCCGGCCAGGGGCCGCAGGTCCCCGGCATGCTGCATCAACTGCCCGAGGGTGAAGAAACCCGTAATCTGCTGGACCGGGCCACGGCGATTCTCGGCGAGCCGGTTCTGGGGTGGGATAGCGCCGAGGCGCTGAAATCCACCCGTGCCGTGCAGGTTTGCTTGTATATCGCCGGGGTGGTTTATGCCCGCCGGGTACGGCGGGCCGGTATTCACGCCGATTTTGTCAGCGGCCTCTCCATCGGCGCGTTTCCTGCGGCGGTGAGTGCCGGCGCGCTGGGCTTCGACGACGGCTTACGGCTGGTGGCGCTGCGGGGTGAGCTGATGGAGCGGGCTTATCCCGACGGTTACGGACTGTCGGCCATCACCGGCCTGTTGCAACGGCCGCTGGAGCAGCTTATCGCCCGGGTTCACTGGCCGGATAACCCGGTTTACCTGGCCAATCTGAATGCCGAGGATCAGTTCGTGATCGCCGGCAGCGAGCGGGCCATGGAACAGGTCTGCGCCCTGGCGCGAGAGCAGGGGGCCGGACGCACCCAGCGACTGGCGGTGGCGGTGCCGTCCCATTGTGAGCTGTTGAAGCAGCCGGCGATGGAACTGGCCGCCGCCATGGCGAAGGCCAGCCTGCGGCGTCCTGATATCGCTTACCTCAGCGGCAGCACCGGACGAGTATTGTGGCAACCGGACCGCATCGCCGACGATCTGGCGATGAACATGTCGCGGCCGGTGCATTGGCAGGACGCCATGGTGAGCGCCTATGAGCGGGACGTCCGCCTGGCGATAGAAATGCCGCCGGGTGCCGTGCTCACCGGCCTGACCAAACGCGTGATGGAACAGGGGGAGGCCATTGCACTCAGCCAGCATTCCCTTGCATTGGTTACCGCCCTGGCCGGCCGGCTGTTGCGGCAGTGAGGGAAAGGGCCGCCTGTGCTTCGGTATTACGGCGGTCGAGGGCATACATCCTTCCTTCCGCCAACAACGCCAGAATATCCGGGTCGTGCTCGCGGTTGCGGGCAAAAACCAGCGCGATGGTTTGCCGCATTTGATAAGGCGTCGCCAGCGGCAGCATACGAAAGGCGGGATCGTGGATTTTTTTCATCCTCCCCGGCAGCAGGGTACAGCCGACACCGGCTTGCACCAGGTTCACCATGGAAAAAATATCGTTGACCCGGGTGACAATCTGCGGTTCGAAGCCGGCGATATGAAAGGCTTCCTGAAAGCCGTGATAGGTGGCGAACCCCTCAGTGAGGGAGACGAACTTCTCTTCTTTGAAATCTCGCAAATCCGCCGGGCCGATAACGGTATGCACAGTGGCGGCGGGTACGGCCAAAAAGATATCATCGTTAAATAACGGCAGCGTTTCAAAACGCGACGGGTCTATTTGGGTATCGCTGACCGAAATCAGGATGGCATCCAACTGCTGATCCTCGAGGCGGATAAGCAAATCCTGGTTGGATCCCATCTGTAATTCCAGATCCAGCGCCGGCCGGCGCAGCTTTAAACCCATGATCAATCGCGGTACGGTATCGAGGGTAAGGGAATAGAGCGTGCCGAGTTTAAGCCGTCCCTGCCCGATCCCCCCGCATTTACGGGTTTCCTCGATGCCCCGTTTCATCAGATCCACCACCTCGCGGGCATATTCCGCCAGGGTTTCGGCGGCGGGAATGGGGGAGAGGTTACGGCCCTGATGAATAAAAAGCGGGCAGCGGACGCTTTCTTCCAGCGTATGCAACGCGCGGTGAACGCTCACCGTGCTCAGACCCAATACCTCGGCTGTACGGCTGATCTTGCGCTTGTCCATAAAAGCCAGGAAAATTTCCAGCTTCCGAAAGGTGATGTCATTATCAATCATAAAATCGCTATTCTTGGAGATCCGGAGTGAAGATCTGAAGCCGCAAAGTCCATTTATGGATTCGCCAGCCAGAAAAACTGATAAGGTTCCAGGCTAAACGTTTTTCCACCGATTATCTCACGACAACTTATCACATCCCGAAAATGGCCGTCAGGCAAAGTGCAATTTATGGCTTTGGCGCTCAGGTTGAACAGGCAAAGTATATCTTGGCGCGGGTGACGCCGGTGAAAAGCGAGCAGGGCATTATCCAATTCAAGGACGTCCATGGCGGCATCCGGATGAAACGCCGGCTGTTGGCGTCGGGTTTGTATGAGTCCGCTTAATTGATGGAACACCCGCGAGCGTAAAGAGGTTTCATCCTGCAGCGCCGCCTCGATGGCTTTCAGAGGATATTTTTCCCGGTTAACCGCACGGTTGTAACCGGCGGCTTTAACCCCTTCATAATCGTTGCGCGAGCCCAATATGCTTTGGATGTAAACCGCGGGCACGCCGGGGAACGCCAGCAAAATGGCATGGGCCAGCAGAAAACGGCGCAGCCGGATATCGTCGGTATCCTTGCGCCGGTTAAGGGCATCCATGAAAGTGACATTGATTTCGTAGGGGCTGGTGGTGCCATCGGTATTTTGTTTATAGGAGACCAGCGCCCCTTCCGATTCCAGGTCGCGCACAAGGTTGTTGATTTCCAGTTCCGGCAGGATGCCCCGGAGCGGGTTCATGCCGATGCCGTCGTGGGAGGCGAGGAAGTTCAAATAGGTGGTATCGGTGCGGCCGGTATCAAGGGACGCCGCCCATTGCCGCAGGGCGCGGCTGCTGCCGTTATGAATGGCATACAGCACCAGCGGCGGCAGGGGGAATTGATACACCATCTGGGCCTCGTCGCGGCCGTTGCCGAAGTAGCTGATATTGTCTTTATGGGGCACGTTGGTTTCGGTGATAATCACGGTACCCGGCGCCACTTCATCGACGATGGCGCGAAACAGTTTCACCAGCAGATGCGTCTTCGGCAAGTGTATGCAACGGGTGCCGAGCTCTTTCCACAAATATCCCACCGCATCCAGCCGGATGTATTCCGCCCCCTGCGTCAAATAGTGCAGCAGCACGCCGATGATACTGATGAGCACATGAGGATTGGCAAAATTAAGATCCACCTGATCCGCGCTGAAGGTGGTCCATAGATATTTGGTTTGCTGGTCTTTGGTAGTGAAGGGCGTCAATAACGGCGAGGTGCGGGGGCGGGTGACGGTGCTCAAATCGGTGGCGGGGGGCAGGGCAATAAAAAAATCTTCGAAATCCGTTTGCTGCTCCCGATATCCCGCCAGCCATTTGCTGTGAGATGAAATATGATTACAAACAAAATCGAACATCAGGCGCGTGTATTCATTGAGCGTGCTGATATGTTGCCAGCTACCGACGATGGGGTTCACCTGATGATAATCAATGACCGCGAAACCATCATCGGAGGAGTAGGGGTAAAAAGGTAACAGATGGACCAGGTTGAACGTCTCTTTCAGCCGCTGTTGAAAAAAGGTGGTCAGGCTCACCAGTGTGGGTTGTTCCGCCTCCATAAACTGGTCTGCGTAGGTAATCAGCACCACGTCCTTTTGGTCCCAATGAGTTTTGCGCTGCTGTTGCAGGGTCGACTTGGCAAAATTGATTTTACTTTTGATGGTATCCAGCTGTGCCTGAGTCAATGACGAGGCATAAATCTCTTCAAGTAAATGGGTAATGGCTTCCATCATTGCACCTTGTTGATGTGACGACGTCCTGAAACAGCGCGACCTTGGCAATCAAGCCATGTTGTCAATGTAGCCATTAGAAATAAAAGCGCAAACCTTCTTATTTATTCTGTAATGGCGGCGGCCGGCCCATATCATTCGCCGGCAACCATTAATAAGCTTAATTACAAGAAGTTATTAGGACAGGATTTTGTTCTGGTGCGTTAACGAGATGACTGATTTGCGGAGCAGTCCGATCCCGTGGCTTAACGTTCAGGGGTCAGCAGACGATAGGTCTCGGTGCGACATTTCCGGCTCTGCGGGCAATGTTTGCAACCTGTGCCGCCGGCAGCGGCGATACGCTCCGCCTGGCCCATGCTTACCAGCCGCTCCAGCATGGCTTGTGTCAAGGCGACGGAAAGATTCAACTGGGCGCTTAGCTGGGCGGTGTCGGCCTGTCCCCGCAGCGCCAGGGCGTCACGTAATTGCAGCAGGCTGCCCATGATTATTCGCCCTGATGGCAGCACTGGCCGGAAGCCGTATGGCGCCGGTCAGGTTCGGTACGGGCCAGTGACAGGGCAAAACGGTGGCGCAGCAGGTATAGTGCGAAGATAAACAGCGCGTTCGCTGTTAATACCAGCAGGATGGCCATCATACTCTGTGCCGGGTGGGCGGCAAAAGTCGCTCCTTGGTAAAACAGGGTCGCCAATGAATAGGCGACGTTAATGCCCCAGAACACCGACAGGCTCATCCAGCCGCGATTGCTCTCCCGCGAGATGGCGCCCATGACGGAAACGCAGGGTACATAGAGCAGGACAAAGATCAGATAGCTGTAGGCGGCCACGGCGCCGCCGAATTTTTCGCTCATGATCCCCATGGCGCCGCCGCTCATTTCCCCATCGCCTTTACTGGCTTCAATGGGGTTGGAAAGGGTGCTCAGGCTCAGGGTTTCAAGCAGTTGTTGCCGGGTCTGCGTCACCGCGCCGGTCAACAGGGCCAATAGATCGTATTCATCCGCATCGAATGACGCCTCGGCCATGTTTTCCGCGGTGTAAAGCTGATTCAAGGTGCCCACGACCACCTCCTTGGCCAACACGCCGCTCATCAATCCCACCGTGGCCTGCCAATTATCCGGCGCTACCCCCATGGGTGCCAGAATGGGAGTCATTGACTTGCCCAGCGACGCCAGCGCCGAGCTATTAATCGTATCCGCCGCCGTGCCGCGCAGGGTGAAACTGCTCAACATGCCGATAAAAATACCGGCGGCGATAATCACTTTGCCCGCCCCCAGCAGAAACATTTTCAACCGTTGCCAGGTTTGCGTTAGCAGGCTTTTGATATGAGGAACATGGTAGACCGGCAGCTCCATGATGAAGGGCGTTGCCTCGCCGCGCATAATGGTGAGTTTCAGCATCAGGCCGGTGAGGATAGCCACGGCGATACCCAGCAAATAGAGTGAAAAGACCGCCAGCGTTCCATGCTGTCCGAAAAACGCCGCGGCAAATACCGCAAAGATGGCCAGGCGGGCGCCACAGGACATGAATGGCGCCATCATGATAGTCATCAGCCGCTCGCGGTGGCCATCCAGGGTGCGGGCGGCCATGACCGCCGGCACATTACAGCCGAAACCCACGATCAGCGGCACGAAGGATTTGCCAGGCAGGCCGAGGGCCAACATCATCCGATCCATGACGAAGGCGGCGCGGGCCATATAACCGGTCTCTTCAAGAAACGACAGAAACAGATACATCATGCCGATTTGCGGGATTAACGGCAGTAGCGTATTGATGCCGCAGCCGATGCCCTGCGCCAGCAGCCGGGTAAGCCAATAGGGGAAATCCAGGGTGTGCCCCAGCCACTGCGCGCCGTCGATAAACAGCGCCGCCGAGCCCAGTTCGAAGAACGGTTTGAAGGCTCCGCCGACATTGATGGCCATGAAAAACATCAGATACATCACCAGGAAGAAAAACGGTATCCCGAGCCAGCGATTCAGCGCCAGCCCATCCAGTCGATGGCTGCCCCGGTCGGCTTCGGCCTGATGTCCGCGGCTCACCGACTGGCATATCCGGCCAATTTCGCCATAGCGGGCATCGGCGATTATCAGTGCCGGTTCATCCCCAAGCGACAGGTCGAGCTCGTCGCGAATGATTTCCAGGTGGTGACGGTTAACCCCGGCCCGGGCACAACAGTGTATATCCCCTTCAAGTATTTGCAGCGCCAGCCAATATCGCGGATCCCTGTCGGCACTGGCCGGCAAACGGGGTATTAAAAGGTCTAACGCCTCGGTAATGGCCGCCGGATAGACCACCGGAAGCGGGGGGGTGAGGTTGACCGCGCCCGTAATGGCCTTTTTCAACGCGTCAATGCCGGTGCCCCGGGTGGAGACTAACTGCACCACCGGGCACCCAAGCCGCCGCGACAACGCGTGAATATCGATATGGACCCGCTGACTGCGGGCGATATCCAGCATGTTCAGCGCCAGTATACAGGGCATCCCCGATTCGAGGATTTGCAGGGTCAGATAGAGATTGCGTTCCAGATTTGAGGCGTCCAGCACGTTAATCAACAGATCGGCTTCCCGGCCGAGAATAAAATGGCAGGCTATTTGCTCATCCAGGGAAGTTTGCGCTGACAGGGTGGTTAAAGAATAGGTGCCGGGCAGATCAATCAGCTGGACCTGTTGTCCGTCGACTATAAATTCGCCTTCCATGCGTTCCACCGTCACCCCGGCCCAATTGCCCACGCGCTGGCGGCTGCCGGTCAATTGATTGAATAACGTGGTTTTTCCGGCATTGGGGTTGCCAATCAGGCCGATGGTAAGCTTGTTCATATCCAGCGGGCTTCCGTAATAAGACTGGGCTAAGATAAAAATGCGGGGTGGAGTGATACATTTTATTCATAAAAGATTGTCTTCATAAAAAATGCCTTCATAAAGAAATATATTCATAAAACAAGGAATCAGCATTCATCATCAAATATAATCTGGGTAAAATCTTTTTTACGTAACGCTATTTGTGTGCGGCGTATTTCAATTTGAATAGGATCGCCTAACGGGGCAATGCGGATTACGCGAAAGGAGCTGCCGGGCAGCATGCCAAGGGAAAAAAGTTTTTGCCGGAAGGCCAGGCTGATGTTGCTGGTGTAGCCGGTGATGGTATAGTTTTGACGTGGGATAAGGTGCATGTAACCTTCTTTCTCATGAAAAGGATGTCCAACAGCAAGCTGTTATGAATTGGATAATATACTTAATATTAATTATGTAATTTATTTCTAAGACTATAATATCAGCCTATTCATTCATGCCATGGATTATAGAAAAGAAGGCCATAGAATGGCAGTGTTTTTAACACCAATGAGATTCATTTGCAAATAAAAAATATTCTTGAATGGATAGGATACAGGATGTTCATTTGAGGTTAATAAGTCATATATCGTGGGGATTAATTAAATAATGAAGTGGTAATTTTAGCTTTCTAATGATTGATGAACTTATTAATTATAACTACCGGCATATTTTAATTCATTCCTGTTTGGATGAGATGCGAGCCGTCTCGACAATAATGCAACCAGTGCAAAAGGGTTATGGCTGTGCCGGTATTGGTAGAGGCAGCCAAGATTCAATAAGTCATTTTTACCTGAACGATGAAGATGTGGAAAATTAAAAAAAATCGGCAAAGGTAAAACTATGCTTGGATATGATCCTTCATTGATGTTTCTAACAACGAAGAAATGATCTCTGTAAGGGGAAGCGTGACGTATAAAATTATCGGGTATAAATCTTACCAAAGGACGATAACGAAAATATCAGTTTTGTAACCTTGGGTTCAGGGGTGATTGGAGGCACGCTCATTACCGTGAGAACGTATAAGTTCGGAACAAACGATCCAACACTAACGGACATCCAGGAAATCAGCGAAGATTCCCCTTTGTGAAAGGGGGAAAGGGAATAAAAAAACCCGGCTTGGTAAGCCAGGTTATTTTATTTTGCTTCGCCGGGATTGGTGGTCACTTTGAAGCAACGCCGCATGTAACTATTAGCACTTGGAGATTTTAGCATTTCTGACGATATCGTCAACCTAATGTGACGGTCCGTTTCAGATAAGAAATTTATAATCGGCGGGCTAATAGTTATACGAATGTGGTCCTCTATGGCGTGGTTGAATTATTGTCCTGCAAGTTTACCCAATCAGAAACAGGTGGTGCTGTCTGATCTGCCTCCGCCCACAGAGTGCCGCATGTCTCTATTAGCACGGATACTCGTCGCGAGGGACACCCAAAGGCATAAGCGACGCGTGGCGCTCTGCCATAAATAGGAGCAGCCTCAGTGATTAGTCTGAATACTGTTGTGGTGACGCTGAATATTATTCACGTTATCTTGCAGATAATCGTTGCCGTCAAGCAACTGACCGGACGTCCGTAGGGATTGAAGGAACTGAATAAAGGCAGAAGGTTAACCACCCTCTGCCTTTTTTAGTTTCTGGAGATTACAATCAGCCAGTTTAAGCTCTCAAAAATAAAATCGATTTTAATTCAGTACGCCGGCCGGTGTATCCCATATTCAGGGCATGCTATTTCAGCGCTTTTTACCCAACGCGGCGGCCAACGCGTCGCCCATGGCGCTGTTGCCGGCGGCGGAGGCGCTGCCCTGGCGGTTTTTCGCCGCCGGTCGGGCCGGGGCATCGCGCCGCTTATCGCCGCTGTCGCGGCGGCTGGCTGTTTCCCCCGGCTGCTCGTCCAAACGCATGGTCAGGGCGATGCGTTTGCGCTGGAGGTCCACATCCATGACCTTGACCTTGACGATATCACCGGCTTTGACCACTTTATGGGGATCGTCGACGTAATGCGTCGCCAGTGAGGAGATATGCACCAGGCCGTCCTGATGGACGCCGATATCCACAAAAGCGCCGAAATTGGTAACATTGGTGACGGTGCCTTCAAGTATCATGCCCAGGGTTAGGTCATTCATGGTTTCCACCCCTTCGGCGAAGGTGGCGGTCTTGAATTCAGGCCGCGGGTCGCGCCCGGGTTTTTCAAGCTCCTTAAGAATATCGGTCACCGTGGGCAGCCCCACCCGTTGGTCGGTAAAACGTACCGGGTCCAGGGTGCGCAGGGCATTGCCGTTACCCATGACGTCCTTTAGGGGGAGCTGTATCGCCTGAAGAATGCGTTCCACCACCGGATAGCTTTCCGGGTGCACCGTGGAGGCATCCAGCGGATTATCGCCGTGATTGATGCGTAAAAAACCTGCGCACTGTTCGAAGGCTTTCGGCCCCAGGCGACCGATCTTCAGCAATTGATTGCGATCGCGGAACCGGCCGTTTTCATCCCGCCAGTTGACGATATTTTGCGCCATCATCCGGGTCAGCCCGGCAACCCGGGTCAGCAAAGGCACCGAGGCGGTATTCAAATCGACCCCGACGGCATTCACGCAGTCTTCCACTACCGTATCCAGTTTTTTCGCCAGCAGGCTTTGGCTGACATCATGCTGATATTGGCCCACACCGATGGATTTCGGGTCGATTTTCACCAGCTCCGCCAGGGGATCCTGCAGGCGACGGGCAATGGACACCGCGCCGCGCAGCGACACATCCAGATCCGGGAATTCCAGCGCCGCCAGTTCCGATGCGGAATAGACCGACGCTCCCGCCTCGCTGACAATGACTTTTTGCGCCGTGACGGCAGGAAACTGCTCTTTAACCTGGGCAAAGAAACGCTCGGTTTCACGGGAGGCGGTGCCGTTGCCGATGGCCACCAGCTCCACCCGGTGCTTAACGCATAGTGCCGCCACGGCGGCAGCGGCCTTCGCCGTCTGCCCGGTATGGGGATAGATGGTATCGGTGGCCACCAGCTTGCCGGTATCGTCCACCACAGCCACTTTTACTCCGGTGCGTAAGCCCGGATCCAGTCCCATGGTGGGGCGCAAACCGGCCGGCGCGGCCATCATCAGGTCGTGCATATTGCGGGCGAACACCTGGATGGCCTCTTCTTCTGCCTTCTCCCGGATAGTGCCCAGCAGTTCGGTTTCCAGGTGCAGCAGGATTTTAATGCGCCAGGTCCAGTTAACCACGCTTTTGCGCCAGGCATCTCCCGGCGCCTGATTCAGGCGCAGCTGCAAATGATCGATAATCATCTGTTCGCAATGACTTTCCCGGGGCGGCTCGTCGCTGTGGGGATCGGCATTGAGTGAAATCTGCAATATGCCTTCATTGCGACCGCGGAACATGGCCAGCGCGCGATGTGAAGGGACCTGAGACAAAGGTTCCTGATGAGAGAAATAGTCGCGGAATTTCGCCCCTTCTTCTTCCTTGCCGTCCATAACCCGCGCTTCCAGGTGGGCATTTTTCCACAGATAATGGCGGATTTTGGCCAGCAGGGCGGCATCCTCGGCAAAACGTTCCATCAGGATATACCGCGCCCCGTCCAGGGCGGCTTTGACGTCGGCCACGCCTTTTTCGGCGTTCACATAGGCCGCCGCCACGATTTCCGGCTGTTGGGTGGGATCCCGCCATAACAGTTCGGCCAAGGGTTCCAACCCCGCCTCGATGGCGATTTGCCCGCGGGTGCGCCGTTTGAGTTTGTATGGCAGGTAGAGATCTTCCAACTCGGTTTTGCTCAGCGTCGCGTTAATTGACGCCGCCAGGGGTTCGGTCAATTTACCCTGTTCGTCGATGGATTTCAGAATAGTCTGACGTCGATCCTCCAGTTCCCGCAGGTAACCGAGGCGGGTTTCCAATTGGCGTAACTGAGTATCGTCCAGGCCGCCGGTTACCTCTTTACGGTAACGGGCGATGAAAGGGACGGTATTTCCTTCATCAAGCAGGCGGATCGCGGCGTCTACTTGTTCCGGACGCGCCTTTAACTCAGCGGCGATAAGGCGATTCAGGGGTTCATTCATCATACTGTTTCGGTCGTCATCACGTTATAGGTAACTTATGCAGTGGACAGTTATACGGATTGCGTGAGCAAAATGCCAGCCGGGCGAGTATCCGGCGACGTCGGTTTGATAGTGGCGCCTCACCGAAGGCCGCGGTCTGTGATATATTTCATACCCGTCATACGTCAAGTTGCATCTAGGGTATATCGTCCGGCAATAATCCTTACGTTAAAAGGTCATGATGAAAACGAACCTTATTACCCGTCAGGGCTACCAGGAATTACAGGCGGAATTGGACCACCTGTGGAAGCGCTACCGGCCCGAAATCACCGAAAAAGTCTCCTGGGCCGCCAGCCTGGGGGATCGCAGTGAAAATGCCGATTATCATTACAATAAAAAGATTCTGCGGGAAATCGACAGGCGGGTACGTTACCTGCGTAAGGTATTGAAAGAGGCGCGAGTGGTGGATTACTCGCCGCAGCAAGAGGGCAAGGTTTTCTTCGGCGCCTGGGTGGAGGTGGAAAATGAGCAGGGGGAGCGGATCGGTTTTCGCATCGTCGGGCCTGATGAAATTTTCAAACATAAATCCTATATTTCCATCGATTCCCCCATGGCGCGGGCATTAATCAAAAAAGCGGTGGATGACGAAGCGGTGGTGCAAACCCCCAATGGGCCGAAGACCTGGTATGTGACCGCCATTTCTTATCAGCCGCGCCCGGAATGATTCAGGATTATTTAACCGGGAAACAGGTTCTTAAATTTGCGAATCGGCGCACAATAACTTTATAGCCGCAGCGGGTGTCGCCAGGTAAAGCGAATGTCGGTGAATTCGTTATTGACCGAGGTGTGAGCCTGGGTAGGGAATTGATGGATAATAGTGGATAATATTTATCATTCCGGCGTTCTATGCTGTCCCGGCCAGTTGATATCCAAAGAGAGAGAAAAATGTGGATAAGGCCCAAAGGTTTTCGGGTGATTAATGCCTGAAAGGCGTTTTTGAGGCTCAAAGTGTGGATAACTACGTATTTCCATATGCTTTGTAACAATTTTGCTTAGAATATACACCTGAAACCGCTGTCCGTGCCTTACGGGTTTCTGAACAATACGCTTACGGGCGTATCGCCTTTGGGAGAGAGACAATGCAAGAGAATTACAAAATTCTGGTCGTGGACGATGATATGCGTTTGCGGGCATTACTGGAGCGGTATTTGACCGAGCAGGGTTTTCAGGTGCGCAGCGTCGCCAATGCGGAGCAAATGGACCGTTTGCTGACCCGCGAGTCGTTTCACCTGATGGTGCTCGATCTGATGTTGCCCGGAGAAGACGGTTTATCCATTTGCCGGCGTCTGCGCAGCCAAAGCAACCCGATGCCGATCATCATGGTCACGGCAAAAGGCGAAGAAGTGGACAGAATTGTCGGTTTGGAGATCGGCGCCGACGACTATATTCCCAAGCCGTTTAATCCACGTGAATTGCTGGCCCGTATCCGCGCGGTCCTGCGGCGTCAGGCCAATGAATTACCCGGCGCGCCTTCTCAGGAAGAGGCAATTATCGCCTTCGGCAAATTCAAACTGAATCTCGGCACCCGCGAAATGTTTCGCGAGGACGAACCCATGCCGCTCACCAGCGGTGAGTTCGCGGTGCTTAAAGCATTGGTGAGTCATCCCCGCGAGCCGCTATCTCGCGATAAACTGATGAATCTGGCCCGTGGCCGCGAATACAGCGCCATGGAGCGTTCCATCGATGTACAGATTTCCCGCCTGCGCCGCATGGTTGAGGAAGATCCCGCCCACCCGCGTTATATCCAGACCGTATGGGGTTTGGGCTACGTATTTGTGCCGGACGGCAGTAAAGCATGAGGCGATGGCGCTTCTCTCCGCGCAGCTCGTTTGCCCGCAGTTTGTTGTTAATCGTTACCTTGCTGTTCGTCAGCCTGGTGACGACCTACCTTGTGGTCTTGAATTTCGCCATTCTGCCCAGTTTGCAGCAATTTAATAAGGTCCTGGCCTATGAAGTCAGGATGTTGATGACCGACCGTCTGCAACTTGAGGACGGTACGCTGCTGGAGGTCCCCCCGGCGTTTCGGCGCGAAATTTACCGTGAACTGGGTATTTCCCTTTATACCAAGGCGGCGGCGGAAGAGAGCGGACTGCGCTGGGCGCAGCATTACGAGTTCCTGAGCCAGCAGATGGCGCAGCAGCTTGGCGGGCCCACCGATGTGCGGGTGGAAGTGACGAAAAATTCGCCGGTGGTCTGGTTGAAAACCTGGCTGTCGCCGGATATTTGGGTACGCATCCCGTTAACGGAAATTCATCAGGGCGATTTTTCACCCCTGTTCCGCTACACCCTGGCTATTATGCTGTTGGCCATAGGGGGCGCCTGGCTGTTTATTCGTATGCAAAACCGGCCGCTGGTGGATTTGGAACATGCCGCGCTGCAGGTGGGAAAGGGACTTATCCCGCCGCCGCTGCGCGAATACGGCGCCTCCGAGGTGCGCTCGGTCACCCGGGCTTTTAATCAAATGACCTCCGGCGTGAAGATGCTGGCGGATGATCGAACGCTGCTGATGGCCGGCGTCAGCCATGATTTGCGGACGCCGCTGACGCGTATCCGACTGGCCACCGAAATGATGAGCGCCGAAGACGGTTATCTGGCGGAGTCCATCAATAAAGATATCGAGGAATGCAATGCCATTATCGAGCAGTTTATCGATTACCTGCGTACCGGGCAGGAGATGCAGACCGAAATGGCCGATCTCAACGCTATCCTGACGGAAGTGGTGGCCGCCGAAAGCGGTTATGAACGTATTATCGAAACCAGTCTGTTTGACGGCGAGCTGATGGTGAACGTGAATCCGTTATCCATCAAACGGGCGGCGGTGAATATGGTGGTCAACGCCGCGCGCTACGGTAACGGCTGGATCAAGGTCAACAGCGGCAAAGAGGCCCTGCGGGTCTGGTTTGAAGTGGAAGACGACGGTCCGGGCATTGAGCCTTCCCAGCTGAAATACCTGTTCCAACCCTTTGTCCGCGGCGATAGCGCCCGTAGTACCAGCGGTACCGGATTGGGCCTGGCGATAGTACAGCGCATTGTGGATGCTCACACCGGCACGCTGGAGATTGGCAGCAGCGAGCGGGGCGGATTACGGATACGCGCCTATTTGCCATTGCCGGTAAACGCCACGGATCATGCCGCGGGTACCGCCATGCTGAAGGTGAGCTGAGAGTCGCATAACCGCAGTCATGCTCAATGCTGTTATCAGCGGGATCCCATAAAAAAGCCCTTTATTATCGAGGACAGCGTCTCTGATGATAAAGGGCGGATTGCTACAGGGTATTATCTGGATGCGCCGTTAACCGGCCGGGTGGCTCTCATCCCTGAAAGCCACCGCCCTGTGCCGATATCAACTGGAATAACGACTTGCAGGCATCATTCCACGGTTACCGGCATAAGGACGTTTTAAAATGCCGGCCCGGCTTTTACCAGTGCCTCTCCTGCCGGGGTATCGGTGTATTTATCAAAGTTGGTGGTAAAGCGGCGAGCCAGATCCTCGGCTTTTCCCTGCCATTCAGCTGGATCCTCATAGGTCTTGCGAGGATCGAGGATATTGCTGTCCACTCCGGCAAGCTTCATCGGCACGGCCAGATTGAATATCGGCAATGTAATGGTTTCTTCATCGTCAATATCACCGCTTAATATGGCGTTGATAATGGCTCGGGTCGCTTTTATGGAAATACGTTTGCCGGTGCCGTTCCAGCCGGTATTCACTAAATAAGCCTTGGCACCTACGGCGCTCATGCGTTTTGCCAGGACTTCGGCATATTTTGTAGGATGCAGGGATAAGAACGCCGCGCCGAAGCAGGCTGAGAATGTCGGCGTTGGGGCAGTGATTCCCCGTTCCGTACCGGCCAATTTGGCGGTGAACCCTGACAGGAAATGGTACTGCGCCTGTTCAACGGTCAGCCGCGATACCGGGGGCAAAACCCCGAAAGCATCGGCGGTGAGGAAGATCACCTTGGACGCATGGCCGGCTTTGGAAACAGGTTTAACGATATTTTCAATATGGTAGATAGGATAGGAAACCCGGGTGTTTTCGGTTTTGCTGCCGTCATCGTAATCCACACTGCCGTCGGCACGGACCACCACGTTTTCCAACAGGGCGTCGCGGCGAATGGCCTGATAGATTTCCGGTTCGGCTTCGTCGGAAAGATGGATGGTCTTGGCATAACAACCGCCTTCAAAATTGAAGACCCCGTCGTCATCCCAGCCATGCTCATCGTCGCCGATGAGCCGCCGTTGCGGATCGGTGGAAAGGGTGGTTTTGCCGGTGCCGGACAGACCGAAGAATATCGCTACATCATCATCGGCGCCGACATTGGCGGAGCAATGCATGGAGGCGATGCCTTGCAGCGGCAGCAGGTAGTTCATGATGGAGAACATACCTTTTTTCATTTCGCCGCCGTACCAGGTGCCGCCAATCAGCTGCATCCGTTCGGTTAAATTGAACGCAACAAAGTTTTCCGAATGCATGCCCTGTTTTTGCCAATCCGGATTGGTGCATTTGGCGCCGTTCATCACGACGAAATCCGGTTTAAAATCCACCAGTTCTTCTTTTGTGGGACGGATAAACATGTTCTTAACGAAATGCGCCTGCCAGGCCACTTCGGTAATAAACCGTACCTTCAACCGGGTATTTTCATTGGCGCCGCAAAACGTGTCCACAACAAACAGACGTTTGCCGGAAAGCTGTTTAGCCACGAGCTGTTTAAGCTCGCTCCAGGTTTCCTGACGTAACGGGTGATTGTCGTTATTACCTTTACCCTGATCCGACCACCAGACCGTATCGCGGGTAACGTCATCACGTACCAAATATTTATCTTTCGGCGAACGTCCGGTAAATATGCCGGTATCCACAGCTACTGCTCCGGACTGGGTCACGGTGCCACGCTCGAACCCTTCCAGGGAAGGATCTGTCTCTTCCTGGAATAATTGCGCAAAGCCCGGGTTATAAATCAACTCACTACAGTCGGTGATGCCATATCCGACAAGGTCATGCGCACTGATACCATAACTTGCCATCTGACGACTCCTTAGCTTTCGATTAATGCCTACTGAGATTGTAAGGTTTAATTAGCCCATCACTGAGAGGTGGGTCAAGGAATAACCTAAGTCAGCAGTCTTTACACTGATTTGTGTGCTGACGCATAAATTCTGCTTCAGCTTGGGGTAATATCAGCAGGTTAATCTGTATGGATTTCTGCAGGCCAGAATTATCCCCCGTCAGTGCAATTGCACGTCAGAGCCGTCAGCGCCTTGCTTAAGTGTTTTGATATCGTCCGCGTCGAAGCGATAAAGGCTGCCGCAAAAATCGCAATGCATATCTATTTTGCCATCTTGAACCAGCATCTCTTGTAGGTCGTGTTCCGGCAGCGTCAGCAAGGCGTCAGCACATCGTTGGCGTGAGCAGGTACAGCGGAAGCTCACTTCCTGCGCCGGATAAAGCGTCACTTCGTCCTGATGATAGAGCCGAAATAATACTTCGTTCGCCGGCAAATTGAACAGTTCTTCTGCTTTTACGGTGGCGGTCAGCTGTGTCAGATGTTCAAAATCTTCCTCGCTGGCGTTTTGCGCCGGCAGCACTTGCAGCAGCATGCCGGCGGCGGCCACGTCGCCGTTATGGATGCCGGTGCGGATAAACAGCCGGGTCAACAGCTGTTCGGATTGCAAAAAGTAATTTTCCAGGCAATCGGCCAGGTGTTCCCCCTCCAGCCCCACTACGCCTTGATAACGTTCCCCTTCGTCCGGCGTCAGCGTGATGACCAGATAACCGTTGCCCACCATCTGATGCAGGGTGCTGTTATCGTCGATGGCGCCGTCGATACGCGCCACGCCGCGCATATGCTGCTCATGGTCGCCATTGATCACCGCCAGGCGCAGCGGACCGTCTCCCTGTAATTGCACGGTGATTTCTCCCTTGAACTTTAACGTTGCGGTGAGCAGGCTGGTGGCCACCAGCATTTCCCCGAGCAAATTTTTCACGCGTGGCGGGTATTCATGCTGCCCGAGGACCTGCCGGAAGGTATCATGCAATGAAACCAGTTCACCCCGGACGGCATAATTCTCAAACAAATAACGGTGTAGCTGGTCTTGAATGGCCATAATCGTCTCTTTTACCGGAGGTGGCCGGTTTATTCCCCCGGCCCACCATATTTGAATTTGATCAGGTTGCGGCGCTCTTTTTTGTCCGGGCGCCGGTCCGGATGGGTCACATTCTGTGCGTTTATCTTTCTTGCCGCGGCCAGTTTTTCCCGCTTCGCCACGCTTGCCTGCGTTTCCATATAAAGCTGCTGCGCTTCACTGGCCGAACGGCGCTGCAGCGTCAGCGTCAGCGCTACCACCGTCCGCTCATCGTCACCCTGGCGGAGCGTGATTTCCGCACCGCTTTCCATAATCTTACTGGGTTTGGTCCGCTGCCCGTTGTAATGAACCTTGCCGCCCTCCACCATCTCACGGGCTATGGCGCGGGTTTTATAAAACCGGGCCGCCCACAGCCATTTATCGAGCCGAATACTTTCATCCGGGTCCTGTTCCTGATGGTCCTTATTTTTCATCATGCCTCCGCATCACTACTCCGTCCCGGCATAAGCTTGCGCCAAGGCGGGCAATTGGGTTCGGTAGTCGTCCAGCGCGGGATGGCGCTGGAAAATTTGCGGCGCCACGCCGGAATCGGGATTGCTGACGCCGAGGCAATAACGAATGCCAAAGGTCAGCGCCGCATCAAGTATGGTCTCGCTGTCATCGATAAAAAGGGATCGCGCCGGGTCAAAACCGGTATGCCGCTGCACCTGTTGCCACAAACGCTGATCTTCCTTGGGATAACCAAATGTATGGGTAGAAAGTAATAAATCAAGGTGCCGGTCCAGTCCGGTATGGGCGACTTTCACCGCCAGCCCCTTGGGATGGGCATTGGTGAGCAAAATAGTTTTCAAACCATGGCGACGCAGCGCGGTGAGCAGGGGCAGCGTATCCTCCCGCAGACGTACCTGATGGCCCAGTTCAACGGTCATGGCGTGAATGTCCAGATCCAGACGTTGGCTCCAGTAATCGAAGCAGTACCAATTGAGGGTGTGCCGCACCGCTTGGTATTCTTGCTGAATCAGCGCCTGGGCCTGCTTTGAAGAGATGCCCCGCTGTTTGCTCAGGCATTCCGGCACCAGCCGCAGCCAGAAAAGATTGTCGAAAGCCAGGTCCAGCAAGGTGCCGTCCATATCAAGAATAACAGTATCTATCTGATGCCAATTGATAGCAGATGACATGCGTACTCCAGGGATGGTGGGTGGCGATAAGCAAAATTTGAATGCCCGCGCTAAGGCGGGCCTGTCCATTAGGGTAGCATATATTTTCAGCCCATCCTGCCGCCGCGGACTACGGCAGTGTCTTCAGCGTGACATTGGGTAAATCAGGATTAAAGCAGCTTTCATAATAACGCTGTATATCCTGGCCGCGATGGCGGCTTTTCAGCAGGCGCAGCGCCGTCAGGCAGACATTCACCAGCGCGCTGATAATGACCAGCAATAGCAATAGGGTAGTGCCCAGGTAACGCCATACGGTAATGACATCCGGTTCACTGTGCAGGGCGATGTGCCGGGTGCCGTTGACATCCACGCTGATATTGGTAATGACCCCCTGCGCGCGAAAAGGCGTATGCAGCAGCATGGACGAGAGGCGCTGCAACTCCCGCCATTGGGCCAGGCCGGTGTAATCATATAATGAATTTACCGGCAGCGGATGATCCACCAGCAGCCTGCCCTCATCGCTGCTGATTAGCACCCCTCCGGGGGGAGGGCTATTAAGGGCGTTGGTGGCCAGGCGGGTTTCGCTGGCGAAGAACGACCCGGTGGCGGCGTTCACCAGATTCTCAAGGGTTTCGGCACTCACCGGCCGCAATAATACATTGACCCCCTTTAACGTACCGCCGCGGGCGCGCCTGACCACCGACGGCCAGTCCCGGCCGTTGGCCAGATTGACCAGGGCGGTTTTGAGCCGTGCGCAGGCGGCATCGTCGCGGCAGAGATCCTGGGTCTTCAAAATGATGTCGGCGAAATCGTCCAACAGGATCATGCCGGATTTCTGGATAGCGTTCGCCAGTACGGGATTTATTTTCGGATCGGAGTTCAATTCCGGATGAAGCTGGTTGTCGACGGTATTGAGCAACGCCATAGCCTTGTCCACGGTATCCGATTCAGGGGTGGGCAAAGGTACGGCGTTATTCCAGTAAATGCTCGAACAATCAAAGGGCAGGAACGGATTTTTCGGCGCGGTGGTAAGGGAGGTATCCACAAAACACATGCCGGTCCCCTGCACCTTCAATGTATCGCCGATACGCAACGGCGCCGCTTCGAGGGTATTGGCGTCAGTGGCCTGGACATTCTGCGCCCCCTTCAGCCAGGCCATGCTCATCGTCAGCGGCAGGGAGAGCGGGACGTAGGCCAGCAGCAGGCACAGCACAAGCATGGAGCTGCAGAACAATACCAGGTTTTTTCCCCAGCGCTGAACCGGGAAATTCACCATTTCATCATGGAGTGAAAGAAACCGGCCCTGGCGTACCACCTGGCGATTGATGTAAATGTCCACGTCGGTTTTTTTACCCAAATCATGGTCGATAAAAGGCAGCCAATGAGGTGGATAAGTCAAATCGATGATGCCCAGCGAAATGGTTGCGAGGCGGTTGCGATCGGATTCGCCGAACAGTCCCCAGCGTTTCGGGGTGCCCCGCAGGCAATGGATGTCGAGTCTGGTACGCTGCGACGGCGGACGGAACAGCATCCAGACGCACCAAACAATCAACAGGCCGGCGATGGCCGCCAGCCAGGGCACGGCCATCACCGGCGCCAGCAGGCTGGTGAACAGCAGCAGCAGCGCCGCGCTGACCATGGCGGCTTCACGAATCCCCGACGGGTGGTTTATCGCCTGCTCCTGCGGCGTCTCCTTGCGGATATTCAGCAATTCGACCTGTTCGTTTTCCTGCTCGCGCATGGAGGAGTTCGGCACCATTTGCGGCGGATTCGCGGCTTGCGGCGCGTAGACATAGTCCACCAGCGAATGCCCGTTTAGGGCAATGACCAGCGGGATGCCGGCGGTTTTGATCAGCTCGACATGATTCTCTTCGGCGATATATTGTTCCCATAACGGGGGCAGGTGAATTTCCGTGCTGTCGAGATAATACCGCCAGGTATGCGGCGCGTCGGTGACCAGGCCGTAGCGGGTAATGGCATGGGTAGCCGCATAAATATTTTCACTTTGCGGTGTTAAAGCCAGGGATTCCACCGCCTGGGCCGGCGCCAGCGGGGAACTCTGCAAATGTTCATTCTGCTGAAAATAGCGTTCTATGGCCGCGCGTTCTTCCGCGGTCAGTTTACGCGGGATCGGCTGCAGGAACGGCAGACGCTTGATGGCTGCGGGGAGAAGTCGTTTGCGATAAAGCCGATAAGCAAGAACCGCGATCGCACAGGTAAACAGTACGGACAATACAAATGCTATTGTGCTCATGCCATCCCCATCGATACACGAAAAATTTACGACACATCGAGAATATGATACGTATCAAGCTGGCGCTGTTCCGGGAGCGTCCACCTTCGACAACGAAACATTCGATCCCTTGATTGATAAACCGCGCAGGAACGAAACAGGACGAGTATCAATACTTAGTACAGGTTAACAATCCATTCTCCCCTGATATATCGGTATTTTCCTATTTTAATCTCTATAATTTTTTTCGCTTGCCACCTGATAACAATGAGTTGCTGAATGTTCCGGTTAATGGCGAGAAAATGAGCGGAGTCGCTGTTGGCGGTTGCGGCGAAGGTTCTCATTAATGCACAATGCGATCAAGCCTTAAAACCTGCTAACGTTAACACCGTCAACATCCGGCGCCGGAAACAGACCATCCTCGTCTTCATCTGTTGTTTCGCCGCGCGGGCGGTTATGCTGTGCCATGCACTTCGTTGACTCCGGGATAACTATGGATAAGCATCTGCAAAAACCAAAAATACATAAAGTCGAAACTATCGCGCAGTCCCGGTTGTTTAATGTTGAATCCGTTGATCTCGAGTTCAGCAACGGGGCGCGAAGGATTTATGAAAGGATGCAGCCTTCGGATCGCGAGGCGGTGATGATTGTGCCGGTGATCGACTCACATATAGTGCTGATTCGCGAATATGCCGTGGCGATAGAAGACTATGAGCTGGGTTTTCCCAAGGGACTGATTGACCCCGGCGAAGATATCCTCACCGCGGCCAACCGGGAGTTGATGGAGGAGGTGGGTTTCGGCGCCGGCCGAATGGATATCCTGACCAAACTCACCATGGCGCCCTCCTATTTTTCCAGCCGGATGAATATCCTGGTGGCGCAGGATCTTTACCCGCAGCGGCGCCAGGGCGACGAACCCGAACCTCTGCCCCAGGTGCGCTGGCCCATCGCCACCATGATGGACCTGCTGAACGAGCCGGATTTTCGCGAAGCCCGCAACGTCAGCGCGCTGTTTCTGGCCCATGCGTGGCTTATCCAGAATCAGAAATAGAACGGCCGGCCTTCGGCGCTTTCACCCCTTGGCGGGCATTGTTGGGTCCAAAGTTTCACTGCTAACAAACGAGTCCGGAGTCAAAGAGGCGGGACAGAATGATAGAGGAGTTAACCGTCCGCGCCAGGACGGCGCGGATCGAGCCTACATGGACGTATTCACGGCGTGTTTACGATCTAGCATTCTGTCCCGACCGGGCACGGTTTAAGCTTTGGTGGTAGCGGGCATACCATGCTGTGGGGCGCTCCGGCGGGCGGAAAAACCACGCCCGCTTCGACCCCATCAGCACGGTCTCCCTTAACACGCACGCTTCCAGCCCCGCGTGCAGCGGGCCTGGCCCGCCATCAGAACAGTTCGTGGGACTCGCCGTTATCCATCAGCGTGGTGCCCACTTCATGCACCACTTTATCCTTTGGCTGCGTGCCGTCGATAAAATACTCTTCGCGGCTGTTGCCGCCCCCATCGGATAATTTACCGCTGCTCTTGTCGATGCTGACGGTGACGATGCCCTGTGGCGGCGTGATCTTCTGTTCCGGAATGCCGTCCAACGCGACTTTCATAAAATCATCCCAGGCCGGCTGGGCGCTTTGCGCCCCGCCTTCACCGCCGGATGGACTTCGGCCCAGATCGCGGCGATGATCGTCGAAACCTATCCATACCGAGGTCACCGTCTGAGGACCGTAACCGGAGAACCAAGCATCTTTCGAACTGTTGGTGGTGCCGGTTTTACCGCCGATATCATGGCGTTTCAAATCACGCCCGGCGCGCCAGCCGGTACCTTGCCAGCCCGGTTCGCCGAAGATGTTGCTGTTGAGGGCGTCATGAATCAGGAAGGCCAGCGGAGTACTGATGACGTGGGGGGCATATTGCTGCTCGCCATCCGCGGCGGCCTGGGCGGGGGAAACGTTTTCCAACTGCGGCATGGGGACGGCGGCGTTATTGCCGGGCTGGTGTGATACCGCGACATTTTCCATGTCGTCATCGGATAAAACCGCCGATCTATTGGTATCGCCGTAAATCACCGGCAAATTGCAGGTATCGCACACCGTCTTCGGTTTGGCCTCGAACAGGACCTTACCCGAATCGTCTTCGATTTTGGCGGTCAGGTAGGGGTCTACCAAATATCCGCCGTTTGCCAGCACCGCGTAGCCCCGCACCATTTGCAACGGGGTAAACGAGGCGGAACCCAATGCCAGCGATTCGGTATGCACGATGTTCTGCGGCGGGAAACCGAAGCGTTGCAGGTACTCGGCGGCATAGTCCACGCCCATGGCGCGCATGGCGCGCACCATGACGACGTTTTTAGATTGTCCCAGGCCCTGGCGCAGGCGAATCGGACCGTCATAGGTGGGGGGAGAGTTCTTCGGCCGCCAGTCGGCGCCGGCGCCGGCGTCCCAGCGGGAAATAGGCGCGTCGTTCAAGATGGTGGCCAAGGTCAGCCCCTTGTCCAGGGCGGCGGTGTACAGGAAGGGTTTGATATTGGAACCCACCTGCCGCAGCGCCTGGGTTGCCCGGTTGAATTTGCTCTGGTTGAAATCGAAACCACCCACCAGGGCCTTTACCGCGCCGCTGGAGGGATCTATCGACACCAAGGCCGAATTGACGTCCGGCAACTGCGCCAGCCACCAATCATTATTCACCTTGCGCACCCAGATCTGTTGACCGGCTTGAACCGTATCGGTGACTTTTCTCGGCACCGCGCCCTGTAGCCTGTCGGTTCTGTACGGGCGCGCCCAATGTATGCCGGCCATGGTCAACTCGACATTACTGCCGTCCGACAACATGGCGGTGGCCTGCCCGGCGTCAGCCTGGGTAACCACCGCCGGCAGCAGCGGGCCGTAGACCGGCAGCGATTTCAAACTGCCGCTAATGCGCTTTTGATCCCAGGGCGTTGCGCCGATTTTCCACAAAACATTGCTTGGGCCCCGATAGCCGTGCCGCATATCGTAATCAATGACGTTATTCCTTACCGCGTCCTGCGCCGCCAACTGAAGTTTTTTGGTGATGGTGGTGTAGACCTTGTAACCGTCGGTATAGGCATTGTCCCCATAGCGTTTCAGCATGTCCTGCCGCACCATTTCAGCGACATAAGGTGCCGAGAAGCTCATCTGAGGGGCATGATAGTTGGCTACCAGCGGCGTGTTGCGGGCCTGCTCGAACTGATCGCGGGTGATGTACTTCTCGTCCAGCATGCGGGACAAGACAAAATTGCGTCGCGCCAAGGCCCGATCGTGGGAAAACAGCGGATTGAACGTGGAGGGCGCTTTGGGCAAGCCGGCTATCACCGCCATTTCAGCCAGGCTGAGTTGACCGACATCTTTGCCGAAATAGACCTGGGCGGCCGCGCCGACGCCATAAGCGCGATAGCCGAGATAGATTTTATTCAGATACAACTCGATGATTTCGTCTTTTGTCAGCAACTGCTCGATGCGAATGGCGAGAAAGGCTTCTTTGATCTTGCGGATCAACGTCCGTTCCGGACTCAAAAAGAAGTTACGCGCCAGTTGCTGGGTGATGGTGCTGGCGCCTTGCGTGGCGTGACCGGACATCAGGGCTATGGAGGCGGCTCGCATAATGCCCACCGGATCCACACCGTGATGTTCATAAAAGCGGCTGTCCTCGGTCGCGACGAAGGCATGTACCAGATCGGGGGGGATCTGATCGAGCCGCAAGGGAATCCGGCGTTTTTCGCCGAACTGCGCCATCAATTCGCCGTCCGCGCTATAGACCTGCATCGGGGTTTGCAGTCGTACATCTTTCAGGGTCGCGACATCAGGCAACTGCGGCTCAATGTATTTGTACATGCCGAATATCGAGGCGGCTCCCAACAAGATGCAACACACTACAAAGATTAATAAATATTTTACGAACTTCACCTGAGATTTCCCATTTCATGTCGTTTGGGCAGTTTATAAACAACCGCGCGCTAGTATAAAGGTAAGCCTGCACGTTGGATACGTACTTTTCATTACGGATGATAGGGAGCGGTAAAACATGGCATTCCGCCACTGGCAGGTCGGATTGGAGATTGGAAACAGCACGGTACGGGCCCTGGCGGTACAACGTCGGCGGCGGGGTTGGCTGCTTAGACATTGGTGGCAACACACCTTGCCGGCGGCATCGTTAAATGACGTGGAGGGGTTGCCTTGTCCCGGTGTCGGCAGGCTTCTGGCCGGGTGGCGAAAACATTTGCCCGGTAGCATTTCGTTACGAGTTTGTTTGCCGGCTCACCTGTTTTCGCAACGGCGGATAAAAGCACCGGACCGGCGGCTGCGTGAACCGGAGCGGGGCCTGTATATCGCTTCCCATTCGAGACGCCATTTCCCCGAGGACAGCGGCCCGCTGCTGTTGGATTACCGGGACGATCCCTTGGTACCGCACACCCTGCTGGTGACCGCTGCCCGGCAAACCGCCATAACGCAATGGCAATCTTGCCTGTCCGCCGCCGGGCTTGACCCGCAAATCATGGATTTCATGCCGTGCGCCCTGCGTTGCATGGCCCGGCATGCCGGACTGGAGCGGGAGTTCACGCTGATTCATGGGCTCGGCAGGGACTGGTGCTGGGTTTCGCCCTTGTCCTGTCCCCTTGAGTTCGGTTTTGTCCGCCGGGAGGACACCGTTGATTTTGTCACCCTGCGACGAATGATATGCCGGCAGTATCCGGGCGAAAGGGGTGCGGTTTGCCCTGAGGCGTATTACAGCAGCAACACCGGCTCGGCCGTGCCGGAGGGCGCGCTTCCCTGGCCGCCCTTTGACACCTTCTGGCAGATATATCCCCCCGCTCCGCCCTGTCCGCAGGCTTTTCTCATCGCGGGCGGCCTGGCGCTGCGCCAGGAGGATATCTGATGTGTCAGGTTAATCTGCTGCCCTGGCGGCAGCGCCGTCGCCGTCGCCGGGCAAGGGCGGTAATTATTGTGCTGGCGGCCGAACTGCTGTTGGCCTTTTGTTCTACCGGCGGGTCGTGGCTGCGCTGGCGGGAGGAGCAGTCTTCGCTGGCGGCGCGTTTGGCGCTGTTACAGCAGCAGCAACGGCATGCCCTTCAGCAGCGGAGTGAACATCAACAGCGGGTGGCGCAGTGCGCACGGCTGCAAGACACCTTGAAACACTACCGCCGGATCAGACAGGCCAACCAGCAATATTATCGATTTTTTCAACAGCTGCCGGCGCTGTTGCCGCCGGGATTGTGGTTAACTTCGCTGCGCCTGCGGGAGGGCCGGTTGCTGGCGGGCGGCTGTAGCCGGAGCTATGCGGCCATCGTCGAGACTAACAGCCGGCTTGGCCGTCATCCCTTGCTCAAACCGGCTCATTGGCATGAAATTACCCGCCTGGAGAATGGTTTGCTGCGATTCCAACTGCAAACCCCCTGGCCCGGGAGGGCGATAAACAATGCATCCCGTTAAGCGATTGTTATGGCGCGGGATTGACCGGCCGTGGTGGGTATTGACGTCGGCGCTGATTGCCGTCGCGGCGGTTATCGCTCTCGGCGCGTCACTGCTTCTTCGTCCAGGGCAAAAAGCCCTGGATGACGTGCGCCGGGATATCCGGCACATCGAAAATGCGTTACGGCAGCATGGGCACAACATGGCCGAATGGCCGACCAAGGCTCAGTTGGAGACGCAAATTTCATCAATCCATCGCGAGTTGGCCGCCTGCGAAACAGCGCGCCGGGAACCGGCGGTATTTATCAAATCCATCGATCCCGGCCTTGGTGGGAAATTAACTTGGCGGGCCGCGCCTTCGGGCACCGATCGTCGCGCGGCTCCCCGCCGCTGGACCGTGGCGGCGAACACTGATTATCCGGGGCTTCACCGCATGTTAGGCCGTTTGGCCGGCTTATCGGGCGGCTTGTCGCTGGATTCTTTTGCGGTAGGGGTCCGCGGCGGCAGACTGGACATCGAGTTTGAACTGGCGGACCCGGCGCCGGTCCGTGATAAGGAGGCGAGCCATGTCAAATAACCGCCGGTCGGGGGCATTATTCCTTTCGTTAAGCGTTCTGTTGCTAAGCGCCGCACCGCTATCGGCGGAGCAAAAAAGCGCCGAACGCAATCCCTTTGAGCCGGAGCGCGCCAGCCGGGAAAGCCGGACCGACAGCGCGCCGGTCAAAGGGGTGGTGGGGGATGGCGAGCGCTGGCATCTCTGGACTGCCGATAAAAAAGGCCGCTGGCATAAGCGCGTTGCGTCGGCCCCCGACGCTCGCTTTTTCGGCGCTATTTCCAACAAGGATGATGTTAACAAGGATGAAACACCGTGAAAGGACGCGGATTGATAGTAGGATTGCTGATGTTACTGTTGCCCCTCGGTCCAGGGGCAAAGGAATCGTTCGCCGAGCCCTCCGCCGAAAAAAGCAAGCCGGTGACGCTGGTGTTCGACGACGCTCCCATCCAGCAGGTGTTGCGCGCCCTGGCCGAGCACCAGCGTTTGAATCTGGTGATAGCGCCCGGCATATCCGGCAATATCAGCCTTAATCTGCACGGGGTACCCTGGCAACAGGCGGTGGACCTGATCGTCGGCACGGGTCGCCTTCACCTGGAGCGTCAGGGTAATGTCATGCTGGTTTATCCCCGGGACCAGTTCGCTGACCGAAAGGAGCAACAGGCCGAGGCGCTGCGCCAGCGGGAGAGCGAACAGCCGTTAACAAACCGCCTGGTGACGCTGCAACATGCCGATGCCGCCGAGGTGGCGAAAAATATCGGTGCGTTGCGTAAAGAACTGATGTCCCCCCGCGGCACCCTGGTGCTGGATAAACGCACTAATTCATTGGTATTGCGGGATACCGAAGCGGCGCTGGCCAACTTGACCGAATGGATAAACGTCTGGGATTTGCCTCTTGAGCAGGTCATGATCACCGCTCACATCGTGACTATCAGCCGTGATAATTTGCGGGATATCGGCGTTGACTGGCAGCATTCCGCCGACACCGGGCTGCGTTCCTCGAAGATGGCGGTGAATCTTCCCTTGGGGGACCACTACGCCAGCATGGGTTTTCGCCTGGCGCGCCTGAGCGGCCGTTTACTCGAGCTGGAACTGACCGCCCTGGAGCAGGAGAACAAGGTGGATATCCTGGCCAGCCCGCGTCTTTATACCGCCCATCAACGTACCGCCAGTATCAAGCAAGGCACCGAATTGCCCTATCAGGTGGAAAAAAGCAAGAGCAAAGGCTCATCCATTCAGTTCAAGGAAGCGGTTTTAAAAATGGAAGTGACGCCGAAAATACTGCGTAACGGCAAGGTTACCCTCGATTTGCGCCTTAGTCAGAACGTACCCGGTCAGGTGATTAAGCAGGGTGGAAATGAGAGCGTTTCCATCGACATGGAGGAAATTAAAACCCAAGTGACCATTGCCGATGGGGAAACCATTGTTTTAGGTGGCATTTTCCAGCGACAAAAACACGAAAGGAAGGATAAAACCCCGCTGTTGGCGGACATTCCCTGGGTGGGACATCTGTTTAAACGCCAACATGAGCGCTATAAACAGCGGGAGTTGGTTATTTTTATAACGCCCACTCGAATATCAGGGTAAACTTGTTTATCTCAATTGGGGCAAAATCGGGGCCTTAGCAACAAATTATGCGTTTTTTTCGCGATCAATTTGACGCTGTGACAGATTTCGCTTACAAGGGTAACCCATTGAGCATCGCTGTTTTTGCGTCACCTGTAGTTTCGATAGCGATATCGGAATTCTTCCTTGCGGTGTGAGCATCGATTTAATCGGTTGCCAAACTACCCCGAGTGTTGAGATAATTTTTCGTCTGATTCTCGCACTATCGCTCATGAGGTTTCAGTTTAGGTCCCGCCGCTAATTTGATTGGCGGGGCGGGTTGTCATTAACGAATAATCTAGTAATACCGAAAAACATGGCAGAGAAACGCAATATCTTTCTGGTTGGGCCTATGGGTGCCGGCAAAAGCACTATTGGGCGTCAGTTGGCCCAACAACTTAATATGGAGTTTTTCGATTCTGATCAGGAGATTGAGCGACGCACCGGGGCTGATGTAGGCTGGGTATTCGACGTGGAAGGCGAAGATGGCTTTCGCGATCGTGAAGAAAAAGTCATTAACGAACTTACTGAAAAACAAGGGATCGTATTGGCTACAGGTGGTGGATCAGTAAAATCACGTGAGACACGTAACCGCCTTTCTGCCCGTGGTGTTGTCGTTTATCTTGAAACCACTATTGAAAAACAGCTGGCCAGAACCCAGCGCGATAAAAAACGACCCTTGCTACAGGTTGAAGCCCCGCCGCGTGAAGTACTGGAAGCGCTGGCCAGGGAACGCAATCCTTTGTATGAAGAAATTGCGGATGTCACCATTCGTACCGACGAGCAAAGTGCTAAGGTTGTTGCCAACCAAATCATCAATATGTTGGAAAGCAACTAATCTATAATCTTAATAATTCGAGTTGCAGGAAGGCGGCAACGCAGCGAATCGCCAGGAGCTTACATGAGTAAGTGACTGGGTTGAGCGAGGAAAGCCAACGCACCTGCAACTTGAAGTATGACGAGTATAGTGTGTATCGAGATGCCGAAAAGGTCTTAAGCACCCCATGGAGAGGATCACTGTAACATTAGGGGAGCGTAGCTACCCGATTACGATAGCAGCCGGGTTATTTAACGACCCGGCTTCTTTCCTACCGTTGAAAAGCGGCGCCCACGTCATGGTGGTGACCAACGAAACGTTGGCGCCGCTTTATCTGCATCCTGTTCGGGCGGTTCTCGAACACGCAGGCATCGTCGTCGATGAGACGATCTTGCCCGATGGCGAACAGTTCAAAACGTTAGCCGTCCTGGAACGGATATTTACCGCATTGCTGGAAAAACCCCATGGCCGCGATACCACGCTCATTGCTTTGGGCGGCGGCGTCATTGGCGATATGGCCGGCTTTGCCGCCGCCAGCTATCAGCGCGGCGTCCGGTTTATCCAGGTGCCCACCACGCTGCTTGCGCAGGTCGATTCGTCGGTGGGGGGAAAGACCGCGGTTAATCATCCCCTCGGCAAGAACATGATCGGCGCTTTTTATCAGCCGGCCTCGGTGGTCATCGATTTGGATTGCCTGAAGACCTTGCCGGCGCGCGAATTATCCTCCGGCCTGGCGGAAGTGATCAAATACGGCATCATCCTGGATTATGCTTTTTTTGTCTGGCTTGAAGCCCACATGAACGATTTGCTGGCCCTCGAGGTCGATGCGCTGTCTTATTGCATCCGCCGCTGTTGCGAATTGAAAGCGGAGGTGGTTGCCGCCGACGAACGTGAAACCGGTCAACGGGCTTTGCTGAATCTGGGCCATACTTATGGTCATGCCATTGAAACCCACATGGGCTACGGCAATTGGCTGCATGGCGAAGCGGTGGCGGCGGGCATGGTGATGGCTGCGCATACCGCCCGGCGGCTGGGTCAGTTCTCCGCCGACGACCTGAAGCGCGTTACCGACTTGCTGGTGCGTGCCGGTTTGCCGGTGTCCGGGCCTGAGGACATGGCGCCGGCAGATTATCTGCCGCATATGATGCGCGACAAAAAAGTTGTTTCCGGCAAACTGCGGTTGATATTGCCCCAGGGCCTTGGCAAAGCTGAAGTGCGTGCCGGCGTGCCCGACGATATCGTATTGGCGTCAATCGCCGATTGCCGCACCTGAATCAGCGCCTTCGTTCCGGCCCCTGATCGGGGCGGGAAGATTCCGCTGGTTTTATCGCTTTAACCCTCCGCGGGGCCTTGTGCCCGGTGGAATAATCTCTCAGTTGGAGAGTTGTAAATGGATGAGTTCAAGTCGGAAGACGAACTGAGACCCGATAGCAGTGATCGCCGTCCCCCACGTCAACGGAAAGGCCCCTCGGTTCCTAAAGTCGCGATGTCCAGACAGCATATGATGATTGGCATCGGTATCCTGGTATTACTGCTGGTGGTGATTGGCGTCGGTTCGGCGTTGAAATCGCCTACTCAGCCGAATGCCGGCCAGCAAAACCCGACGACCGGTGAAAAGAATATCGATTTGTCCGGTTCCCCCGCCACCTCGGGTTCCGCCGCTGCTCCGGTTAACGGAACCGTTCCGGCGGCCAATCCGGATGCCAATAGTCCCGGCAGCGCCACCGGCCCCGCTAATGGACTGTCCGCGCAATCCCAGGCCAACGGCATGAACGGTACCGCTTCACAATCTCAGGCCAACGGCGTCAACGGTACCGCTTCACAACCCCTGGCCAACGGCGTTAACAGCGCCCTGTCGCAGCCGCAAACCCTGAGCGCGCCTCCGGTCGCCTCGACACCCACCGAGGCACCTCCCATCGCTGGCGCCGTGCCGCAGCATCGCATTGATTTACCCGGCAATATGGCGGATGCGCTGTCGCAGCAAGGGAACCAGGTTAACGGCATGACCGAACAGATGAATAACGAGGGCTCCGCCTCGACCCTGCCCACCGCGCCGGCCACGGTCGCGCCGGCGGGTAAGGAACCGGCGCATCCGACGCATAAAACCGGCGCGGTCAAGACATCCGTACCGGCCCATAAGGCGGCCAGGCAGACCGCCGTTGCGCCCCGTCCCATGGTTGCCGCCAATGGACATGCCGTTGCCCCGGCCGCCATGACCGAAGCCGGTCAGCATGCTCCCGCCGCCCACAGGAATACGCCCGCCGTGGTCGCCGGCAGGAATACGCCTGCCGCCGCGCCGGTTTCCGCAAGTGCCCTGGCCCCGGCTACGCCCGCCCACGCGTCAACCGGCGCCATCCAAACCGCTCCCGCCGGTTTTTATACCTTGCAGCTCAGCAGCGCTTCGCAAGCGGCAACCCTGAACGCCTATGCCCACAAGCAGCAGTTGAGCCAATATTGGGTATATGAGACCCGTCGCGAGGGCAAACCCTGGTATGTATTGGTGAGCGGCGTTTATTCGTCCTCGTCGCAGGCCAAGAGCGCGGTAGCGCAATTGCCGGCTGGTATACAGGCTAATAAACCCTGGGCCAGGCAGATAGGCCAGGTCAAACAGGATCAGAACAAATAGTTCTTGAATTTAGCACTGATGTGCTGTCATAAACAGAGTACAATCCGCGGCTCTGAAGAGTGTATGAGTATCAATCGACGGCATGAAGAAGAACCGCGCGTTTTTGAAATGGGCTGGCGGTAAATATCCGCTAATAGAAGATATCCGCCGCCATTTACCGGCGGGCGATTGTCTTATCGAGCCTTTTGTCGGCGCAGGTTCGGTGTTTCTGAACACCGATTATGAGAAATATATTCTTGCTGATATCAATAGCGATCTCATCAACCTGTACAATATTGTGAAAGGGCGCACCGATGAATTTATCGGTGATGCTCGCAGATTATTCGATGCAGAGGCCAATACCCCGCAATTTTACTATTCGATGCGCCGCGAGTTTAACCTTTGTACTGATGCTTATCGGCGAGCTGTGCTATTTCTTTACCTTAATCGTCATTGTTACAACGGCCTGTGCCGTTATAATCTGAGCGGTGAGTTCAACGTTCCGTTCGGTCGCTACAAGAAGCCTTATTTCCCGGAAATTGAATTAAACTGGTTTGCCGAAAAGGCTCAAAATGCAATATTTGTCTGCGAGCATTATCAGAAAACGCTAATGAAAGCCGAGTGCGGCGCTGTGGTGTATTGCGATCCGCCGTACGTGCCGCTGTCGACGACGGCCAACTTTACGGCTTACCATACCAACAGTTTTAATAATATCGAGCAGCAAAACCTGGCGCGGATGGCTTACCAACTCGCCAGCGAAGTCCGGGTGCCGGTGCTGATTTCCAACCACGATACGTTGTTGACCCGTGAGTGGTACTGCGACGCGGTACTTCACGTGGTGAAAGGGCGTCGTACCATCAGCCGGAATATCCTGGGTCGCACTAAAGTGAACGAACTGCTGGCGCTGTATCACTACACGGGCAAGCAAGGGACACCTGCGTCCGACCCTAACTGATTGGAGAAGCGGATGAAAAACTTTTTAATCGCCCCATCCATCCTGTCGGCGGATTTTGCCCGCCTGGGCGAGGATACCGCCCGGGTATTGGCGGCAGGAGCCGACGTGGTGCATTTTGATGTGATGGACAATCATTATGTTCCCAATCTCACCATGGGCCCGATGGTATTAAAAGCTCTGAGGGATTTCGGCATTACCGCCCCCATTGATGTGCATCTGATGGTTAAGCCGGTGGACAGGATCATTCCGGATTTTGCCGCCGCGGGCGCCAGTTACATTACTTTCCATCCCGAAGCATCGGAGCACGTTCACCGCTCACTGCAATTAATCAAATCCCACGGCTGCAAAGCCGGCCTGGTATTCAACCCGGCGACATCTTTGAGTTATCTCGACTATGTTATGGACCAGCTTGATGTCATCTTGCTGATGTCGGTAAATCCCGGTTTCGGCGGCCAGTCTTTTATTCCCGGCACGCTGTATAAGCTGCGCCAGGTCCGCCGGCTGATTGATGACAGCGGACGGGATATACGCCTCGAGGTGGACGGCGGCGTCAAAGTGGATAATATCGGCGCCATCGCCGCGGCCGGGGCGGACATGTTTGTCGCCGGCTCGGCGATTTTCGGCCATCCGAATTATCAGGAAATCATTGAGGCCATGCGTCGTGAATTAAGCGGGATAAAACATGGTTGATTTGACACGCATACGCGCCCTGGCGTTCGATCTGGACGGTACGCTGACGGATACCGCGCCGGGATTGAGCAGCGCTCTCGATCTGGCGTTGCAGTCCCAGGGGCTGCCCATGGCGGGGCAAGCGCGCGTCTCCACCTGGATTGGCAACGGCGCCGATATCCTGGTGGAGCGGGCGCTAAGCTGGGCTGGGGCAGAACCGGAAATCGCCTTGTGCCGTAAAACACGCCTGCTGTTCGACCAGTTTTACGCCGAGACGGTGGAGCAGGGCAGCCGGTTGTTCCCACAGGTAAAAGCCACCCTGGCGCGTCTGGCGGAACGGGGATTCCCCATGGCGGTGGTGACCAATAAACCCACGCCGTTTGTCGCCCCCCTGCTGGCCTCGCTGGATATAGACCGTTATTTCTCCCTGCTCATCGGCGCTGATGACGTGGCGGCGAAAAAGCCGCATCCCGCGCCGCTCTATCTGGTGCTGGGCAAGCTGGGATTATACGTGCACGAACTGCTGTTCGTGGGGGATTCACGTAACGACATCATGGCGGCCAAAGCGGCGGGCTGTCCGTGTGCCGGCATGACCTACGGTTACAACTACGGCGAATCCATCGCTGACAGTCACCCGGACTATCTGTTGGATCATTTCGCCGATCTTTTGCCCATCCTCGGGTTGCCAACTTTAAATAATCAGGAAACGAATAATGAGTAAGCCCATAGTATTCAGCGGCGCGCAGCCGTCGGGTGAATTGACCATCGGCAACTATATGGGTGCGCTGCGTCAGTGGGTTAACCTGCAAGACGATTACGATTGCATATATTGTATTGTTGACCTTCATGCCATCACCGTACGGCAGGATCCGCAAAAACTGAAAAAGGCCACGCTGGACGTGCTGGCCCTGTATCTGGCTTGCGGCATCGATCCGGAAAAAAGCACCATCTTCGTGCAGTCCCATGTGCCGGAACATACCCAGCTGGGCTGGCTGCTGAACTGCTATACCTACTTTGGCGAGCTGAGCCGCATGACCCAGTTCAAGGACAAGTCGGCCCGTTACGCGGAAAATATCAATGCCGGCCTGTTTGCTTATCCGGTGCTGATGGCGGCGGATATTTTGCTCTACCAGACCAATCAGGTGCCGGTAGGGGAAGATCAGAAACAGCACCTTGAATTAAGCCGGGATATCGCCCAGCGGTTCAATACGATTTACGGAGATATTTTCACCGTTCCGGAACCTTTTATTCCCAAGTCCGGCGCCCGCGTCATGTCGCTGCTGGAACCGACGAAAAAGATGTCCAAATCCGACGAGAACCGCAACAACGTGATTACTCTGTTGGAAGATCCCAAATCGGTGGTGAAAAAGCTCAAACGCGCCATGACCGACTCCGACGAACCGCCGGTGGTGCGTTACGACATAACCAATAAGCCCGGCGTGTCCAATTTACTGGATATTTTGTCCGGCGTGACGGGTAAATCCATCGCCGAGCTGGAACAGGAATTCGACGGGAAAATGTACGGCCATTTGAAGGGCAGCGTGGCGGACGCCGTTTCAGGTATGCTGATTGAGCTGCAGGAACGATATCACGCGTTCCGCGCCGACGATGCGCTGCTCAACCGGATAATGCGCGACGGCGCTGACAAGGCCCGCGCCCGCGCCCGCGCTACGCTGGATAAAGTCTACGACGCCGTGGGTTTTGTGGCTCGCCCATAATCCGGTCCTGAACATCGGGCCGGTTATCACCGGCCCCTAATCCCGCTGGTTATCCACTTTTGTCCGGAAAGTTTTCCCGCAGCCATCGCCGCATTACCTTGCGGTCAGCCCCGTCTTCCACTCTTTAATCGTAATGAAGCATTGATTTGATGAGTGCGCTAAGATTGGAAATATATGATCCATTCCACTCGAGGCGCTCCGTGCAAATGCTCCCCTTGCAAAAAATCATCAATGTTCGTCTGCCGCAGCGCGAAGGCCTGTGGCAGATTGATATCGAACAAGACCGGTTTCGCCAGATAAGCGCCGGCGAAACCACCGGACAGGTCCCCGCCGGCACGTTGGATGCCATGGGCGGGCTGGCGGTGCCGCCCTTTGTCGAACCCCATATTCATCTGGATACCACCCAGACCGCGGGTTCCCCCCACTGGAATCAGTCCGGCACGCTGTTTGAAGGCATTGAACGCTGGGCCGAGCGCAAGGCGCTGCTCACCCATGACGATGTCAAAAAGCGCGCCTGGCAAACCCTGAAATGGCAAATTGCCAACGGCATTCAATATGTCCGCAGCCATGTGGATGTATCCGATCCCCATTTGACCGCGCTGAAAGCCATGCTGGAAGTGAAACGGGAAGTCGCCCCCTGGCTGGAGCTGCAACTGGTGGCTTTCCCGCAGGAGGGCATTCTCTCTTATCCACGGGGTGAGGAATTGCTGGAAGAGGCGCTGCGTTTGGGCGCCGATGCGGTAGGCGCCATCCCCCATTTCGAATTCACACGTGAGTACGGCGTGGAATCTCTGCATAAAGCCTTTGGCCTGGCGCTGCGATACGACCGGCTGGTGGATGTCCATTGCGATGAAATCGACGATGAACAGTCGCGTTTTGTGGAAACCGTGGCGGCGCTGGCCCTTCGGCATCATATGGGCGCCAGAGTGACCGCCAGTCATACCACCGCCATGCACTCCTATAACGGCGCCTATACCGCGCGGCTGTTTCGGCTGCTCAAGCTCTCCGGTATACATTTCGTGGCCAATCCGCTGGTAAATATCCATTTACAAGGTCGTTTCGACGATTATCCCAAACGACGCGGGGTCACGCGGGTGAAAGAGCTGATGGCGGCGGGCATCAATGTATGCTTCGGCCACGACGATGTGTTTGATCCCTGGTATCCCCTGGGAACCGGCAATATGCTGCAAGTCCTGCATATGGGTCTGCACATTTGTCAGCTTATGGGATATGAACAAATCAACCAGGGGTTGGAACTGATCACGGTAAATAGCGCCCGCACCATGAACCTGAGTGATTACGGCATCGCCTCCGGGCACAGCGCCAACCTGGTGATACTGCCGGCTGAAAATGGTTTTGACGCCGTGAGACGCCAGGTTGCGCCGCGTTACGTCATCCGCCGCGGGCGGGTGATTGCCCAGACCCAGCCGGCACAAGCCACACTTTTTCTCGAGGATGAACCGGAAAACGTGGATTTTACGCGTTAACCTCATCCAACTGACGTTTCACGGCGTCGCCGATGATTTTAACCGCTTGCTCGATGACGGGGGTCAGCGCAAGCGCATAGCTAAGACGCATGCAGTGACGGTACTTGCCGGAGGCGGAAAAAATCGGCCCTACCGCAATCTGCACCCCCAACTGATCCAACTGGCGGTTCAGACGCAGGGAATCAAAGCGCTCAGGCATTTCAATCCACAGCAGGAAGCTCCCCTGGGGCCGGCTCACCCGGGTGCCGGGGGGAAAATGGGTCTTGACCCAGCCGGTCATGATGTCGCAGTTATGCTGATAGTGGACGCGCATCCGGCGCAGGTGTTTTTGATATCCCCCCTGACGCACAAACTCGGCCACCGCCAGCTGCGGTTGCAGCGCGGTGGCGCCGGTGCTGATATATTTCATATGCGTCGCTTGTTCCATATACCGGCCCGGGGCAATCCAGCCGATGCGCAGGCCGGGCGCCAGGGTTTTGGAAAACGAGCTGCATAACAGTACCCGGCCATCTTCGTCCAGGGATTTAATGGTCACCGGGCGGGGATAGCGGTAGGCCAGATCGCCGTAGACATCGTCTTCGATAATCGGCGTGTCGTAGCGCTGCGCCAGCGTCAGCAGCGCCTGTTTATGGCTGTCAGGCATGATATAACCCAGGGGATTATTGCAATTGGGCGTCACCTGGATGGCTTTGATCGGCCACTGTTCGAGGGCCAGCTCCAATGCCTCCAGGCTGATGCCGGTCACCGGATCGGTGGGGATCTCCAGGGCCTTGATGCCGAAAGCTTTTAAGGTTTGGGTCACGCCATGAAAACTCGGCGAATCAACCGCCACGATATCGCCGGGCTGACAAAGGGCATGAATGGCGATGGACAGCGCTTCGTGGCAGCCGGAGGTGATCATGATATCTTCCCACGACAACAGGTTGCCGCTGTCCACCAACAGGCGGGCGATTTGTTCGCGCAGGGTGGGGGCGCCGCAGATATCGCCATAGGTCATGCCGCGCAAATCCGGCTGCAGCGCAATGCGGCTCAGGGCTTTCATCAGCGGCTTTAAGGTTGGAGCGCTGATATCCGGCATGCCGATCCCCAGATGCACCATGCCGTCCGCCGGATCCGCCCGCAGCAATTTAAGCACCAAATCCCACTGGGAGATCTCCACCGGCCGCTGCGCCGGTCTGCTCATGGCCGGCAGCGCCGCCAAATCAGGCTGCTGGCTGACAAAATAGCCCGATTTCGGCCGCGCCTCGATCAATTGCCGCTCTTCCAGCACCCGGTACGCCTGCTGAACGGTGCTGATGCTCACTTCATGTTCCTGGCTTAAGGTACGCACTGAAGGCAGCCGCTCGCCGCAGGTGTATAAGCCTTGTTCAATTCGTTCGCCGATAATGCCGGCCAATTGATCGTAGCGTGTCATGCTGGCCCCATACAGACGTGATTATAATTCTGCAAAACAATACAGATTGAGCAAAATTATACCATGACAGAATTAAAAAACCTCTGTTGTATGGTAAAAATAGTAGCTTTCTGAATCTGTACGGTCATCGGCGATCCCGTCATGATGGTTGCGTCATCCAACGAGGAGCAACCATGATGAAAACCTTGATAAAAACCTTCCCGGCCGTTCCTTTCTCATTCCCGCATCGCGCCGTTAATGTTATCGCACAGCTCAATACGGTTTTCCGCCGCGGCGTGGCTTGGAACCATCGTCGGCGCAATCGCGCCATCCTAATGCAGCTGAACGACGATCAGTTGAAGGATATCGGGCTGTCCCGCGACGATGTTCTGCATTACGGTGAAAACCCGCATTATAATGATAAATAACGCCTTGCTATGATAAAAAGAACGTGCGGCGGGGCGGGCCGGAGTCGGCCCCGGATGTTGGCCGCTACTTGGCCCCATGCCCGTACAGGCGGTGTTTGGTGACGAATCCCAATAACAGACAGAGGATGAACACCGCCAGATACAGTGAATTCGACGTCGTCAAGGCGGCTTTGGCGCCATAGGAAGCCACGATGGGGCCGGTGACCACAAACGTCAACATGGTGCCGACGGTGCCGCAGGTAAGGATAAAATTCACCAGTTTGGGGGATGTCACCCGGGTCTGTTGCGAACCCAGCGTAATGAGGGTGGTATAGATGGCGCTGGAAATGAACCCCAGTCCCCACAGGTAAAAATGCAGATGTGCCGGCTGATCGGTGGCGATAAACAAATACATAATGGCGGCGGACAGCGCGGCAAGCAAGGTGACCATCCGCTGCAAATCCGTGAAACGCAGTACCGCGCTGAATACCCACATTCCCAGCATATACGTAATCCAGAACTGGCTCACCAAACTGCCCGTTTGCTGTTGATCCATACCAAAATTCAAGGCGGCGTATTCGGGTACCCAGGCGATAAATCCCAGTTGGCCGAGGATATAGCACAATGCGGCGGCGGAAAGTAACAGCACGCCCAGGCCCCACTTCTCCTTTGACTGTCCTTGACCCCCTTGAGGGGCGGTTTGCGCCGCCGCCGGGAACTCGGACAGCAGGGTCAGAATAAATATCGCCACGTAGATCAGGCCGATGCAGGCATATACCCAATACCAGGTAATATGCCGCGCCAGCAGCAGGCCGGCCAGCATAGGGAACAATGTCCCGGCCAGGCTGAAAAAGGAATCTGAGAACAGCAGACGCGCTCCCCGTTGACGGCCTTCATAAAGGCGGGTTACCAGGTAGGTGCCTATGGACATGGTAATGCCGCTCACCACGCCCAGTATAAATATGGAAAATGAGAACAAAGCAATACTCCGGCCGCCCATCAACCCCAGCACCGCCACCGCCATCAGCACAAAACCGCCGATCAACTGTCGTTTCATGGGTATGATGGATATCAGCCAGGCATTTAAAAAAATGGATAATAGAATGCCGGAATTCAAAAAGGTGAAAGTGGAACCCATGCCGGATATCGGCAGGTTAAAATATTCGGCAATGTTGCCTAATACCACACCGGTAACAATCACGAGGGCGCCGGTTAATCCATAAGACAGAAAACTAATCCACGTTAGCCGCAAGCGATTGCTATTATTCATTATTGACTCGTCAATTAAAAATGATCGTCGGCTGATGCCGGTGGCGCTAAAGGTATCAGTTTCAACCGATAAGGCAGCATATCATACCATTTAAGAGTTTATTCTTGGTGCTAAAAGTTATGTCATCGGGGAATATCAGCGTTTTTTACAAGACCGTTATGGCCGGGTTGACGCCGGGGCGAGTCAAGAGGCTCTTTGCCCGGCATTATTTTATAGCCTGTTACGTAAAAATAGGTAAATGGGTAGCGTTAGGCTGGCACCCTCTTTAGAATCTAAGCGCTTCCAGTTGCCCATGTCTTTACAAAGGAACCTTTCATGCTGAAACAAAAACTGGCGACCGCCGCATTATTTATCTCTCTCGCCGCCTTATCCTCCTCCGCCCAGGCTGCGCAGAAAGAGACTCATGTTCTGCTTACCACTTCCGCCGGGAAGATCGAACTGGCTCTCGATAGCCAAAAAGCGCCGGTCTCGGTTAAGAATTTCATCGAATATGTGAACAGCGGGTTTTATGACAATACTATTTTCCATAGGGTCATTCCCGGCTTTATGTTACAAGGCGGCGGCTTTAATAAAGATATGACGCAAAAGCCAACCCAGGCGCCAATCAAAAACGAAGCCGACAACGGTCTGCGTAATTTACGCGGCACCGTCGCCATGGCCCGGACCTCCGATAAAGACAGCGCCACCAGCCAATTCTTTATCAATATAGCCGATAATGCTTTTCTCGATCACGGGCAACGTGATTTTGGTTACGCGGTGTTTGGCAAAGTGATTAAAGGCATGGATGTCGCCGACAAAATCGCCCAGGTACCCACTAAAAATATCGGGCCTTATCAGAACGTCCCGACTAAACCCATCGTGATTCTGTCCGCCAAGATTCTGCCTTAACAGCTGCCAGCACGGCGGCTAGTACAACCATTACCACAACGACAGTCCCGCCCAGGGGAAAGGCCGCCACGGCCTTTCTCCCGCCTTGTCTCCGGACCCCCTTCGCGGCGAATCCGCCATTGCCGGTTATACTTTAGGGTAATTAACCGGGCCGATCGTTTACAGGGCTTCCCCATGAAAAAAATGACCGACAAGCAAAAAGCACGCTTATATCAACAGCGTCGCAATGAAAATTACCAGCAAAGTCAAAGGATTCAAGGATTTCCCGCTGATGAGGTCACGTTGACCGCGGAAGAGGCATTACGGCGCATAAACGAACTCAGGAGCCATTATGAACGATAAATTCGGTGATGGCCGCGATCCCTATTTTTATCCCGGCATCAAAGTATTGCGCAATAAGCTGAATATCCATGAAGCAGCGGGGTTGCTTGAAGCTGAGCTGAACTTGACGTCCCTGAGAGCGGCCACTCTTGAGTTGGGCCCCGCCAAAATGGGGTTGCCGTGGTTATGCGCCATTCATCACGTCTTATTCCAGGACGTTTACGAGTGGGCCGGCCAGCTGCGCACGGTGGATATTTATCAGGACGATACGCGCTATTGCCACTTTGATTATCTTGAGAAGGAGGGTAACGCCGTAATGCAGCAGTTGGAGGATGAAAATTACCTCCAGGGCATGTCCAAAAAGGAAATATGTCCTCGTCTGGCGAATTATTATGCGGATATCAATATGTTGCACCCGTTTCGCGAAGGCAATGGGCGGACGCAGCGGATCTTTTTCGAGCAATTGATGGTGCATGCCGGTTACGATCCCCGCTGGCAACCCGTTGAGCGTGATGAGTGGCTTGAGGCCAATCGTGCCGGCGCGGTTGGGGATCTGGAGCCGCTCACCGCGCTGTTTATGCGGGTGGTGAACGAACCGGGAGAGACGGTTTAACCGCGCCCGGCCCGTTGCTCGGCGCTGCCCTTAGGGGGCAGGCGACACTTTTATACTGTCGACCCGGTCCGGATAAAACGCGACATAGTCTTTGATTTCGGCCACCGAGTCGTAAGGGGCTTCATAAGACCAGACCGCATTGACCGATCGCAGGCCGCCGGGGGTGATGCTGTAATAAGAGCAATCCCCTTTATAGGGACAGTAGGTATGGTGTTCGGTGCGGGTCAATAAGGACATATCGATATCTTTACGGGGAATATAATGTACCGGCGGATAGTCCGCCTCCCGCAGCGTTAACGCCTGCCGGGTATCGGCAATGGTTTTGCCGGCAACCGCCACCACGATATGGGATGGGTTGGCCTCAACGGTAATGGGATGGTCGGGGCCGGGAATTTTAACGGGTTTGGTAGTCATGGGCCATTCCTCTGCAAAAGTGCATTATATCGACCCCATGGGTCTGAAAACGAGTATGGAATCGTTATTTCAGGAAGTCAATTCGGTAATACGGCTGTACGTATTTTAAATCAACCACTCCCCCTCGAGCCTCTTCACGCTAGCTAAGGACATCGCGTCTCTCGGCCCAGGTCAGCAGCGCATCCAGCGCCGGGCGCGCTTCGGCCATTACATTACCGGCACCGAATATATTATCGACGGTGGCACCGTGCCGACGGCGTGATATTCCCCGCTTTTGTCTTATAGACACCGCCGGCGTTGAGCCGGCGGACTCTCATCATGATGATGCTGACTTATATTTGCCGCTTAAGGGATTGAAAACCCGTGCCGATAAACCTGAACAAGAGGAGTGATATCACAGGCACTTTTCAACGGGCGGAATTTTTTTTGCCGCCAGGTTTATGTCAACGTCATATTTGGGGGTATCAATGCAAGTTCCATCTTCCATGGCCGCCGCGCTGTTCAACATCGCCAATGCGGATGCGGCAAGCCAGCGGCAGGCCATGTCGTCCAACGGCGCCGGAGCATCAAATACGGCGCAGCAGGCGGATGAATCATCCACCAATGTGGTGCTGAGCGCCCAGGGGCAAAACGCCCTCGCCGCCGATGAGGCCGCCAAGGCAAGCGCCGCCAATGCGGCATCGTTCGCTAAAATTGCCGGGTACGGGATAACGGCGTCGACGACGTCTTTCGCCGATGTGTATCAGAACCAATTGCTGCAGGCGGTGGATCCCAACGGCAGCGGCACCGTGTCCGAAGGTTCTCTCGAACAGCAGGTTACGGCCGGCGGCGGCACTAAAGCTGAGGCCGATACGCTGTACAAGGCCATGGACGAGGACGGCGACGGCAAAGTCTCGGGCCAGGAGTTCAAGGACAGTATACCCAGCCCGTTCAATACGCCGGATTTCGGTAAGGAATTTATCGCGCAGCAGATGCAGGGCGGCGGTGATTCAGCCGCAACCCCAAGCCTTGATTCCAGCCTGATTCTCGCCAATCTGGCGATGCAGGAGTCAGGCAAGGCTTGAGCCGGCGGAATATCTTCCGGCGTCGGTCATTATTATTCACGAACTTCATTCGCGAAAGAAGCGAATCGAATGGCACTACCGGGACATTTGGGAATAGCCAATACTGAATCCTTCATCAATACAGCAGCGCCGGGGGCTGTTCTCACGGCGCTTAACCTCAAGGATTCAAACATGTCTAAACCACTGGAAAACAAACTTGCCCTGGTAACCGGCTCTTCCCGCGGCATCGGCGCCGCGGTAGCGGCTCGTCTGGCGGCCGACGGCGCATCGGTGATGGTAACCTATGCCTCCGGACGCGCCCTCGCCGAGGCGGTGGTGAATGAAATTCGCGCCGCCGGCGGCGAAGCCGAAGCGGTAGGTGCCGATCTCGGCAATCCTGAAGGAATTGTTAACCTCACTGCCGCCGTCGACCGGGCCTTTGGCGGTAAATTCAATGGCCGCCTCGATATCCTGGTAAACAACGCCGGCACGGTGGAATACGGACCGTTTCTCGAATCATCCGACCAAAGCTATGAAAATCATTTCAATCTCAATGTCCGTGCGCCGATCGCCCTGGCCAAGGATGCCGGCAAGCGCATGGCGAAAACCGGCTGGGGCCGTATCATTAATATCAGCTCGGCGTTTGGCGAAGCCGCGCCGTTACCCGGCGTAACGCTGTATATCGCCACCAAATTCGCCTTGTCCGGCTTCACCAAAGGACTTTCCCGCGAACTAGGTCCCCTGGGCATCACGGTTAACGGCGTCCAGCCCGGTCCCATCGACACCGAGCTTAGCCCGAATCCCGGTACACCGGAATATGACGCTATGGTCAAGCTCACCAGCGTCGGCCGTTTCGGCAAAGTGAAGGAAATTGCCGCCGCCGTCGCCTATTTGGCTCATCCTGATGCGTCTTATACCAACGGCGAAAATCTCACCGTCGACGGCGGCTGGAACGCATAAAAATGGAATTGCTCCGCGAGAAAATCCACGAACAGCCGTGCGCGGACGGGCAGTTGACGACCGAATGGATGCAATGCGTGGATAGGCGATATCAGCATGGGAAACCCTGACAGGACTTGAATCAACGTTCCGGCCGCGATGTCGTCGGCTATGGCAAACCGGGGGATCTGGATGATACCCGCACCCTCAATGGCGGCCTGGCGGAGGGTTGCACCGTCGCTGGTATCAAGAGGTCCGTCTGGAATAATCGAGCTGCCGTCGGCAAATGCATAGGGGAAGGGACGCCCCGCAATGAGAAATCGCAGGCAGTCGTGGTGTTGCAGATCGTCCACAGTGAGGGGGGTACCTCGGCGCATCAGGTATTTTGGCGAAGCGGCCAATATATGATCCGTATGTCCCAGAAAACGGGCATTCAACCCCGAATCCTGCAAAGTACCGATGCGAAGGGCCAGATCGAATCCTTCCCGAATGATATCGACGTTCCGGTCGGTAACGTCAAGATCGAATTTAAGGCGAGGATAAAGGAGAATGAATTTCGCCACCCATTGCGCCATGAGGACACGTCCGACCAAAACCGGCACACTGACTCGGATTAGCCCCTGCGGTATATCGGTGGACTGTACCCGGTTTTCAGCTTCTTCTATCGCCTGTAGCAGCGGCGCCACCCGTTCAAAATAATCTGTGCCTTCCACCGTCAGCCTGAGGGTTCGGGTCGAACGTTGTAATAGCCTCACTCCCAGGCGCTGTTCAAGGCGGGCAACGCTCTTGGAGACGGCCGACGGACTGGCCCCGATAATCCGGCTCGCGCTGGCAAAAGAGCCGTTTTGCACGGTTCGTACGAAGGCAACGAGTCCGGTGGTCTTTTCCATGATGGTGGTCATTCGGGAACTCTGCTCGCTAATAAAGTTAACTTGAAACACTATACGGCCTTCCATTCCGCTATGCTAACGCGCGAACGACCCGAATTCACAGAGATTTGCCATACGTGAGAGTTCAATCCGGCATGGCCCCGCCAGAAAATCCTGGGGGTATTGCCTCTGCCCCACGTTCGACAGCGCGATACATGGCAGGTTATACTCGATAAATACCCTGTGCCCGGTGATCGAACGCCAACCCGCTTAGTCTCACCGTCGGCCATTTTATTCCTACCCTGTACGAGGGGACCGTGCGGCCTCAATCCCCTGCTGGGCATCCTGTAAAATAGGTCATTCGTACCATGCTGCTGATCATCGATAACTATGATTCCTTTACCTATAACCTGTACCAATATTTTTGTGAACTGGGGGAGCAGGTTGAGGTAAAACGCCACGATGAGCTGCAACTGGCCGCTATTGAAGAGATGTCGCCGGACCGGCTGGTGATTTCTCCCGGTCCCGGCACGCCTGATCAGGCGGGCATCTCTTTAGCGGCCATAACGCACTTTGCCGGCAAAATACCGATTTTGGGGGTTTGCCTTGGCCATCAGGCCATTGCGCAGGTCTTCGGTGGTCGCATCATACGGGCAAAGCGAGTTATGCACGGTAAGACGTCCGCCATTGCTCATGACGGACGGGGGGTTTTCGCCGGTCTGCCCGCCGGGTTGACCATGACCCGTTACCATTCGCTGGTGGTGGAGTCCGCCGGTTTGCCGCCCTGCCTGGAGGTTTCCGCCTGGAGTCTGGGGGAGGGCGCCGAAGATGAAATCATGGGCATCCGTCATCGTACCTTGCCCCTTGAAGGTGTACAGTTTCATCCTGAGAGCATTCTCAGCGAGCAGGGTCACCGGTTGCTGGCGAATTTCCTGGCAATGTAACCCCTCGGGCCGCAGTCGGCGCCTGATTCGGCGCGACGGCGGAACAAAAAATAATTTTTTGCCGTCATACGACGATTAAAGATTGCATTGAAATGATTTTTTATTCATATTTTATGACTATTATTTCATTTATCATTTGCGGCGGATAGAGTAAAAAGCTTATGAAAACACATGATGACGCGGTAACCAGGGAAACATTTGATCAGGTCATTTTGCCGGTTTATGCACCTGCTCAATTTATTCCCGTCAGAGGCAAAGGCAGCCGGGTATGGGATCAGGAAGGCAAAGAGTACATTGATTTCTCCGGCGGTATCGCCGTGACCGCCCTGGGCCATTGCCATCCGGCGCTGGTGGCGGCGCTGAAAAATCAAGGTGAAACCTTATGGCACACCAGTAACGTCTTTACCAATGAACCGGCGCTGCGGTTGGCGCGCAAACTTATCAACGCCACCTTTGCCGACCGGGTATTCTTTGCCAATTCGGGTGGTGAGGCCAACGAAGCCGCCTTTAAACTGGCTCGTCATTATGCCATCACCCGCCACAGCCCGTACAAAACCAAAATCATCGCGTTTCATAACGCCTTTCACGGCCGCACGCTCTTTACCGTTACGGTGGGGGGCCAGCCCAAGTATTCCGATGGTTTCGGACCGAAACCCGGTGATATCGTCCATGTGCCGTTTAACGATTTGGCGGCGGTAAAAGCGGTGATGGATGATCACACCTGCGCGGTGGTGGTTGAGCCGATACAGGGGGAAGGCGGTATTACGCCGGCCACGCCGGAATTCCTGCAAGGTCTGCGGGACCTGTGCGATCAATACCAGGCCCTGCTGGTGATGGACGAGGTGCAGTGCGGCATGGGCCGCACCGGTAAGTTATTCACCTATATGCACTACGGCGTCTTGCCGGATATCCTCACCACCGCCAAAGCGTTGGGGGGCGGATTCCCCATCAGCGCCATGCTCACCACCGAGGAGATCTCATCGGTGATGGCGGTGGGAACCCACGGCACCACCTACGGCGGCAATCCCCTGGCCTGCGCGGTGGCTGAGGCGGCGCTTGACGTCATTAACCAGCCGGCGGTATTGGCCGGGATCAATGAACGGCATGACAGGTTTTTCAGCACACTGCAAAAGATCAACGACCGCTATCACGTGTTTGAAGAAATTCGGGGCATGGGCTTGTTGATCGGCGCCGCGCTGCAACCCAGTTATCACGGCCGGGCGCGGGAATTCCTGCATGCCTCCGCCGCCAACGGCCTGATGATCTTGAACGCCGGCCCGGACGTGGTGCGTTTCGCCCCTTCGCTGGTGGTGGAATTTGAGGATATCGAACAGGGCATGGCAAGATTTGAACAGGCGGTAGCCCAGGTCACCGCTGGTTGAAAAGCCGTTATCGGCGGCTATTGGGCATTTTCCCCCAATCGCCGCGCCAGCCAGCGGCCGTGCTGCGGCCGTTGACGCCACGCCACCGACGAGATGGTATGCATGACGCCCAAATGGAACAGGATGCGCCGCAGATGGCGCTCCATCGGGGTGCCCGGTTGCTCCGGCGTGTCGTCGGCGGTGGTCAATACCGGTTTATCACTGCTCGGGCCGTCATATTCCAGCCGCTGCTGGCAGGTTTGCAAGGCCACTTCGCAGGCGGTCAGGTATTTTTCCGCCAGCCTGGGTGTCAGCATATAGTGATCCCGCGCCAGTATCGTCATGGCGTTAATATGCTCGATGATAAACTGGCTATGGGTCACCCATAATCGCATATCGGTCAGGTAGCGCGAGTTAAAACCGGGCTCCTGCATGGCCTGGCTCAGCGAGGTGAACAGGGCGTTATGGGCCTGGTTGGCCCGCATTCGGGCATAAGCCAATGCCGCCGGTTCCGGATTCGCCTGTAACAGCAGCCGCAACGCGTCCTGATCCCTTTCCAGCGCCTGATGCGCGTTCTTGCGCAATAGGCCGCTTTGCCATTGCGGCCATAGCCAAAGCATACCGCCGAACGCCAGCATGCAGCCGATGAGGGTATCCACCAGCCGGGGTACCAGGAAATGGGTGCCGTTCAGGGACAAGAGTTGCAGGGTATAAACGGCGGTAACGGTAAACCCGGTCATCGCCAGTCCGTAGTTTTTCCGTAAAACCAGATAAGCCGCCAGTGTCAGCACCAGCATGCACAACAGCACCGTGCCGTCGCTAAGGTGAAGCTGCAAGGTAGCGGCGGCGATAACCAGACCGGCCAGGGTCCCCAGCGCCCGGTGCTGGATCCTTACCCGGGTGGCGTTGTAGCCGTTTTGGCTGACAAACATCACCGTCATCAAAATCCAATAGGGTTTAGGCAGGTTGAATACCAGCCCGAGACTGCTGCCGATGGCCAGCATAATGCCTAACCGCGCGGCGTTGCGCAGCGCCATGGATTTGAATGAGCAATAGCTGCGCAGCGCCTGCCAGAAAGAGAGCCGTTGTTGGTTATCCGCCATGATGTCGCGCCGGTAGAGCGGGCGTTGAGTTTTGAGCAGCCGGGCGATGCGGCTGAAATGATAGTAGCAAAATTGCCCAACCGGGTTATCGGGATTACGCTGGGCGATTTTTTCCACTGCCGAAAGGGCTTCCGCCATAGTGAAACGACCCGATTGCCGGTGATAAAGAATATCGTCCGCCACCACCCGCAGTCGGGCGGCGATTAACTGCGCATTATAGCGGATGACCGCTTCCGCATGGCTCTGTTCCACCAGCTTTTGCACCTCGTCCGGCTGATGCAAACTGACGGCGATATGCTCTTGCAAATCCAGCGCCACTTGAAACGATCGCAGCAAGCGCTTGTACTGAAGCTGATGGTTGGCCGACAGCATATGCAACTGCTGATAAATTTGCGCAATCAGATCAATCACCTGCTGTTGACGGGCAAACAGCGGCGGCAGGGCGGATTCCGGGTCGATATGCTGGGTCAGCAGGCTGTATTTCGCCTCGATATAGTCCGCCAGTTCCCGGTAAAGCAGACTGAGTGTTTCCCGCATTGGCTGCTCTTTAAGCAACCGGAACCACAGGCCGTTGAACAGCCCGTACCAGGCGGTGCCGGCGATATACAGCAACGGCGGGACCCATACCGGAACGTTACCCGCCAGACCGAGGGTAAAAATGGCGGCGATCAGGGAGGCGGGCAGCAATCGGCCGTGCAGCGGGCTGATTTCACCGGTGACACCCAGCAGCAGCGCCAGGCCGACCATGACGAAGGGCAAGGGTACATGGATGGAGAGCAGCCACTGGATCAGTACGCTGCTGACGGCGAATAGTGCGCCGCCGATGGCCAGACGTTTGAAAAATCGTTTATGCAGCGTGTCCAGGCCGGCGATGTTGCAACAGGCGGGCACCAATGAGAATAACAAACCGTTTTGCAGGCTGCCGAACAATAGACCTACCGCCACCGGCAGACAAAGCACGATGGTTTGCCGCAAGGCATAATTGACTTCCGGATGGTAGATCAGTCGACGCCACATGCTGCCAACAAAAAGCGTGGCACAGAGTACCACGCCTGTTTGATTAACGTTTAACGCGTACCGTAAACGACAATGGTTTTGCCGTGTGCGGAGATGAGATTTTGATCTTCCAGCATTTTCAAAATACGGCCGACCGTTTCACGGGAACAACCGACAATCTGCCCGATTTCCTGACGGGTAATCTTGATTTGCATACCGTCGGGGTGAGTCATGGCATCGGGTTGTTTCGCCAGGTTCAGCAAGGTTTGCGCGATGCGTCCCGTGACGTCGAGAAACGCCAGATTACCGACTTTTTCCGATGTTACCTGCAGGCGGCTGGCCATCTGGGCCGACAGACGCATCAGGATATCCGGATTAACCTGAATTAATTGTCGGAATTTTTTATATGAAATTTCAGCCACTTCACAGGCGGTTTTCGCTCGAACCCATGCGCTGCGCTCCTGGCCTTCTTCGAATAAGCCTAATTCCCCGATAAAATCCCCCTGGTTAAGGTAGGACAAAATCATCTCTTTACCTTCTTCATCTTTTATCAGCACCGCGACGGCGCCTTTAACGATGTAGTAAAGTGTTTCAGCTTTTTCGCCTTGATGTATCAGCGTACTCTTCGATGGATACTTGTGAATATGGCAATGAGACAGGAACCATTCGAGAGTCGGGTCTGTTTGCGGTTTGCCGAGAACCATTCGCTGTTATCCTCTTTTGTCATCGCTGTCCTTGAACGGGACATCGTATTCCCTATTACGGCGCTATTTAATCTATCCAACTCCGTCGAAAACGGAGCGACGTTAGGGAACTTATTAGGGTCTGGTTTTTGTGATGTTCCGATCGCCCTCTTGCCCTTTCATTATCATGAGTTCGATCCAGCCTTGTTTTTAGCATAGGTTTGAAGCAGTGTCTTCTGTTGTCTTGCATCAGCATGAAGTATGTTAGGGAACATTGCCACTTTTGCCACAAAAATGTAGTGTGCAGGAAACCTTTTTATCTGGAGTCATCACAATGCAAGCACGAGTAAAGTGGGTCGAAGGATTGTCTTTTATCGGTGAATCCGCCTCCGGCCACCAGATTTTGATGGATGGCAACGCCGGTGAGAAAGCGCCAAGCCCAATGGAGATGGTCCTAATGGCGGCGGGGGGTTGCAGCGCCATCGACGTGGTATCGATTTTACAAAAAGGGCGTCAGGATGTGCGGGATTGCGAGGTGAAGCTGACTTCCGAACGCCGCGACGAAGCGCCGAGGTTATTTACCCATATTAATTTACATTTTATCGTTTCCGGCACCGGCCTGACGGATAAAATCGTCGAGAGAGCGGTGGAATTGTCAGCGGAAAAGTATTGCTCGGTATCTTTGATGCTCGGCAAGTCGGTTAGCATCACCCATAGTGTTGAGGTGCGTTCGCCGTCCTGATTACGGACCGCAATGCGGCAGGCGCGGCGCTTCGGCCGCGCCTGGGTTATTCGATCCGTTTGCCTTCCAATAGCTGCTTTACCAGCGGCCCCATGATCAGTTCCATGGCCAGTCCCATTTTTCCCCCCGGCACCACCAGCGTATTGATATTGGAAATAAACGACCCTTGCAGCATTGCCAGCAGATAGGGAAAATCAATATGATCCAGGCCGCGAAAGTGAATGACCACAAAGCTCTCGTCCAGCGAAGGTATGGCCTTGGCGGCGAAGGGATTCGACGTGTCGACGGTGGGGACCCGCTGAAAATTGATATGGGTACGGGAGAATTGGGGCGTGATGTAATTGATATAATCTTCCATTGATCGCACCACGGAATCCATTACCGCTTCGCGGGAGTGGCCGCGTTCGCTGGTATCGCGCACCAGTTTTTGTATCCATTCCAAATTAACGATGGGCACCACCCCCACCAGCAAATCCACATGCTGCGCTACATTATGGTTGTCGGTAACCACCCCGCCGTGCAGTCCCTCGTAAAACAGCACATCCGTCGGTTCCGGCAGCGGTTGCCAGGGGGTAAAGGTGCCGGGAATTTGATTGTAGGGCACGGCTTCGTCATAAGTGTGCAGATATTTTCGCGCTTTACCGTGGCCGGTCAGCCCATACTGGAGGAAGGTATGTTCCAATAAGCCGAAATCGTTGGCATCCGGGCCGAAATAGCTGATATGACGGCCTAAATCACGGGCCTTGCGAATGGCCATGTCCATTTCAGGCCGGGTAAAATGATGGAAACTGTCCCCTTCCAGTTCGGCGGCATGAATATTCAACTGATGGAATATTTTACGGAAAGCCAGACTGGTGGTGGTGGTCCCGGCACCGCTGGAACCGGTAACGGCAATAATGGGGTGTTGTGCTGACATGGTAACCCTGCGCTTCGTTGAATGACGGCGATACCCGTCATACTTCAAGTTGCAAGTGCGTTGCCGCCTTCCTGCAACTCGAATTATTTAGGGTATAGTGTTATGCGCCCGGCATAAAAGACCTTGAATATAGTTATCATGTTTGGCGGCGCGGGGCCAATCAGCATTATTCCGGATGAAACTGGCCGCGGGGCATAATATTAATGTTCTCATGCAGTTCCGACCAGACCACCACCGCTTCGCCGCTGTTTAATTGGCGTTTGACATCGGCGACTTTGGCCTCCAGGGTCTTCTCCTGTTCGCCGTAATCGGTGCCTTCTCGCAAGACAAAGGATTCAATCAGGTTATACAGGGTGTCAGGGTCGATTTCTTCCCATGGAATAATCATCATATTATGTCCCGTTGGTTAATGATTCAACGCCTTGAGGAAATTTCACCAGCAAAGCCTTGTGCGGATACCGGCGCGCTGTTAGCTTCTTACCGTCATTCGCAGGGAGGGGAGTCCCCGAAACGTGGAACTGAGTCTTTTTCTTTCAATGCTGGGTTTTCTTTGGGTTGCGGCCATTACGCCAGGCCCCAATAATATGCTGCTTACCGCCTCAGGCGCCAACTTCGGTTTTTGGCGTTCGATACCGTTGATGCTGGGTATTATGCTCGGGATGCAGTGCATTTTGCTGTTGGTGGCTTTTGGTATCGGCGGTTTGATTACCCTCTACCCGTCATTGCATTTTATGCTAAAAGTGGCCGGTTCCCTATATTTGCTATGGTTATCCTGGAAGATAGCCACCGCCGCCTATGAAACATTGGATACCGATGCGCCGCCGCCGCGTCCCATTCCGTTTTACCAGGGCGGGCTGCTGCAATTCCTCAACCCCAAGGCCTGGCTGATGGCGCTGGGGGCGGTGGCCAGCTTTAGCCTGACCGGCAATGCGTATATTACCTCGGTGGGGGCCATCAGTATCGGTATCGTGACGGTGAATATCGTTGCCGGGGTAGTCTGGCTGGGCTTCGGTACGCTTATCGGCCGGTTGCTCGGCAGCAAACGCGCCTGGACGATATTTAATGTCGCCATGGGGTTGCTTACCGCGGCCTGCGTGTTGCTGATTTGGCGCTGAGGGCGAATCTTTGCCGAACAGGCAGCCCGTAGCCCGCTTCGACCCGGCCTCAGCAAACACGGTTTCCCTTTAACAGGCTCGATTCAAGCCAGGGTGATTGCGGGCCTACCATGCTGTGAGGCGCTCCGGCAGGCGGAAAAACCACGCCTGCTTCGACCCCATCAGCACGGTCTCCCTTTAACAGGCTCGATTCAAGCCAGGGTGATAGCGGGCCTACCCTGCTGTGGGGCGCTCCGGCGGGCGGAAAAACCACGCCCGCTTCGACCCCATCAGCACGGTCTCCCTTTAACACGTTTGGTTCAGCTTCGGTTAAAGCGGTTGGCTTGCAAGACAGCTACTCCGCCTCAAATTCCCTGGTCAGGGTTTCAAGCTGTTCCTGGGCATCCAGCCAGGCTGTTTCCGCCTGTTCCAACTGGGATTTTATCTGGGACTGCCGCTGCAAGCAGGCGGCGAGATCCCCTTTACGGGCGATATCGTACAACGCTGAATCCGCCAGTTCGGCTTCCACTTTCGCCAACTCGTTACCCAGGGTTTCCAGCGCTTTTTCGTGACGTTCGATGGATTTGCGCAGCGGCTGCGTCTGGCTGCGGAACTCCGCTTCGCGCCGCTTTTGATCCTTTCTGGCCTGGGCGTTATTGGTGGAGGCGGGGAAGTCCTCGCGGCCGTCGGCGCCTTGCGACATTTGGCGCTGCTGGTCAGCCAGCCATTGCTGATAATCTTCCAGATCTCCCTCAAAGGGTTCCACCAGGCCGTCATGCACCAGATAAAAGTCGTCGGTGGTGGAGCGCAGCAAATGCCGGTCATGGGAGACCACCACCAGCGCGCCCTCAAAATCAATCAGCGCCTCGGTGAGCGCTTGGCGCATATCCAGATCCAGATGGTTGGTGGGTTCGTCCAGCAACAGCAGGTTAGGGCGCTGCCAGACAATCAGGGCCAGCACCAGCCGGGCTTTTTCGCCGCCGGAGAACCGTTCGGTACGCTCGGTGACCTTGTCCCCCTGAAAACCAAAACCGCCGAGATAATCCCGCAGCGCCTGTTCATACTCCTGCGGCGCCAGACGGTTCATATGCTGCAACGGTGATTCGTCGGCCCGCAGGAACTCAAGCTGATGCTGGGCGAAGTAACCGAGCTTGATGCCTTTCGCCAGGGAAACCTTGCCTGAATGGGGTTCCAGGGTGCCTGCCAGTAATTTGATCAGCGTCGATTTGCCGGCGCCGTTGCGCCCGAGCAGCCCGATGCGCGATCCCGGCACCAGATTGAACTTGATGGAATTGAGCACCGTGCGATCGCCGTAGCCGGCGCTGACCTTTTCCATCGTCAACAGCGGATTGGGCAAGTTTTCCGGGTCACGGAACCGGAATTGGAACGGATTATCCACATGGGCCGGTGCAATGAGCTCCATGCGCTCCAGCATTTTAATCCGGCTCTGCGCCTGCCGGGATTTAGTGGCCTTGGCGCGAAAGCGGTCGATGTAATGCTGCAGGTGCGCCACTTTTTCCTGCTGGTGCTGATAAAGAGACTGCTGTTGCGCCAGTTTGGTCACACGTTGCAGCTCAAAAGAGGAATAATTACCGGTATATTCGTTCAATGACTGCTGTTCGATATGCAGTATCTTATTGACGACGGGATCGAGAAAGTCCCGATCATGGGAAATCAGGATCAGCGTACCGTTGTAATTCTTCAGCCACTTTTCCAACCACATGACCGCATCCAGATCCAGATGGTTGGTGGGTTCGTCCAGCAACAGTAAATCGGAACGGCAGATCAACGCCTGCGCCAGGTTAAGGCGCATCCGCCAGCCGCCGGAAAAATCGCTCACCGGTCTTTGCAGCTGTTCCTGACTGAAACCCAGGCCATGCAGCAGACTGGATGCGCGCGGACGAATGGTCCAGGCTTCGATGACATCCAGTTTGCCATGCAGCGTGGCGATGGCGTGACCGTCGTTTTTATCATTGGCCAGCTGTAATTCGGATTCCAACTGACGATATTCTCGATCGCCGTCGATAACATAGTCTAAAGCCGGTTCGTCCAATGCGGGCGTTTCCTGATTGACCCAGGCAAGGGACCAGTTGGCCGGGAAGGTGACATTGCCGGCATCGGCGCTGAGTTCATGTTTCAACAATGCCAAAAGTGTCGATTTGCCGCAGCCGTTTTTGCCCACCAGCCCGACTTTTTGCCCCGGGTTCACCGTGGCGGTCGCATTATCCAGCAGTACCCGGGTGCCGCGACGAATTTGCAGAGATGAGAAGACAATCATAAAGCGCCATAGTTTGAGAGTATGTTAAATTGACATCATTGAATGCTAGCCAGAGCAAAACGTCCTGGTTTTTGACTTCGCGGAGCATGGTAGCGGAAAACCCGCGCCCTGACGACGCTTTGGAGGGGAATTGATTACACAACCACCCAAAGTTTTGTTGCTGTATGCCCATCCCGAATCACAGGATTCGGTTGCCAACCGTATTTTGCTGCAAGCGGCATCGCCCCTTGCGCATGTCACCGTACATGATCTTTACGCGGAATATCCGGATTTTTTTATCGATATTCACCATGAACAGCAATTGTTGCGTGAGCATCAGGTGATTGTGTTTCAACATCCCCTTTATACCTATAGCTGTCCGGCGCTGTTAAAGGAGTGGCTCGACCGGGTATTGACGCGGGGTTTTGCCAGCGGCATCGGCGGCAACGCCCTGACCGGAAAGTACTGGCGCTCGGTTATTACCACCGGCGAGCCCGAAACCGCTTATCAGCATCTGGGCTATAACCGCGCCACCATGGAGGAAGTTCTGCGCCCCTTTGAACTGGCCGCGACGCTTTGTCGCATGCAGTGGGTACCGCCGCTGGTGGTTTACTGGGCCAGGCGACAAACGCCTGACGCCCTGATGCGTCATGCCGATGCTTATGCGCGCTGGCTTAATGAGCCACTGCAGGAAAGAGGGCAGCGTCTTGGATAGCAGTCCGTCATTTTTAACCGCCGTCGTCTTGTTCCTGTTTGCCGCCGTTGTGGCGGTGCCCATTGCCCAGCGCCTGGGTATCGGCGCGGTGATAGGCTACCTGGCGGCGGGTATCGCCATCGGGCCATGGGGGCTGGGTTTTATCCGCGACGTAGATGAAATCCTGCACTTTTCTGAACTGGGGGTGGTGTTCCTGATGTTTATCATCGGGCTGGAACTGAACCCCAGCAAACTATGGCAGCTGCGTCGGTCGATTTTCGGCGTCGGTACGGCGCAGCTGGTCATTACCGCATGTCTGCTGGGCGCGGTCCTGCTGCTGACCCATGCCTCATGGCAATCGGCTCTCATCGGCGGCATCGGTCTGGCCATGTCCTCCACCGCCATCGCGCTGCAGTTGATGCGCGACAAAGGCATGAACCGCAATGAAGGCGGCCAGCTGGGCTTTTCGGTGTTGCTGTTCCAGGATATGGCGGTGATACCGGCGCTGGCGGTGATTCCGTTCCTCAGCGGCGGCAGCGGCGTACCCAGCGATTGGATGAAGATCGGCATGAAGGTGGCGGCGTTTTTCATCATGCTGGTGGGGGGCCGTTATTTATTGCGGCCGCTGTTTCGTTATATCGCCGCCGCCAACGTGCGTGAAGTCTTTACCGCCGCCGCGTTGCTGCTGGTGCTGGGGGCGGCGTTATTTATGGATTTGCTCGGGGCTTCCATGGCCCTCGGCACCTTTATAGCCGGGGTGCTGTTGGCTGAGAGCGAATACCGCCACGAGCTGGAAATCGCCATTGAGCCGTTCAAGGGACTGCTGCTGGGGCTGTTTTTTATCTCGGTGGGCATGGCGCTCAATCTGGGGGTCCTGTATGTCCATTTGCTGCAGGTCTTGGCCGGCCTGGCGATATTGGTGCTGGTGAAGGGAGTGGTGCTGTATATTCTGGCGCGCATTTTCGGTTTGCGGCGCTCGGTCCGGCTCCAATTCGCCGGGGTATTAAGCCAGGGCGGCGAATTTGCCTTTGTCCTGTTCTCGGCGGCGGGGGCGCAGAAAATCCTGTCACAGGATTTATTGGCGCTGCTGTTGGTGACCGTGACGCTGTCGATGATCACCACGCCGCTTTTGATGAAGTTTATCGACGGTATTCTGACCCGCCGCTACAACGCCCAAGAAGAGCATGATGAAAAGCCGTTCGTGAACGACGACGATCCGCAGGTGATCATTGTCGGTTTCGGTCGCTTCGGCCAGGTGGTGGGACGGTTATTAATGGCGAATAAGATGCGCATCACGGTACTTGAGCGAGATATCAGTGTGGTGAGCCTAATGCGTAGCTATGGTTATAAGGTGTATTACGGCGACGCCACGGAACTTGAACTGCTGCGCGCCGCCGGCGCGGAAAAGGCGCAGGCGATAGTGGTGACCGCCAATACGCCGGAGGCGAACATGGCGGTGGTGCACCTGTGCCAGCAGCATTTTCCCCATTTGAAAATCCTGGCGCGCGCCCGCGGTCGTGTGGAAGCCCATGAATTATTGCAGGCCGGCGTAGACCATTTTTCCAGGGAGACGTTTGCCAGCGCCCTGGATTTGGGGCGCAAGGCCTTGTTGGAATTGGGTATGCACCCCCATCAGGCCCATCGCGCGCAGCAGCATTTTCGCCGACTGGATGTACGGATGTTGCGGGAACTGATGCCGCAGATACAGGGGGATTTGGCGGAAATATCCCGCGTTAAGGAGTCCCGGCGCGAGCTGGAGGATATTTTCCAGCGGGAAATGATGAAGGAACGATGGCAGTTAAACGGTTGGGAAGAGGACGATCAGCAGGGAGATAAACCTTATGACGGTTAAGCGCAAACGCTTTATTGCCGGTGCGGTATGCCCTCAATGTCAAAGCAAGGATACTCTGGCCCTGTGGCGTGATAGCGACGTAGACAGCGTGATCTGTGTGAAATGTGGTTTCACTCAGAGGCAAACCGACGGAACAAACGCGGAGAAAAGGCCGGTCCCGGAGCACATTATCGGTATTTTTGATCCGGAGTAGCCTTCCTGGCCAGGTTTTTTTAAGCTGGAGGATACATAGGTGTTTTTTTTCGATAGAATCTGCGCCAATTTAGTATCCAACGGTAGGAGATATCATGAAAGTTGCAAAAGATCTGGTGGTCAGTCTGGCCTATCAGGTACGTACAGAAGATGGCGTTTTGGTCGATGAGTCTCCGGTGAGTGCGCCGCTGGACTATCTGCATGGTTATGGTTCACTGATTTCCGGCCTGGAAAAAGCCCTGGACGGACATGACGTCGGGGACCATTTTGACGTGCATATCACCGCCAATGACGCTTACGGCCATTACGACGAAAATCTGGTTCAGCGCGTCCCTAAAGATGTTTTTATGGGCGTCGAAGAGCTTGAAGTGGGTATGCGTTTTCTGGCTGAGACCGATCAAGGTCCGGTTCCGGTGGAAATCACCGAAGTCGACGGCGATCATGTGGTGGTGGACGGCAATCATATGCTGGCCGGACAGGACCTCAATTTCAACGTGGAAGTGCTGGCCATTCGTGAAGCCACTGCCGAAGAACTTGAGCATGGGCATGTCCATGGCGAGCACGATCATGAGCATGAACATGGCGATGAGTGCTGCGGCGGGCATGGTCACGACCACGAAGGCGGCGGTAGCTGCGACGGTAACGGCGGCTGCGGCTGTCATTAAGGATTTAAGGGCCGGCTGTCGCCGGCCGGAAAAACCACGTCCGCTTTGACCCCATCAGCGCGGTTTCCCTTTAACACGTTTGGTTCCGCATTGGTGATAGCGGGCTTACTGTGCTGTGGGGCGCTCGGTCGGGCAGAAAACCCATGCCCGATTCGACCCCATCAGCGCGGTTTCCCTTTAACACGTTTGGTTCCGCATTGGTGATAGCGGGCTTACCGTGCTGTGGGGCGCTCGGTCGGGCAGAAAACCCATGCCCGATTCGACCCCATCAGCGCGGTTTCCCTTTAACACGTTTGCTTCTGCATCGGTGTCGGCGGGCCTTTTTCGAGTGAATTCCCGGTCTTCAATAGTGCGGCGGGGGCGTTTCTTCGGACGGCGAGGCGATCATTGAGGTTTGCTGCGTGCGCAGCTTTTCGGACAGTAAGCGCAATTGTTCCTGTAGCCGGCTGATATCCCGCTGGTGGGCCACCACGGTTTGGTTGAGTTCTTCTATGGTAACTTCCTGAAAGGCCAATCGGCCTTCAAGCAAATCCAAACGCTGTTCGAATTGCGATAATTCCATCGTGTTCTCCTCCCGATAGGTAAAAAAAAATTAGGGGGGCGTTCTCCCTGCAGGCGTCTTGCCACGTTGATGTGGATCTGGATCCGATGTCCATTGTAACGATAAAACGCCGCTATTACCCGTCCTAAGCCTGCCGTTTTAGCCCCTTGACAAAAGATCTGCATTGAGGCCTGCCGCGGGAGGCGATGAACCGGCGAGTCAGGTAAAGGGGGGGCTTGGCACCGGCGCGGGGAATACGAGGGGTTAGCACTAATAAAAGTAGCGCTATCGCCCTGGCTTCCCTACAATGGAAAACAGTGTCTATATTGACAGCAAGGATTTAGGAAGGCAGGTGAAAAAAGAAAACGCCAATTCAACCATTATTGATATAGCGCGGCGCGCCAATGTCACCAATATTACTGTTTCACGCGTCTTTAATCAGCCTCATTTAGTTAAATCCGAGACGCGGGAAAAAATACTTTCCATCGCCAAAGAGCTTAATTATGTACCCAATGCCTTTGCTCAAGGATTGAAAAAAAACAGCAGCCGTATTATCGGCGTGGTGACCAGCAGTACTTATAATCCCTTTTATTCGCACTTAATTCAGACCGTATCCCGCATCGCCAGGAATAAAGGCTATCAGATAATGTTATTTGATACCGATGACAGCGAAGCGGCGGAAGAGTTGGCCATTCAAACCCTGTTTAGTTACCAGGCTTGCGGAATATTGCTTTCCGCTGTGCGTGATGACAAGGCTTATTCTCCGGCCTATCTGGACCTGGCGGATGTATACCAAATTCCCCTGGTGCTTATCGACCGCGATATGTATGGTAAAAAATTGAGCGGCGTATTTCTGAATAATATCGAGATCGGCGTGCGTGCCGGCCGCTTTCTGGCGGAGCAGCCGGAGCAGCGCCTGCTGATCGTCGGTGGTCCCGAGGATTCGGAGATTACCAAAGATCGTACCGCCGGTATCATGGGTGCGTTGATCGGTAATAATAAACAGGTTGAAATCATCTATGGGGATTATAAATTTGATTCCCAGGAACAGGCCCTGAGAAATTTGCTATCGGATAAAGAACGCTGGCCGCAATATATTGTCGGCCTGAATGGAATAATTACCCTTGGCGCCATGTCGATTTGTAACCAGCTTAACATCTTTAATCAGATAAAATTCTTTTCCATAGATACCCCCCCCTATTGTGAATCCTATGGACAGCGGATTCCCGGTATATATCACGACACGGTATTACTGGGTGAAAAAGCGGCGGAGATATTATTCAGACTGATAGAAAAGCCAAAAAATATGCAGACGCCGCTACGGGAGTATGTACCCGGAGAGCTAACGGTTTAAATCAAATAAATATATATACCGAGTAATTCGAATTGCAGGCAACGGCTCCGAAGGGGCGAGGCCGAAGGAGGGGCCGAGTATTGCCAACCCACCTGCAACTTGAAGTATGACGAGTATAGTTTTTGCTTAATTCATTAATAGAACACACTCTTTTTCCCATCGGCGTGAGCACGCCGTAGCAAAGATCCTGATTGGCCGTAATCGGCATTTTCCAGCGTTTAGGCTAAAAGCGCCGCGTTAACATACCCATCCCCCCAATCGCATCTGCTGCTCAAGCCAGGTTTTGGCGTAACGCACCCGGTCGATGTCATCCGCTTTGCCCCGCGCCCACATCTCCAGCAGATAGGGGCCGCGATAGTCCAGTTCCCGGAGGGTCTCGAAGGCGTTCACAAAGTCCACACAGCCGTCGCCAAACGGCACATCGCGGAATTTTCCCGGTGAATCCGGCGTCACCGGCGAGGTATCTTTGAGATGGATAGCGGTGATTTTATGAATGCCTTTGGTCAATTCCCCCGCCACGTTATTGCCCCATGCGCTGAGATTGCCGAGATCGGGATAAACGGTAAACCAGGGGTTTTGGATAAGCGCCTCGAACTCAAGCCATTTGCTGATGCTGTTGATAAAGGTGGTGTCCATAATCTCGATGGACAGCATCACCTGTGCCTTGGCCGCCTGCTCCACCGACCAGTGTATTCCTTCGATAAAGCGCGCCCTGGTATGGCGATCGGAGGGTTCATAATAGACATCGTAGCCCGCCAGCTGAATATTACGGATGCCGAGATCCACCGCCAGCGCCAGCGCCTTTTCCATTAGCTGATAGGCCCGCTGGCGAATAATGCCGTCCCGGCTGCCGAACGGAAAACGTCGATGGGCCGACAGGCACATGCTGGGCACCGCCACGCCGCTGTCCAATTTGGCCTGGGTAAACGCCAGGCGTTCCCGCCGATCCCAATCCAGGCGCCGCTGCCGTTCCGGCTGCTCATCAATGGAGATCTCCAGGAAATCAAATCCCAGGTCGCGAGCGGTATCCAGACGCTGCGGCCAGTCCAGCTGCGGCGGCAGGGCTTTTTCATAAATACCCAGGCAAATCCTTTTATCCGTCGTTACGGTGTCATCATTGGGCATAGCTCACCTCGCTTAATGCCTTGGCGGTGTTGAGATAGCGGGCCATTTGCCGGCGCAGCTGAAGATGGGCCTCCTTTTGCGGCATATAGGTGCGGACATAGGGCTGGGTTGCGGCGATAGCCGCGGCGAAATCGGCATAATATCCCCGGCCGACGGCGGCGCATAATGCCGCGGCGCGACAGCCGCTTTGCTTGATATCAATGACATCCAGCGGCAGGTTGCCGGCATCGGCGAACATTTGCATCCATACCGGCGAATGGGTCGGTCCGCCGGTGATACGGATGCGCTTCACCTGTGGATTAAGCTGCAGGATACGGTCCTGGTGCAGCAAATGGGAAAACACAATCCCTTCGTAAAGGGCGTAAATAATATCCGCTTTCTCATGGTGCGACCGCATGCCCACCAATCCCCCCGCCAGATTGAGGCTGTAATTGGAGCCAAACAGGTAGGGCAGGAACACGATTTCCGTATCATGCCCGCTGCGCTCAGCCACCCACTGATCGAACTGCTGGTAGGGGGTGTCTTGGTCACCGCAGAAATTTCGCATAAACCAGGCCAGATTGGCCGCTGACGTCGGGCTGCCCTCATGCACGAAATATTTCCCCGGGACGCAGTAACTGCCCCAGACATAGGGATACTCCGCCGGGATAATGCTATCGGTGACACAGGTGGCGATGGACCAGGTGCCGGCCACGGCGCTCAGGATCCGGTCGTCGCATACGCCGGAACACACCGCCGATGCCACCACATCGAATAATCCGCCGTAGACCGGCGTACCGGCCGCCAGCCCGCAGGCGAGCGCCGCGGACTCGGTGACTGTGCCGGCCTGTTCCGTGGAACCCACCACCGGGGCGGTTTTATGACGCACCTCGCTGATGCCGAAAGCCTCCATCAACTGCGGGTCATAGTCCCGGGTATGCTGGTTATAGAGATTGCTGCCGGAAATATTGGTCACTTCGGCGGCGATGACGCCGGTCAGGCGGTAGCGGACGTAGTCGTGCACCATCAGCACCGCCGAAATGCGAGCGTAGTTCTCCGGTTCGTTGATTTTCAGCCAGCGCAGCAGAGTGGCCGGATGTGCGGTCCACAGCTGTTGCAGCCCGCGGGGGTAGGTGAGGCTGTCGACGCCCTGTTCCTGCCACTGCTGCACCAGCGACAGTGCCCGGGTATCGGATGAGATGATGCCGTTGCGCACCGGGCTGCCCTCATGGTCGATGGCGTAAAGTCCTTTACCGTGGGAGGAGAAGCTGACGCCGAGAATATCGGTGGGATTTACCCGGCTGTCATATACCACCTCGCGGATGACGTCGCACACCGTCTGCCAGAGTTCCTCCATATCCCGCTCGGTAAAACCCGGTTGCGGCGATAATACCTCGGCATAGCGTTCGGCCACGCTCACCTCATGCCCATCGGCGCTATATAAACCGGCTTTGGTGACCGTACCGCCGATATCAATGCCTAGAAAACAGGCCATATGGCCTCCTTGATAAAAGAATCATTTACGTTTCTCGGCGCTGATATAAATCGCCGCCAGAATGATGCCGCCCTTGATGACGTTTTGCACATAAGGGGAAACACCCATCAAATTCAGTCCGTTGTTGAGGATGCCCAGCATCATGGCTCCCACCAGCGTACCTATGATGGCCCCTTTGCCGCCGGTAATGGCCGTGCCCCCCAGCACCACCGCCGCGATGGCGTCCAGTTCAAACCCCTCCCCGGCGTTGGGTTGTCCGCTCATCAGCCGCGAGGTCAAAACCAGGCCCGCCAGGGCGGCGGTCAGGCCGCTGATGACATACACCAGCAGTTTGTAGCGTGAGATGCGGATACCGCTGAGGCGGGCCGCCTCTTCGTTACCGCCGATGGCGTAGACATACCGTCCGAACGACATATGATTGAGCATGGCGTAGGCAATAATGTAGATGCCGGCCATAATCAGAATCGGTACCTGGATACCCATCACCTCGCCACGGCCGAAAAAGGCGAAGGGGTCCGGCAAGCCGGAAACCGGATAACCACCGGTGTAAATCAAGGCAAGCCCCCGGGCAACGCTCATGGAGGCCAGGGTAACGATAATCGGCGGCATCCGGGCGTAAGCCACGCAGGCGCCGTTGATGGCGCCGAAAAGCGCGCCAATCAATAATCCGGCCAACAGCGCCAGGGGCATCGGTATGCCGGTTATCATCAGGCCGGCCGCCACCGTGCCCGACAGCGCCATGACCGACCCTACCGATAAATCAATCCCGCCGGTGAGAATGGCGCAGGTCATGCCCACGGCGATGATGGCGTTGATGGACACCTGTCGCGCCACGTTGGTAAGGTTATTGAAGGTTAGAAAACTGCCGCTCAGAAAAACCATCAGGACAAACAGCACGATAAATCCCAGTAACGGGAAAACCGCCGGATGGCGCATGCATTTGTCCCAATAGACGCGGCGTGATGATGGGGTCATCACATCGCGGGAAGAAGCGTTGCCGATACTGCTCATAATGAGCTCCCCGTTGCATGTAACATGATAGTGTTTGACTCGATCTGTCCGCCCGTCAGTTCCGCCACGATATGTCCGCCGCGAAAGACCAATACCCGGTCGCAAATGCCGATGATTTCAGGAAGTTCGGACGAGACCATGATGATCGAGATGCCTTTTTCAGTCAGCTGCTGCATCAGAAGATAGATTTCCGCTTTCGCCCCCACGTCGATTCCTCTGGTCGGCTCGTCAAAAATCAAGATATTGCAATCGTTGTTCAGCCAACGGGCTATCACTACCTTTTGCTGATTACCGCCGCTGAGGGTATTGACTTGGGTATCCCCGCTCGGGGTTTTCACCCCCACGGCTTTGATCAATCGCTGGACAATGCCGCGCTCTTTACGGGCATTGATAAAAATGCGGACCGCTTTTTCATGGCGGTTTAGGGTGATGTTTTGCGACACGGTAAAGGGCAGCACCAGCCCTTCGCTTTTGCGGCTTTCCGGCAGCAGCCCGATGCCGTGCTCCAGCGCCTGGGCCGGGGAGCGGAGCACCGTCGGTTCCCCCCGCAGCTTGATGTTTTTGCGATAGCAGGGCCGCGCGCCGATCATCGCGGACACCAGCTCTGTCCGCCCCGAGCCCACCAGGCCGGCAAAACCGAGGATCTCTCCTTGCAGCAGATGGAATTCATCGGTGACGCCGTTTTTTTTATGCTGGATAGCGGCCTCCAGCAAACGGGTGTGGGGGTCGATAAGATGGTTTTTAACCGGAAAGGCGTTTTCCACCTTGCGGCCCACCATCATGTTCACCAGTTGTTCAATGTCGGTGGAGCAGGTGGGGACGGTACTGATGTACTCACCGTCCCGTAGGACCGTTATCTGATCGCAAATCTGGAAAATTTCCTCCAGATGATGGGAAATAAACACCATGCCGACCCCGAGCAGTTTAAGGTCGCGCATCACGCTGAACAGATGTTCCGCCTCGTCTGGCGTGAGCGTCGCCGTGGGTTCATCCAATACCAGGATTTTCGCATCCAGGGATAATGCCTTGGCGATCTCGACAAATTGCTGCTGCGCCACGCTCAGCTGCTCCACCGGTCGTTCCAAATCCAGTTTCACCTCCAGGCGCTTGAAAATCTGGTTTACCTTGCGACGCATGGCCTTTCTGTCTAAAAATCCGCAGCAATTGTGTATTTCCCGATTGAGAAAAATATTTTCAACCGCATCCAGATAAGGAATTAACGAAAATTCCTGAAAAATAATACCGACACCGGCGTTAATGGCTTCCCGATAATTCCCGAATTTCCTGGATTTACCCTCAATAATAATGTCTCCCTCATCGGGATGATAAATACCACACAATACTTTTACCAAGGTGGATTTGCCTGCCCCGTTTTCACCGAGCAATGCATGAATTTCCCCATGCTCAACGGTCAAGTCAATACCGTTTAACGCGTTAACACCGGGGAATGACTTTTTTATCTGCTTGAGCTGCAATAAGGATGTCATAATAAATTCCTCGCCGGGCAAATGCGGCCGCTGTGGGTTGAGGGCGGCCGGAAATATATATACCCTTTATCTTTCAAGCCGCAGCTGTGTTAGCTGCAACTGAAATGTTTTGGGTATAGCCGTCGGTTACCAGCTAAAACCCTGAGCGTTGGATTTATCAATCAACTTGACATCAACGGGTATGGTCTTGGGCACGTTGGCGCCCCAATATTTTGCCAGCGCGATGCCAAGGCCGATCCTGACCTGGTCGCGGGGAAACTGCGCGGAGGTAGCAATAAAGGGGGAGTTGGGTTTCATGATTTCTTTGATCGCTTCCGGGTGACCGTCCACGCTCACCAGCTTGACTTTCGACCCGCTGGCTTGAATGGCGGCCAGGGCACCCAGCGCGCCCACATCGTTCACGCTGAATATTCCCGCCAGGTCCGGATTGGCTTGCAGCATATTTTCGGTTACCGTAAGGGCGGTATCCCGTTCCTGTTTACCATTCTGTTTGGTGACGATTTTAATATCGGGGAAGGCTTTCATCGCGGCTTCAAAACCCCGCACCCGTTCCAGAATAGGTACCACCGGAATACCGTCCAGAATGGCGACTTTCCCTTTACCGTTCAGGTTTTTGCCCAGATACTGCCCCGCAAGGAAGCCGGCATCATAGTTTTTGGAGCCGACAAAAGAGTCTATCGGGCCTTCCGCCTGAGCGTCAATGGCAACCACCACCGCCCCGGCATTATGCGCGGAAAGCACCGCCGACTGGACGCCCACCGAATCCGCCGGGTTAATCAGCAGGATATCGATTTTCTTTTGCAGCATATCTTCCACGTCGTTTATTTGTTTAGAAACATCATGACGGGCATCGGCAACATACACGGTGGCGCCAATATCTTTACCGGCTTGGTCTAATGCGGCTTTCATGGTGACAAAATAAGGATTATTCATTTCCTGAAAAGACATGCCGATGGTTATAGGCTTCGCCATCAGGTTCTGGCTAATAAACGGAGTGATTGCAATACAGCATACCGCAAATGTTCTTTTAATCGTAGACAACATATTATCTCTCCTGTAGGGTGTCGAGTTTTTTATTATCAATATTTGTTGGTCGATATTATTATTGCGTAGATGTATACGGGCCTGACATTGCTGGCAGACAAATCTTTGTTCACATTGATAGTAATAACGTTATCAATTGGTATTGATATGACAACGTGAACATAATGCTAACCAATATTGCCACAATGCATTGTGATTCAGTGCAAACATTTGAAGATGTCAACTATTTAACAGCGTTAAATAATGGTATTCTCAAATGAACATGCAGTCGCCCCCGGCTTAATTCGGGGAATCGGATATATACAATTCATTGGCCAATATTCTTAATTGATACATATTTTCTTTCACGTTGAGATAAACCTCCTGATACTGTTTAAACAGACGATTGTAATGAGCGTGGCGTAACGCATTGGGCTGCGTCCGTTCTTCTAGTGTGTTCCAGCTTTTGATAACATTGGCATTGTGAATCAACCCAACCCCCAATGCCGCCAACAACGCATCCCCCAGCGGCGCTTCCACCTCCTCTTTAAGGGTGAATACCGGATAGCCGGTCACATCGGCGATGATTTGCATCCACAGATCGGAACGTGCCGCGCCGCCCACCACAATTAGGCGAGGCTCCAAGCGTACGGCGCCTTTCTGTCCGCACTCCATATTATCCCGCAGGGCAAAAGCGATCCCCTCCAGCACGGCGCGATAGAGGTGTCCTTTGGTGTGTACCAGCGACATGCCCAAAAAGGTGCCCGAGGCGTAAGGATCCCACAACGGGCTGCGCTCCCCCATCAAATAAGGCAGGAATAAAACCCCTTCGCTGCCGGCTTTAACGTCCAGCGCCTGGCGCTCCAATAGCTGATGCGCGTCCACGCCGAGGGATAACGCCGCTGCCTGAACTTCGGACTGGCAGAACGTATCGCGAAACCAGCTGACCGCGGCACCGGCGGTACTGGCGCCGCCAAAGATATAGTTATCGCGCTGACTGTTAATGACATAAGGCATGGAGATTAAACGATTGGCGGCATCCACTTCGGGATTGATATAGCCCCAGCACATGCTGGTGCCCATCATGGCCACATGATCTCCCGGCGCCACCACCCCCGCCGCCAGCGTCGCCACGGCGGCGTCGACTCCGCCGGCCATTACCGGCGTTTCCGGCAGCAGGCCCAGTTCGGTCGCCAGCGACGGCAGCAGTCCGCCCACCATCGCGCTGCTGTCCACCAGCCGATCCGGCATGAAGCTACGGGGTATGCCCAGCATATCCAGCGCGGCATCGGACCAACAGCGGGCATTAATGTCATACACTCCGCCGATATTCCCTGCTGAACTGTGGTCCACAGCCACCTGGCCGGTCAGTAGATAATTGACGTAGCTATTGGGGGGTAAAAATTGATGAATCTCCCGCCATACGCTGGGGCAGTGCTGTTTGATCCAGAGCATTTTTGTATAACCGTAATAGCTGTCCAGGCTATTGCCGGTGAGACGAAATAATGTTTCGGTATCGACATTTTCATTCACCCAGGCCACTGCATCGGATGCCCGACGATCCATCCAGATTAAACAGGGATAGAGCGGACGCATCTCTTTATTCACCGGAACGCCGGAGCCGCCATACAGGCTGCTGACGCAAATTCCGCGGATATCCTCCGGCGCCGCGCCGGACTCCTGGACACTGGCGGCAATGGTTTGGCAAACGGCCTTGAACCACACATCCGGCCATTGCTCCGCCCACATGGGCTGCGGCGTTTCCACCTGATAACCGGCGGATGCATGGCCCACTATCTCGCCGTCAAGACGCAATACTATGGCTTTGGTGCTTTGCGTCCCGATATCGACCCCAATGACATAATCCATCACCGCCTCCCGCCATGCTAAGGGTTAATGACCACTTTGATCGAGTCGGCTGAATCCGCCAGCGCAAAAGCGGCATCGCACTCTTCAATGGGGTAGCTGTGGGTCACGATGCCTTCAGCGGTCACCAGGCCGCGTTCAAACAGGTCGATGGCGATTTCGTAACTGTAAGGGCCGAGATGAGCGCCGCGAATATCCAATTCCTTACGATCGCCGATCACCGACCAATCCACTGTGGTCTCTTTGCCGAACACGCTGAACTCCACGAAACGGCCTAATTTACGGATCATTTGCAATCCCTGGGTCACCCCGATGGGCGCGCCCGTGGCTTCGATATACACATCACAGCCATAGCCGTCAGTCATGCCTTTGACTATCGCGTCCACGTCCTGTGTTTTGGGATTGAGCACCACGTCGGCGCCCAAAGACCTGGCCAGTTCCAGCCGTTCATCTATGGCGTCGATTACCACCAACTTTTTCGGTGTTTTCAGCCGTGCCACCTGCACCATACACAGGCCCAGCGGACCGGCGCCGGCCAATACCACCACATCGTCCAGCTGAATATCGGCCCGTTCCACGGTATGGATGGCGCAGGCCATGGGCTCGATTAACGCGGCGTCTTTATGAGAGAGGCTTTCAGGGATTTTATGGATGATGGCGCGTTCGGAGAATCGCATGTATTCCGCCATGCCGCCCTCCGCCACCGTTTTCTGGAAACCGTAGATATCATGTTTCTCACACATCCAATACTTACCGGATTTGCAATAGCGGCATTCCCAGCATGGAACGATTTGCTCAGCAAGTATCCGGTCACCTGGTTTGATATGAAATTTTTCAGCGGCGCCGATGCCTAATTCCACCACACGGCCATAAAATTCATGACCCGGCACCACTGGCGTTTTTACCCAGGGATTGTCGCCCCAAAACATTTGCGCACCGCTTTTTGCCTTGCAATCCCCCGCGCAAATACCGCAGCCATCCACTTTTATCACCACCTCTTTGGGACCGGGTTTCGGGGTGGGAATATGTTCAAATCGGTAATCGTGTGGACCGTGGCATACAACTGCCTTCATAGATTCCGGTAATTGGCTCATTTTCATCTCCATGTTAGCTATTTTTGAAGAATATTATAAAATGTTGACGTTATCATTTTTAAACAAAAACCATCTTAAAAAATTGAATGCGGCATCTGTTGGTAAATAAAACGGCGAATACGGTAGTGTTCTGCTGGTGTGTTTTCGTTAATGACAACGTTAACATTTCGTGATGATAATAGTTTGAAATGAGAATAAAGTGAGTCATCTCACAAAATGTTAATGTTTAATATCAGTTTGATTTTTTTGTTATGGTTTTGTGATTGCGCGATGAAGTTTCAGTAAGGGAAAACGAAACTTCTGCAGGCAAAAAAAGTCTGAGAAAGACTCAATTAGTCGGGATAGAGATTGTGTTGTGTTTATGCTCACGGCTATAGTATCGGCTTAACTTGGTCATAAAACTTGGGAAGAGATAGCCCAGGCTATGGAGAAATGGATGAAATCACTGTTTAAAGTCACGCTGCTGGCCACCACAATGGCGTTTACCCTCAATACCGCTCAAGTGATGGCCGCGGATGCCGCCGCCACCTCTGCGCCCGCCGCCAACACTGATGCCGCCGCGACCTCCGCGCCCGCCGCCGCAGGCTCCGCGGCTCCGGCAACCGCTCCGGCTAATGCCGTTTCGGACAAATTCAAAAGCAGCGAAGAACAGGCAGCTTATGCACTGGGGGCGTCTTTAGGGCGTTACATGGATAACTCCCTCAAGGAGCAGGAAAAACTGGGCATCAAGCTGGATAAGGATCAATTGATCGCCGGGGTCCAGGATGCCTTCGCCAATAAGAGCAAGCTGACCGATGAAGAGATTGAAGCCACTCTCCAGGGATTTGAAGCCCGCGTAAAAGAAGCCGCACAGGCTAAAATGGAGCAGGAAGCAAAAGATAACGCTGAAAAGGGCGATAAATACCGCGCCGACTTCGCCAAACAAAAAGGCGTTAAGAAAACCCCGGGCGGAGTCCTGTATAAAGTCGAAAAAATCGGTACCGGTAAAGCCCCCACCAACACCGATACCGTGGTGGTGAACTATAAGGGCACGCTGGTTGACGGGACGGAATTCGATAATTCCTACAAACGCGGCGAACCGCTGTCGTTCCGTCTGGACGGTGTGATACCCGGCTGGACCGAAGGTCTGAAAGAAGTGCGCAAGGGCGGCAAGATTGAACTGGTGATTCCGCCGGAACAGGCATACGGAAAAACCGGCGTACCGGGTATCCCCGCTAATTCGACCTTAATCTTCGAAGTTGAATTGCTGGATATAAAACCGGCGGCCAAAACACCTGACGAGGGCAAACCGGCGGCGGATCAGCCGGCGGCAGGGGCTGAAACGGGTAAATAATCCTCCCGCTTCAGGCTGCTGACAAATGTACTCGGAGTGTTTGAGCCTGCCCCGAGCTACAGTTTGTCAACACGCTAAGGCGGCGTCCCTTATAAAAGTGACGCCGTTTTTTTGCATTATTCCAAGGGGATACGCAAGGCTGGTAAACAGGCAACTCGTTAGACGAAGTGAACCGCACACGTTTCCACCTGCTGAAAATGACGATAAAATCCTAAAAAAGGTATTGCCGGTCATGAAGTTGCAAAAAATCTGTCCAAACACAAGGACAGTGTTTTACGGTATTTGATAGACTAGCGGCCAGCAAATTTTTTATACAGCCGAGTCTGCCCCCGGATTGCGCGACAGGCTCTCTATAACGGGTGGTGTCTGCACATGTCTACTTCTCTTCCGATCCCAGATTTTACCGAGCTGGATGTTTTGGACGAACGGCCATTCAGTCAGGTAGATCACGAAATTCTCGCCTCCTACGAAGCCATAGTCGATGGGCTGGCCATGTTAATCGGCGAACATTGCGAAATTGTCCTGCATTCGCTGGAAGACCTCAAAAGTTCCGCCATACGTATTGCCAACGGCGAACATACCGGCCGCAAAATTGGTTCCCCCATCTCCGATTTAGCGCTGCGCATGCTCCACGATATGGCCGGCGAGGACAGCAGTGTGTCCAAAGCCTACTTTACCCGGGCCAAAAGCGGTGTCCTGATGAAATCGGTCACCATTGCCATTCGTAACCACGAACAGCGGGTTATTGGTTTGCTGTGCATCAATATGAATCTCGACGTGCCGTTTTCACAAGTCATGCAAACCTTCATCCCGCCGGAAACGCAGGAGAACGCCACTGCCGTTAATTTCGCCTCGTCGGTGGACGATTTGGTGGCGCAGGCGCTGGAATTTACCATTGAAGAGGTGAACGCCGACCGCGGCGTGTCTAACAACGCCAAGAATCGCCAGATTGTATTGAATCTTTATGAAAAGGGCATTTTCGATATTAAAGACGCCATCAATCAGGTCGCCGATCGGCTGAATATTTCCAAACATACGGTTTATCTTTATATCCGACAGTTTAAGAGCGGCGACTTCCTGGGCCTGGACCGGTGAGCCTGCGTTATTGCCTGATGGTGTCCGGTCCGGCATACGGCACCCAGCAAGCCGGCAGCGCGCTCCAGTTTGCCCGGGCGCTGCTGGCGGCGGGTCATCGGATTATCACGGTCTTTTTTTATCAGGAGGGCGTACACAATGCCAACGGCTATACGTCCCCCGCCGGTGATGAAGTGGATATGGTTCGCGCATGGCAGCGGTTCGGACAGCAACACGACGTGGCCCTGGAAGTGTGTGTCGCCGCCGCTCTGCGGCGCGGCATCGCCGATGAACGGGAAGCCGGCCAATTGGGCCTGTCCGGATACAATCTGCAGGCGGGATTTATCCTGAGCGGCCTGGGGTCGTTGGCACAGGCGGTTGCCCAATGCGATCGCTTTATTCAGTTTTAGGGCGCACCGATGAAACGCATCGCTTTTGTTTTCACCCACGGCCCCCATGGATGCGCCTCGGGGCGTGAAGGGCTTGATGCATTGCTGGCCGCCTCCGCCGTCTCCGATGGGATCGGCGTGTTTTTTATTGCCGACGGCGTGTTGCTGTTATTGCCGGGGCAATGTCCGGCGGACATCCTGGCCCGTGATTTTATCGCCACCTTCGGTGTGCTGCCGATTTATGATGTGGACCGTTTTTATCTCTGCGCCGAGTCGTTGGCCGAACGCGGACTGAACGCCCCCCAGCAGTGGGTGCTTGAAACCGAAATCCTGCCGGCTGCGGACTGGCGACAGCGTTTGTCCGAATTTGATATCGTGCTGACCTTTTAAGCCTCCGGGGCCCATTATGCTCTATACCCTAAGCCGCTCCCCCTACGCCTGCGATCTGGCCTCGCTGTTGCTCACTGCCCGGTCCGGGGACGATTTGCTATTGATGCAGGACGGGGTCATTGCCGGGTTGACGGGAACTTCGGTACTGAAAAAACTCATCGCCGCGCCGTTGGGACTCTATGCGCTGGATGTGGATGTGGCCGCCCGCGGATTGATTGCTCATTTTTCAGACAAAATTGCCGTTATCGGTTATAATGAATTTGTCGCGCTCACTGTAAAACAACCGCAACAAATGGCGTGGTAAGCAGGGTTTATACCCTATATATTTTGAGTTGCAGGAAGCTTAGACGACACATCTGCCCCTCGAAAGATAACGGGCAATACCCTAAAGATTTCGGGTTGCAGGAAGGCGGCAACTGAGTGAATCCCCGGGAGCTTACATCAGTAAGTGACGGGGTGAGCGATGGCGGCCAACGCACCTGCGGGTCGAAAGATAACGGGTATTTTGTATATTTCTTGACACCTTTACCCGTGAGCCATAAAATTCTGCGTCCTCGTACTCTGCCCTCCGGCAAAACGAGGTGATTTATTACGTGTTTACGAAGCAAAAACCAGGAGCTTTATTGAATGGCAACAATTAACCAGCTGGTACGCAAACCCCGCACCATGAAGGTTGCTAAAAGCAACGTTCCGGCGCTGGAAGCCTGCCCGCAGAAACGTGGCGTATGTACCCGCGTATATACCACCACCCCGAAAAAACCGAACTCCGCGCTGCGTAAAGTATGCCGTGTTCGTCTGACCAACGGTTTTGAAGTCACCTCCTATATCGGCGGTGAAGGTCATAACCTTCAGGAACACTCCGTGATCCTTATCCGTGGCGGCCGTGTTAAAGACCTCCCCGGTGTGCGTTACCACACCGTTCGCGGTGCGCTCGACTGCTCCGGTGTTAAAGACCGTAAGCAAGGCCGCTCCAAGTACGGCGTGAAGAAGCCAAAGGCTTAATGGTTCTCCGTTAAGTAAGGCCAAACATTTTATTTTAATGTCAAAGAACTCATTGAGTTTTGGACAATCCTGAATTAACAACGGAGTTATCTCATGCCACGTCGTCGCGTCATTGGTCAACGTAAAATCCTGCCGGATCCTAAGTTCGGATCCGAGCTGTTGGCAAAATTTGTCAATATCCTGATGGTAGACGGTAAAAAATCTACCGCTGAAGCAATTGTCTATACCGCGCTGGAGACCCTGGCTCAGCGTTCCGGTAAAGGCCATCTGGAAGCTTTCGAAGTAGCTCTGGACAACGTGCGTCCGACTGTCGAAGTCAAATCGCGCCGCGTCGGTGGTTCTACTTATCAGGTGCCAGTTGAAGTGCGTCCGGTCCGTCGTAATGCCCTGGCAATGCGTTGGATTGTAGAAGCTGCTCGTAAACGCGGTGATAAATCTATGGCTCTGCGCCTGGCGAACGAACTTTCCGATGCGGCAGAAAATAAAGGTACTGCCGTTAAGAAACGGGAAGACGTTCACCGTATGGCAGATGCCAATAAGGCGTTCGCCCACTACCGCTGGTAACCGCCTCGCAGTAGTTATGCTAACCAAGCGGGCGAGATAAAAAGTTCGCCCGCTTGGGCTAGCCCGAATGAACGCCCCAGTAATCGAGGATAGAAATGGCTCGTATAACACCTATTGCACACTACCGTAATATCGGTATCAGTGCACACATCGACGCCGGTAAAACCACCACCACGGAACGCATTCTGTTCTATACCGGTGTAAACCATAAAATCGGTGAAGTCCATGACGGCGCCGCCACTATGGACTGGATGGAACAGGAGCAAGAGCGCGGGATCACCATTACTTCCGCTGCGACCACCTGTTTCTGGTCCGGTATGGCCAAGCAGTTTGATGCCCACCGCATCAACATCATCGACACCCCGGGGCACGTTGACTTCACTATCGAAGTTGAACGTTCCATGCGTGTTCTTGATGGCGCGGTGATGGTCTACTGTGCGGTAGGCGGTGTGCAACCCCAGTCTGAAACCGTATGGCGCCAGGCGAACAAATATAAAGTTCCGCGCATTGCGTTCGTTAATAAAATGGACCGTATGGGCGCGAACTATCTGCGTGTCGTTGAACAGTTGAAAACCCGTCTGGCCGCCAATCCGGTGCCGATTCAACTGGCCATCGGCGCGGAAGAAAAATTCACCGGCGTTGTCGACCTGGTGAAAATGAAAGCCATCAACTGGAGCGAAGCCGACCAGGGCATCACCTTCAATTATGAAGAAATCCCGGCTGATATGGTTGACCTGGCCCATACCTGGCACCAGCACCTGGTTGAATCCGCGGCGGAAGCCAACGACGAGCTGATGGACAAATACCTGGGCGGCGATGAGCTGACTGAAGAAGAAATCAAGCTCGGCCTGCGCCAGCGTGTGCTGAACAACGAAATCATCCTAGTGACCTGCGGTTCTGCATTCAAGAACAAAGGCGTACAGGCGATGCTGGATGCGGTTATTGAATATCTGCCCGCGCCTACCGATGTTCAGGCCATCAATGGCGTGCTGGAAGACGGCGAGACTCATGCGGAACGCCATTCCAGCGATTCAGAGCCGTTCTCGGCGCTGGCGTTTAAAATCGCCACCGACCCGTTTGTGGGTAACCTGACTTTCTTCCGCGTTTATTCCGGGGTGGTTAATTCCGGCGATACCGTGCTGAACTCCGTTAAAGACAAACGCGAGCGTTTCGGCCGTATCGTGCAGATGCACGCCAACAAACGTGAAGAAATCAAAGAAGTTCGCGCGGGCGATATCGCCGCGGCAATCGGTTTGAAAGACGTCACCACCGGCGATACACTGTGCGATCAAAGCGCACCGATTATCCTGGAGCGTATGGAGTTTCCGGAACCGGTTATCTCCGTTGCCGTTGAACCGAAAACCAAAGCCGACCAGGAAAAAATGGGTCTGGCATTGGGGCGTCTGGCGCAGGAAGACCCGTCTTTCCGTGTCTGGACCGATGAAGAATCCGGTCAGACCATCATCGCCGGGATGGGCGAGTTGCATCTTGAAATCCTTGTTGACCGTATGCGTCGGGAATTCAATGTTGAAGCTAACGTCGGCAAACCGCAGGTGGCTTATCGTGAAACGATCCGCAATACTGTAGAACAAGAAGGCAAGTTTGTTCGTCAGTCCGGCGGTCGCGGCCAGTTCGGTCATATCTGGCTGCGTATCGAACCGATGGAGCCCGGTGGTAAAGGCTACGAATTCCTTAATGAAATCGTTGGCGGCGTTGTTCCAAAAGAATACGTCCCCGCGGTGGATAAAGGCGTGCAGGAGCAGCTGAAGAACGGCGTTTTGGCCGGTTATCCGATTGTGGATGTCCGTGTCGCGGCTTTCGATGGTTCTTACCACGAAGTCGACTCCTCGGAAATGGCGTTTAAGATTGCCGGCTCCATGGCGTTTAAAGAAGGCTTCATGAAAGCCAAACCGGTTCTGCTGGAACCTATCATGAAAGTCGAAGTTGAAACGCCTGAAGACTATATGGGTGACGTGATCGGTGACCTGAACCGTCGTCGCGGTATGATCGACGGCATGGAAGATACTGCGACCGGCAAAACGGTTCGTGCGCAGGTCCCCTTGTCTGAAATGTTTGGTTATGCTACAGATCTGCGTTCACAGACTCAGGGCCGTGCTTCTTACTCCATGGAGTTCCTGAAGTACAATGAGGCACCGAACAACGTTGCTCAGGCCATTATCGAAGCCCGTAAAGCTAAATAAGTTTTAGGGTTTAAAATTATTATCCCGTGCTCTCGCCTCGGGTGAGAGCATAAGAGTAAGGAATATAGCCGTGTCTAAAGAAAAGTTTCAACGTACAAAACCGCACGTTAACGTCGGCACCATCGGTCACGTC